>NZ_LR134350.1:2400000-3148934 GCF_900637165.1 Actinomyces howellii | reverse complement strand
GGTTCCCTCCCACCCCGGACGTCTGTGGTCTGCTGCCGGTCCGCTGTTGCCTGGTCGACTCTAGCAAACCGGCAGGTCCCGAGCAGCCGGTGGCCCGGGCCCCTCGAGGAGCACCGGCGCCGCGGGGCCCGGCGCTCTCACGGGCGGGGCCCGGCGTCCGCAGGGCCGGGGAGGCCGGCAGGACCGAGGGCAGGGGCCGGCCCGGATTTCAGAGGAGTCACTCGAGCGCATGACCGGCGCCCCCGCCTCGTGGGGGCCGGCCCGGATTTCAGAGGAGTCACGCCCAGGCACCACAATGGTGGCGCCGGTGGGGCCCCTCCCCACCCACGACCCCAAGGAGACAGCGCATGGCACTGGGCCGTCGCAATCCCGCCCATCCCTCATCCCCCGCCGCCACCCCTGCCGCAGGCAGCACGAAGGACCCGGTCGACGCCGTCCCGCCGCTGGGGCAGCTGACCGTGCTGGGTGTCCAGCACGTCCTGGCCTTCTACGCCGGCGCGGTCGTCGTCCCGCTGGTCATCGCGTCGGGGCTGGGCCTTGACGCCGCCACGACGATCCACCTCATCAACGCCGACCTGTTCACCTGCGGCATCGCCACCATCATCCAGTCCGCCGGCCTGGGCCCGCGGATCGGGGCGCGCCTGCCCCTCATCCAGGGGGTCACCTTCACCGCGGTCTCGCCCCTCATCGCCATCGGCCTGGCCGCCTCCGGCGGTCAGGGCGGCACCGGCGGCCTGGCCGCCATGTACGGCTCGATCATCGCCGCGGGCCTGGCCACCTTCCTCCTGGCGCCCTTCTTCGCCCGGCTCCTGCGCTTCTTCCCGCCGGTGGTCACCGGCACGCTGCTGACGGTCATGGGCACGACGCTCATGAGCGTGTCGGCCTCCGACATCGTGGCCTGGGGCGCCCAGGCGGGCCAGGGGCAGGACTCCGCGGCACTCACCGTCAAGGGCCTGGCCTACGCGCTGGTCACGATCGCCCTCATCGTGGGGGTGCAGCGCGTCTTCAAGGGCTTCATGGCCACGATCTCGGTGCTCGTGGGCCTGGTGTCGGCCACGATCCTGGCCGCCGTCCTGGGCGACGCGGACTTCTCGGGGGTCGCCCAGGCCGATGCCGTGGGGCTGACCACGCCGTTCTTCTTCGGGCTGCCCGAGTTCACGGTCACCGGCATCGTGTCCATGCTCGTGGTCATGGCGGTCACCGCCGTGGAGACCACTGGTGACGTCTTCGCCACCGGGGAGATCGTGGGACGGCGCATCACGCCCCCGCACATCGCCAACGCCCTGCGGGCAGACGGGCTGTCGACGGTGCTCGGAGGGGTCCTCAACTCCTTCCCCTACACGTGCTTCGCCCAGAACGTCGGCCTGGTCCGCCTCACCCGCGTCACCTCGCGCTGGGTCGTCACCTGCGCGGGGGTCATCATGATCGTCCTGGGGCTGCTGCCCAAGGCGGCGGCCGTCGTCGCGGCGATCCCCCAGTCCGTCATCGGAGGCGCCTCCCTGGCCATGTTCGCCTCTGTGGCGGTCGTGGGGATCCAGACCCTGGGGAAGGTCGACATGCACGACAACCGCAACGCGGTCATCGTCTCGACGTCCCTGGGCCTGGCCCTGCTCGTCACCTTCAAGCCCGAGATCGCCACCGTCATGCCCTCGTGGCTGGCGATCCTCTTCGGCTCGGGGGTGACGATCGGCGCGCTGAGCGCGATCGTGCTCAACATCGTGTTCTTCCACCTCGGGCGCCAGCAGGGACCGGACGTGGCGCGCGTCGAGGGCCGCGCCATGAGCCTGGAGACGGTCAACGCCATGTCGGCCCAGGAGTTCGTCGAGACCTTCGCGAACATGTACGTCGGAGCCACCTGGCCGGCCGCCAGGGTGTACGACCAGCGTCCCTTCGCCTCGGTGGCCGCGCTGCGCCAGGCCTTCGAGGACATCGTGCTCACGGCCTCCCCGGCCGAGCACGAGGCGCTCATCAACGGCTACAGCGACGTCGTCGACCTCCTGCTCGACCCCGAGGGGGACCCCCGGGCACGCCTGGAGACGGCCTCGCTCGCCCTGGGGGCGCTCGACGACGCCCAGGAGGCCGAGCTGCGTGCCCTGGGGGCGGCCTACCGCGAGAAGTTCGACAGGCCTCTGGTCATGTGCGTGAGCCGCCTGGCGGACGCGTCCCAGCTCATCGCCCGGGGCTGGAACCGCGTGGAGTCCTCCCCGACGCGGGAGGCACGGGTGGCCCTGGGCGAGGTGGTCGACATCGCCGACGAGCGCTTCGACGAGATGATCGCCGACGCCAACCCGATCCGGTCGGCCTGGGCCCGGACCTTCGAGCAGCTCGACTGAGGGCCGGCGGAACGACGGTGGCCCGTGGTCCGGGTTGTCTCTCCCGGGCCACGGGCCCTCGTCATCGAGGCGCCTGCGCACTGCCCGGTGTTCCCAGCACCGGGGGCGACGCCTCCTTCGCCGGAGCGACCAGCAGGGGCTCCCTTCGACCCCCGCCGTCTCGGCTGCGAGCCCGTCATCAGGTTCCCCAACCCTCGTGGCCCGCCTCCGTCCAGCGGCAGTAACCATGTAACCCACTCATCCTGGGCGCTGCCCCCCTGCGAGGCTGTGAAGCACCTAGGAAGTGCTCCGCCCGGACGTCGCGGCCGCACCGCCACGGCGCGCTCACACCCCGAACCCGCCCGCCCCCGCCCGCCCCCGCCTGCCCCGCGAGATCGGGACTAATGACCCCCCGAGATCGGGGGAAGTGACACCCCGAGATCGGGACTAATGGCACCCCGAGATCGGGACTAATGACACCTCGAGTTCGCCGCATCTGACACGCCCCAGGCAGCACACACCGGGCGCCATGAGCCTGCGCACTCGCCTCAGGACGCCGGGCGTCATATGTCCCGACCTCGAGGTGCCGGGCGGCTGCCGGCCGGGCGATGCGGCGATCTCTCGGCGTCATGGGGCCCGATCGGGCGCTCGGAGCGCGTGGCTCGCACCCCCACCTGGGTGTGATGCACAGAACAGACACGTGGCAGTCGAGACGTCACGGTGAAGAACCGCGGAATCCCGCGGTCCCCCCCCGACCAGCCACCATCGCGGAGACGGTCGTGGAGGCCTGAGATGTGCAACGACCCCTGCGACGCACACGGACACCCGCTCCGCCTGCTACAAGACGATCATTATTCGGCTCAATCACGGGCGTCGGCCTGGGCCGCGAGGGTAGTTGATGTGTGCACCACCTCGCCGCCCCTACCAGCACACCCACCCACGGGGAGTGAGCCCCGACCCCGGACCGGCCCCGGCCCAGCCCCGGTCTGGCCAACGTTGACCTGCCCGGTCCCGACCCGGTCCAGGGTCGAGCGCCACGGCTGACAGACCACACACCCCGTCCCCGCACACCCCTGTCACCCTCGACCGGTCATGTCACTCTCGACCGGTCATGTAACTCCCGACCGGGCTTTCGCTGTCACATAGACGGTCGACAGTCACATGACCGGTCGACGGAGCGGCGGGTGAGGCGCGCGGGCGGAGCGGGTGAGGCGCGCGAGCGGGGACTCAGTGAGAAGACCAACCTCGACGTGCCACTTCCCCCGATCTCGAGGTGCCACTTCCCCCGATCTCGAGGTGCCATTAGTCCCGATCTCGCGGTGGGACGACCAGGCCACCCCCACGCACCGGCCAGTGCACTCCGCACTCGTCCCCTGGAACCACTCCTCACGTTCGCACCCTCAGAATGTGCACCGGACGCACGAGGTACGGGCACGGCAGGATGCGCGACGAACGAGGTACGGGCACGGCAGGAGGCGCGACGCACGAGGTACGGGCACGGCGGAAGGCACAGAGCAGAAGGCACAGGGCCGTGGGAACGACGACGCCCCCGGGCCTGGGGCCCGGGGGCGTCGTCATGGGTGGAGATGCGGGGAATCGAACCCCGGTCCGACGGTGGTGCAACAGGACTTCTCCGGGTGCAGTCCGCTAGCGATGTTCTCAGCCCCGGCGTCTCACGCGGACAAGGACGCCGACGGACTCAGCCACCAAGGTGTCCCGAGACCCCCGGTGGCGAGGGGCCTCAGCAGTGGCTTCCTAGATGACGCCAGGAACCGGGGCGGAAGCGCTCCCCGGGCTGACGGACTTCGAGGCTCGCTCAGGCGGCGAGGGCGAAGTCGGTGCGAGAGTTATCGGCACCTATTGGTTCGCACAGAGCGTTGACGAGATGACTGTGCATCCTCGACCCGCTTCCCCTGAACCCACGACCGTCGTCGAAACCGATCATCCCCTGTGCAGTTGTCACCGGCGGGTCCTGCGACCCGCCGCACTGTGCTCGTTGCCGAGCGGTGCACCACTGTAACAGGGCGCCGCCCGAGAATCATCCCGTCAGTCGGCTCGCACCGCGCCGGGCGCCTGGGCCGCGGAGGCCTCGGCCGCCAGACGGATCTCCTCGGCGACCTGGTCCGGGGCGTCGACCATCGTCAGGTGCCGGCAGCCGGGCAGGCGACGCAGGCGGGTGGCAGCGAAGGAGGCGTGGAGCACCGCTGCCTCGACGAGGGGCACCGGCGGCGGTGCCTCGACGATGACGGCGCCGACCGGCGCGGGGGCCTTCTGCGCCTCCCGGAGACGCTCGAGCTCGGCGGCCTGGGCAGGGAAGGCCATCCACTCGGCGGTGCCGGCGGCCAGGGACTGTCGGCTCGCCCACGTCTGCCGCCACCGGGAGGTGTCGATGAGCTCGGGACGCACCGTCTGCGCCTTCAGGCCACGGCGCCAGATCCTGGCCACGGGACGCCGCACGAGCTCGTGCCCCAGGAGCAGGTCGGCGGCCCGCCAGGCCAGCTCGGCCCCGATCCGTCCCCGCACGCGGGAGCCGGCGGTGACGGCGGGGTCGACCAGGACCACACCGGCCACAAGCCCGGGCCGGGTGCGTGCCAGGGCCTCGGCCTGGAAGGCGGCCATCGAGTGGGCGACGACGATGACCGGCCCTCGCCCCGTCTGGCGCAGGAGATCGGCCAGGAAGCGTGTCTCACCGGCGAGCGTGGGAAGGGCGGTACAGCTGGTCCCCCGCCGCCCCGGCCGGTCGACGGCGATGATCCGGCGGCCCGGCAGGGCGGCGATCACCTCGTCCCATCCCACGGCGGCCAGAGCGCAGCCGTTGAGCAGGACGATGCCGGGACCCGAGCCGTCGCGGGTGTGGACGGTGTGCCCGTCGGGGTAGCGGCGGTCAGGCACGCCGGCCCCCGGGAAGACGCCATGCCAGCAGGGCGATCCAGCCCGAGCACAGGAGGACCTGGAGCGCCTGGACGGGCCCCTGCGTGCCCGGTGCCACCGCGGGCGCGGCGACGCTGGCGACCATGAGCACGGCCACGACCACGGCCAGCCCCGCTGTCAGGCGCGCTGGGACGTGCCAGCCGCCGCGGGCGGCCATGCCGACGGCCGACATGCCGATGGTGGCCACGAGCGAGACCGACACGAGCACCGAGCACGCCTCGTGCAGGTGCCTGGCCAGGCTCGGGGTGGCGGCGCACACGGCGTCACGGCTCTCTGCGCACGGAAGGTTGAACACGACGTCGAGCGCGGTACCGACCGCGACCAGCAGGAGCCCGATGGCGACCCTCGGCGCCCAGTGCCCCAGCCAGGGGGTCCAGCCACGACGGCCCAGGGCTGCGACGGCGACGAAGACGACGGCGGCCGCCAGGTCGCCCAGCCGGAAGAACCACTGGAAGGGCTGGTCCTGGGCGGCGAGCTCGGAGAGGTAGCCGCTCAGCGCCTCCGGGTGGCCGTTGAGCCGCCAGGCGAGCCAGCTGTTGTACGTGACCAGCACCAGGACGGCCAGCACCCTGCCCCTCATCGTCCCGGCCTGACCAGGGGGAAGGCGATGGTCTCGCGGATCGAGGAGCCCGTGAGCATCATGACGAGACGGTCCAGGCCCACGCCCAGTCCCCCTGAGGGGGGCATGCCCTGCTCGAGGGCCTCGAGGAAGGCCTCGTCGAGCTCCATGGCCTCGGGGTCGCCCCCGGCGGCGGCCAGGGACTGCGCGGTCAGCCGCTGCCTCTGGATGACGGGGTCGACGAGCTCGGAGTACGCCGTCCCGACCTCCGACCCGAAGATGATGAGGTCCCAGCGCTCGGCCAGCTGCGCCTCGGTGCGGTGGGGCCGGGTCAGGGGCGAGGTCTGGGCGGGGAAGTCGGTGAAGAAGGTCGGGCCGACGGTGCTCGCCTCGGCCAGGTGCTCGTAGAGTTCCTGGACGAGCTCGCCCCAGCCCCAGCGGGGGCTGACAGGCAGTCCGAGGGCCTCGGCGTGCTCACGCAGCCGCTCCACCGGGGTCGAGGTGTCGACTCTGTGCCCGAGCGCCTCGGAGACCGCCTCGCACACGCTCACCGACCGCCAGGGGGCGGCGAGGTCGATCTCGTGCTCGACCCCGCCGACCGTGCCACGCACGACCGTGGTGCCCAGGGCGGCTCGTGCGGCGGCGAGGGTGAGGTCCCGCACGACCTCCTTCATGACGTTGTAGTCGGCGTGGGCCTGGTACGCCTCGAGCATCGTGAACTCGGGGTTGTGCGTCGCGTCGGCCCCCTCGTTGCGGAAGTTGCGCCCGATCTCGAAGACCCGGTCCATTCCGCCGACCATGAGGCGCTTGAGGTAGAGCTCGGGGGCGATACGCAGGTAGAGGTCGAGGTTGTAGGCGTTGATGTGCGTGCGGAAGGGTCGCGCGTTGGCGCCGCCGTGGACGGTCTGGAGCATCGGCGTCTCGACCTCGAGGTAGCCGCGGGTGAGCAGCTCGCCGCGCACCGCCTGGATCGCGGTCGACCGCGCCGTGACCATGGCGCGCAGGGCGGGGCTGGTGATGAGGGCGAGGTGACGCTGGCGGACCAGGGTCTGGGGGTCCTGGATGCCGCGGCGCTTGTCGGGCAGGGGACGCAGCGCCTTGGAGGTCATGACCCAGCTGCGGACCAGCAGGCTGCGGGTGCCGGTGCGGGAGGCCCCGAGGGTCCCGCTCACGGCGACCTGGTCGCCGATCCGCGCGAGCCTGCGGAAGGACACGACCGCCTGCGCCCCGGCCCCGCCGGTCTCCAGGACGACCTGGAGGTCGCCGCTCCAGTCCCGCAGGTCGGCGAAGACGACGCCGCCGTGGTCACGGATGGCCAGCACCCGCCCCGCGACCGTGCAGGCGCCCTCGGCACCGGCGCACGTGGCGGTGACGTCGACCGACGGCGGGTAGGGCTCGAGGCCCTCGGCGAGCATGGCCTCACGGCAGGCCAGGCGGGGAGCGAGCTGGCCGGCGGGGCGCACGCGCGAGGGCCTGGCCACCGAGCCGGCGGTCAGGGCCAGGAGCTCGGCGGAGTCCTCGGCGGCACGCCGGGGCTGGGGGCCGGAGTCCCCCGCCACCCAGCGGGGCAGGGTGACGAAGCCCTCGGCCACCCCCATGGCCAGGGCGACCTGCGCCAGCTCGGCTCCCTCGCGGTAGCAGATGAGGCGGGGGCGCCACTCCGGGTCGTACTTCGAGTTGGAGCGGTAGAGGGACTCCAGCTGCCACCAGCGTGAGGCGAGCAGGAGCACACGGCGCCACAGCCGGCGCAGCGGGCCGGCCCCGAGCCTGGCGCCCTCGGCGAAGGCCGAGCGGAAGACCGCGAAGTTGAGGGAGATCCTCGAGATCCCCATCTCGGCGCCCTCAGCGACCACGGAGGAGACCATGAGCTCGGTGACGCCGTTGTCCGCCTCGGGATGGCGCCGCATGACGTCCAGGCTCAGACCGTCGCCGCCCCAGGGCGCGAAGGACAGCAGCGCGGCGACCCGTCCGCGTTCGTCGCCGTCGGGGAAGAGCGCCTCGACCATGACGCACTGGCCGTCAGAGGGGTCGGCCAGGCGCCCCAGGGCCATGGAGAAGCCGCGCTCGGCCTCCCCGGCCAGCCACTGGTCGGCGAGCACGGCCAAGGCGCCCAGCTCCTCGGCAGGGATGGAGCGGTGGCGCCTGATCCGCACGGTGTAGCCCAGCCCGGTCAGGCGCCGCACCGCACGGCGCACCTCGGGCAGGGCGTCGAGCCGGAAGCGTGCGCAGTGCAGGACCGCCTCGTCGCCGATGTGCAGGGCGCGCAGGCCCGCCTCGACGTAGGCGCGGGCGCCGGCCTCGGAGGCGCCGATGACCGCCGGGGTCCATCCGTAGTCGGCGGCGTGCCGGACGAAGGCTCGTGCCGCCGACGGCCAGGTCGAGGGGTCGCCCAGCGGGTCGCCGGAGGCCAGGGCGACACCCTGGCCGACCCGGTAGGTGACACCACCGTGCTCGGTGAGCAGGGCGGACTTGTCTCGCCTCGTCCCGAAGTAGCCCAGGGAGTCGGCGGGGAACTGGGCCAGGAGGCTGCGCACACGACGCTCCTCGTCCAGGCTCATGCGCCCGGCCTCCTTCTGGGAGCGCATGATGATCCAGAAGAAGGCGAGCACCGCCCCGGCCCACCCCAGTCCCAGCAGGCTGCGCAGCCAGCCGGGTCCGGAGTGCCCCGTCACGAGCCCGGTGACCTGCTCGAGGCCCACGCCCTCCAGGACGAGGGTCAGGGCCACGGCCACGGCGGTGGCGGTGCACGACACGAGGAGGAAGACACCCAGGGCCCTGCGGATGTTGCCCGGCCGGGAGCGCACGGGGTAGGAGCGGCGGTGGATGACGAGCAGGGCGAGCAGGCCGAGGAGCACCGCGATGTTGAGCGCCAGGGAGCCGTAGATGTCCAGGCCCGGCTCGTCCACGCTGATGAAGGCGATGAGGAGCAGGGCGTACAGGACGAGGGAGCCTGCCGCCAGGACCGTCATCGCCACCCATGCCGCGCGCTTGCGGCGGTCCAGGCCGGCGGCCAGGATGAGCGCGACGACGGCGGAGAGCCAGTCGATGAAGGGCAGCGGGACGACCCACAGGAAGATGAAGTCGAGCACCGGCCTGACCCCGGGCACAGCCCCCAGGAGGCTGTAGACGAGCGCCAGCAGGGCGACTCCGTACAGGAGCCGGGGCAGCAGGCGAACGGTCAAGGGGTCTTGTGCCCTCATGGTCGGGGTCCTCATTTCCTCCACGGTCAGGGCGTCCCGGACGGGACGCGGCGGCGATTG
The DNA here is from genome assembly GCF_900637165.1 of Actinomyces howellii. Classification (GTDB taxonomy): domain Bacteria; phylum Actinomycetota; class Actinomycetes; order Actinomycetales; family Actinomycetaceae; genus Actinomyces; species Actinomyces howellii. Next base: position 3,139,872 of record NZ_LR134350.1, on the reverse strand, counting down.
TATAGCCACGCCTCGCCCGGGCCTCTAGGACCCTGGCCGCACGGTCCGGACCTGCGTCGGCGCCTCGAGCAGACCTCGAAGGCGGACCTCAGCCCCGACGCCGGTTGGCGGCCGCCATCGCCCGGGCGGCCTCCCGGTTGTCCTGCGCCTCACGCAGCGCCTGACGCTTGTCCCAGTCCTGCTTACCGCGGGCCAGGGCGATCTCGAGCTTGGCCCTCCCCCCGATGAAGTACAGCTCGAGGGGGACGACGGTGTAGCCCTTGGCCTGGACGCGCTGGGCGAGCCTGGCCAGCTCCGAGCGGTGGAGGAGGAGCTTGCGCTTGCGGCGCGGGGAGTGGTTGTTCCAGGTCCCCTGGAGGTACTCGGGGATGTGCGCGCCCTGGAGCCAGGCCTCACCGTGTCGGTCGAGCTCGACCCACGCCTCGGTCAGGGATGCCCGGCCCATGCGCAGGGCCTTGACCTCGGTGCCGGTGAGGACCAGCCCGGCCTCGTAGCGGTCCTCCAGGACGTAGTCGTGGCTCGCCCTCCGGTTGCGTGCCACGGTCGTGCGGGCGTGGGCAGCGGCCTTGGCACGCTGGCCCGCCGTGGGCTTCGTGGTCCGGTCGCGCCTCGTGGACACCGGTGGCTCCCCTCGTGTCGTCTCGTGTCCGCGCACCTCGACGGCGCACGCGGGCGCCCCCCGTGGCGGGCGCGGGCACACAGCCTACGCCCAGCCCCGTCGCATCAGAAGCCGGGCAGGGTCATCGGGTCGACCTCGGTGCCGTTGAGGATGACCTCGAAGTGCACGTGGGGGCCCGTGGCGCCACCCGTGGCACCGGTCAGGCCGATCTGCTGGCCCTTGGAGACGTAGGCGCCGTTGCTCACGGAGATCTGCGAGAGGTGGCAGTAGGCGACGACGACCGACTGGCCGTTGATGACCCCACCGTTGATGAAGATCCCGTTGCCGCACGAGGAGTTGATGTTGTGGGTGACGGTGCCTGAGACGGCCGCGTACTGCGGGACCCCCTGGCCCGCGACGAGGTCGACCCCTGCGTGGAGCCTCGACTGCCCGGTGATGGGGTGGATGCGGTAGCCGAACGGGGAGGCGACGACAAGAGAGCCGGTGATCGGGTGGCCGATGTCGCCGCCACCCAACGAGGAGGCCGCCACCTCCCCCGAGCTGGCACCGGTGTAGCCGGCGGAGGCCTGGTTGGCCGCGTCGATGCGGGCGATCGTCTCGGCGGCTGCGGCCGCGTCGGCGGCCGCCTGGGCCTGCTGGGCCTCCAGCCCGGCCTTCTCGGTCTCGAACTGGGCGGCGGCGGTCTGGCGCTCGGCAGTCAGCGCCGCGACCTCGTCCCGGCGGGTCTGCGCGTCGTCCCTGGCGGTCTGGGCGGCCGCCTCGGCGGCGTCGGCCTCGTCCTTGAGGGTCGCCACCCGGGTGGTCGTCGCGTCCTGGCGGGCCCTGCGGTTGGCGTCCTGGGCGCGCTCGGCCTCAGCCTGCGAGAGCACCGACTCCTGGACACCCGTGGCGATCTCCATGGTCGAGGCGCGCTGGGTGAGGTCGTCGACCGACTCCGAGGCGAGCACGTAGGTCCAGGAGGTGACCGCGCTGTCTCCCTGGTAGGTCGACACGACGAGGTCGGCGACGGAGGCCGAGTTCTCCTCGGCGTTGGTCTGGGAGGCCTGCGCCTCCTCCTCGATGGCCGCCAGGTCGGCCTCGGCGACCGCGAGGCGGTCCGCGGCGAGCTGCTGCTCGCGCTCCTTGGCGGCCAGGTCGGCCTCGGCGGCGTCGAGCTCGGTCTGGGCGGTGCCCAGAGCGGTCTCGGCCGCCTGGAGATCCAGGTAGGCCTGGCCCAGGGAGGCCGAGACCCCCTCGAGGGAGGCGGTGACCTCCGCCTGCTTGCGCTCGGCCTCCTCCTGCTGGTCGACCGCGTCCTGCCTCTCGTCGGCCTGGGCCGGCATGCCAGCGCCGGCAAGGCCCAGGGCGAGGGCGGCCACGACGGCGAGCAGGCGGCGTCGGCGCGGAGCGCGGCGAGTCGCCCGGGAGGCGGGACGAGGACGGGAGGTGCCGGTGCGCATGGGAATCAGACCTTGGTGTACTTCGACAAGGAGAAGGCCGAGGAGGCGGCCGCCAGGATGATTGCTGCCAGCAGGAGCCAGGGAGCCAGGCGCAGAACGTCACCGGTGCCGATGAAGGCGGTGGTGAAGCTGATGGAGGAGGCGAGCCAGCCGTCGACGACGTAGTGGACCCCCGCCCACAGCGCCCCCACCGCGGCCACCGCCCCCAGGAGCGCGGCCAGGGCGCCCTCGAGCATGAAGGGCAGCTGGATGAAGAGGTTGGAGGCACCGACCAGGCGCATGATCCCGGTCTCCTTGGACCGGCTCATCGCTGACAGGCGGATGGTGGTGGAGATGAGCAGCACCGCCGCGACGGCCATGATCGCCGCCAGCCCCCCGGTGATCCACGAGGCCCGGTTCATGACGAGGAAGAGCGGCTCGAGGGTCGAGCGCTGGTCGACGACGCGCTCGACGCCCTCACGCCCGGTGAACTGCTCGGCGACGACCTGGTACTCCTCGGCGTCGACGAGCTTGATGCGGAAGGAGACCGGCATCATCTCCTCGGTCGCGTTGCGACCGATCTTGGTGTCCCCGTAGGCCTCCATGAAGCGCTCGTAAGCCTCGGCCTTGGTCTCCAGCGTGTAGCTCTTGACGTAAGAGGACAGGACGTCGGAGTTGATGAGGGCCTCGACGTCGTCGATCTGCTCCTGGGTGGCCTCGCCGTTGGCGCAGGCGGCCTCGGCCGAGGAGGCCGGGCACATGTAGACGCTGACCTCGACCTTGTCGTACCAGTCGCCCTTCATCGTCGAGATCTGGGTCTGCAGGAGGGCGGAGGCCCCCACGAACAGGAGGGACACGAAGGACACGAGGACGACCGAGACCGTCATCGCCAGGTTGCGGCTCAGGCCCTTGAAGGTCTCGGACAGGATGAAACGGAATCGCATGGGCGGGCCTCCTTCAGCGGTCCGAGCCGTAGACGCCGCGGGCCTGGTCGCGCACGACCTCGCCCGCCTTGAGCTCGATGACCCGCTTGCGCATCTGGTCGACGATCTCGTCGTCGTGGGTGGCCATGACGACGGTTGTGCCCTGCCGGTTGATCCGGTCGAGCAGGCGCATGATGCCCACTGAGGTCGACGGGTCGAGGTTGCCCGTGGGCTCGTCGGCCAGGAGGAGCTTGGGACGGTTGACCATCGCGCGGGCGATGGCCACGCGCTGCTGCTCGCCCCCGGACAGCTCGTGCGGCAGGCGCTTCTCCTTGCCGGCCAGCCCCACGAGGTCGAGGGCCTCGGGAACCGCCGACAGGATGTAGTGGCGGGGCTTTCCGATCACCTGGGAGGCGATGGCCACGTTCTCGAGGACCGTCTTGTTCTCCAGGAGACGGAAGTCCTGGAAGACGAAGCCCATCTCCTGACGGAGCTTGGGCACCTTCCAGCTCGAGATCTGCGACAGGTCCCGGCCCAGGACGTGGACCGAGCCGGAGGTCGGGCGCTCCTCACGCAGGGTCAGGCGCAGGAAGGTCGACTTGCCCGAGCCCGAGGCCCCGACAAGGAAGACGAACTCGTCGCGCTCGACCTCGATGGTGACGTCATCGAGGGCCGGGCGCGCTCCCCTTTTGTAGACCTTGGACACGTGGTCGAATCGGATCATCGAGCCTGAACACTTCCTGCCGTCGGGGCGCAGGTACGCCCCCGTTGCCGGTCACCGTAGCCAGTGCGACGCGCTTTGCCGGACAGACACGCGGGCCGCACGGGTGTGTCGCGGGCCGCTCCCGCGAACTACCGTGTGCCCCGTGCCCGACGCCCTGTCCCCCGACGAGTCATCCGACGCCCCGCTCCCGACCCCGCCCTCGGAGCCTGCGGACCCGAGGGGTCCCGGCGGCCCGCCCATCGACCTGTCGGCCGAGGTCGACCTCGGCTCGTGGGCGCGCTTCACCCCCGACCTGGCCGCCTTCCTCGACCGCCGGGCTCGGGCGGGCCACGGCGCGGGCACCGGCCTGACGGTGCTGCTCACCGCGCCCGCGCCGGTGGTCGGGACCGACCGACCCGACTCCTCGGAGCAGACCCGGTCCGGCCTGTCAGGCCTGCTGCGCCGGCGTCGACGGCGTGAGCCCTCCCCGGAGGTGCCCGGGGTCGTCCTGGTCGTCCGCGACGAGGGCGTCGAGGTCGTCGTCCCGGTCCTCGACGCGCGTGGCCGGGTCCTGCTCGGGGACAGGGAGACGAGCCTCCTGCGGGCGCTGGGCTGGGCAGGACAGGGCACGGAGGTCATGAGCAGGCTCCTGCCCGGTGGCGCCCAGGCCGCCGAGACGGTCACCCGCGTCCTCATCGAGGTCCTGGGCGTCGCCCACCCGGCAGACCTCGACTGGCTCGTCGACGCTCAGCCCTGAGTGAACAGAGCCGGTCCGTTGCTCCCGGCCCCCGGGCTCAGGGGCCGGCGGGGCCCGGGCTCAGGGGCCGGCGGGGCCCGGGCTCACTGCCCGACCAGGACGTAGTCGAGTCCTCCGTGGGTCGCGGCCGGGGCGCCGTCCTGCGCCCCCGGGTCCTGCGGCGTCCCGGCCTGCCCGTCCGGTGCGCCGGCGCCGGCCGGCGGCTCGGCGACCTGCCAGTGGGAGTCGGGCAGCGGCTCGGCCGGGTCCTCGGCTCCCTCAGGGGCCGGGCCTGCGGCGCCGTCGGCCATGCTTTGTGCACCGGCGGACGGGGCCTGCTGCCCCGGGGCGGCCCCTGACGGGTCGTCGGGCTCCTCCTCGGCGTGGGTCACCCGCATGAAGCGGGACTCCCCCCAGGTCAGGTCGTGCCCGCCGCAGGAGACCGTCAGGACGTTGTCGAGGTGCTCGCCGGTCTCGTTGAGCCACGTCTCCTGGCTCAGGCGTCCGACGAGGACGACCGGGTCCCCCTTGTGCAGGCTGTGCCCCAGGTTCTCGGCCAGGGCTCCCCAGGCCTTGGCGGTGAACCACATCGTGGCACCGTCCCGCCAGCCGTCCCGGCTGCGGAAGGACGGGGTCGTGGCGACGCGGAAGTGGCAGAAGGGTCTGCCCGTGGCCGTTCGGACCACGGAGGGGCGGGTGCCGAGCACCCCTTGGACGACGAGATCGAGCTGACGGCTCATGATGCGCTCCTTGCTGAGTCCTCGCCGGCGGTGCGCCGGCAGCGGGCCGGCGAGGCACCGGCCCGCCCGACCACGGTGCAGCGCCGGCGCCACCGCACGCCACGGGAGGGCCGCAGCCCTGTGGACGACCCCTGCACGAAGGCCGCTTGTGGAGCACCTCCACGCCCCAGGACCGGGGTGGTCCGGAGCGGACGGGGTGAGCGGGGTGGACCGGGGCGGTCCGGAGCGGACGGGGTGAGCGGGGTGGTCCGGGCGGGCCCGGGCACGGGGAGGCCAAGGACCGGCCGGCGGCGGGCTCGCGGCCGGCGGCCGGTTCAGAGCCAGCGGCCGGTTCGAGACCGGCGGCAGGCTCGCGGCCGGCGGCCGGTTCAGGGCCGGCGGCAGGCTCGCGGCCGGCGGCCGGTTCAGGGCCGGCGGCAGGCTCGCGGCCGGCGGCCGGTTCAGGGCCAGCGGCTGGCGGCGGGCTCGCGGCCGGTTCAGGGCCAGCGGCTGGCGGCGGGATCGCGGCCGGCTCGGGGCCGGATCAGTGCTGGGTGAGGGCCGTGCGCAGCATCGCGTGCCTGGCCAGGACCTCGTCTGCGGGCTCGGTCAGGCCCCGGGTCACGATCGAGCTGAGGCGGGCCCGGATCTGGTCGGCGTAGTGCTGCGCCTCCCGCTTGGCCCGGGCGCGGCGGGCCGATGCGGCCCACACGGCGAGGACCAGGCCGAGGACCAGCAGCACGATCGGGCCCACGAGCCCACCACCGCCGGTCAGGGCCAGGGCCGCCCACGCCAGGGAGGCCAGGACCGCGAGCAGTCCCCCCCACCAGGCCAGCTCGATGACCGGGGCGCGGTTGGAGGGCAGGGGGACCGAGCCGACGGCCTCGGCCGTCTGGGCGGCCAGGGCCTCGGGAACGGCCACGGCCTGCTCGACGCTGCGCAGCCAGACCTCGGGCAGTCCGTCGGTGGTCCGGCGCAGCCAGGTCGAGCGCACCGCCGCCACCGATGACCGCGAGGGCGGCTCGGGACGGGTGAGCGCCCGAGGCAGGGCCCGGGAGAGCCCGTCGCGCACGGAGTCCTCGACGGCCTGCGCCCCCGAGACGCGCACGAGGCTCGTCGTCGCCGCGGCGGCGACGTCGGGGTTGGTCGACACGGTGCGGGTGGCGGCCGTGCCGCGCAGTGTCCGGGCGATGTCGTCCATCCGGGCGCTGGCGGTGCGCGCCGCGTTGGACTCCCGGGCCACGCGCTCGCACAGGATGTCGCGCACGGCGCGCAGGTTGTCCCCGCGTACCGCGGAGACCGGCAGGACCCGGACGTCCTGGAGGCCGTCGGCGTCGAGCAGGGCGCGCACGTCGGCCAGCAGCCGGTCGGCGCCTCCCGAGGGGAGGGTGTCGACCTGGTTGACGAGGACGAGCATGTCCTCCTGCCGTGCGCCCAGGCCACGCAGGTACCCCTCGTGCAGCGCGGCGTCGGCGTACTTCTGCGGGTCGACGACCCAGACCAGGACGTCGGCCAGGGGCACGAGGCGGTCGACCTGGAGGGCGTGCTCGGTGGTCACCGAGTCGTAGTCGGGGACGTCGAGCAGGACGAGGCCGGCCAGGTCGTCCTGCTCGGAGGCGTCCAGGAGGGACTCGCGCCGGATGCGACGGTCCTCGCTGACGCCCAGGAAGTCCAGCAGCGCACGGGCGTCGTCGCCCCATGAGCAGGCTGCGGCCCGCGAGGTCGTGGGGCGGCGGGCGCCGACGTCGGCGAACTGAAGCTGGGTGAGGGCGTTGAACAGGGAGGACTTTCCTGATCCGGTGCCCCCGAACAGGGCCACGACGGTGTGGTCGACTCCCAGGGCGAGCCGCTCGGCGACCTCGTCGAGCCGTTCGTGGGCGGGGATGGACAGGCCGGCCGGCACCTCGGCGGGGCAGGAGCGCAGGGCGTGGCGCATCCGCTCGAGGCGCTCGTCGAGGTGGGCGGCGTCAAGGACGGGTCCGGTGCCCTTGGTCCGGATGATGGGGCTCATATGGTGGCTCCGTAACGAGTGAAGGGGGCGAGCTCACCGGCGCGCAGGCGCAGCGCGGCGGCGAGGGCAGGGTCTGGGGCGAGGCTGGCCGCGGCTCCGGTGGGGACCATCTGGGCCAGGGCCTGGGACATCTCCTCCGACAGGGCCCGGCGGGCCTCCTGGGCTGCGGGTCCCAGGCCGAGGCGCTCGGCGGACGCCCTCGCGCCCTCGATGCCGGCCGCGGCGGCGACGAGCAGGTCTCCGGCGGACTGGGGGGTCAGTCCCCTGGGCACCGTGGCGACGGCTCCGCCCTGGGCCCGGGCCCAGCGCGAGACGATGGCCGTGGCGTCCCCGGGGGCGGGCAGGAGCCGCGCAGCCCCGTCTCCGGCGCCGGCCTCCTGCCAGGTCCGGGCCGCCTGCTCGCCCAGGTGCTCCATGTCGGCACGGAGCTCGGCGGCCAGGGACTCGCAGGTGTCGGCGGCCAGGGCGGCCAGGGCCTCGGCCCTGGCCTTCGTCGCGCGTCCGAACCACCCGGACCTCAACGCCCCTCCCTGGGCGAGGGAAGCCAGGGGGCCGCCGGCACCGGCCAGCGTGAGCCACCGGGTCGTGGGCGCGCCCTGGGCGCGCGCGCCCCGCTCGATGTCGGCGGCGACGTGCGCGCTGGGCTCGAGGATCAGCTCCTGGGAGGCGGTCTCCAGGCGGACGGCCGCGTCGTGCTGAGCGTCGACGTCGTCGGCGAGGCGCTCGAGGTCGGTGCGCAGGGCGGTCCACACGCTGCGTCCGGTGCGTCGCACGAGGCCCGCTGCCCGGTGGCGCCCGGCCAGGGCGCTGAGCCAGTCACGCAGCTCGGCCACGGAGCGCTCAGGCAGCAGCCCCTCGTGGGGGCCGGCGTCGGGCACGACGAAGAAGGGGGACTCAGCCAGCCCCAGGGACTCGAGGCGCCCCAGCAGGTCGCGGCGGACCTCGGGCAGGATGGTGGCGGGCACCCGGTTGAGCACGACGCCGATCGGGGTCTGCCTGCTCGCGGCCGTCTCGAGCGTCGTCCAGGGCGTGTGGTCGCCGTAGCGGGCTGCGGTGGTCACGAAGAGCCACAGGTCGGCGGCCTCCAGGAGGCGGATCGCCAGTGCCCGGTTGGCCTCGTGGACCGAGTCGAGGTCCGAGGCGTCGATGACGGCAAGGCCCGCCGGCACGGCGGCCGAGGCCACGACCTGGCAGACCTCGGACACCGGGTGATCGGCCAGCGACTCCTGGTCCTCGGGGTTGAGCACGAGGACGGGGGTTCGGGTCGTGGGCCGCAGGACCCCGGCGTCGGAGACCTCTGTGCCGAGGACGGAGTTGACGAGCGTGGACTTCCCGGCGCCGGTCGACCCGCCCACGACGACGACGGCGGGCACGTCGGCGTCGGCCAGGCGGGGCAGGACGTGGTCGCGCAGCTGGCCGATGAGGCTCGAGCGCAGGCGGCGGGCGTCCTCGACACCAGGAGCCACGAGGCTCAGGTCGAGCCTGTCGAGGTCGTCCACGGTGTCGGTGAGGACAGCGAGGAGCTGGGCACGGCTCAGCGCGGAGACGGGGACCTCTTCTCCGGCGGCGTGCGAGGGCGTAGGAAGGGACATGGGACCCACCTTAGGGGTCTGAGGCGAGCGTTTCAGGCATTGACGGAGATCTGTCCCCGGGTCGGCGCAACCTGTGCGCCTCCGCCCCCGCCAGGGGCGGCCCCCGGGGCCGTCTCCGGTCGGTCCGACGGCGCGTCGGACCGACCGGAGACGGCTCGCCGGACGGGCGGAGGCTCCCCGGGAGGGCGGCTCAGCGGCGCCCTCTGCGGGCCAGGCCGATGTGGCACACGAGGAGGCAGACAGCGCCCAGCACCGTGAGGATGAGGAGGTTGAACAGCCACTGTCCCGCGGAGTGCTCCCACAGCTCGTCGACGCGGTAGGGGACGATCTGGTTCATGTCGACCGTCGAGGCGGCCATCGCGTAGCCCCAGCGCGAGGGCATGAACCAGGCCAGCTGCTCGAAGACCGCGCGCCCGGCGATGGGGATGACCCCTCCGGCCAGGACGAGCTGGGCCATGATCGTGACGACCAGGACGGGCATGACCTGCTCCGAGCTCGACACGAAGGCCGAGACGGCCAGTCCCAGCAGACCCGAGACGAAGGCGATGGCCCAGCAGCACACCGCCAGCTCCAGGCCGGGCGACCCCAGGACGACGGCGTCGGTGGGGGCCTTGTTGAGCGCGAGGGCGATCCCGACCATGAGGGCGGTCTGCACCGTGACGATGAGGGCGAGCATGATCGCCTTGGCCACCATGTAGGCGCCCGGCCTCAGGCCCACCGCCGTCTCCCGGAGGAACACGTCCCGCTCCCCCACCAGCTCGCGGATCGTCGCGGCCATCCCGGAGAAGGCGGCGCCGGTGACGAGGATGACGAGCAGCTCGAGGGCCTGCGTAGAGTAGGTGACGCAGGGCTGCTCGGGGGTGGGGGCCATGAGCTCGGGGACCGAGAACCCGCCGTCGCCCGCGATCGACTTGGTGAGCAGACCCATGATGACCGGCAGCAGGAGCATGAAGGCGAGGTAGGAGGGGTCCGCGGCGACGATGCGCATGTGGCGACGCACGAGCGTGGAGACCTGCCGGGCGGCGGACTGCTGGGGCGCCTGCTTGTCGTGGACCACCGCGTTGGTCTGGATCCTGCGGCCGTCACCGCGCCGGGTCGAGGGGACCGTCGCCTCGAGGTAGGAGCGCAGCTCCGCGGTGTGGTTGCGGATGAGCGCGTAGACGTCGGCGAAGCCCTCGATGACCACCGGGTCGGGGAACCCTCCCTTGGGGGCGTGGGTGACCAGGCGGCCCTGCGCGCCGAACTCGGCCAGGCGCTGCTGGAAGTAGGGGATGACCTGGCGCGGCGCGCCGAAGTAGACCGGCTTGCCCCCTGCGGCCAGGATAAGGACCTTGTCGGCCCGGTCGATGTGGTTCTCGTTGTGGGTGACGACCATGACGGTGCGCCCGGTGTCCCCCGGTCGGGTGCCGTGGGCCAGGGTGGCCAGCAGCTCCATGACGTCGCGGTCGAGCTGGGGGTCCAGGCCGGAGGTCGGCTCGTCGAGGAAGAGCAGCGAGGGGCGGGTCAGCAGCTCGATGGCGGTCGACACCCGCTTGCGCTGGCCCCCGGAGAGCTTCTTGACGCGCTTGTCGACGTGCTCGCTCAGGTCGAGGTCCTCGAGGACCTCGTCGATGCGCTGGCGGCGCTCGGCCTTGGAGACGTCCTTGGCGAAGCGCAGCTCGGCGGCGTACTCGAGGGTCTGGCGTACCGTGAGCGCCGAGTGGATGACGTCGTTCTGCGGCACGACGCCGATCTTGTTGCGCATGACCGGGTAGTGCTCGTAGACGTCGAGGCCGTCGAAGAGGACCTGGCCCTCCTGGGCCTTCTGCTCACCGGTCAGCGCCTTGAGCAGCGTCGACTTGCCCGCCCCGGAGGGGCCGACCACCGCGAGGAGCTCGTTGCCCGGCAGGGAGAAGGAGATCCCGTCGAGGAGCTTGAGCTTGCCGTCCATGACCGAGAAGGTCAGGTCGCGCCCGATGAGCTCGCCGCCTCCGGTGGCGACCTGGATCTCGCAGGTGCCGTCGGGGCTGATGACCACGAAGGTCGAGCCCATGCCGAAGGTGGTCGGCTCGGTCACGAGGTGGCTCTGGATGCGCTGCTGGCCCACGTACACGCCGTTGGTCGAGCGCAGGTCGGTCACGACGATCCCCTGCGGGGTCAGGTCGACCCGGGCGTGGTGGCCCGAGACCCGCGGGTCGTCGAGCCGCAGGTTGGCGTCGGGGGCGCGACCGATGATCCCCGAGCCGGTGATGCGCACCCTGCTGACGGTCCGGCGCGCCCCTGAGCCCGGTCCCGGGGCGGTCTGGGCCGGGTGGCCGGCCTGCGCGGCCGAGGGGGCCGAGATGATCGTGGCCACCGAGGACGCCTGCGGAGGCGATCCCGGGAACTGGGGCGCGCCCGCCTGGGGCGCGCCCGGCACCTGGCCGGGCACCTGGCTGGGGGTGTGAACGGTCTGCGCTGAGGCGGCCGATCCGTAGGCGGCCGGGGAGGGGCCCGAGGGCGCCACCTGGGTCGGGGGGACACCGGTGTGGTGGGCGGGGGGCTGTGGCGGCTGAGGAGCCGCGGCCCCCGGCCCGGGAGGCTGGGGCGCCCCGGGGGCGACCGGTGCGGCCGTCGGGGTGAAGTCGATGCCGGGGCCCGAGACGTTGGCCAGGTAGACCCGCGCGGGGGCGGTGATGAGGGCGCGACGCAGGTCCTGGCCGTTGACGATCATGCCGTTGGTGCGCGACACGCACTCGACGACCCAGCCCTCGGCGGTGGGCGTGACCCGCAGGTGCTCGCCCGAGACCGCGTTGCTGGAGGAGATGACGACGTCGCAGGTCGGTCGGCGCCCGACGGTGAACGCCGTCGTAAAGACCCTCGGGTGCTCGTAGGCCGGGGCGTTGGCGAGGCGAACGGCGAGTGCTGAAGGAGGCACGTCGGTCCTTTCGAACGGGACGGTGGCGTGGGAGCGCCGAAGTCGCGAGCCACGATACCGGCGCCCGGCGGGGCGCACGGCCCGATTCGCGTCGGCCGAGTGGGGACTTCTTCACCCCGTGCCGTAGGCTGGGGGCGCCCGCCTCCGTAGCTCAATGGATAGAGCATCGGCCTTCTAATCCGCAGGTTCCCGGTTCGAGTCCGGGCGGGGGCACCACGAGCGGCGGAATCCCGCCGATCCGCCCGATCCTGACCGGGTTCGTACCGTATGCGTCGCGATCGCACCCGCAGGGTACGACCCCGGTGCGCAAGGTACGAGGGCCAGGCCCTCCCTCCCCGCTCCGGGGGCGGGTGCCAGCTGGGTTCCCAGCGCCCCCGCCGTCGGGCCGATCGTCTAGACTGTGCGGTCGTGAGCCGACAGATCAGCACCTCCGACCCCCTTGTGTGGATCGACTGCGAGATGACCGGTCTCGACCTCGAGGCCGACGCGCTCATCGAGGTGGCCGTCGTCGTCACCGACTACGAGCTCAGGCCCCTGGGCGAGGGCCTCGACGTCGTCATCGCCCCGCCTGCGGCCGCCCTGGAGCAGATGGAGGACTTCGTGCGGCAGATGCACACCTCCTCGGGCCTGCTCGACCAGCTCGGGCAGGGTCTGAGCCTCGAGGAGGCCCAGGCCCGCGTGCTCGACCACGTCCGCGAGCTCGTGCCCACCCCGCGCACCGCCCAGCTGGCAGGCAACTCGGTGGGGACCGACAAGTCCTTCCTCGTGCGTGACATGCCCGAGCTCGTCGATCACCTCCACTACCGGGTCGTCGACGTGTCCTCCATCAAGGAGCTGGCCAAGCGCTGGTACCCGCGCACCTTCTTCCACTCCCCCGCCAAGCAGGGTGGCCACCGCGCGCTGGCGGACATCCTGGAGTCGATCGACGAGCTGCGCTACTACCGTCGCGTCCTCTTCCCCGTCGGCGAGGGGCCCACGAGCGAGGAGTGCAAGGCTGTGGCCGCCGAGATCCTGGCCGCCCCCACCACCGCCCAGGCCAGCGAGCCGCGGTGCACGAGCGCCTGACGGACCCTCCAAGCACGTGACACAGCACACGGGAAGCGGATTGGTGCGGGCAGGAGCGAGCCGATAAAGTACCGCTCGTTGCGGCGATGCCGCACGTGGTGGCTGTAGCTCAGTCGGCAGAGCGCTTGGTTGTGGTCCAAGAGGTCGCGGGTTCAATCCCCGTCAGCCACCCCACCCGGACACGGTCCGACCCGCGGTGCGAGTCACCGCTCGATCACCTCGTCGAACCCCGTCCACCACCCAGCAGGCCACGAACACGATCCCCATCGCGGCGCCGAGGACGGCGACAGAGGCCTGGTCCTGACCTTCTGGAATCCAGATCGACAGGGTCCGGTTGACGATGTGCATGCCACCGTGGAAGCCTGCCGCTGCCCACAGCGAGCCGGTCAGCACCCGGAGCCCGGCGCAGGCCAGGCCGAGTCCCATCGCCATGAGGACGTAGACGAGCTTGGAGACCCAGGTGCCTCCGGAGCCGATCGACACGAGGTGCATCGAGCCGAAGCCGACGGAGCCGATGACGGCCGCGGTCCACGGGCGGAGCCGCTCCGCGACGGTGGTCTGGAAGTAGCCGCGCCACAGCATCTCCTCGGGGACGCCCTGGAGGAGGACGGAGACGCCGATCATGAGCACGATGCCGATCAGCCACTCGCTCAGTGGCTGCGGCGGCACGGACTGGATGCTCGCGCGCCCCGACAGCAGAGAGACCGCCCGCGCGGCGGCGACGGCCAGGGTCGCGGCCAGCAGGCCGAGTCCGAAGGAGCCCAGGGCGCGTCCGCCGTCCCAGCCGGCTGCGAGGTACCCGGAGCGGTCGCCCTCGAAGAAGCGCCTGAGCCCCCAGGCGAGGAGGGTTCCGGCCGCGCAGACGACGGCGAAGACCGTCATGCTCCCGGCGGGGCTGTCGGCCGAGGGGCCAAGAGCCGCCGCGGTGCCGATGGCGGCCCCGAAGGAGGCGCCGGTCATCGCGAGAACGGTGAGCAGCACCCGCACGGAGACTGCGAGCGGGAGGTTGCGGGCCCGGGCGAAGCGCGGGGCACGAGGAGGAGGCGTGCTCCGGGGCGGCTGCGTCGTCTGGGTCGTCGTCTGGGTCGTCGTGGGCGTGTGCGTCATCATGATGACGACGCTACGAAGCGGCGCAGCCGGGCTCATCGCCCGTGCGTCACGGTCGAGGTCATGATCTGCGGGCCGGGCATGACGATCGTCATGCGTGACCTTCGGTCGATGGTGGGCGCAGCCGTCCGTGCCCTAGGGTCGGGAGCATGCCGAGGATCGTGACGCTGCTGGTGGGTGGGGGCCGGGACGGTGACCGGCCCTGGCTGGCGACACTCACGTTCTGGGCGGGCATCGTCGCCAGCTGGACCGCTCGGGTACCGCCCATGGGCGACCATCCCCTGTTGCTGCCGGAGTGGCTTCTGCTGGTCGTCACCGTGGTCATGGTCCTGGTGTGGACCCGACTGGGATGGACGGCGCGCCGGGATCGCCACGTGTGGGCCGTCGTCTTCGCGACGGGGGCGATCGGGTTCGGTATCGCCGACGGCAGCGGCAACAGCGCCTTCGTGCTCGTGGTCGCACTGGCTAACGTGACGATGGTGGCCGGGACCGCGACCGGCGTCGCCTCCGCCGCCGGGCTGGTGGCGACGGTCTTCGTGGCCGTGCCGCTCGTCTTCGACAAGTCGTGGTCGGACTCGGGTGACCAGGCGCTGGGCCTGTCCGGTTTCGCGGTGGCGACGATCGCGGTGGCACAGGTGCTGGGCAGTGAGCGTCGGAGCGCCGTCACAGCACAGCGGCTGCTCGGTGAGGTCGAGTCGGCTCACGCCGAGCTCGTGGCCTCCCACGCGGAACTGGAGAGCGCCCACGCGGCGCTGCGTCACCACAGCGAGCAGGAGCAGGAGCTGGCCGTGGCCAACGAGCGGGCCCGTCTGGCGCGGGAGGTGCACGACGCGGTGGGCCACCACCTCACGGTCGCTCAGCTCAACCTCACCTACGCCCAGCGCCTGCGGGCCATCGACGAGGAGACCGCCTGGGCGGAGGTCGCGGACGCCCGGTCCACGGTCGCCACGGCTCTACGAGAGGTGCGGCGGGCGGTCCGGGCGATGGGCCCTGCGCCGTTGGTTGAGCGCACGCTCTGCACGGCGCTCAGTCGCCTGTCCCGGACATTCGACGGCACGGGGCTTGAGGTGACCTTCGCCGTCGAGGGTCCGGCGCGGGCACTGCCCGCGCACGTCGACCTGACCCTGTACCGGGTGGCCGAGGAGGCGCTGACCAACGCGGCCCGGCACGCGCAGGAGGCGACTCGGGCCGATGTGCTGCTCACCTACGAGCCGGACCGCGTCACGCTCAGCGTGCACGACGACGGCAGGCTCGACAGCCCGATCACCCCCGGCTTCGGGCTCGACGGCGCCAGACGCCGGCTGCTCGAGGTCGGTGGGGTCCTGGAGGTCTCCCGGGCCGAGCACGACGGGCTCCTGCTGACCGCGCGCGTCCCGGCGGACGTGGTCTCATGACCGCGCCGATCCGCGTGCTGCTGGTCGACGATCAGGCCCTGGTGCGTCACGGTCTCAGGAGGCTGCTCGAGCTGGAGAACGAGGTCTTGGTCGTCGGAGAGGCAGGAGACGGCGCGGAGGCGCTCGAGCTCGTCCGCGGCGGACTGGAGGTCGATATCGCCCTCGTGGACGCGCGGATGCCGGTCATGGACGGACCGACGCTGGTGGCCAGGCTCTGCGCCGAGCATCCGGAGGTGTCCACCCTGCTCCTGACCACCTTCGACGAGGACGAGCTGGTCCTCAGCAGCCTTGCGGCTGGTGCCGGAGGCTTCCTACTCAAGGACGTCGAACCGGAGGACCTCGTCCAGGCGATCCGGTCGGTGCGCGCCCGCACCATGGTGATCGACGAGCACGTCGCACCCCGCCTGGTCGCACGGATCACCCAGGACCCGCCCGCCGTCGGCCGGCGCCCGGTGCTCACATCCCCGGCGGGACCGCCAGGTGCTCCCGAGCTGACCCCCCGCGAGCTGGAGATCGCGGGCATGGTCGCCCAGGGCGCGTCCAACCGGGAGATCGCCGAGGCGCTCTACCTGACCGAGGGCACGGTCAAGAACCATGTCTCCTCGGCGCTGCGCAAGCTCGGGCTGCGCGACCGGACCCAGCTCGCGCTCGCGCTCCGGCGGTGAGTCCCAGTGCCGGGAGACGTTCCTGTCGGTCCGGCCCGCCCCGCGACGGGGGCGCCCACCGCATGAGACCCTCGGTCCACAGCAACCTGGACCGACCGGAGGAACGACCCGTGCACCGACGTGACTTCATGCTCCTGCTCGCCGCGGGCACCGCCGGGGCCCTCGCCTCCTGCTCGACGGGCCAGGGCCAGGCGAGCACGTCGACGAGCGCGCCTGTCAGCACGCCCGCCACGTCTACCTCCGGGCCCTCTCCCACCATGACGCCGTCGGCCTCCCCGACTCCCACCCGCAGCCCCCTGTGGCTCCAGGACGGTGCGCCCGAGCTGCCCCCGCCCAGCCCGCCCGAGGGGATCATCACCGGACTGCCCGAAGGGGTCGGCGACGTCGTCGCCCTGACGATCGACGACGGGGCGGACGCCTCGGTCATCGACGCCTACCTCGACTTCGCCGTCGACTCCGGGGTGCGCCTCACCTTCTTCGTCACCGGCCAGTACCCCGGGTGGACCGAGTGCCGCGACAAGATGCTGCCCCTGGTCGACTCCGGGCAGGTCCAGCTGGCCAACCACACGTGGACCCACGCGGGACTGACCGACATCTCGGACTCCCAGATCGTCTCCGAGCTCACCCAGTGCGAGCAGCTGCTCACCACCACCTTCGGGGTGACCGGCACCCCCTTCGTCCGCCCGCCCTACGGGTACCGCTCGGAGCGCACCGACGCGGTGTGCGCCTCGATCGGCTACTCGACGACCGCCCTGTGGTACGGCTCCTTCGGTGACTCCGGCCTGCTCACCCAGGAGGTGCTCCTCGGTGAGGCGCGCACCTGGCTCCAGGCCGGTCACATCGTCCTGGGTCACGCCAACGCCCCGACCGTCACCGAGCTCTACGGCCAGATCGTCGAGATCCTCCGGGAACGCTCCTTGCGGACCGTCACCCTCGACGACGTCTACTTCGGTCCGGGCCACGACCGCCACGTGTGACCCCCACGCGCGTTCCTGGGGCGGGACCGGTCAGGCGGGCCCCGGCCCGGTCAGGCGGGCCCCGGCCCGGTCAGGCGGGCCCCGGCCTCACCTGGGCTCGACGCCGCGGCGCAGGAGCCCCACGACATGCCCCTCGGTGAGGGCCTCCCAGGAGGCCTCGATGACGTCGGTGCCCACGCCGACGGTCGACCAGGTCTGCTCGCCGTCGGTGATGTCGATGAGGACCCGCACGATGGAGCGGGTGCCCCGCTCGGCGTCGAGGATGCGGACCTTGTAGTCGGTCAGCTCGAAGTCGTCGATCTCCGGGTAGACGTGGACGAGGGCCTCGCACAGGGCGTGGTCGAGGGCGTTGACCGGGCCGTTGCCCTCCCCCAGGGTGGCGAAGCGCTCCCCGCCCGCCCACAGGCGCACCGTCGCCTCGGCCTCGGTGATCGTCGTGCCGTCGGTGGCCAGGGCGGTCTGCCCCGGCCGGGGACGGGCCTGGATGGAGGCGCGCCAGGACTCGACGCGGAAGTACTCGGGCAGGTCCTGGCGGGCCGAGCGCAGGAGCAGCTCGAAGGAGCCGTCAGCCGCGTCGTAGGCGTAGCCGGCTGCCTCGCGCGCCTTGACCGCCTCGGTCACCCGCCCGAGCAGCTCGGGGTCCCCGCCGGTGTCGATGCCCAGCTCGCGGGCCTTGAGCTCGACCGAGGCGCGCCCGGCCATCTCCGAGACGAGCATCGTCATCGTGTTGCCCACGCGGGCGGGGTCGATGTGCTGGTAGAGGTCCGGGTTGACGCGGATCGCCGAGGCGTGCAGCCCGGCCTTGTGGGCGAAGGCCTTGGCCCCCACGTAAGGCAGTCGGCCCGAGGGAGCGCGGTTGGCGATCTCGCCGATGGTGCGCGAGACGGTCGACAAGGTGGCCAGCCGGTGGGCGCGCTCCTCCTCGTCCCCGGGCAGCACCGCCCAGTCGGTCTTGAGCTCGAGGTTGGCCACGAGGGTGAGGAGGTTGGCGTTGCCGGTGCGCTCACCGAAGCCGTTGACGCAGCCCTGGACCTGCCTGGCCCCGGCCTCGACGGCGGCCAGCGCGCAGGCCACGGCCAGCCCGGAGTCGTCGTGGGTGTGAATGCCCACGGTGCACTCCGTCAAGCCGGCGAGGTCCAGGCTCGTGCGCAACAGCTCGACGTCGCGGGCCACGGCACCGGGAAGTGAGCCGCCGTTGGTGTCGCAGGGCACGACGGCGTGGGCGCCGGCCAGGGCCGCGGTCAGTGCCACGGCCACCGGGTAGGGCACCGGCCCCGCTGCCGGTGACGAGCCTGCCGACCGAGCGACCGCGTAGGTGGGCTGACCGGGCGCGGTGGCGTGGCGCAGCCCGTCGAAGAAGTGCTCGAGGTCGACCATGACCTCCCGGCCCTCGGCACGCAGGACCTCGACGGTCTCACGCACCATGCGCAGGTTCTCCTCCGGCGTCGTCCTCAGGGCGCTCGTCACGTGCACGGGATCGGACTTGGCCACGACCGTGACGACCGGGGCCTGGGAGTCGATCAGCGCGCGGACCTGCTCGTCGTCGCGGGCCGCCACACCCGCCCGGCAGGTCGACCCGAAGGCCACGAGCCGGGCGGCCCCCAGGTCGAGCTCGGTGCGGGCCCGGGAGAAGAACTCGGTGTCCTTGGGGATGGCGCCGGGCCACCCGGCCTCGATGTAGGCCACGCCCAGCTGGTCGAGGATGCGAGCCACCGCCAGCTTGTCCGCCACCGTGAAGGCCACGGACTGCTGCTGCGCCCCGTCGCGCAGGGTCGTGTCGTAGGCGGCGATCCTCGCCTGCCGGGCCTTGGCCATGCCGCCCTCCTGGGGTCGTGCCGTCGCGTGCCGGGCACAGTGTGGCACACCGAGGCCCCGGTGGCCCCCGCGATACCGAACACGTCACCTTGAGCCCGACTACCCCGGTCAAAGCGACGTGCTCGGGACCAAGGTGACGTGTTCGACGGCGGGCCGCCTCCCCGCCACCGGCGCCCGCACCGTCCTCACAGGTATCGCTCCCTCGCACCCCGCATGCGAAGGTGTTGGACGTCACAGATGCGTCTCAGTGCCCTCCTGCGTCCCGCACGAGAAGCCTGAGCGCCCTCGGAGAGGGTGAGAATGACCGGGCCGCCCCAGCGGTCCCCCAGTCCTCATCACTGTGAACCACTGTGAACCACTGCTTCCCCATTCCCGAGGTGTCCCCCGTGCCGTCGAAGAACATCATGGTCGTCTACGGAACCCGCCCGGAGGGCATCAAGCTCGCTCCGGTCGTCGCGGCCCTGCGCGAGCACGACACGCTGAGCGCGACCACCGTCGTCACCGGCCAGCACCGCGAGATGCTCGATCAGGTCAACGAGATCTTCGGCATCGTCCCCGACGTCGACCTCGACCTCTTCGCACCGGGCCAGTCGCCCACTACCCTGACCGCCAGGATCCTGTCCCGGCTCGAGCCCGTGCTGACGACCCTGTCCCCCGACGCCGTCGTCGTCCAGGGGGACACGACGAGCGTCGCCGCCGCAGCCCTGGCCGCCTTCCACCAGAGGATCCCGGTGGTCCACCTCGAGGTCGGGCTGCGCTCCGGGAGCATCCTGTCGCCCTTCCCCGAGGAGGCCAACCGCAGGCTGACCTCGCAGATCGCCTCCCTCCACCTGGCTCCCACGCCCTCGGCGATGGCCAACCTCCTGCGCGAGGGCGTGAGCCTCGAGTCGATCGCCGTGACGGGCAACACCGTGATCGATGCGCTCCTGCACGCCCGCTCCAAGCGCGTCACCCCCGAGGACCCCAGGATCCGCGCCGCCCTCGCCCAGCGCAGGCCGATCATCCTGGTCACGACGCACCGGCGCGAGAACTGGGGCGAGGCCTGCGTCGCCCTGGGGCGGGCGCTGCGTCGGCTGACGACGACGTACCCCGACCACCTCGTCATCCTCCCGGCGCACCGCAACCCGGTGGTCCGTCAGTCCCTCCTGCCCCAGGTCGAGGGGACCGACAACGTCGTGGTCTGCGAGCCCCTGGCCTACGGGGAGTTCATCCGCGTCATGGACGCCGCCCGGATCGTGCTCACCGACTCCGGCGGCATCCAGGAGGAGGCTCCCTCCCTGGGCAAGCCCGTGCTCGTCATGCGCGAGAACACCGAGCGCCCCGAGGCGGTGGCCACCGGGACCGTGCGCCTCATCGGCACCCAGGAGGACCGGATCGTCGCGGAGGTCTCTGCGCTCATCGACTCCCCCGCGCTCTACGAGGACATGGCCCGAGCCGTCAACCCCTACGGCGACGGCATGGCGGCCCACCGCTCGGTGGCGGCCATCGCCGAGCTCCTCGGTGTGGGAGAGCGCCTCCCGGACTTCAGCGCCCCGCGCGGCCGCTCGACCACGGTACCCACGGTCGCCCAGGTGCCCCAGGTACCCACGGCGGCCCAGGTACCCACGGTGGCCCAGGTACCCACGGTGGCCCAGGTACCCCAGGTACCCACGGTCGCCCCGGTGACCCAGGCGGTCCTGCCGTGAGCCGGCCGGGCCCCGTCCCGGCGCCAGCCGGCGCCCACCGGCCAGGACCCGGCCGCCCTGCCCGGAGGTAGACGGCGTGCGGATACTCCTGCTCACCGACCACTGGGCCCCGGAGATCGGGGCTCCGCAGCGGCGCTGGGCCTGGCTCGCGGCGGGCCTGGTCGAGCGGGGCCACGAGCTGGCGGTCCTCACCCCCTCCCGCCCCGACCCCGCCAGGCGCCCCCGACCCGAGCACGGCGCGGAGCACCTGGAGCCGGTCGCCACCTAGCCCGTCCTGCGCGAGGCCACCGGCGCCCTGGTCCACCGCACGCCCGTCGGCCCCGGCGGACGGGGCCTGGCCCGTCGCGCCGCGAGCCAGGCGGCCGCGGCGGCGTGCATGGCGGGCGTGGGAGCGCGCCGGTTCACCGCCTCGCACCGCCCCGAGGTCATCATCGGCTCGGTGCCCGGGCTGCCGGTCCTGCCTGCCGCCCTGGCCCTGGGTCGCGCCCTGGACCGGCCGGTGGTCGCCGAGATGCGCGACGCCTGGCCCGACATCGTGTCCTCGGCCCGCCACTGGGCGCCGACCGGCCGGCACCCGGCCGTGGGCAGCGCCCTCGAGACGGCTCTGGAGCACACGGTCGCGCCCGCGCTCACGGCCATGCAGGGCCGAGCCCAGGCCCTGGTCACGACGACCGACTCCTTCGCCGAGGTCCTGCGTGCGCGCGGCATGGGCCCGGTCGTCACGATCCGTAACACGGCCCGGCCCGAGGAGTGGAACCTTCCCCCCGTCCCGGCGCACCGGGAGGACGCCGCCCTCCACGTGCTCTACCTGGGGACGGTCGGCCGGGCCCAGGGGCTGGTCTGCGCCGTGCGCGCGGCGGCACGGGCGCGCGAGGCGGGGGTGCGCCTGCGGCTGCGCGTCGTGGGCTCAGGAGCCCAGGCGGAGCTCGTGCGCCGCGAGGCCCTGCGGCTGGAGGCACCCGTCGAGGTCCTCGGGTCGGTGGCCCACGAGCGCGTCGAGGCGCACTACGCGTGGGCCGACACCGTCCTGGTCAACCTCCAGGACTGGCCGTCGATGGAGCTGACCGTGCCCTCCAAGCTCTACGAGATCATGGCCGCCGGACGCCACGTGAGCGCAGCCGTGGCCGGGGAGACGCGCGCCGTCGTCGAGCAGTCGCGCTGCGGTCACGCCGTCGCCCCCCCAGGACCCCGACGCCCTGGCCCGCCTGTGGGCCGACCTGGCCGTCGACCGTGGGCGCCTGCGGGTAGCCGCCGCAGGCTCCTGGCTCCGACCCCACGCCGACCGGCACCAGCTGGTCGAGCGCTACGAGACGCTTCTCAAGGAGGTCGTGGGTGGCTGACCTCCAACCGCTGCTCAACGTCCTGCTCCTTGCCGACACCGCCGTCCAGCACCTGGGCGAGGACCCCCTCCTGCTCGGCGTGCAGTCGGCCCGCAGGCTGCCGCCCCCGGCACGCGCGCACCTGGCCCGAGCCGCTGACTCCACCGACGGGCTGCGCCACGCCCTGGCCGAGTTCCTCCGCGACCGCCCCGACCAGGCCCGCAGCGCCCTGGCCCGCTCCGGACCCGCCCGGGGGTGGAGGCGGCGCCTGGGAGCCGCCCTGGCCGTCCAGCTCGGCGACAGGGGACTCGTGGGCGGCCTGGAGGACCAGCCGCCCTCCCTGCGGGCCCTTGACCTGTGGTCCCGCGGGCACCTGGACCAGGCCGTGGACTGCCTGGCGGGCGTGGGCCCCGCACGCTCCCAGCGGGCCCGGTTGAGCGCCGAGCTGGCGATGATGAGCCCCGGCTTCCGCCTGCCCGACCTCAGCCCCTCCCCCGCCTGGCGCCGCGCCCCGCAGGACGGACCCACCCGGGTCCTGCACCTGCTCACCAATTCTGTGCCGTGGACCGCCTCGGGCTACGCGCTGCGCTCCCACCACCTCCTGCGCGCACAGCTCGCCGAGGGCCTTGAGGCCAGCGCGATCACCCGCATCGGATACCCCGTGACCATCGGCGCCCTGGGGGCGCGCAGCCACGAGGTCGTCGACTCCGTGCACTACCGGCGGCTCCTTCCCGCCAGGCTCGCCCCGACCCTGCCCGCGCGCCTGGTCGACACGGCCCGGCTCGTGTCCGCGCACGTCGAGCACGACGCCCCGCACGTGCTGCACACGACGACGAACTACCACAACGCCCTCGTGGCCCGCTCGGTGGCCCGCTCCTACGGGATCCCGTGGGTCTACGAGATGCGCGGCGCCCTAGAGATGACCTGGGTGGCCTCGCGTCGCGACCAGGACGAGGCCCTGGCCTCCCAGCGCTTCGCCGCGCTCCGGGCCAAGGAGACCGAGATGGCCCTGTCGGCCGACGCCGTCATCACCCTGTCACGCGTGCACCGCGACGAGCTCGTGGCACGGGGGGTGCCCGCCGAACGCATCCACGTCGTGCCCAACGCCGTGGAGGACCGCCTGCCCTCCAGCCGACCCGTCTCCCCCGGGCGGGCCCGGCGGGCCCTGGGGCTGCCCGACCAGGGATGGTGGGTCGGCTCGGTGTCCTCCATGGTCGCCTACGAGGGGCTCGACCTGCTCGTGCGGGCGGTGGCGCGCTGCCGCGCCGAGGGCCTGGACGTGCGCTGCCTGCTCGTGGGAGACGGCGTCTCCCGGCCGGGTCTGGAGGCCCTGGCCCGCGACCTGGGCCTGGGGCCCCAGGAGTGCGTCCTGCCCGGCAGGGTGCCTCATGAGCAGGCACACCGGTGGTACAGCGCCCTCGACGTCTTCTGCGTGCCCCGCCTGGACACCCCGGTGTGTCGGGTCGTCACCCCCCTCAAGCCGATGACGGCCATGGCCCTGGGGCGCCCGGTGCTCGTCTCGGACCTGCCCGCGCTGCGGGAGGTCGCCGACCGGGGTCCCTCGGCAGTCTTCGGTGCCGGCAGCCTCGACTCGCTCGTGGACGCCCTCGTGCGCGCCCACCGCGAGGGGATCCCCGGGACAGCAGGGGCGGACCTGCCGACCTGGGGCGGGGCCGCCAGGAGCACCGCCGGGCTCTACGAGGTCCTGCGGTGAGCGCGCGCAGCGAGCCCGGGCCCTGGACCTGGCCGGTCACCATGGGCTGGGAGGACGTGTGCACAGGGCTCAGCCCGGTGGGGACGCGCGGGGACCTCGTGGGCTACACCCGGCGCCTGTGGGCCTGGCGGCACTTCATCTGGGAGGACGCCAGGGCCAGGGCGCTGGCCAGCCAGCGCGGCACGGTCCTGGGCAACACCTGGCTCGTGGTCCGCCCGATGCTCGACGCCTCGGTGTTCTTCGTCGTCTTCGGGCTGCTGCTGGACACGAGCAGCGGCATCGACAACTACGTCGCCTACCTCATCATCGGCGTCACGCTCTTCCAGCCCATGCAGCGGGCGGTGACGGCGGGATCCCAGGTCATGGTCTCGGGACGCAACCTCCTGCGCAGCTTCAGCTTCCCGCGGGCCGCCCTGCCCCTGTCCTTCACGGTGCGCGGGGCCATCGACCTGCTCCCGCCCCTGGCGGCCGTGGCCGTGCTCATCATCCTCCTGCCGCCCCACGCTGCCCCGGGGTGGACCTGGCTGCTCACCGTGCCTGTCTTCGTCCTCCAGCAGGCGCTGTGCCTGGGCCTGACGCTCGTGGCGGCCTGCCTGACCACCGCCCTGCCGGACCTGAGGAACCTGTGGGGCTTCGCCACGAGGTTCTGGTACTTCGCCTCGGGGGTGTTCTTCTCCTTCGAGACCATCCTGGGCTCCAGCCAGGCGCTGGCCCTGGTCGAGCTCAACCCGGGCTACCTCGTGCTGCGGCTCTACCGGACCTGCCTGCTCGACGGTCAGGTGCCCTCCCTGCGCCTGTGGGCGCTGCTGGCCGTGTGGTCCCTGGG
Source organism: Actinomyces howellii (assembly GCF_900637165.1). Lineage (GTDB taxonomy): Bacteria > Actinomycetota > Actinomycetes > Actinomycetales > Actinomycetaceae > Actinomyces > Actinomyces howellii. The sequence continues at coordinate 3,115,688 of NZ_LR134350.1, read as the reverse complement.
CCTGAGCGCGGTCGGCTACGTCCTGTTCTGGTGGAGGGAGGAGTCATATGGCCGGGAGCGCTGAGCCCGCCGCCCCGCCCCTGCCCCGGGGCGCCGAGCCGCAGGAGCCGGTGACGGTCCTCGTCGAGGACCTGGAGGTGCGCTACCGTCCGCCCTCGACCGACGCCGAGGCGCTCGGGGCGATGGGTCCGGCGCGCCGGGCCGCCTACCGCGCCCTGGGACGCTGGCCGAGGGTGGAGGTCCGCGCCCTGGACGGGGTGAGCCTGCGTGCCCACGCCGGGGAGTCGATCGGCGTCCTGGGTGCCAACGGGTCGGGAAAGTCGACGCTGCTGCGCTCGGTGGCCGGGCTCGAGCCGCCCACCTCGGGCACCGTGCTGGCCCGCTCCCAGCCGGTGCTCCTGGGGGTCAACGCCGCGCTCGTGCCCGCGCTGTCGGGTGAGCGCAACGTGATCCTGGGCTGCCTGGCCATGGGGATGACCCGCTCACAGGCCCGGGACGCCCTCGAGGGGGTCGTCGAGCTGTCCGGGATCGGGCAGGCCATCCACCGTCCGATGCGGACCTACTCCTCGGGCATGGCCTCGCGGCTGCGCTTCGCGATCTCGGCCGCCGCCAGGCCCGACATCCTTCTCATCGACGAGGCCCTGGGCACGGGCGACGCGGCCTTCAAGGAGCGCAGCGAGGCCGTCATCGCCCAGATGCTCGCCGCCGCCGGGACGGTGTTCCTCGTGTCCCACGCGGCCCAGACGGTCGAGGAGACCTGCACCCGGGCGATCTGGCTCATGCGGGGCCGGGTCGTCGCCGACGGGCCCGCCCCCGAGGTGGCCGCCGACTACCGGCGCTGGTCGTGGGCGGTGTCCCAGGACCAGCCCGAGCGCGCCGAGTCGGTGCTCACCGAGGCGCGGCTGCGGTGGCGGCCGGACCGGGAGGCGCGGGCACCTGAGACGGCCCGCAGCCCCAAGGAGGCGGGCTGAGCAGCACCGGATGCTGCCCGGCCCTCCAATCGGCCCTCGACTCGGCCCTCGGCGGGTCTTCGCCTCGGCCCTCCACTCAGCCCTCGACTCAGCCTCCGCTCAGCCCTCGGCCGGCCCGTCGACGACCTCCAGGCCCAGCCGCGCGGGCTGCAGGAGGGCGGCCAACGCCCCGAGCTGGTCCTCACCCGCCTGGGACGCCGAGACGGCGATCGAGTCCACGGCCATGTCCTCAGCCACGAGCACGGCAACCGCCAGGTGCGCGCGCACCCCGGCCGGGTCACCGGCGAGCATGTGGGAGTTGGCGCCCACCAGGAGGCTCCGCTGGGAGCGCAGGCACCCGTTCCAGCGGTCCGAGGGCAGGACCGCGATGACGGCCTCATCCCCCGCCCGGTGGGGCAGGGCCGTGCTCAGGCGCGCTGAGGTCACTCCCTCGGGCAGCCCCTTGGGGTGGTACTCGACAGGACCGACGTCCTCGACAAGACCCCAGGAGTCGGTGCGGATGGCGGCGGCCAGGGCCGGACTGACCCACCCGGGCACCTCAAGGCGCCCGGAGGCGAAGCGCCCGAAGGCCAGGTAGGCCGCCAGGGCCAGGCGGTCGGGGTGGCGGGCGACCGGCTCGTAGTCGATGAGCAGGGACCTCACCGGCGGATAGGCGTCGTAGTCCTCCACGTGCGCCCTCAGCTCGGCCTCGTGGGCGGGGGTGGTCGAGTAGGTGATCCTCATGCCGGTACCTCCTGGTCGGGTCCCGTGGGGTCCTGAGCCGGGTCGCCGACCACGAACCAGGCTCCCTGCGCCCCGGGGAGCGCGAGGACGTCGATCGGCTCCATGACGAGCCACAGGCACCACCGCTCCTCGCGGTCCTCCACGCGACGGCACAGCTCGTGGACCTCGACGGCCGGGTCCTGCGGGGACGGCTCGCCCCGCCCGCCGGGCAGCACGACGACGCACCGCCACCGGCGCCGCCCGATCGGGCCGCAGGACAGCACCTCGGCCAGCCACCCGAGGTCGTGTCGGCCCGCGGTCACCTGGGCTGGGTCGTCGCAGGCCTCGACCACGGCCGCCTCCCACCCCAGTCCCGCGCGGCGCAGCACGCCCATGTCCTCGTAGGTGGCACCGGACACGAGGAGGTGACGGCTGACGAGCCTGCCGTCGACCATGAGGCTGCGCAGCGAGCCACGCCCCTCCAGGCGGGCACGCAGGAGCTCGAGCTCGCGGGCCTCCACGCCCGAGCAGTCGACGTCGAGCTCCCGGCGCACGAGCCCGTCGGGCAGGTAGGGGCGGATGCTGTCGACCAGGGCGGAGGTGTCCTCGACATGAGGGAAGGCCCCCTCCCGCCGCAGGGACTCCTCGTAGGCCTCCATGGTCCGGGGGTCGACGCGGAAGTCGAGGAAGCCCAGGGACCTGCGTGAGGCGGCCGAGGGGCCCGAGGTCTGGCAGCGGGAGACCTGCTGGGGGTGCAGGCGCCTGAGGGTGAGGGCCTTGCCGGTGTGGACGAGGTGGGCGCCGGTGCGCAGGAGCCTGAGCATGAAGTCGTTGTCGACGCCTGTCGCCAGGGTCTCGTCGTACCGGACGGCCCGCATGACGTCGGTGCGGATCATCCACGTGCCGTGCCCGGGAGCGCCACCGATGCCTGAGGTCGCCTCGCGGACCGGTCTGCGCCCCAGGCACAGGCTCGTCGTGCCGGTCGTGTCGTCGAAGTTGACGAAGGCCCCGACCGTGCCGACCGCGTCCCCCTCCAGGGCGGCGAGCTGCCACTCCAGGCGCCGGGGGTGCATGAGGTCGTCGTCGTCCAGGACCGCCGTGTACCGGCCCCGGCTGATGTCCAGGGCGTGGTTGCGGGCGGCCGAGATCCCGGCCGGATCCTGGCGGGCGTAGCGCAGGCGGGGGTCGGCGAAGGACTCGACGACGTCGCGGATGGAGTCCTGGGAGCCGTCGTCGACGACGACGACCTCGAAGTCCTCGACGGTCTGGAGGAGAACGGAGGCCAGCGTCTCGCGCAGGAGCCCGGCGCGGTCGCGGGTGGCGATGGCCACGGTCACCAGCGGGCCGCGGTCGGGCAGCGGGTGCCTCCATCCCACGACGTTCCTCACCCAGGAGGGGTCCTGCGTGAGGATCCTGCGGTTGGCCTCGACCGCCTCCCGGCCCCCGGGGGCGCAGTCCGCCGCGGTCTTGGACGAGGGGTGCCACATGTGGTACATCCGCGCCTCGGGGTGGTCGACCCACACGGTCCGGTAGCCGGCCCGTCGGGCGCGCAGCGCGAGGTCGAGATCCTCTCCCCGTAGGTGTGGAAGCGCTCGTCGAAGCCGCGCAGGGCCTCGAAGCCTGCACGGGGGATGGCCATCATGCCCCCCATGCCCCAGCGGGGGCGCAGACGGGCCGCCCGCTCCAGGTCGGCCCAGTCGGGCCGGTGGAGGCGCAGCCACTGGTCGTCCATGCCCACAGGCAGGTCCCGGCACTGCATGAACAGGGCCGCACCGGCGTGCCTGCGGGCGGTGCGCACGACGCGCGGGAAGGTTCCGGGGGCGAATAGCATGTCGGCGTCGGTCGACACGAGCAGGTCGCCGTCGCTCAGGGCGAAGCCGGCGTTGAGGGCACGCGAGCGCGACCAGGGACCCTGGACCGGGGTGTACACGTGAGCCACGCCCAGTCCGGCGGCCACCGCCCTGGCGGGCTCGGGGTCGCGGGAGCCGTAGTCGGAGACGATGAGCTGACCGTCCAGACCCGCCAGCGACTCCAGGACGCTCCTGGCCGCCAGCTCGAGGCGCCCCGCGCCCCAGTCGCGGAACCCGATGACCACCGAGACCCTCATGGCAGGACGACCTCCTCGACCTCCTGGACGAGCAGCGACGTGCTCACCCCGGGCTGCCCCATCCGCACGGTGCCGGCCAGGCGCAGGGGCTCGAAGACCTCCTCGACCGGGTACTGGGCGAGCCAGGGCCGGATCCGCGCCTCGAGCTCGTCGACGCCCTCGGGCAGGCGCAGGGCGGGCATGGTGTGGACGGCGCCCCGGGGCAGCTCGGGGACGTAGCGGTAGAAGGCGACCACCGACAGGGACCAGGTGTAGCCCTCGATGCCCGGGACCGACCTCAGCTCCTGGGGCTCCAGGCCCGGGACGCTCACCGTGACGAGGTAGGCCTTGTCCTCCACGTCGCGCCGGGTGCGCAGCTGCGGGGCGAGCGTCAGCGAGGCGCCCAGGGCGGGAAGGCGGAACATGCGGTTCACTCCTTGCGGTGGTCAGTGGCGGCGCCCAGCGCGTCCGCCTGCGGGGTCGGGCACCTACCCGAGGTCGTCGACGATCCTCTCGAGCGTGCGGCGGATGTCGACGACGTCACCCACTCGCGCCCTGTAGTCCAGGTCCATGGCCGACAGGGCCGAGCCCTCGTCGAGCAGTCCCCAGATCGCCCTGCCCGAACCGAGGTAGTCGGAGTACTTCGAGGGCAGGAACGGGTTGATGCTCATCGACGGGTCGCGCACCACGTCGTTGACGAGCAGCACGTCGAAGCGGGTGCAGGCGTTGAGGAAGGCCAGGTAGGGCAGGTAGGGCGCGGCGTGGACCTGGGGGGCCATGCCCATGACCGCGACCTGCTCGCGCACCTGGTCGGGCTGGTTGGTGAAGACGTGGAGCCTGACCCGTCGTCTGCGGGTCTCGTCGAGGCCGGCCAGGGCCACGAGGACCTCTCCGATGCCACGTGAGGGGTAGAAGGAGCCGAAGTAGGCGATGTTGACGCAGCCCTGGGGCAGCACGAGGTCGGCGTCAACCGCCTCGTAGGCCGTGGCGGGGGGCACGGGGTGGTGGCGGACGGTCGCCTTGCCGCGTACGAGCCTGCGCAGGCGGGGGTCGTCGTAGTCCGCGAGCATGTACTCCATCTGGTTGGCGTTGGTGAAGATGAGCTCGTCGGCCAGGACGAAGGTCGCCAGCTCGACCAGGTCGAAGCAGCTGGTCACCAGCTCGTGGTCGAAGCCCCGTGCGCGCACGCCCGCCAGGAGCCTGCGGGAGACGTCGTCGTCCTCGAAGGGCCCGACACGGGGCACGCCCTGGGCGTCCCTGCGCATGGGGTCGGAGAACTCGGCCGACCACCGCACCGTCCAGTGACGGAGCTTGTAGAGCGCCGCGGCGACGTGGGAGCCCACCCACAGGGCCCGGGAGTACATGCGCTCGTAGTGCTTGACCGCAGCCCGCTCCTCGGCGGCGGCCAGCGCCTGGGTGGCGTAGGCGCCGATGTCGCCCCACCCGGCGAAGGAGGGACGGGTCTCGATGACGACGAGCTCGTCGAGCCACCGCTCGACGACGGCGCGCACGTCGGGATCCCGTCGACGCACCCCGTCCATCGTGGCGGTGATGACGTCGGTGACGCGCCCGCGCTCGACCAGCGCCTTGGCCGCCACGACCGCCGAGCTGTCGGAGTAGGGGGCGAAGCAGTACAGGAAGGCCAGGTCACGTGCCAGCCCCTTGTTGAGGAGGTGGAGCGGCGCCCTGGTCAGGCCCTGGTCGGCGGCGATCTCCATGGCCTCCTCCCGGAGCTCGGGACGGTCCTGGAGGTAGCGGGCGGTGAAGGCCATCTGGGCCTCGACGAGCCGGCGCCGGGCCCGGTCGGCGGCCGCGTCGTCCTCGAGCTCGATGTCCATGAGCCGGCGGACGCACTCCAGGCGCTGGCGCACGGCGAAGTCGAAGGTGTCGGAGCCCCGGGACACGGAGTGCTCGGACAGGTGGCGCAGGTAGGCGGACTCCTCCGCGGCGGCGGGAACGGTCAGCGTCAGTCCCGGGACGGTGAGCAGGTGGGCGAAGTAGACGACGTCCTCCCCGCTGCTCAGGGCCGGGTCGTAGGTGAAGCGGCGGGCCACACTGGTCTCGACGAGCTTGCACGCGTTGAATCCCAGCGCCCACGGAGCCTCGTGGACGGGCAGCCGGCGCCCGGCCAGTCGAGAGATCCTCAGGTTGAGGTGGTTGCGCTCCTCGCGCCGGCCCGCTGGGGAGACGTCGACGATAGGCAGCAGGACCACGGTTCCCTCCCCCGCGTGGTCGAGGGCCGTGGCCAGGAAACGCGGCTCGAGCTCGTCGTCGTCATCGAGCATCGTGACGAACCGCCGCCGCGCCATGGCCAGGCCGATGTTGCGCGCCCCGCCGGCGCTGGCCTCACCGGTCGCGACGGCGCGCACCGTCAGCTCGGGGTAGAGCCCGGCGAGCCTGTCGAGCAGCTCCATCGAGCCGTCGTCGGGGCCGTTGCACACGACGACGACCTCGAAGAGGGCGGCGGGCAGCGTCTGACGCGACAGGGACCTCATCATCGTGGCCAGCCTGTCGGCCCCCCGGCAGGTGGCCACGACGACCGACACCCCGGGGACCGCCTCCTGGCGCGGGCCGGCTCGGTGGTCGTGGGCGACGGGATGGGGCCCGCTCCTGCGCTGAGCGAGCTCCTCGAGCTCGGCTGACAGGAAGGCCTCGTCGAGCAGGAGGCGCCGGGGGTAGTCCGGGTCCCTCGTCCCGGTCGTCGTCTTGGTCGTCGCGGTCATCGTCTCGCCCTCCTCCATCGCCAGTAGCGCAGGGTCAGTGATCCCAGTCGGGAGCCCGCCAGCGCGGCGTAGCGTCGCTCCAGGGCGTCGTGGTCGTTGCGCAGCCTCACGAGCACCGCCCGGTCCGTGGCGTCGAGGGCCGGGGCGGGATCGGGCCGGCGGCCCAGGCCGGGGTGCTGGGCGATGAACTCCACGAGGGAGTGCAGACGCTCCAGGTCGGCGGGTCGCGGGCCGCAGGACGGCTCCGCGCCGTGTCCCGGGGCCCGGTGCGAGCCGAGGCCGATGGTCAGGCCCTGGAGGAAGTCCGTGGCGGGAGGGTCCTCGTCCCGGGGGGCGGTCATCCCCACCACGAGGTGCCCGCAGGACCACCCGAACCGGTCGAGCGCCACGCAGGGGTCGAGCTCGATGAGCTGGCTCAGGAGGTTCTCCCAGTCCTCGGACATGACCAGGTCGACGCCGCGGCCGGGAACGGCCCGCATCCAGCGCAGGACCTCGAGGACCGACTCGGCGCGGTCGTGGAGGACCGCGGCGCGCAGACAGTGCGCGGGCAGGTCGTCAAGGTCGGCCACGATCGTGCAGCCCGTGCCGATGAAGGACAGGTCAGGCACCTGCTGCCCGTGGCGGGGCACGAGGACCGCCTGGTCGCTGATCGCCCAGTCCCCCGGCGCCTCGAGCCCCCGCAGGCGCATCCCCCGGTCCTCCCTGCTCGCGGGGCCTGCCGGCCCCCGGGCCTGCGGGCTCACCACACGCCCCTGGTGTCGATGACGGTCCTGCCCTCGAGGCGGCGGGGGTCGACCTCCCGCACCTGGCGGTGGTCGACGAGCACGACGAGGACGTCGGCCCGCTCCAGGGCCTCGTCGAGGCCGGTGAGCCTGACCGTGGGCAGGGACGACAGGCTCGGGGGCAGGGTCTGGCGGTTCGGCTCGACGGCGAGCACCGTCGCCTGCGGCAGCCGCCTCGCCAGGCCCGCGACGACCTCGATGGCCGGCGACTGGCGCAGGTCGTCGACATCGGCCTTGAAGGCCAGGCCCAGGGCGGCGACGACGGGGGCGTCGAGCCCCTCGACCGCCTCGACCACCTGCTCGATCACCTGGGCAGGCCTGGCGTCATTGACCTCCCGGGCGGTGCTCATGAGACGGGCCTGCTCGGGGACGGCGGAGATGAGGAACCACGGGTCGACGGCGATGCAGTGACCGCCCACCCCGGGTCCGGGGCGCAGGATGTTGACGCGGGGGTGACGGTTGGCCAGGTCGATGAGCTCCCACACGTCGACCCCGAGCCGGTCGCACACGGTGGCGAGCTCGTTGGCGAAGGCGATGTTGACGTCCCGGAAGGAGTTCTCCGCGAGCTTGGCCATCTCGGCGGTCGTCGCGTCAGTCAGGAGCAGCTCGCCGCGGCAGAAGGTGGAGTAGACCTCGGCGGCCATCTGCGTGGCCCGCGTCGTCAGCCCCCCGATGACCCGGTCGTTGGAGACCATCTCATCCATGATCCGCCCCGGCAGGACCCGCTCGGGGCAGTGGGCGACGTGGATGACCGGGCGTCCGCCTGCGCCGTCGAGCGACAGGTCGGGGCGCTCACCCAGGAGGTCCTGGGCCATGCGCGCGGTCGTCCCCGGTGGGCAGGTCGACTCCAGGACGATGAGCTCTCCCCCGGTCAGCCGCGGGGCGATGGCGCGGCAGGCCTCCTCGACGAAGGACAGGTCGGCGTGGTGCTCAGGACCGGTCACCGGGGTGGGCACGGCGATGACGTAGACCTCCGCCCACGGGGTAGTTCCCTGGGCCCGCAGCCGGCCCTGGGCGACGACGTCGGCCAGGGCCTGACCCAGCCCCTCCTCGACGAAGGGCGCCTGCCCGCGGTTGACCGACTCGACGGCGGGCTAGGACACGTCGACGCCGATGACCTCGGCGCCTGCGCGTGCCAGGACGATGGCGGTGGGCAGGCCGATGTAGCCCAGTCCGACGACGGCGATGCGGGTCATGGTCCTCCGGACTCTCAAGGGAGGCCCGCTCGGCAGGCGCCCAGCGCCTCCTGCGGACCTGTCATGTGGGAACACCGCGCTCGTGCGGGCCGGGGAGGCCCGCGCCGCTCACGGCTACGGGCCGCACGGTACCGGCGCCGACGCACCACTCACCGTCACCGGGTGCCGCGCCGCGCGAAGGATGCGCAACTGTGTCCTGGCGTCCCGGGGGTCACCGCGCCGTCGGGACCCGCTCAGACGGGTCGGGGTGCGGGGCTGGCTCGGGCATCTCGGTCCCGTCCGGAGGCCCCCAGTGGCTGACGACCGCCGAGGCGAGGATCTCCGCGGCCTCGACGTCCCAGGTGTGATCCCCCGCAGCGCCCCTGCGCTGGACGAACCCGTAGCGTGAGGCCGAGTAGATCCTCCCGCCGGCCTGAGCCACCCGGCGCAGCACCCCGGTGTCCTCACCCCGCGCCACGGCGGGGAAGCGGACGGCGCGGGCCAGGTCGGTGCGCATGACGATAGTGGGCCCCGAGACGAAGGAGGTGTACCGGTGCTCCCAGCGCGAGAAGCGCAGGACGGTCAGGTCGTGGTCCTCGAGGTAGACGAAGTGGGCGTGCTTGCCCACCAGGTCGGCGCGTGAGTAGTCGGCCGCGGCCAGGGACTCGAAGAGGTAGTGGTCCGCGTAGAGGTCGTCGTCGTCCATCTTGGCGACGAAGTCCGCCTCGACCCGCTCCAGCATGAGGTTGTAGTTCGCGCCGAGGCTCGAGCCGGCCGGGGCGTGGAGCCAGTCGACCTCCAGCCCGAGATCACGGGCCCGGGCGAGCTGATGGGGGTCGGGCTCGAACCCGTGGGTGAGGATGACCGGCCTCATCTCGACCAGCCGCTGGGAGGCCAGGGTCTCCAGGAGCGCGCCCAGCCTGTGGGGGCGGTTCGTCGACACGATCGGGGCGACGGTCGGTGGGCGTTGGAGCCGGTCGGACATGCCCAGGGCCTCGAGCACGGTCCCGACGCGGTGGCTGTAGGTGTGGCGGGCCCAGATGTCGCGCTGGGCGAGGTAGGCCATGCGGTCCCGCAGGTCCGGGTTGGCGCTCAGCGCGCGGATGAGGAGCCCGGCCTGCTCGCGGTCCTGCGCCACGGCCAGCGCGTGCGGCCCCAGGATCCGTCCGGTGGCCGCGGAGGCGGCGGTGAGCACCGGGGTGTTGCAGGCCGTGATCTCGATGACGCGACGGGCGATCATCGAGGGGCTGTCGACCACGGAGTTGACGTTGAGGAACAGGGTGTAGAGCCGGTAGGCGGTGAGCATCTGGTCATAGGACAGCGAGCCGCGCACCCGGGCGTCGTAGGGGGGCGGGAACTGGTAGTCCCTGCCCTGGCCCAGGAAGCGCGAGAAGATGTCCAGGCCCTGTGGGCAGTGGGGCTCGACGTCGAGCGCCGCTCCCAGGAGGAGGTCCATCTGCTCACGGCGCTCGGGGTACTTGTGAGCGAAGTAGGTGCCGGCGAAGGCGGTCCCCCGGCGCTCGACGGGCTCGCCGTCCTCGTCCAGGACCCGCACGGGGTTGTGGATGAGGGGCTGGGCGGCGAAGGGCAGGACGCCGACCCTGTCGTGCCCGAGCTCGGTGCGGTAGCGCTCGACCAGGGCCTCGTCGGTGGTGAACACCCAGTCGAAGAGCCGGGCGGTGCCGATGGCCTCCTCGAAGTGCGCCGGGTCCTCCTTGTTCCAGAAGACGGTGGGCACCCCTCGGGCGCGCAGGCCGGCCACGAGCTCCCGCAGCCGGGGGGAGGGCGCTCCCGCACCGAGCACGGCGTAGCGCCAGGCGTCGTCGTTACCGTGCCAGGCGGACTCGACGAAGAGCAGGTCGATGGGCTCGTCGTCGACCTGCTCCCGCCACCGCACGGGGCTCAGAGGCACCGAGCGCCACTCATAGGCCAGGGACCGGGCCGTGAACTCGTCAGCGATGACCCCCACGGTCACGTCGTGCCGGGCGCCGACCTGACGCGGGTCGGGCACCGGCCACGGGGCGATACCCGCGGGCCCGCCTCCGGCGTGGACGATCCGGCCCGCGGGGGCGATGGCGCGGCGCCTGCGGTTGAACTCGACCACGGCCGCCGGCCCCCCGTGGCGCAGGTGCCACAGGGCCCGCCGTGCCAGGTCCACCCGGCGCCGCAGGTCCCGTCCCGCTCCCCCGCCCGTCACGGCCCGCCTCAGTCGACCGTGGCGGGCAGCAGCTCGACCGCTCCCGGGTTGACCTCGAGGTAGTCCTCGACGGTGTCGGAGGCGAAGGCCTCGAACAGGGGCGCGTCGGCGGCGGTGTCGAGCACGACGATGGACTGCCCGTCCGGGGACGTCCCCGTCCCGGAGACCGGGACGGTCATGAACGCGATGTCCCCGACGCGCAGGTCCCGGCAGGACAGGGCGAGGGACTGCATCGTGTCGATGGTCAGGCCCTCGTCCACGGCCAGCGTCGAGGTGACCGTCTCGAGGAAGGAGTAGAGCCGGACGGGGTTCGAGACGGTGTCCGCGGACAGGGCCCCCGAGACGATGGCACGCATCCAGGCCTGCTGACGTCTGACCCGGTCCAGGTCCCCGCCCGGCAGCGAGGCGCGCTCGCGGGTGTAGGCCAGGGCCTGCTCGCCGTTGAGCAGCTGGGCGCCGGCGGCAAAGGTCGTGCCCGCCAGCACCTGCTCGGAGGCGAGGTTGATCGTGACCCCGCCGATCTCGTCGGTCAGGCGGGTCAGGGCGGCGAAGTCGGCGATGACGACGTGGTCGATGCGCACCCCGGTCAGCTGCTCGACGGTGGCGACCATGAGGCTCGGCCCGCCCAGGGAGTAGGCAGCGTTGATCTTGTTCTGCCCCTGCCCGGGAACCTCCACCCAGGAGTCGCGGGGGATGGACATCACCGACATGCTCTGCCTGTCCCCGGAGATCTGGACGATCATGATCGCGTCGGCTCGCTGGGCGCCGACGTGCCACTGGGAGGGGTCTGCCGCCACGGCGCGCGAGTCCGAGCCGAGCAGGAGGATGTTGGTGGCCGGGGAGCTGCCCTCGGCCACGACCTGCTCGGGGGCGCGGCTGGTCAGGGAGGAGAAGGGGTCGGCAAAGGTCTCGATGTTGCCTGCCAGCGAGGTGCGCACCCACAGGGCGAGCCCGGCGGCCGCCAGGGTCAGGACGAGCACCACGCTCAGGGAGGCCAGGAGCGCGATCCTCCAGGCCCTGCGCGCAGGACGCCGCCGCGGCACCTGGGCGGTGTCCTTCGGCTCGGGCTGCGGGGCGGAGTCGACGTCCTGGCTCATGCCCCCCATGCAACCACCTCAGAGCACCAAGGTGGAGTATCGGGCCGGCAACAGGTCGGTATCGATCAGACCAGGCGGTACATCCAGCCGTAGGGGTCGGGGACGCGGCCGTACTGGATGCCGGTGAGCCGGTCGTGGATCTCGTGGGTGACCTCGGCGCCCTTTATCGTCACGTCGAAGCCGTCGCCCCTCAGACGCCCCAGCGGGACGACGACGGCCGCCGTGCCGCAGGCGAAGACCTCCCTGACCTTCCCCGAGGCGATCCCCTCAAGGAGGCCCTCGAGGCTGATCGTGGTCTCGACGACGGTGCGACCTGCGTCCAGGAGCAGGCGCAGGATCGCCGACCGGGTCGAGCCCTCCAGGATCGTGCCGGTGAGCCGGGGGGTGCGCACCGTGCCGTCGGCGTCGACCACCATGAGGTTCATGCCGCCGAGCTCCTCGAGGTTGTCGCCCGTGACGTCGTCGAGGAAGCACACCTGGTCACACCCCTGCTCGGCGGCCAGGCGCTGGGGCAGGAGGGAGGAGGCGTAGTTGCCCCCGGTCTTGGCCGCGCCGGTACCGCCGCGCCCTGCCCGGTGGTAGTCCTGGGTGACCCAGATCGACACCGGCTTGAGGCCGTTGGGGAAATAGGCCCCGGAGGGTGAGGCGATGAGGTAGTAGTCGACGAGCTCGGCGGCGCGCACCCCCAGGAACGCCTCGGAGGCGAAGGCGAAGGGACGCAGGTAGAGGGACTCTCCCTCCCCGGAGGGGACCCACTCGACGTCGGTGCGCACGAGGTCGACGAGGGAGGCGACGAAGTCCTCCTCGGGGAGCTCGGGCAGGGCCATGCGCCGACAGGACAGGTTGAGGCGTGCGGCGTTGTACCGGGGCCTGAAGGTCCACACCGTCCCGTCGTCGTGGCGGTAGGCCTTGATCCCCTCGAAGACCTCCTGCCCGTAGTGCAGGACCGCGGCCGCCGGCGACAAGGTGAGGTCGCCGTAGGCGCGGATCTCGTGGGCGTCCCACCCTCCGTCACGGGTCCAGCGGGCGTGGGCCATGTGGTCGGAGAAGACCCTGCCGAAGTGCAGGTCGCCAAGCGCCTGGGCGCGCTGGGCCTGCGTGGCGGGCAAGGGGTGGGGGGTGACCGGGAAACGGCCGGCGAGGCGGTCGGCCTCGGGCAGGGGGACGGCCGCGGCGCGCGCCAGCTCGGTGTCGAGGGATTCGGTCGTGGAGACGGAGGCCGCGGTCTGAGGCATGCGCACACATTACCGTTCCCACGGCTCCTGGCAGCGCGGGTTCTCGCATCCTGAGTCCGGGGGCCGGGACGCAGCCGACCGCGGTGCGCACCTCCCGGGGACGTGGACCTAGGCTGCCCCCATGAGCCCGCAACGACGATCGGCGGCGGCCTGCGCCGTCGTGACGGTCCTCCTGACGGCGGCATGCGCCTCAGGGGCAGACCCCTCCCCCGCCCCGACCGGGCCGGGGTCGAGTCCTCCGGCGCCCACGGCGGCTCCCACACCGGCTCCCACGACGGCTCCCACTCCGGCAGGGCCGGAGCCTGGGACCGTCGGCACGGGCGCCGGCCCGGGCACCGGACAGGGCGCCGGCCCGGGCACCGCACCGGACGGGCCCGCCGCCCCGGGGGCCGGGACGACCGGGCCGCAGGTGCGCGACCAGCCCGTGCCGCGCACGGCCACCCCGGGCGCCGAGCGCCTGCCCACGCTGGGCTCGACGGGCTGAGCGCCTCCTGATGGTGGGCGCCGTCAGGCTCGGCCGGGTACCGGCCCGGCCAGGGAGAGGTCAGCCCGGCCCGGCCAGTGGCCCCGTGAGTGCTGCTCTTAGTGCTGCTCTTAGTGCTGCTCGCCCGGTCAGCCGCGTACGGCGGCGGCGATGGCGTCGCCGACCTCGCTTGTCGACCGCTCGAGCGGGGACCCTGCCGCGCTGGCCCGGGCGCGGGCGGCCATGTCGGCGTCGATGGCGGCGCTCACGCGCGCAGCGGCGTCGGCCTGACCGATGTGCTCAAGGAGCAGCGCCACGGCGCCGATGGTCGCGGTCGGGTCCGCCAGCGCCTTGCCCGCGATGTCCGGGGCCGAGCCGTGGACGGGCTCGAACATCGAGGGGAAGGCGCCCTCGGGGTTGATGTTGCCCGAGGCCGACAGCCCGATGCCCCCGGTCACCGCGCCGGCCTCGTCGGTGAGGATGTCGCCGAAGAGGTTGTCGGTGACGATGACGTCGAAGCGGCCGGGGTCGGTGACCATGTAGATCGTCGCCGCGTCGATGTGGCAGTAGTCGACGGTCACCTCGGGGTACTCGGCGCCGACCGCCTCGACCGTGCGGCGCCACAGGTGGCCAGCGTGGACCAGGACGTTGTGCTTGTGGACGAGGGTCAGGTGCTTGGCGGCCCGGGAGCGTGCCTTGTCAAAGGCGTAGCGCACGACGCGCTCGACACCGAAGGCGGTGTTGACCGAGACCTCGGTGGCGATCTCCTGGGGGGTGCCGGTGCGCACCGCGCCACCGTTGCCGCAGTACAGGCCCTCGGTGCCCTCGCGCACGACGACGAAGTCGATGTCGCCCGGCGCGGCCAGGGGCGTGGGGACACCCGGGTAGTAGGTCGAGGGGCGCAGGTTGACGTAGTGGTCGAGCTCGAAGCGCAGCCGCAGGAGCAGGCCGCGCTCGAGCACGCCGGAGGGGACGCTCGGGTCGCCCACCGCGCCGAGCAGGATGGCGTCGTGGCCCTTGATCGCCTCGAGGTCGGAGTCCGTGAGGGTCTGGCCGGTGCGGTGCCAGCGCGCGGCACCCAGGTCGAAGTCGGTCGTCCTCACCTCGAGGCCGGTCCCCTCCAGGGCGGCGGCAAGGACCTTGAGGCCCTCGGGCACGACCTCGGCGCCGATGCCGTCCCCGGGGATCACTGCGAGCTTGATCGTCTGCGTCATGGCGCGACTCTAGACCCCCGCCCGCCATCCGGACGGATCATCTCGGATGGCGGCGCAGCCCGACAAGCACCCGGCACCCCTCCCCTCCCGTGTTCGACCGGTCATGTAACTGTCGACCGTCTATGTCACAGCGATCGCCCGGTCGAGAGTTACATGACCGGTCGAGCAGGACATGACCGGTCGAGCAGGACAGGAGCGGAAGCACCACACGCGGCGGCGGAGACGCCGGAACGCCGTCGGGCGGCGGCCGGTCTGACTGCCACCGCCCGACGGCGCTCGTCGTCGGTTCGCTCAGCGGCTCACGGAGCCCTCGGTGTAGTCGGTGTCGAGGGCGGCGCGCCAGGCGAACATGGAGCGGACCTCCCGCCCCACCGCCTCGATCGGGTGCGCCTCGCCCTTGGCGCGCAGCTCCTTGAACTCCGGTGCGCCGGCGGCCTGGTCGTCCATGAAGCGCTTGGCGAAGGTCCCGTCCTGGATGTCGGCCAGCACCTCCTTCATGTGCTCCTTGACCTCGGGGGTGATGACCCGCGGGCCGGAGACGTAGTCGCCGTACTCAGCGGTGTCGGAGATCGACCAGCGCTGCTTGGAGATCCCGCCCTCGACGATGAGGTCGACGATGAGCTTGAGCTCGTGGCAGACCTCGAAGTAGGCCATCTCCGGGGCGTAGCCCGCCTCGGTCAGGGTCTCGAAGCCGTACTGGATGAGCTGGGAGACACCACCGCACAGGACGGCCTGCTCGCCGAACAGGTCGGTCTCGGTCTCCTCACGGAAGGTCGTCCTGATCGCCCCGGCGCGGGTGCCGCCCACGGCCTTGGCGTAGGACAGCGCGGTCTCCCACGCCGTGCCGCTGGCGTCCTGCTCGACGCACACGAGCACGGGCACGCCGCGCCCGTCCTCGAACTCCCGGCGCACCGTGTGGCCCGGGCCCTTGGGGGCCACCATGACGACGTCGACCTGCTCGGCAGGCTTGATGTACCCGAAGTGGATGTTGAAGCCGTGGGAGAACAGGAGCACCGACCCCGGCTTGATGTTGGGCTCGATCTCGGAGGCGTACAGGGCCGCCTGGACCTGGTCGGGGGCCAGGACGACGATGACGTCGGCCCAGGCGACGGCCTCGGCGACCGGCTTGACCGGCAGGCCGGCCTCCTCGGCCTTGGCCACCGAGCGCGAGCCCTCGCGCAGGCCGACAACGACCTCGACGCCGGAGTCGCGCAGGTTGAGGGCGTGGGCGTGGCCCTGGGAGCCGTAGCCGATGACCGCGACCTTCTTGCCCTGGATGATCGACAGGTCCGCGTCGTCGTCGTAGAACTTCTCAGCTGCCATGGTGGTATCTCACTTCTCCTTGAGTTGGTCGGTCATGGACCGGGGACCGCGGGTGATGGCCACCGCGCCGGACTGGACGATCTCCTTGACCCCGTAGGGCTGGAGGGCGCTCAACAAGGCCTTGACCTTCGAGTCCGAGCCCACCGTCTCGATGACCACGGTCGTGGGCGAGACGTCGACGACGTGCGCCCTGAACAGGTCGACGATCTGGAGGACAGCGGTGCGGTTGGAGTCGTCGGCACGGACCTTGATGAGGTAGAGCTCGCGCTCCACCGAGGTCGAGGAGTCGAGCTCGACGATCTTGAGGACGTTGACCAGCTTGTTGAGCTGCTTGGTCACCTGCTCCATCGCCGATGCCTCGGCGTTGGCGATGACCGTGATGCGGGAGATGTCCTCACGCTCGGTGGGACCCACCGCCAGGGAGTCGATGTTGAAGCCTCGGCGGGTGAACAGGGCCGAGACGCGCGTGAGCACCCCGGGCTTGTTCTCCACCAGGACGGACAGCGTGTGCCTCTCGCTCACGGTCTCACTCCTCTTCCCACGTGGGGCTCATACCCCGGGCGTACTGGATCTCGTCGTTGGACACCCCGGCCGCCACCATGGGCCACACCTGGGCGTCGGCCGAGACGATGAAGTCGACGACCACCGGGCGGTCGTTGACGGCGTTGGCCTGGGCGATGACCTCGTCGACGTCCTCGAGACGCTCGCAGCGCAGGGCCAGGGCACCGTAGGCATCGGCCAGCTTGACGAAGTCAGGCACCCGCGCGGCGCCCGCCCCGGTGTGGAGGTCGGTGTTGGAGTAGCGCTCCCCGTAGAACAGCGTCTGCCACTGGCGCACCATCCCCAGCGAGGAGTTGTTGATGATCGCGACCTTGATGGGGACGTTGTTGAGGGTGCAGGTGGCCAGCTCCTGGTTGGTCATCTGGAAGCAGCCGTCGCCGTCGATGAGCCACACGGGACGGTCCGGGGCGGCGCGCTTGGCCCCCATGGCGGCGGGGACCCCGTAGCCCATCGTCCCCGCGCCCGCGCTGGTCAGCCACGACCGCGGCCGGGAGAACCTGAGGTAGTGCGCGGCCCACATCTGGTGCTGTCCGACGCCGGTCACCCAGATCGTGTCCTCAGGGGCCCCCTTGGCGAGGTGGGTGATGACCTCCTGGGGCTGGAGCTGGCCGTCGTCGGTGTCGGTCCACCCGGTGGGGTAGGTGTGCCGGATGTGCGCGACCTCGGTGAGCCACTGGTCGATCTCGACGCGGGGCTCCTCGGCGAACTGGGCCCGGCAGGCCGCGGTGAGCGCGGGCACGACCTCGGCGAGGTCACCGACGATGGGGACGTCAGCGGTGCGGATCTTCGAGATCTCCGCCGGGTCGATGTCGACGTGGATGACCGTGGCCAGCCGCGCGAAGGTGTCGGGCTTGCCCGTGACCCTGTCGTCGAAGCGGGCCCCCAGGCTGATGACGAGGTCAGCGCGCTGGAGGGCGCCAACGGCGGCGACGGTCCCGTGCATGCCCGGCATCCCGAGGTTGAGGGGATGGTCGGAGGGCAGGACGTCGAGCGCCGTCAGGGTCGTCGTGAAGGGGATGCCGAGGAGCTCGACGAGCTCGGTGAGGTCCTCGGTCGGGACCCCCGCCCGGTTGATGCCACCTCCGAGGTAGAGCACGGGGCGCTCTGCGGAGGCGATGACCTCGGCCGCCTGGGCGACGCGACGCTGGTTGGGCCTGCCCGGCAGGGCGTAGCCCGGCAGGTTGAGGCGCGGCGGCCAGTGGAACTCGGTGAGCCCGACCTGGGCGTCCTTCGTGACGTCGATGAGCACCGGGCCCGGGCGCCCCGTCGAGGCGATGTGGAAGGCCTCGGCCACCCGCTGGGGGATGTCCTCGGGACGGGACACGAGCGCCGAGTGCTTGACGAAGGGCATCGTCGCCCCGACGATGTCGGCCTCCTGGAACGCGTCGGTCCCGATCGCCGCGGAGCCGACCTGGCCGGTGATGGCGACAAGCGGCACGGAGTCCATGTGGGCGTCGGCGATGGCCGTGACCAGGTTGGTGGCCCCGGGCCCTGAGGTGGCCACGCACACGCCGGGCCTGCCCGTCACCATGGCGTAGCCCTGCGCCGCGTGCCCCGCTCCCTGCTCATGGCGCACCAGGACGTGACGGATCACCTCCGAGGCGAGCAGCGGGTCGTAGAAAGGGAGAATGGCGCCACCGGGCATGCCGAAGATGTCGGTGACGCCCATCTCCTCCAGGGAGCGCACGAGCGCCTGCGCGCCCGTCATCTCCTGGCGGTCCTGGGCCGGGTGGGCCGAGGGTGCGTGTCCTCGCGCCATCGTGCGCCCTCCTGTCTGTGCGATCTGAGCGACCGTGCCGGCCCCACGGCCGACTCGGTGAACAGTATGCCGATCCCCAGGAGCCGTCGAGTCGACTCTTCGTTATCTCACATCGTGGGACCACGGACGTGTGGGGGGTGCCGGTGACGTGACCTTACCCATCACTGCGGCACTCGTCGGCCTTTGGTCCACCGCCGCCGCGCGCGGGAGGTGACAGACTGAGGACGACCCACCCCCACTGAGACGCCCGCGGCGCGCGAGAGCACCGCGGACGCGGAAAGGCGGCACGTACCCGTGGTCCACGGTCTGCTCCACCACCTGGCCGAGAACCCCGTTCTCGTCCTCTTCCTCCTCGTCGGCCTGGGCATGCTCGTGGGCCACATCAAGGTCAAGGGAGTGAGCCTGGGCGCTGCGGCTGTGCTCTTTGCGGGCATCGCCCTGGCGGCCTGGGGGGTCTCCGAGGGCGTGACGATCGAGATCCCCCCTCCCCTGGGGATCCTCGGGCTAGCGATCTTCACCTTCGCCATCGGGATCCAGTCGGGTCCCAACTTCTTCCACGTCATCCGCACCGCTGTCGGCCCGTTGGCCATCATGCTCACCGTGCTTCTCCTCGCCGCGGCCGCGGGCGTGGTCCTGGGGCGCGCCCTGGGCATGGAGCCGGCGCTCATCGCGGGCACCTTCGCCGGGGCGATCACGAACACCCCCGCGCTGGCGGCCGCCGGCAGCGCCGCGACGACGGCGGGCAACCCCGATGGCGTCGCGATCGCCACGGTCGGCTACGCGGTGTCCTACCTGTACGGCGTCATCGGCATGCTCCTGTTCTCCCTGCTGGCGCTGCGCTACCGCCGCTCGGACCGCGACACCCCCTCGCCCCTGGTCAACCGGACGGTGCGGGTCGAGCGCGAGGACTCCCCGCTCCTGGGCGACATCGCCGAGCGGGTCTCGGGGGAGATGAAGTTCTCCCGCCTGCGGCGCGGTGAGACGGGGCCGATCACGCGGCCCTCGCTGTCCGACCGGATCTTCAAGGACGATCTCGTCACCGTCGTGGGCACCAAGGAGGCGGTCAACCAGGTCATCCACGAGATCGGTCACGGCTCGTCCCACTCCCTCATCGAGGACCGCAAGTACCTCGACTTCCGGCGGATCACGGTCTCGGACCCCAAGCTCGCCGGGCGCACGGTGGCCGAGCTGGCGGTCGACCAGAAGTTCGGTGCGACGATCTCGCGAGTGCGCCGGGGCGACGTCGACATGGTCGGGACGCCCGGCCTCGTCCTCCAGCAGGGGGACCGCGTGCGCGTCGTGGCGCCGACCAGTCGCATGGCGGAGATCTCCGCCTTCTTCGGCGACTCCTCCCGTGGCCTGTCCTCGATCAACCCCGTGGCCCTCGGGCTGGGCATGGCGGTGGGGATCATCATCGGGGAGTGGAAGCTCCTGACCCCCACCGGTGCGACCTTCTCGATCGGTTCAGCAGCCGGCACCCTGCTCGTGGGTCTCGTGTTCGGCAAGATCGGCCGGATCAAGGGCTTCGTGACGGCCATGCCCTTCACGGCCACCGCGGTGCTCTCCGAGTTTGGCCTTCTCATCTTCCTCGCGCAGGCCGGGACACGGGCCGGCGGACAGATCGCCAACGCATTCGCCGGCGGGGACTGGTGGAAGATTCTCGTCACCGGCTTCGTCATCACCACGATCGTCGGGCTGGGCATGTACGTGACGATGAGGTGGGTCGTTCGGATGGGCGGAACCCGGCTGTCGGGCGTTATCGGAGGGGTCCAGACCCAGCCGGCGGTCCTGGCCTTCGCGAACGAGCGCACCGGCGCTGATCCTCGCGTGGCCCTGGGCTACGCGATGGTCTACCCCGTGGCGATGATCGTCAAGATCTTCATCGCCCAGGTCCTCGGCGGTCTGTGAGTGGCCCGGGACGCCTGAGCCGTCAGGAAGGACTGGGGTCTGGATGCTCCAGACGCCCCGGACCCGCGTGCGCCGCCCAGGGGCTCAGTCGCCGATGATCGGGCGTGGTCCCTCCGGCTCGGGCAGGACAAGACGCTCCGATGTCGCGACGTCGTGACGCCAGTTGCGGTCGGTGAGGATCCTCGCCATCGCCATTCCCACGCCGATCGCGACGACGACGAAGAACACCTCGGCGAGGTTGGCCGCCGCCTGCCCGGCGGCCACGCTCGTGTCGACGGTCCTGTCGTTGAGCGCCTTGATCGCACGGTAGAAAGGAACCCCGGGAATCATGATGACGACCGCGGGCACCGACAGGGCGACGCGGGACAGGGAGACCCTGGCGACGAAGGCCTGCGCGAGCAGGCCGATGCACAGGGCGGCCAGCCCTACCGCGAGCTGCCAGGGCACGCCGAGCTCCTCGATGACGACGAGGCGCGCGGTGTTGACCACGGCGCCGATGACCGCAGCGAGGAGGCAGGCCTTGGGGCCGGCGTTGAACAGGACCGCGAACCCGTAGGCCGCCACGAAGGACGCTGCGCAGCGCAGGACGTGGAGGGCCAGGCCCGTGGGTAGGGCGACGGCGTCGGCCTCGACCTGCCACTGGAAGGCGAAGGTGACCGTCCACACCGCGACGCCGCCTGCCGCCATGACCATGAGGACGTAGGCGGCACGCGACACGGCGCTCGACAGGTCCTGGCGCACGAGGTCGAGCATCGCCGTGACGAGGGGGAAGCCGGGGACGAGGAACAGGATCGAGGAGACGAGGCCCCCCTGGTGGCTGCCGGTGGCGATGCCCGCGGCGTGCAGGGCGGTGACGATGAGCATGTAGGCGCCCGAGGCGCTCACCCCGCAGACGATCCACGTGAAGAAGTGCTGGATGTGCCGGTGGAGCATGTGCCGTCGGACGAGCTGTCCGATCGAGGCGGCGATGAGGACGCTGACGACCTCGATCCAGCCACCGCCGTTGAGGAAGCTGAACCCTGCGCAGGCTACCCCGGAGGCCAGGGCGTTGACCGCAGGACCGTAGAGTGCGGTACGCCGCTCGACCGCGTCGAGCTTGCTCTCAAGACCCTCGACCGACTCGTGCGCGCGAAGGTCGTGCACGATCCGGCGCAGGGCCTCGAGGCGGTCGACGTTGACCCCGACGTGCCGGACCTCGCAGGCCTCGGTCCGGAAACGTCCGCCGACGTAGGAGGAGGTGACGATCTCGGACATCGTCACGGTAGCCTCGTGCCGGTCCAGCCCGACCGCAGCGGCTGCGCGCGCCATCGAGGACTTGACCCGGTAGGCGCCGGCGCCGGCCGCGAGCATGAGCCTGCCGAGCCTGAGGACGACGTCGGACTGCTGCATGAGCCGGTCCGCGTCAAGCGGAGGCTCTGGCAGGGCGTCTGGGGACTGGGGCGGCTTGGTGGTACTCACGGGACAATCGTGTCCCACCGGAGGATGACACGGGTGGCACCAAAGGCCCCCGTCGTGTTTGTCGGGTTGGGTGGGTGCTCGGTGCGGGGTGGGTGTGGGTGGGTGTGGGTCAGGCCCGGGCCGACGTGGTGTCGGTCCGGGCCTGACTGTGGTGTGTGCTCGGCGGTGTCCTGCTCTCCCACACCCTGGCGGGTGCAGTACCATCGGCGCTGGGAGTCTTAGCTTCCGGGTTCGGTATGGGGCCGGGCGTGTCCCTCCCGCTGTGACCACCGAGACGTCCTTTATGGGCCACCACCGGGTGTGGGTGGTGTGTTGTGTGGTGCGGTCCCCCTGGCCGACCGTGTGGTGGTGGTGGGGTTGTGTGCCCGCGTGGGGGGGTTGGTCGTGGACCGTATAGTGGACGCGCGTGTGACTGGTTTGCTTGGGGTGTTGTTTGTGTTGGCCTATTAGTACCGGTCGGCTTGCACGGGTTGCCCCGCTTCCACGTCCGGCCTATCTACCCAGTGGTCTGCTGGGGGCCTTCCACCACCCCGAGAGGGTGGTGCGGAGACCTTATCTTGAAGATGGTTTCCCGCTTAGATGCTTTCAGCGGTTACCCGTTCCGAACGTAGCCAACCAGCCGTGCCCCTGGCGGGACAACTGGCACACCAGAGGTTCGTCCGTCCCGGTCCTCTCGTACTAGGGACAGGCCTTCTCAAGTCTCCTGCGCGCGCAGAGGATAGGGACCGAACTGTCTCACGACGTTCTAAACCCAGCTCGCGTACCGCTTTAATGGGCGAACAGCCCAACCCTTGGGACCTGCTCCAGCCCCAGGATGCGACGAGCCGACATCGAGGTGCCAAACCATGCCGTCGATATGGACTCTTGGGCAGGATCAGCCTGTTATCCCCGGGGTACCTTTTGTCCGTTGAGCGACGACCCACCCACTCGGGATCGCCGGATCACTAGTTCCTACTTTCGTACCTGCTCGACCCGTCGGTCTCGCAGTCAAGCTCCCTTGTGCACTTGCACTCAACACCTGGTTGCCGACCAGGCTGAGGGAACCTTTGAGCGCCTCCGTTACTCTTTAGGAGGCAACCGCCCCAGTTAAACTACCCACCAGGCACTGTCCCTGACCCGGATCACGGGCCGAGGTTCAGGCGCACGCCATGGCCAGAGTGGTATTTCAACGACGACTCCACCGTCACTGGCGTGACGGCTTCACGGTCTCCCACCTATCCTGCACAAGCCATAGCGGACGCCAATACCAAGCTATAGTAAAGGTCCCGGGGTCTTTCCGTCCTTCTGCGCGTAACGAGCATCTTTACTCGTAGTGCAATTTCGCCGAGCTCATGGTCGAGACAGCGGAGAAGTCGTTACGCCATTCGTGCAGGTCGGAACTTACCCGACAAGGAATTTCGCTACCTTAGGATGGTTATAGTTACCACCGCCGTTTACTGGGGCTTAAATTCACCGCTGCACCCCACGAGCGTGGGGATGACGGCTCCTCTTAACCTTCCAGCACCGGGCAGGCGTCAGTCCGTATACATCGCCTTGCGGCTTCGCACGGACCTGTGTTTTTAGTAAACAGTCGCTTCTCCCTGGTCTCTGCGGCCCTCACCCCTAGCCCGCGACGGGGCTTCAGGGCTCGGGCCCCCCTTCTCCCGAAGTTACGGGGGCATTTTGCCGAGTTCCTTAACCATGATTATCTCGTGCGCCTAGGCATACTCTGCCCGACCACCTGTGTCGGTTTAGGGTACGGGCGGCTCGTACCATCGCGTCGAGGCTTTTCTCGGCACCCCAGGATCACCCTGCTTCCCCCACCAGCGGTGGGGTCACCATCACGCCTCACCCCTGCCCCCACAGGGGGGCTGCCTCCCGGATTTGCCTGGGAGACGGGCTGCGCGCTTGAACGGGCCAAGCCATCAGGCCCGCGAGGCTACCACTGTGCGTCACCCCTGTTAACACGCTTGCCTACCTGCACGGAGGGTCCCCAGACCACCAGCCGCAGGACCCCACAGCACCCGAAGGCACCACAGGGCCCGCACGCGACCAGCGGCGTGGGTCAGCACCCGCGCGTCAGCATGGGCGGTACTACGCCGGTACGGGAATATCAACCCGTCGTCCATCGACTACGCCTGTCGGCCTCGCCTTAGGTCCCGACTCACCCAGGGCGGACTAGCCTGGCCCTGGAACCCTTGGTCATTCGGCGCTAGAGTTTCTCACCCTAGTATCGCTACTCATGCCTGCATTCTCACTCCCGCACCGTCCACCCCTGGATCACTCCGAGGCTTCACCCGGTGCAGGACGCTCCCCTACCACCCACAGCCCCTGACACCACCACCAACAGGCGGCGGCGTAAGGTCCACGCTGCAGGTCCGCGGCTTCGGCGGTGTGCTTGAGCCCCGCTACATTGTCGGCGCACGACCACTTGACCAGTGAGCTATTACGCACTCTTTCAAGGATGGCTGCTTCTAAGCCAACCTCCTGGTTGTCTGCGCGACCGCACATCCTTTCCCACTTAGCACACGCTTAGGGGCCTTAGCCGGCGATCTGGGCTGTTTCCCTCTCGACCACGGAGCTTATCCCCCGCGGTCTCACTGCCGCGCTCGACCGGACGGCATTCGGAGTTTGGCTGACCTCAGTAACCCTGTGGGGCCCATCAGCCACCCAGTAGCTCTACCTCCGCCCGGGACCACGCGACGCTGCACCTAAATGCATTTCGGGGAGAACCAGCTATCACGGAGTTTGATTGGCCTTTCACCCCTACCCACAGCTCATCCCCCCAGTTTTCAACCTAGGTGGGTTCGGTCCTCCACACGCTCTTACACGTGCTTCAACCTGGCCATGGGTAGATCACCCCGCTTCGGGTCCAGGACGTGCCACTGTGGCGCCCTTTCGGACTCGCTCTCGCTACGGCTCCCCCACACCGGGTTAACCTCGCGACACGCCACTGACTCGCAGGCTCATTCTTCAAAAGGCACGCCATCACCCGCACAGGCGGGCTCTGACGGCTTGCAAGCGCCCGGTTTCAGGTACTCTTTCACTCCCCTCCCGGGGTACTTTTCACCATTCCCTCACGGTACTCATCCGCTATCGGTCATCAGGAGGTATTCAGGCAGCCGAGTGGTCTCGGCAGATTCACACAGGATTCCACGGGCCCCGTGCTACTCGGGAACGCCCCCACGCAGTCCAGCAGGTTTCACCTACGGGGCTCTCACCCACTACGGCCCCCCGTCCCAAGGGGTTCGGCTACCCACCAGATTGATCACTACGCACCCAGCCGGCAGACCAGGAACAGGAACGCCCCACAACACCGCCGCCGCAACCCCTGCCGGGTATCACACGACAACGGTTTAACCATCATCCGCTTTCGCTCGCCACTACTCACGGAATATCTTCTCCTGCGGGTACTGAGATGTTTCACTTCCCCGCGTCACCCCCCGCACCCTATGAATTCAGGTACGAGTGACGCCCCATGACGGGCGCCGGGTCCCCCCATTCGGAAACCCTCGGATCACAGCCCGTCAGCCGGCTCCCCGAGGAATATCGCAGGCCACCACGTCCTTCATCGGCCCCTGATGCCAAGGCATCCACCGAACGCTCATAGAAACAAACAACACAACAAACCAACAAAACAATCACGGTCCGCCACGACCACACGGCCGCGGCAAGACCAAAGAAAGATGCTCGCGTCCACTATACAGTTCACAACCAACCCACCCACACCACCAGCACCCACCCCCCACAGGGACAGGGCCAGCAGCCAGGCACCAGGGCGCACCGCCCCAGAACCCCGACAGCGTGCCACCCCGACCAGCCCACGCACCCACCACCCCACCACACAGGCAGGACAAGCAGACACACGAACCAGTCAGGCACCAACCCCCCACACCCCCACACACCAGGCGGGGGCAGCAGGAGGGTCAGCGGTTCCTCATGCCACGATATCCGGGCCACCAGCCCACCAGGCGCCCACGCACCACGCGCAGGCCACACACCCAGCAGGCCACCAGCCACAGCTCCTTAGAAAGGAGGTGATCCAGCCGCACCTTCCGGTACGGCTACCTTGTTACGACTTCGTCCCAATCACCAGCCCCACCTTCGACCGCTCCCCGTAGGGCCACGGGCTTCGGGTGTTGCCGACTTTCATGACGTGACGGGCGGTGTGTACAAGGCCCGAGAACGTATTCACCGCAGCGTTGCTGATCTGCGATTACTAGCGACTCCGACTTCACGGTGTCGAGTTGCAGACACCGATCCGAACTGAGACCGGCTTTAAGGGATTCGCTCCGCCTCACGACATCGCAACCCTCTGTACCGGCCATTGTAGCATGCGTGAAGCCCAAGACATAAGGGGCATGATGATTTGACGTCATCCCCACCTTCCTCCGAGTTGACCCCGGCAGTCTCCCGCGAGTCCCCACCACGACGTGCTGGCAACACGGGACAAGGGTTGCGCTCGTTGCGGGACTTAACCCAACATCTCACGACACGAGCTGACGACAACCATGCACCACCTGTGAACCGGCCCCACAAGGAGGAACCCACGTCTCCGCGGGCGACCGGAACATGTCAAGCCTTGGTAAGGTTCTTCGCGTTGCATCGAATTAATCCGCATGCTCCGCCGCTTGTGCGGGCCCCCGTCAATTCCTTTGAGTTTTAGCCTTGCGGCCGTACTCCCCAGGCGGGGCACTTAATGCGTTAGCTACGGCGCGGAGACCCCGGAAAGAGCCCCCACACCTAGTGCCCAACGTTTACGGCGTGGACTACCAGGGTATCTAATCCTGTTCGCTCCCCACGCTTTCGCTCCTCAGCGTCAGTAACGGCCCAGAGACCCGCCTTCGCCACCGGTGTTCTTCCTGATATCTGCGCATTCCACCGCTACACCAGGAGTTCCAGTCTCCCCTACCGCACTCAAGCCGGCCCGTACCCACCGCACGCCCCCAGTTAAGCCAGAGGATTTCACGGCAGACGCGACCAGCCGCCTACGAGCTCTTTACGCCCAATAATTCCGGACAACGCTCGCGCCCTACGTATTACCGCGGCTGCTGGCACGTAGTTAGCCGGCGCTTCTTATCCAGCTACCGTCAACACCCCCACAACGAGGAGCGCCTTCTTCACTGGCGAAAGAGGTTCACAACCCGAAGGCCTCCATCCCTCACGCGGCGTCGCTGCATCAGGCTTCCGCCCATTGTGCAATATTCCCCACTGCTGCCTCCCGTAGGAGTCTGGGCCGTGTCTCAGTCCCAGTGTGGCCGTCCACCCTCTCAGGCCGGCTACCCGTCACCGCCTTGGTAGGCCATCACCCCACCAACAAGCTGATAGGCCGCGAGCCCATCCCCCACCAAAAACACCCTAACAGTGCATCTTTCCCAACCCCACCATGCAGCAGGACCAGAACACCCCGTATTAGCCACCCTTTCAAGCGGTTATCCAGGAGTGAGGGGCAGGTTACTCACGTGTTACTCACCCGTTCGCCACTAACCACACCCACCACAAGGGCAGGCGCAGCCCGTTCGACTTGCATGTGTTAAGCACGCCGCCAGCGTTCGTCCTGAGCCAGGATCAAACTCTCCAAACAAAACAAAACAGTCCAGAGAACAAAAACCTGAACCCAAACAAAAACATCCCCCCAGAACCCAACCCCCACACAACCGCGCAGGAACCAGACCCCAGAAGAACAAAACATGACATAAAAAACATGACACACTATCGAGTTCTCAAACAACACACCCAGCGAGCGACCGACCCACCTCTGTCGGGTGGGCGCCCTCTCGCGAGCAGCAAGGAAGAGAGTAGGCGATGCTGCACCGCCGGTCAAGGGTCGCGGCGATGGCCTGAGTCACACCGCCGGGCAGCCGTTGTCACCGCCGGACCGGGCCACCCTTCTGGGCCCACGGGCGGGCGGGGGTGTCCGACCCGCGCGCCGAGCATCTCCTCAGCGGGGGCACAGGGTTCGACGCCGTCACGTCGATGCGCTACGGTCGGGCTCGCCAGGTTGATTCAATCGTCAATTACTCGCGTCTCGGTTGCGAGGCGCCTGTCCCTGTAGGAGGAAGCATGTCCAGCTCCAGCCGTGTCGCCAGCGGCGACCACATCATCACCAGTCCTGGTGCGCGAAGGGTCCTCGCCGTCCTGCGCATCGTGCTCGGCCTCTACTTCCTGTGGGCCTTCGTCGACAAGACCTTCGGGCTGCGCTTCACGACGGCGCCCGACGCTGCGTGGCTCCGGGGAGGGACCCCGGCGCAGGGCTTCATCGAGTACGTCGCCTCGAGCAGCCCTGCGGCCGGGCTTTTCGAGCTCTTCGCCAACCCCCTGGGTGACGCGCTGTTCATGGCCGCCCTGCTGGGTATCGGCACCGCCCTCGTCCTGGGCATCGGGGTCAAGGTCGCTGCGCTGAGCGGCACGGTCCTCATGGCGATGATGTGGCTCGCCTCCTTCCCGCCGGCCGGTGCCGGGGAGGCGACGAACCCGCTCATCGACGACCACTGGATCATGGCGCTGGTCATGATCCTCATCGCTCTGTCTCACGGTGGCGACACCTGGGGCCTGGGCCGCTGGTGGTCCACCAAGGTCGGCGACTCCTGGCTCCGCTGACCGGCGCGCCGCCCACGCGAGGACCGGCCGAGGCCCGTTGAGGACTCGGCGATGCGCGGCCCGGCCCGGGAGATCCCGGGCCGGGCCGCGCATCGCCGTGCGGGGGCGCCGCTGCGTGTCGTCCGATGGTGGCTCAGACCGCCTCGGCCAGGCGGCGCACCGCGGAGGCCACCGCGTCAGCCACCCTCGTGTCGAAGGCGTTGGGGATGATGTGGACGGGGCTCAGCTCGCCGGCGTCGATGACACCGGCGATGCCGGTGGCTGCGGCGCGGAGGAGCTCGACGGAGATGTCGGTGATCCCGGTGTCGAGCAGACCGCGGAACAGGCCGGGGAAGGCCAGGACGTTGTTGATCTGGTTGGGGAAGTCGCTGCGTCCGGTGGCCACGACCGCGGCGTAGTCGGCCGCGCCGATGGGGTCGACCTCCGGCGTCGGGTTCGCCATCGCGAAGACGATCGCGTCAGGTGCCATGACCGACAGGTCCGCGGGCTCGAGGAGGTTGCCGCTGGACACGCCGATGAACACGTCGGCGCCCACGAGGCCCTCCTTGAGGGAGCCGGTGACACGGCGCGGGTTCGTGTTCTCGGCGAGCCACTTGCGGTGGGAGTTCATGCCGTCGGTGTGCTCCGCGCTGAGGGCCCCGTCGCGGCCGTAACCGACGATGTCCGTGGCGCCGTGGGCCATGAGGAGCTTGGCGATCGCGTTCCCCGCGGCCCCGACCCCGGACAGGACGATGCGCACCTCCTCGATGCTCTTGCCCACGACCTTGAGAGCGTTGATGAGGGCAGCGAGGGTGACGATCGCGGTCCCGTGCTGGTCGTCGTGGAACACCGGGATGTCGAGCTCCTCGCGCAGCCGGGCCTCGATGTCGAAGCACTTGGGTGCCGCGATGTCCTCGAGGTTGATCCCGCCGTAGGCCGGGGCGATGGCCTTGACGATCGCGATGATCTCCTCGGGGTCGGTGGTGTCGAGGGCGACGGGCCAGGCGTCCACCCCTCCGAACTGCTTGAACAGCACGGCCTTGCCCTCCATGACCGGCATGGCCGCGGCGGGGCCGATGTCGCCCAGCCCGAGCACGGCCGTGCCGTCGGTGACCACCGCGACGGTGTTCTTCTTGATGGTCAGCTGACGCGCACGCTCGGGGTGGTCGTGGATGGCCTTGCAGACCCGGGCCACTCCCGGGGTGTAGACCCGGGCCAGGTCCCGTCGGTTGTGGATCGGCGTGCGCGGGGCGATCTCCAGCTTCCCGCCGACGTGAGCCAGGAAGGTCGAGTCCCCGACGTGACGCACCTTGACCCCGTCGATCTCCTCCAGGGCCGTGACGAGCGCGGCGCGGTGGGCGGAGTCGCGGGTGTCGGCGGTCAGGTCCACGATGAGGCGGTCGCCGTCGGCGTCGGCCACGTCCACACCGTTGACGATCGCCCCTGTGACGGTCGCCGTGTCGACCAGGCGTGCCACGGACTTCTGGGAGGCAGGGACCTCCAGGCGCAGGGCGACGGTGTAGCTGGGACTGGGCTGGACCATGGGCGCGTTCCTCCGTGAGTGGGCGGGCCGGCTCGCGCCGACCCAGGGATTCGGTGGTGGTCCGAGCCTATCCCCACCCGCTCAGCGGCCACCTGGCGCCCGCCCACTGAGACGCCGTCAGCCCCTCAGGAGGACGCCCTCAGCCCCTCAGGAGCCGACGCGCTCCATGACGAGCTCGCGCACACGCCTGGCGTCGGCCTGCCCCTTGGTCGCCTTCATGACCGCCCCGACGATCGCCCCCGCGGCCTGGACCTTGCCCCCGCGGATCTTGTCCGCGACGTCCGGGTTGGCCGCCAGCGCCTCGTCGACGGCGGCGAGCAGGGCCGAGTCGTCGGAGACGACCTCAAGGCCCCGGGCACGCACGACCTCGGCGGGGTCGCCCTCGCCGGCCAGCACGCCCTCAAGCACCTGCCGGGCCAGCTTGTCGGTCAGGGTGCCGGCGTCGACCAGCCCCTGGAGCTCGGCGACCTGCGCGGGCGTGACCGGGAGCTCCTCAAGGGAGGTCTCCCGCTCCTTGGCGGTGCGGGCCAGCTCGCCCATCCACCACTTGCGGGCGGCCTGACCGCTTGTGCCGGCCGATGCCGTGGCCTCGATGAGGTCGAGCGCCCCGGCGTTGACCACGTCACGCATCTCGTCATCGGCCAGGCCCCACTCGGCCTTGAGCCGACGGCGCTTGGCCACCGGCATCTCCGGCAGGGACGCGCGGATCTGCTCGACCCACTCCCGGCTCGGCGCGAGGGGGACGAGGTCGGGCTCGGGGAAGTAGCGGTAGTCGTCCGCGTCGGACTTGACCCGTCCCGGCCTCGTCGTGCCGTCGGCCTGCCCGTGGCGGGTCTCCTGGAGGACGCTTCCCCCGGAGGCCAGGACGGCGGCCTGGCGCTGGATCTCGTAGCGCACGGCCTGCTCGATGCCCCGGAAGGTGTTGACGTTCTTGGTCTCCGTGCGGGTGCCCAGCGGCGCATCGGGTCCAGTCCTCAGGGAGACGTTGACGTCGGCACGCACGTGTCCGCGCTCCATCCGGGCCTCGGAGACCCCCAGGGCCCGGAAGATGTCGCGCAGCGCCCGCACGTAGGCGGCCGCCACGTCGGGCGCCCGAGCGCCCGTGCCCTCGATGGGACGGGTGACGATCTCGACCAGGGGGACGCCAGCGCGGTTGTAGTCCACGAGGGAGTACCGAGCCCCCTCGATCCGGCCGTCGGCCCCGCCGACGTGGGTGTTCTTGCCCGCGTCCTCCTCCATGTGGGCGCGCTCGATGGGCACCGTGACGACGGTGCCGTCCTCGAGCTCGACCTCCAGGGCCCCGTCGAAGGCGATCGGCTCGTCGGACTGGGAGGTCTGGAAGTTCTTGGACAGGTCGGGGTAGAAGTAGTTCTTGCGGGCGAAGCGGCAGGACTCGGCGATGCTGCATCCCAGGGCCAGCCCGATCCGCACGGCGTACTCCACGCCGGTGGCGTTGACCACCGGCAGCGCCCCGGGCAGGCCGACGCTCGTGGGGGTGACCATCTCGTTGGGGCCGGCACCGAAGGTGTTGGGCGCGGCGTCGAACATCTTCGTGGCCGTGCCGAGCTCGACGTGCACCTCCAGGCCCAGGACCGGGTCGAAGCGGCGCACCGCCTCCTCGTAGTCCATGAGCTCCACCCCGCCGGTGGCTGACTTCGTCGCGGACGTCGCGGAACCGGTCATCTCAGTTCACCTCCAGCTCAGGAGCCCGCGCGAGCAGGTGCCCGCCCCAGCTCTCCTCCAGTTGCGCC
Organism: Actinomyces howellii; assembly: GCF_900637165.1. Taxonomy (GTDB): domain Bacteria; phylum Actinomycetota; class Actinomycetes; order Actinomycetales; family Actinomycetaceae; genus Actinomyces; species Actinomyces howellii. The sequence goes on along the minus strand of NZ_LR134350.1, from coordinate 3,084,182 downwards.
TCGAGGACCGCGCCGACGCGGTAGAGGCGGTCATCGGCGCGCTGCGGCGCCAGCACCTGGAACCCGACGGGCAGGCCGTCCTCGCTCAGGCCCGAGGGCAGGCTCATCCCGGGGACCCCCGCCAGGTTGGCCGGGATGGTCGTCACGTCCAGGGCGTACATCGCCAGCGGGTCGTCCTTCTCCCCGAAGCGGTAGGCGGTCACCGGCGCGGTGGGAGACACGAGCACGTCGGCCCGCTGCCAGGCAGCGGCGAAGTCACGCTGGACGAGTGTGCGCACCTTCTGCGCCGAGCCGTAGTAGGCGTCGTAGTACCCAGCGCTCAGCACGTGGGTGCCCAGGATGATCCGGCGCTTGACCTCGTCCCCGAAGCCTGCGCCACGGGTCGCGGCCATGACGGTCTCGGCCGTGACAGGGCCGGTGGCCGGCTCGACGCGCAGGCCGTAGCGCATGCCGTCGTAGCGCGCGAGGTTCGAGGAGGCCTCGGCGGGCATGATGAGGTAGTAGGCGTCGAGCGCGTACTCCAGGTGCGGCAGGGAGACCGTCTCGACGCTCGCTCCGGCCGCCTCGAGCAGGGACAGGGCCTCGTGGAAGGACCGCACGACATCGGGCTGGTACCCCTCGCCACCGTCGAGCTCGGCGATGACGCCCACCCTCAGCCCCGTCAGGTCCCTCCCCGACCTGGCGGCCCGGACCACCTCGGCCATGCCACGCGGCGCGTCAGCCAGGGAGGTGGAGTCCCGGGGGTCGTGGGAGGCGATGACGTCGTGGAGCAGGGCGGTGTCCAGCACGGTGCGGGCCATCGGCCCGGGGGTGTCGAGCGAGGAGGCCATGGCGATGACCCCGAAGCGGGAGACGGTGCCGTAGGTGGGCTTGACTCCCACGGTGCCTGTCACAGCGGCAGGCTGCCGGATCGATCCGCCGGTGTCGGTCCCCACCGCCAGCGGGGCCTCGAAGGCGCCGACGGCGGCGGCCGACCCGCCGGAGGAGCCTCCGGGGATGCGCTCGAGGTCCCACGGGTTGCGGGTCAGGCCGAAGGCCGAGTGCTCGGTCGAGCCGCCCATGGCGAACTCATCGAGGTTCGTCTTGCCCAGGATCGGCATGTGGGCCCGCCGGAGGTTCGTCACGAGGGTCGCGTCGTAGGGCGGCACCCAGCCCTCGAGGATCCTGGAGGCGGCCGTGGTCACCTGTCCGCGCGTGACGACGATGTCCTTGACCGCCACCGGCACCCCGGCCAGCTCGTGAGGGACGGCGCCCTCGGCGCGCGCGGCGTCGGCGGCATCCGCCGCGGCGAGGGCCTTGTCCGCGTCGACGTCGAGGAAGGCCCCCACCGCCCCGTCCACGGCGCTGATGCGCTCGAGGTGGGCGGAGGTCAGCTCACGGGAGGACACGTCCCCCGCGGCCAGGGCGGCGGCCTGCTCCGCCGCGGTGCTCCTGAGAAGGGCGTAAGCGCTCATGAGGCCGCGTCCTCCCCGAGGATCTGGGGGACGAGGAACATCGAGTCCTGGGCGGCCGGCGCACCGGCGAGCAGCTCGTCGACGTCGAGGGTCGGGGCCGGCTCGTCCGAGCGCAGGACGTTGGTCAGGGGCACCGGGTGGGAGGTGGCCGGAAGGTCGGGGGTGACGACGCTCGTGACGCGGGCGAAGGCGGATGCGACCGCGTCCAGCTCCCCGGCCAGGCGCGTCACCTCCTGCGGGCTGAGCGCCACACGCGCCAGGGCGGCGACCCGGGCGACCTCGTCGGTGGAGATGGCAGACATGGGAGGGAGTCTAGATGACCCGGAGCCCTGCCCGGTCCCGTCCCCGACCCCCTCACCGATCCACGGTGCCCGGCTCCCGGTCCGTGGCGAGCGCCTACGGCCACCGGCAGTCACGTGCGGTCGCATGCGGTCAGGTGCGGCCGCGGCGGGCCCGCTGCCCCGCCGACGCCGATCGCCGGGCCGCGGGCACGACGGCAGCGCGCCGCTGTCATCACAAACTGGTCTCAGTCGGCGTCGGCACCCCGGGACAACGGCGCCATTCCAAGGCCCATGCCCGACCTCACAGGCACGCCGAAGCGCGCACCGTTGACATTGACCACCGCGAAGGATGTCATGGTGACCAGCGAAATCCACGGATGGAGTGGATTCCTCGAACAGGGAGGCCCGCACGAGGTCCTCCCGGGACAAGGGCCCCATGCGTATCGAAGACCTTCCCTCCGGACCGGGACGGACGGGTGTCGACGACACGGCGTGCGCAACGCCGTCAACCGGCTCCCCCGCCTCTGAGCCGGCCACCGTGAGCAGCCCCTACGGACAGGTGACCGGAACGGTACGACCCTCCTCGCGGCCGGCCGGGCCCGCGCCCTCCACGGCTGCCCGGAGCGCGGCCACCCTCCTGGAGGAGCGGCGCCGCGGGCAGACGACACAGACGACACAGACGATCTCGACCACCGCCCCCGGGGCTGGGGCCTCCCCCGCGGCGGCGACACCGGACCGGCCCGAGACGCACGAGGCGACCGGCCCCGACACCGAGATCGCGGCTCCTGTCGCGGCGCCCGCGGCAGGCACGGCCGAGGAGGGCAGGTCCGCCCCTGAGACTGAGCTGTCGGAGCAGCCTGAGCAGCCCGAGCCGCCTGAGCAGATCGCGGTGGCGCCGCCTGAGCGCGCGACGGTCTCGGCGCCCACCCCGCAGGCGGCTGCGGAGCCGGCGCCTGTGCCGGCCGGTGCGACGACGAGCCTGGCCCCTGCTGCCGCCGATGCCTCCGGGGCGGGTGGGCCCGACGCCGGGTCGCGGCGCCGCAGGAGGCTCTGGCCCCTGTTCCTGTCGGCCGCGGCGCTCCTGCTGCTGGGCGCCGTCGGCGCGGGTGGCTACGCCTACGCCGACCACTACGCCGACGTGGCCGTCCCCGGGTCGCTTGTCGCGGGAGTGGACGTGTCGGGGATGAGCCGCCAGGAGATCGTCTCGGTCGTGCAGGACCGTGCCGACGGCGCCACGGTGACCGTCTCCGGGGACGCGAGCGCCTCAGCCTCGCTCGCCGACCTGGGGGTCACCGTCGACGCCGGGGCGACCGCGGACGCCGTCCTCGCCCGGGGCGAGGGCGTCGTCGACCGCTTCAGGGCGCTCCTGGGGTCGAGCGACACACCGGTGGTGGTCAGCTCCGACCCCGAGGTGGCCCAGGCCTACGCCACCTCGCTCGTGCCCGAGGACGTCGTCAAGGCGGTCAACGCCACCGTCGTGCTCAACGCCGAGGGCACGGGCTTCGAGATCACCCCGGCGTCCTCCGGGACCTCCCTGGACTCCTCGGTGCTCGAGGACGCCGCTGACCAGGCCGCCTCCTCGCTGTCCGACTCGAGCGTCGAGGTCACCTTCGAGTCCAGCCCGCCGGCGGTCTCCGACGAGGAGGCGCAGGCGGTGGCCGACACCGCCAACTCCTGGGTCTCCCAGGACGTGACGATCACGGCGGCGGACTCCTCGGGCAGCTACACGGCCGACGCCGCCACGAAGGCGAGCTGGGTGACGGTGAGCACCGAGGGCGACACCGTGCCGAGCGTCTCGCTCGACCCCGAGAAGGTCTCCCAGTGGGTCTCGGCCCAGGTCGAGGAGGTGACCGTCGAGCCCGTCACCGGGGTGCGCAACGTCAACTCCCAGGGCGCCGTCGTCGAGACGAGCGTCGAGGCGGTGGCTGGGGAGTCGGTGACGAACGCCGACGCCATCGTGCAGGCGATCACCGAGGCCGTCTCGACGGGGACCTCCTACACCGGCGCCTTCGAGATGACCACCGCCGAGGAGACGTGGGAGGACAAGGTCATCGCCGACGGAGCGGAGAACCTCGTCTACCAGGCCGCTCCCGGTGAGAAGTGGATCGACATCAACCTGGCGAACAAGACGGTCACCGCCTACGAGGGCGCCACGGTCGTGCGCGGCCCGGTCTCCATGGTGGACGGCGACGCGCTGACCCCGACGGTGACCGGGACCTACAAGGTCTACCTCCAGCGCGAGACCCAGACGATGGAGGGCGACAACGCCGACGGGACGCGCTACCGCACGGAGAACGTCCCGTGGATCTCCTACTTCCACGAGGGCTACGCCCTGCACGGGGCCCCGTGGCGCTCGAGCTTCGGGTACTCGGGGTCGCACGGCTGCATCAACATGCCTGTCGAGGAGGCCCACTGGTTCTACACCTGGGCCCAGATCGGCACGACCGTGGTGAGCCACTACTGAGTCGCGACCGACTCGCGACCAGCTCGCGCGGGCGCCGGGGCGGATAGCCGCCTGTCGGCGCCCGCGCGTCGCTCACTGCTCGGTCAGGCCCTGGGGCCCGGCGGCCAGGAGCCGTTCGAAGCCCTCCTCGTCGAGGATCGTCAGGCCGAGGTCGCGGGCCTTGGTCTCCTTGGACCCGGCGTTGGCTCCCACGACGACGTAGCTCGTGCGGGCGGACACCGACCCGGCCGCCCGCCCGCCGCGTGCGACGATCGCCTCCTTGGCGCCGTCACGGGTGAAGCCCTCGAGCGATCCCGTCACGACGACGGTCAGCCCCTCGAGGGTCCGGGCGGGACGGGCCGGCCCGGTCAGCTCGTCGGCGGTGCGCACCCCGGCCGCCGCCCAGCGATCGAGGATCTCGACGTGCCAGTCCTCGTCGAGCCACTGCCTCCACGCCGCGGCGATCGTCGGGCCGACGCCCTCGACCTCGCTCAGCTCGTCGAGCCCGGCGGCGCGCAGCGCCTCGAGGGAGCCGAAGCGCGCGGCCAGGGCCCGGGCGGCGGTCGGACCGACGTGACGCACCGACAGGGCCACGAGCACCCGCCACAGCGGCCGGTCCTTGGCCTCCTCGAGGTGGGCGAGCACGCCGGTGGCGCTCTTGCCCGGAGCGGTCGCCTTCCTGACCGCGCCTTCGGCGTCGTAGGTCTGCTTGGACCAGAAGAAGCGGACGAGTCGCCAGTCGCCGGTCGGCTCGCCTCTGCGCCTGACCGGCTGGTAGACGCAGACGTCGCGCAGGTCCTCCACGGTGAGGTCGAAGAGCGCGGCCTCACCGGTGAGCACCGGGGCCTGGACCTTGACGCCGTTGTCGGCGACCAGGCGCCGGGCGGCGTCGAGTCGGTCGGCGGGAGCCAGCTCGGCCAGCTCGGCGGCGGGGATCCGCAGGCGGCTGCGCTCGGTCTCCAGGCTCCGCCCGGCCGCCAGGGCCGCGAGCGCCTCCTCGCGGCCTGCGTCGGGCTGGGTGAGGGCCGCCGCCGCCTCGTCGCCCAGTCCCTCGACGTCGAGGGCTCCGCGCGAGCCGATGTGGGCGATCCTCTCGGTGACCTGCGCGGGGCAGGAGCGCGTGTTGGGGCAGCGCAGGTCGACGTCGCCCTCCTTGGCGGGGGCGAGGTCGTGGCCGCAGGAGGGGCAGCGGCTGGGCATGACGAAGCCCTTCTCGGTGCCGTCGCGGACCTCGAGCACCGGCCCGACGATCTCGGGGATGACGTCTCCTGCCTTGCGCAGGACGACGAGGTCCCCGACGCGCACGCCCTTGCGGGCCACCTCGGTGGCGTTGTGCAGCGTGGCGCGGGAGACCCGCGAGCCGGCCACGAGGACCGGTTCCATGATGCCGAAGGGGGTGACCCGGCCTGTGCGCCCCACCTGGACGTCGATGTCGAGCAGTCGGGTGCGGACCTCCTCGGGCGGGTACTTGTAGGCCGCCGCCCACCGGGGCACCCGGGAGGTGTGGCCCATCTCGGCCTGGAGGGCGCGGGAGTCGATCTTGAAGACGATCCCGTCGATCTCGTGGAGGAGGTCGTGACGGTGCTCGGCGTAGCGGGCGATGTAGGCCTCGCGCTGGGCTCGGCCCCGCACGACCTCGGTGTAGGGGGACACCGGCAGCCCCCATCCCCGGAGCAGCTCGTACCACTCGTGCTGGGCGTCGGGCAGCCCCTCCCCCGGCGCCGGGGTGAAGGCCCCGATCCCGTGGGCGACGAGCGCCAGGGGGCGGGCCGCGGTGACGGCGGGGTTCTTCTGCCGCAAGGACCCTGCCGCGGCGTTGCGCGGGTTGGCGAAGACCTGGAGGGGCGCGAGCCCGTCGCGCTCCCTCTCGAGGTTGGCGGTGCGCCTGGCCTCGTTGAAGGCGGTGAACTCGGCCACGGGGAAGTAGACCTCGCCGCGCACCTCGAGCAGGGCGGGGTGGCTGGACCCTGCCAGGACCAGCGGGACGTTGGCGATGGTGCGGACGTTGCCGGTCACGTCCTCCCCGACGGTGCCGTCGCCCCGGGTGGCGGCGCGGGTGAGCACCCCGTCGGTGTAGGTGAGGGCGACCGCCAGGCCGTCGACCTTGACCTCGGCGGTCATCGCCAGCTCCTCGTCGGCGGTCGAGGTGCGGGCGACCATGCGCCGGGCCCAGTCCTCGACCTCCTCGAGGCTGAAGACGTCCTGGAGGGAGTACATGCGCTCGTGGTGGGCGGCCGGGGCGAAGTCGGTGGTGGCCCTGCCGCCGACGCTGCGGGTGGGCGAGGTGTCGAGGGCCAGCGCGGGGTGGGAGGCCTCGAGGTCCTCGAGCTCGCGGAACAGGGCGTCGTACTCGGCGTCGGAGTAGGGGCTCTGGGCCTCCAGGGCGTCGTAGTAGGCGTCCCGGGCGCGCTCGATGAGGCGGACGAGCTCGGCCCAGCGGGCACGGGCCGGGGCGGGCACGGCGCTCAGACCGGCCGGGGCGGGCAGGGCGCTCGGCTCGGCGGGTGTCTCCGCCGTCGGGGTGTGGGTCATGCGCACATCCTCCCCTATTCCTTCCCTGTTCCTTCCCTGCTCCTCGTCCTCCCTCTCTCCCTCTGACGGCGCCGGGGGCCTCGAGGCAGGGGCAGGTGCTCCACAGGAGCGGTTCGTGCAGGGGTGCGCACCGTCCGTCCACAGGCCTGAGGCGCGCGGCTGGCGCAGGGGGCGAGCCTGGGTCCATGACCTGCGCACCCGTGCTGCCCTCGCCCCCCGCCCCGAGCCTCATGACGCTGCCGCCGGCGGCCGTGGCGGCCAGGGGCGCCCTGTCCCTGCCCTGGCACCTGGCGATCCTGGACGGTCCCGGCGCCGGACTCGTCGTCCCTCTGCCCGTCCACGGCACCGTCGGGCGCGACGAGGTGCTCACCGACCCCTACGCCTCCCGCCTGCACCTCGAGGTGGACTGCCTCGACGACGTCGTGCGCGTGCGCGATCCCGGGTCCGCCAACGGCACCTGGGTGCGCTCGCACGGCCTGTGGCTGCGCATGCGTCGCATGAGGGAGCTTCCCGCGGGGTCGAGGCTGCGGATCGGCTCGACCGTGGTCGAGCTGCGGCGACGGCCCTCCTGCCTGGCGGTCCCGGAACCGCCCTCCCCCGCCCAGGGGCGGCGGGCCCTTGTCCTGCCGGTCCTCATGGTGGTCGTCATCTGCGTGCTGGCCGCCGTCACGGTCCTCACCCGCAGCCGCGGTGCCGCCGGGACGCTTCTCATCGCGCCCATGCTCCTCATGGCTCTCAGTCGGGCGGCTCCCGCCCTGTCGGGTCGCGGCAGACGGCGTCGGCGGCGCTGTGCCGGATGGGTCGGCTGGCTCAGGCGCTCCCCCGACCCGGCCACCATGCTCATGGCCGTGGCCGTGGGGGCCGACCCAGCGATGTCGGCCCGCCGTGACGAGGCCCTGCGCGCCTGGACGGGCCGCAGGAGCCGACGTCGGGTCCTGCCTCTGAACGCGGGTGACCGGGTGGCGCTGACCGGGCCGGGTGCCCGCGAGGCGCTGCGCTGGTGGACCGCCCAGGTGATCGCGCGGGGTGCCGCGCGGGTCACGGTCTCGGGGGCGCGCACGGGACTGGAGTGGGGCGATGAGGCGCATGGCGGCAGGGCGGAGATCATCGCCACGCCGCAGGGTCTCGCACCGGCGCGCGCCCGCACGGTCATGACCGCGGGTCCGGGTGCCCCGCGCACGAGCGGACGCTGGTGGCCCGCCCTGGTGGCCTGCGCCGGCCTGACGGGTCCTTCGGGGGAGGGTGACCCCGCTGCCACCGGCCCTCCCGGGAGGGTCGTCCTTGAGGAGGTGACCGGAGAGCTCGACCGCGACGCGGTGCGCCGTCGGTGGAGGTCGGGGGACTCAGCCGACGGCGGGGACGGCGGGAGCCGCGGGCTGCCTGCGGTGCTCGGCGTGGGGACGCTCGGGCAGTGCACGGTCGACCTCGTCTCCGACGGTCCTCACGCCCTCATGGCCGGCACGACCGGCTCGGGCAAGTCCGAGCTGCTCACCTCCTGGCTCATCCAGCTGGCGGCATCCGTGCCTCCGTGGCGACTGAGCCTCGTGCTCGTCGACTACAAGGGCGGTGCGACCTTCGGCCCCCTGGCGGACCTGCCCCACACGGCCGGGGTGCTCACGGACCTCGACCCGGCCGCCACCCACCGGGCCCTGTCGTCCTTGACCGCGGAGACCCGGCGCCGCGAGCGCCTCCTGGCCGAGCACGGCGCCAAGGACGTCGGCGAGCTCCCGCCGCACCACGCCCCGGCCCGGCTCGTCGTGGCGGTCGACGAGTTCGCCACCCTCGCCTCCGAGCACCCTGATGTCCTCGACGCCCTCGTGCGCGTGGCCGCCCAGGGAAGGAGCCTGGGGATCCACCTCGTCCTGGCCACCCAGCGCCCCAGCGGCGCGGTCTCGCCCGCGATCAGGGCGAACACGACGGTGCGGGTGTGCCTGCGGGTGCTCGACCCGGCGGACTCCCGCGACGTGCTGGGGCACGACGGGGCGGCGCACCTGGACAAGGCTCCCGGCCGCGTGCTTATCGAGGGGGCGGCGCACCCCGGTTCCGGCGGCGCGCTCCAGGCGCCGTGGTGCGGCACGAGCGCGCAGCTCGAGGGGATCGTCTCGGAGATCACCCACGCCGCCCGGGGCGGTCGCGCCCCGTGGCGTCCCTGGGCGCCGGAGCTTCCGTCCAGTGCTACTCGCTCCCAGGCCCGTGCCCTCGTGGGCACGGGCCCCGACCGGCCCGCCACAGGGATCGTGCTGGCACTCACCGACCTTCCTGAGCACCAGCGCCTAGGGACCTGGTCATGGGACCCCCGAGAGCCCCTGCTCGTCCTGGGCGCTCCGGCCTCGGGGCGCACGACGACCGCCCGGAGCGCGGCGCTCGGCGCGCTGCACTCCGGCACGGGTGTCCACCTGTGCCTGGCACGACGGCCTGAGGGGGCCCTGGCGTCCGGAGCCAGGGGTGTGGGGACCGTCGTCGGGCCCGAGGACCCGCGGCGCCTGGCCCGGCTGTGGTCGCTGGCCGCCTCGGGGGCGCTGGCGGGGTCGCTGGTCGTCGTCGACGACGTCGAGGCGATGACGGCCGCGGTGGACGAGGCTCTCGGCCCCGGAGAGGGCACCGCGCTGCTCGACGCGCTGACCCGCACAGCCCGGTCGACCGGGACGGGCCTGCTCCTCACCGCTCCCCTGGCGGCCGCGAGCGCCAGGTGGAGCGCCCCGGTCCGCCTGCGGCTCGTCCAGGGCGCCTGCCAGCCGGCCCAGGCCTCCGTGGCGGGACTGCCGCGCTCCGTGGTGACCGGCCGGCTCCCGGGACGCGCGGTCCTGCTCGACGGGGCGCAGGCCACCGGCTGCCAGGTCCTCCTGCCCGATCCCGATGAGCGGGGGGCGCCCGGCCCGAGCCCGCTGCGGCTCGAGCCCCTTCCCCCGGTGGTCGCCCCTCTCCCGGGCGTCTGGGCGGTCGGTGGTGACGCGGCGCTTCCCCTGGATCCCCCCGCCGCCCCGGTGCTCGTCGTGGGTCCTGCGGGATCGGGCAGGACCACCGCGCTGCGCGCGCTGCGCCGGGTCCTGTCCGAGGCGGGTGCCGACCCGCTCGTCGTCGATGACCTGGACCGGGCGGGGCCCCAGGAGCAGGCCCGGGTGGAGGGCGAGCTCGCGCAGGATCGCCTCGTGCTGGCCGCGGCCACGACCGACCGGGTGGCGGGTACCTTCCGCGGGGCGCTGGCGAGCATGCGCGAGCGCGGCTCGGTCCTCCTGCTGTGGCCGGGACTGGGTCCCGCCGCCCAGGTCGCCGGGTTCCCGGTCCGTGCCGCCGTCGACCCTCGGGCACCGACCCGACCCGGGCACGGCGTGCTCATCGAGCGCGGTCGTACCGTCGTCGTCCAGGTCGCCCACGACCCAGCCTGCCAGGAGGCGCAGGATGCCACCGGTGACCGGCCGTGAGCCGCGCGGCCCCGCGGGCGCGAGAACCGGGAAAGCACGTTGTGAGTATTACGACACGCCGGCCGGCGCAGGTCTCATCCTCGGGGTCTTGCCCCGCCCACGGGGGCGTGTGAAGGTTGGGCCCGGAAGTGGTCCCACGCTGCTGCCTCGTCCCGCTGCCGGGGAGGTGGGGGCGTGCGCCCACAGGACACGTCGAACCGAAGGGAGCCGTCATGGACTGGCGCAGCCAGGCTGCATGTCTCACCGTCGACCCGGAGCTCTTCTTCCCCGTCGGCAACACCGGCCCCGCCATCGCGCAGATCGCCGAGGCCAAGGAGGTCTGCGCGCGCTGCGACGTCGTCGACACCTGCCTGAAGTGGGCCCTGGAGAACGGCCAGGACGCGGGCGTGTGGGGAGGCATGAGTGAGGACGAGCGTCGTTCGCTCAAGCGCCGTGCCGCCCGGGCGCGCCGATCGTCCTGACCGTCGTGTCGATCGACCCAGCAGATACGACGACGCCCGCCGGAGCCCAGTGCCCGGCGGGCGTCGTCGTGCCCGGCCCTCACCGGCGCGGACCCGGCGAGGGCAGGAGGTCGGCAGGCGGTCGGTGGCCGGTCGGTGCGGGGCCCGGCAGTGCCTCAGCGCGGTCCGACCGGCTTGAGGGTGGCGTGCAGGACGACGTCCGTGCCCCGACCCGGGCGACCCTGAGGGTCGCGCACCGGCTGCCAGTCGATCGAGCCGCGCAGCTCGCCCTGGACGAGCGTGCTCACGATCCGCGTCCCCAGCCCGCTCAGGACCGTCCCGGGTGCCAGACCGACCCCGTCGTCGACGACGTGCACCGTCAGGTCCTCCCCGTCGCGGCGGGCGGTGACCGTCACGGTGCCGTCCTGCCCCTCGATCCCGTGCTCGACGGCGTTGGTGACCAGCTCGGCCAGGACGGTGGCCAGCGCCTGGGCGGCGTCGGCGTCCACGACCCCGAAGCGCCCCTCGATCCTCGTGCTCACCGAGCCACCCGCGGTGGCCACGGCTGCGGCGCCGCGCAGGACCGAGGCGAAGACCTCGTCGAAGTCGACGGTCTCGTCGACGTTCTGGCTCAGGGCGGCGTGGACGGTGGCGATGGTCGCGACCCTGCGCTCGGCCTCGGCCAGGGCCTCGCGGGTCTCGTCGTTGGTGGCCCGGCGCGCCTGCATGCGCAGCAGCGCTGAGACGGTCTGGAGGTTGTTCTTGACCCGGTGGTGGATCTCGCGGATCGTGGCGTCCTTGTTGAGCAGGATCAGCTCCCGGCGGCGCAGCTCGGAGATGTCGCGGACCATGAGCAGGGCTCCGGCGCGCTCGCCGTTGTCGGACAGCGGGATGCACCGCACCGACAGGTACACCCCGCGGATCTCGACCTCGGTGAGCCACGCCTGGCGGCCCATGAGCACGACCGCCATGGTCTCGTCGACCGGGGTCCGCTCGGGGATGATCCGCGTGACCGCCTCGGCGAGGTGGCCGCCCTCGATGCTGCCCGGCAGGCCCAGCCGGTGGAAGCAGGAGCTGGCGTTGGGCGAGGCGTAGGTGACGACCCCCTCGGTGTCGAGACGCAGGACGCCGTCCGCCACGCGGGGAGTGCCGTGCCGCAGGCCCGTCGCGGCGCCCCGGATCGGGAACGCCCCCTGGGCGACCATGTGGCAGATGGCGTCGGCGAGATCCTCCTGGGGACGGTCCACGAGCCTGCCTCCGCGCATGACCCCGACGGCGGTCTCCCTCGTCATGACGGCGATGACCCGCCCCTCACGCATGACCGGGACGTACTCCTCGCGCACGGCTGTCGTCCCCGTCCACTCGGGGTCGGAGGCCACGACGACCTGCTTGTTGACGAGGGCCTCGAGGGCCATCGCCTCGCGCGCGGCGGGCATGCGCCGCCCGATGACGTCCTCGGGGTGGACGGTCGCCCCCGTCGCGGGCCGGCAGTGCGCGGTGGCCACGAAGCGGTTGGTGTCGGTGCGCGCCCACAGCACGAGGTCGGAGACCGACAGGTCGGCGACGACCTGCCAGTCAGCCACGAGCTGGTGGAGCCAGTCGACGTCTGCGGGCTGGAGGTCGACCAGTCCGCGCTCGGAGGAGGCCAGGAGGTTGCGCACGTGCAGATGCTACCGGCGAGTCGTGGCAGGATCGGCCGCATGAGGAAGAACATGACACTGACCTACCCGGCCACCCCCTCACGCGTGAGCGAGATGCTGTCGGACCCCGCCTACCAGCGCCTGCGCGCCGAGCGCCTGCACCTGTCCGACGCGCAGGTCGACGTGGCCGCGCGCGGGCGCGGCTTCGTCGCGACGGTCGCCGGATCGGTGCCCGCCTCGGCCCTGCCTCAGGCCGCCCAGAAGTTCATCCGCTCGGCGGTGTCCTTCTCCCTGGCCGAGTCCTGGGGCGAGCCGGCCGAGGACGGCTCGCGCACCGGCGGGGTCGAGGTCTCGGTCAAGGGCGCCCCGGTGCGCGTCGGGGTCACGAGCGCGATGCGCCCCACGGCAGACGGCGCCTCGACGACCGTCGACCTCGACGTCGACCTGTCGGTCTCGGTCCCGCTGGTGGGCCGCAGCATCGAGGAGCGTGCGATGGGCCTGACCGACCGGGCGGTCGCCGACGAGGAGGCCCGCGCGGCCCAGTGGCTGTCCACCCACTGAGGGTCCAGGGGCGCCGGCGGGGCCGGTCGTCCACGGCGTCCGAGATCACACGTGCCCGTCGTGCTCGATCGAGTGCGTGGGATGTGGTCCCGGACGCCGTTGCCATGACACGATCGACCCATGAGCGAGCACATGGACGCAACCGTCGACGCGCCGGAGGACCTCATCGTCCCCACCGACTCGAACTCGGTGTGGGCCGAGCGCACGGGCACGCGCCAGTACCTGGCCCACAACGCCCGGGGCGCCGAGGTCCGGGTGGGCATGGGGCCGGGCGAGTTCTCCCCCGGTGAGCTGCTCAAGGTGGCCCTGGCGACCTGCTCGACACTGTCGGCCGACCACCGGCTGGCCAGGGCCCTGGGCGAGGACGCCAGGGTCGTCGTCGTGTGCGCGACGGACAAGCACGCCACCGAGGACCGCTACACCGACTTCGACGTCCAGGTCCTGGCGGGCTTCTCCGCGCTGAGCCCCGAGCAGCTCGAGACCCTTCGCCTGCGGGTCGAGGGTGCCATCGACCGCGGGTGCACGGTGGGCCACACCCTCCACAGCGGTGCGGCCACACGCCTGCACCTGCTCGAGGGGGACGACTGACCGGTCCCGCCGCGTCCGCATCCCACCCGCGCCACCGCGGCGCACGCACCCACCAGTTCGGAGGAACCATGCCACAGCATCGCACGAGCGCCCTCGAGCGCGCCCTCGACAAGGCCATCGCCGTACCGGCCGGCCGCATCGAGGAGCGCGTGGCGCGGATGCGTCGTGAACGACCGGGCGCCGACACGGCCGAGCTCGTCGAGCTCGCGGCGTCACGGTTCCGCGCGGAGGCCGGGGTGACCTCGGGCGCGGTCGGCGCGTCGGCGGCGCTGCCGGCGGTGGGCACCGGGACGGCCGCGGCCCTCACCGTCGGGCAGAGCGCCGTCTTCATGGCCTCGGCGGTCACCTACGTCCTCACCGTCGCCGAGCTCCAGGGCCTGCGCGTCGTCGACACCGAGCGCCGCCGGGCGCTGGTGCTCTCGGCGCTCCTGGGCAAGGAGGGCTCGGAGGCGATCCAGGGGTCGCTGGGGCTGACCACCCTGTTCTGGGCCGCGCAGTCCCTGGCCAAGATGCCGCTGCCCACGGTCAAGTCGATCAACGCCCAGCTCGCCAGGCGCCTGGCCAAGAAGGCATCCGTCAGGGGCGGGGCCCTGGCGCTGGGTCGCCTCATCCCCTTCGGGATCGGCGCCGCCATCGGCTGGTCCGGAGGCCGCGCGCTGGCCAACCAGGTCATCGAGGGGACTCAGGCCGCCCTCGGTCCGGCTCTCGAGCACGACTCCGGTGCGGTCGAGGTGATCGAGGCGTGAGCCGCTACCCCGTTCTGACCGCCCTCGGGCTGGAGCCCCCGGCCGGGGTCGACGTCTCCTACGAGGAGCTCCTCGCCGAGGTCCTCGAGCACGGCCTGCACAAGGGAGACCGCACCGGCACCGGCACGAGGTCCCTGTTCGCCCGCCAGCTGCGCTACGACCTGTCAGCGGGCTTCCCCCGTGTCACGACCAAGTTCGTGGCCATGAAGGCGGTCAAGGGTGAGCTGCTGTGGTTCCTCCAGGGGGGGACCAACGTGCGCTGGCTCCAGGAGCGGGGCATCACCATCTGGGACGAGTGGGCCCAGCCCGACGGCGAGCTCGGCCCGGTCTACGGCGCCCAGTGGCGCTCGTGGCCGACCCGCGAGGGAGGCACCATCGACCAGATCCGTGAGCTGGTCACCACCTTGCGCACCGACCCCGACTCCCGGCGCATGGTCGTGTCGGCCTGGAACGTCGCCGACCTCGACCGGATGGCCCTGGCTCCCTGCCACGCCTTCTTCCAGTGCTACGTCGTTCAGGGACGCCTGTCGCTCCAGGTCTACCAGCGCAGCGCCGACCTGTTCCTCGGGGTGCCCTTCAACATCGCCTCCTACGCCCTGCTCACCCACATGCTGGCCCAGCAGACCGGGCTCGAGCCGGGCGAGCTCGTGTGGACCGGGGGCGACTGCCACGTCTACGACAACCACGTCGACCAGGTGCGCCTCCAGCTCGCGCGGGTCCCGCAGGCCCGTCCCTTCCCGACCCTGAGGCTTCGGCGGGCCGAGTTCCTCGACGCCTACACGATGGAGGACATCGACGCCTCGACCGGATACGACCACCACCCCGCGATCAAGGCGCCGGTGGCGGTATGAGCTCGGTGCGAGCGGTCGAGGGCGCGGGCACGTCCCCCTCCCGGCCCGAGCGCCTGGGCATGATCTGGGCCCAGGACCACGACCGGGTCCTGGGCGCCCAGGGCGAGATGCTGTGGCGGGTGCCCGCGGACTTCCGCCACTTCAAGGACTCCACGACGGGCTGCGGGCTCGTCATGGGGCGCACGACGTGGGAGTCCCTGGGCGGGGCGCTGCCGGGCCGGGCCTCGGTGGTGCTCACCACGAGGCCCAGGTGGTGTGCGCCGGGCGCCGTCGTGGCCCGCAGCCTGGAGGAGGCGGTGGCGCGGGCTCGCACCGAGCTGGCCGCCCTGGGCCCCGACCCCCGCACGGAGGGCTACCGGGACCTGCCCCGGCTGTGGGTGATCGGCGGCGGGAGCGTCTACCACGAGGCCCTGAAGGCCGGCATCGTCGACCTGCTGGTCGTCAGCACGCTGGACCTCGACGCCGCCGGCCCCGCCCTGCGGCGCGGCGTGGAGCCCGAGGAGCTCGTCCTGGCCCCGCCGATCGACCCGAGGACCTGGAGGATCGACCCGCGGCGCTCTGACGCCCCCGAGGCCTGGAGGCCGGTGTCGGGCGACGCCGCCTGGCGCGTCGACCACTGGGTGCGCCGGGAGGCTCCCGACGGCTCCGGTCAGGCGACCAGGCCCTGAGCCCGCAGCCAGTCGGTGGCGATCGTGGCGGCGTCGAGCTGCTCGCCGGTCGACCGGGCGCCCAGGGCGCGCAGCTCGTCGGTGGTGAGCACCGCGCTCACCGAGTCGATGGCCCGGGCGGCCCCTGTGGCCAGGGAGGAGACGACCAGGGGCGTGACCCGCTGGGGCAGGATGAGGCCCTCGGGGTCCTCGAGGACGACGAGGTCGTTGTCCTCGATGGCGGGGTCGGCCGTGTAGATGTCGGCCGCGTCGGCCTGCCCGTCCAGGAGCGCCTTGAGGGTCAGCGGGCCCCCGGAGTCCTCGACGGGCTCGACACGGGCGTCCACCCCGTAGACGCTCTTGAGGCCCTCGGGGCCGTAGGGGCGGGTGGCGAACTCCGAGTTCGCGGCCACGACGACGGTGCGTCCCAGGGCGGTCAGGTCGGCGATGGAGCTCAAGGAGTGCTCCTGGGCCAGGGCACGGGTGACGGTGTAGGAGTCCTGGTCGGTGGCCTGGGCCGGGTCCAGGACCGTCAGCCCCTCGGGCAGGACCGTGAGGAGGGCCGCCTGGACCGATGCCGCGTCACGTGCCCCGGAGTCGGCGTCGTAGAACTGGAGAAGGTTCCCCTCGTACTCGGGGATGACGTCGATCGCGCCCGAGACGAGCTCGGGCAGGTAGACCTCGCGCTGCCCGATGCGGAACTGGCGCTCGACCTCGAAGCCCGCCTCCTCGAGGACCTGGGCGTAGAGCTCGGCGATGATCTCGTTGGAGTAGTACTGCTGGCTGCCCACCACGAGGGCCCCCGAGGTCTCCTGGCCGTCCTGGGCGAAGGGGTCGCGCGAGCTGCAGGCAGTCAGGGCCAACCCGCAGGCGGACAGGCCGAGCGCCCCCAGGGCACGGCGGCGGGTCGTGCTCACCGAGGAGCCCGGGCGCGTCAGGCTCGTCAGTCCAGTGGGTCTCGTCGGTCGTGACAGGGTCATGATGAGTCCTTCCTGCGCAGAGCGCCCGCAGGGGCTGCGGAGCGCTGGAGGAGACCGAAGACGGTCTCTGAGACAAGGGCCAGGGCGATGACCAGAAGCGCGGAGGCCAGCATCATCGCGTAGTCCTGGGTCTTGAGGCCCAGGAACATGAGCCGCCCCAGTCCTCCCGCCCCCGTGTAGGCGGCCAGGGTCGCGGTGGAGATGACCTGGAGGCTGGCCGAGCGCAGGCCACCGACGAGCTGGGGGGCGCCCAGGGGTATCTCGACACGGGCAAGGATCGCGATCTCGCTCATGCCGTTGGCTCGCGCGGCGTCGACGGCGGCAGGGTCGGCCGACTCCACGCAGGTGTAGGCCCCGGCCAGGACGCTGGGCAGCGCCAGGACCACGAAGGCGATGACGGGAGCGCCCAGCCCGATGCCCAGGGCCAGTGCCAGGAGGGTGATGAGACCGAGGGTGGGCAGCGCCCGCAGGGCCCCGGACAGGGCCACGACCACGCCCCTGCCCCGGCCGGTGTGCCCGACCCACCATCCCAGGGGCACGCCGATGAGCCCGGCGGCCCCGACCCCCAGGACGGAGTACCACAAGTGCTGGAGGACGAGCCGGCCGATCCCCAGCGCGCCCTGCCAGCTGGCGGGGTCCAGGATGTAGGCGACCGCGGCCAGGAGGTGGTTCACTGCCCGGCCTCCCGTCGTCCGGCCGGTTCCGGACCGCGGGCACGCGTCCAGGGCATGACCGCCCTGCCCAGGGCCACGACGAGCGCGTCGAGCACGAGGGCCAGGCCGACGGTGGCGAGCACCCCGGTGAGGACCTCGGCCATGATGCCCCGCTGCAGGCCGTCGGTGAAGAGCCACCCCAGGCTGCGCACGCCCAGGACGGCGCCCACGGTCGTCAGCGAGACCGTCGAGACGGTCACCACCCTGAGGGCGGCCAGGACCGCCGGACCGGCCAGGGGAAGCTCGACGGTGAGGAACCGGCGCCGCTCGCTCATCCCGGTGGCCGAGGCCGCGTCGAGCACGGAGGCGTCAACGCCGTCGAGCGCCGCGACGGCGGCTGGGACGAGGAGCGCCAGCCCGTAGAGCGTCAGGGCGACCACGACGTTGAGGGTGTCGCGGATGCCCGTGCCCAGGATCGCCGGGAGGATGACGAACAGGGCCAGGGAGGGCACGGCGTACAGCAGCGAGGAGCCCGCCACGACCAGGGCCCGCAGGCCTCGCACCCGCTGGGCCAGGCGGGCCAGGGGGATCGCCAGCACGAGGCTCGCCACGACGGCCGGAACCGCCTGGACAAGGTGGTCGACGAGGTAGGAGCCCACCTGCGGGGCGTTGGCCAGGAACCAGGTCATGCGCTGACCGCCGCGGCCTCCAGGCGCCCCACAGCGCGCCCCGAGCGGTCGACGACGACCCTGTCACCCGCGACGTCGGCCAGCCTCAGGGCCCGGTGGGGGTCGTCGACGCCCAGGAAGCGGGCAACGAAGTCGTCCGCAGGCGCAGCGAGGAGCTCGGAGCCGGTCCCCCGCTGCGCGACCTGGGCGCCCTCGCGCAGCACGATGATCTCGTCGCCCAGGGCGAGAGCCTCGTCGACGTCGTGGGTGACGAAGACGATGGTCTTGGCCAGCTCGTCCTGGAGCCGGATGAGCTCGCGCTGGAGCTCGCGGCGCACGAGCGGGTCGACGGCGCCGAAGGGCTCGTCCATGAGCAGCACCCCGGGGTCGGCCGCCAGCGCCCGGGCGACGCCCACGCGCTGGGCCTGCCCGCCTGAGAGCTCGTGGGGGTAGCGCGAGGCCAGGGCGCCGGACAGGCCGAGCAGGTCCATGAGCTCGTGGGCCCTGTCCTGGGCCGCCGCGCGGTCCCAGCCCTGGAGGCGGGGCACGAGCATGATGTTGTCAAGGACCCTGCGGTGGGGCAGCAGGCCCGCGTTCTGCATGACGTACCCGATGGAGCGGCGCAGGGCCACCGGGTCGGAGTCACGCACGTCGTGGCCGTCGAGCAGGACCCGCCCCGAGCTCGGCTCGACCATCCGGTTGACCATGCGCAGCAGGGTCGTCTTGCCGCAGCCCGAGGAGCCCAGCAGGACCGTGAGGGACCCCGCGGGCAGCACGGCCGCGAAGGAGTCGACGGCCGGGGCAGGGTCGGTGCGGCCGCGCACGGGGTAGCGCTTGGTCACGGCGTCGAACTCGATGGCGACTGCGCTGCGGGCCACTGCGGTGCCCTCGTCGCGGGTGGTCATGGGCTCCTCCCCTCCCCGCCGCAGGCGGACGGGTCGGCTCCACGGTAACAGCCCCCTCCTCATTATGGCGATTCGATGTATTGTGACGTCATGCTCGACCTCAAGATCCTCGGCTTCCTCGACGAGGGCCCTCTGCACGGGTACGAGCTGCGTCGACGCATCGAGGAGCTCGACGGTCCGGGCACGCACCTGTCCGAGGGCACCCTCTACCCTGCCCTCACCCGGTTGGAGAACGCTGGGTGGCTCGTGCGCACCGAGGAGCCGGGAGCCAGAGGCCGGTCGAGGCGCCGCGTGGAGATCACCCCCGCCGGCCGGCAGCGCCTCCACCAGATCCTCCGGGACCCCGACGAGGGGACGCTGACCTGCCTGCCCCGTTTCCTGGTCGTCCTGGCCTTCCTGTCCCGTCTTCCCGACCCCCGCGAGCGCGAGGAGGTCCTGCGCCGTCGCCTCGCCATCCTCCAGGCCCCCGCCCCCTCCTTCTTCCGCAACGCAGACGGGACCCCACGCCGCGCCGTCGAGGAGCCCGATCCCTTCCGCCGCGGCATGGCGCGCATCGCCGGCGCGACGCGCAGGGAGGAGGCCGCCTGGCTGCGCGAGACCCTCGGGGCCCCTGACCGGCCTTCAGCCGCCCCCACCGCCCCGGAGCCCACCTGACCACCGGCACCCGCAGGAGACCCACATGAGCCTCGTCACCGAGCCCGCGCCCGTTCCCGCGCCCGCCACGATGCGCGCCGCCGTCCTGCGCGCACCGGGGATCGACAACCTCGTCGTCACCGACCTTCCCGTGCCCGAGCCCGGCCCCGGCCAGGTCCGCCTCAAGGTCCTGGCCTTCGGCCTCAACCGCTCGGAGTACCACAGCGTGACCGGCCTGGCCGAGGGTATGTCCTTCCCCCGGGTCCTGGGCATCGAGGCCGCCGGCCTGGTCGACCTCGACCCCGAGGGCCTCCTGCCCCACGGGACGCAGGCGGCCACGATGATGGGCGGCATGGGACGCATCGTCGACGGCGGCTACGCCCAGTACGTCGTCGTGCCCCGGTCCCAGGTCATCACCTTCTCCTCCGACCTGCCCTGGGAGGTCATCGGCTCCCTGCCCGAGACCCTTCAGACCGCCCACGGCTCGCTGACCACCGGCCTGGACCTCAGGCCCGGCCAGAGCCTGCTCGTGCGCGGAGGGACCTCCGCCCTGGGGCTGGCCGTCGCGGCCCTGGCCGCCGACGCGGGCTGCCGGGTGCTGTCGACCTCCCGCCGCCCGGAGGGCGTCGCCCTGCTCGAGAGCCGGGGCCTGGAGGGTCTGCACGACACGGGGACCGTCAACGAGGCGGTGCGCGACCGCGTCCCCGGGGGCGTCGACGCCGTCCTCGAGCTCGTCGGCACCCCCCACCCTGCGCGACTCCCTGGCGGCCACCGCGGTGCACGGCACCGTGTGCTTCACCGGGATGCTCTCGGACACCTGGACTATCGACGGCTTCTACCCCATCGACTGGATCCCCAGCGGGGTGCGTCTGACCGCCTATTCGGGCCAGGCCCACGACCTTCCGGCCACCGAGCTCCAGCGGGTCCTGGACAGGATCGCCGTCGGGGCCCTCGACCTCATGCCGATGCACTCCTACCCGCTCGAGGAGATCGTCCGCGCCCACCAGGACCTGGCCGCGGGCAGGCGCACCGGCAAGCTCGTCGGGCTGCCCTGGGCCTGAGCCTGGGCGCGCCCGGGCACGCGGCGGGCCCGGAGCACCCCCACCCGTGCCACTGGCCGCCGCCTGCAGGTGGATAATAGGCGGGCACCACCCTGGCACGACCATCGCGAAGGAGCACCCCATGCCAGACGTCCTCGCCTACGCCTGCGACGACAGGACCACCCAGTTCCACCGCACGACCATCACCCTGCCCGAGCCTGGCCCCCACGACATCTACATCGAGGTCAGGTACGCCGGGATCTGCCACTCCGACATCCACACCGCCCGCGAGGAGTGGGGCCCCGCGCGCTACCCGCTCACTCCCGGCCACGAGATCGCGGGAGTCGTCGCCCGCGTCGGCGAGGCGGTCACGAGGTACGCCGTCGGGGACCGGGTCGGGGTGGGCTGCATGGTCAACTCCTGCCGCAAATGTGAGTACTGCACCGACGGTCACGAGCAGTTCTGCACCGGGACACCCGGAGGGCTGCCCGGCACCCTGTGGACCTACGGACCCGACGCGCAGGGCAACCCGACCGCAGGCGGCTACGCCCAGGGCTTCACCGTCTCGGAGGACTTCGCCTGCCGCATCCCCGACTCGATCCCCTTCGAGACGGCCGCCCCCTTGCTGTGCGCGGGGATCACGACCTACTCCCCCCTCAAGCGCTACGGCGCCGGTCCGGGCACGCGCGTCGCCGTGGTCGGCATGGGCGGGCTGGGACACATGGCGGTCCAGATCTCCGCGGCGATGGGGGCCACGACCGCCGTCATCTCCCACGGGCGATCCAAGGAGGCCGACGCCCGACGCTTCGGGGCCACCGAGTTCTACGCCACGAGCGAGGACGGGACGCTCGAGGCGCTGGCCGGGAGCTTCGACCTCATCGTGTGCACGGTGGGGGCGGACGACCTGGACTACACGGCGCTCGTGCGCACCCTCAGGCCCTTTGGCACCTTCGTCGACGTCGGCCTTCCCGAGCACCCCTCTCAGATCCACATGGCGGCGCTGTGCAACGGCAACAAGGCCATGGCCGGCTCCCAGATCGGCGGGATCGCCCAGACCCAGGAGATGCTCGACTTCTGCGCCGAGCACGGACTGCACCCCCAGGTCGAGATCATCGGCGGCCAGGACATCACCTCCACCTACGACAAGGTCGTCGGCTCCCAGGTGCGCTATCGCTACGTCATCGACACCTCGACCTTCTGAGCGCCTCCTCAGGGACGCCTCCGTGCCTCGGCCTCGCCGGCACCCGTCCGGCGGGGCCGCGGCACGAAGAGCAGGAGTCGAGGCTAGAATGTGGCATGGATCTCGATCTTCCGCTCCACCCGCTCGTCGTCCACGCCCCTGTCGTCCTCCTGCCCCTGACAGCACTGGGGGTCGTCGTCCTGGCCGTCCAGAAGCGGCGCGCACCCCAGCTGGCCTACGCGGTCCTCGGGCTCATCGTCCTCGCCGTGCTCGCCACCGGCGGCTCGGTCCTGTCAGGCAACGCGCTCGCCGAGCTTCTCGGCTTCGAGCCCGAGCGCCATGAGCGCTGGGGGCTGCTCCTGGCGGGCGCCTCGGTGCTCTACCTCGCGGTCGCCGGTCCCTGGCTGTGGAAGGTCGCCCGTGCGGACGGCCGGGCCGACGCCCCGCGCCGGCCGTGGGCACTGGCCTCGGCCGGGCTCGCGGTCCTCGTGGCGGCCCTCACCGTGCTCGCCGGGCACTCCGGCGCAGAGCTGGCTTGGTCCGACGTCGGCGCCTCCCCGGACTCGCCCTCCGGTACCGCGCCCACCGGACCGGGCGACCCCGTCGGGGCAGGTGCGAGCACGTCGGTCGCCCCGACGCCCGACCCGGGGTCGTCGTCGACCGCGACCGTGTACACCATGGAGGACGTGGCCCGCCACTCCACGGCGGAGTCGTGCTGGACCGTCATCGACTCCACGGTCTACGACCTCACCGACTGGGTCTCCCAGCACCCGGGCGGGCAGGAGGCCATCACCGGCATGTGCGGCACCGACGGCACCGCAGCCTTCACGAGCGAGCACGGCGGCCAGGCCGAGCCTGCCGACGCCCTGGCCGGCTACGCCATCGGCACGCTCGGCTGACCGGGCCGCCTGAGGCGCGCTGTGCCGGGGTCCGTCGACGGCCCCCGGCTCAGCGTGCCTCAGGGGGGAGGACCCACCGGTCGGCGCGGCTCAGAGGGCGGTCCCGACCCGAGGCTACGATCGGTCCATGACCCAGCGAATCATGCCCGCCATCTGGTGCGACGGCACCGCCTTTGAGGCCGCCGAGTTCTACACGCGAGTCTTCCGTGAGGCTCATGTGGTCGACCAGGCGCCGGGCCTGGCCGCCACCGTCGAGCTGCACGGCACGCGGATCACCCTCATCAACGGTGACGACACCTACTCCCCCAACCCCTCGATCAGCGGCCTGCTCAACTTCGACCCGCTGCTCTTCGGCGGCCAGGAGCAGGCCCGCGCCTACCTTGACGAGCTCTACGCCGCGCTGAGCACAGGCGGGGTCCTCATGGAGCTCGGCGAGTACCCTTTCTCCTCGCGCTACGCCTGGGTGCGCGACCGCTTCGGCTTCACCTGGCAGCTCATGCTCACCGACCCCGCAGGCGAGCCGCGTCCATTCGTGGTGCCCTCGTTCATGTTCGGCTCCACCAACCACGGCAACGCTCAGGAGGCGACGCAGGGCTGGATCGACCTGTTCGATGACTCTGCCCGGGGCACCACGCACCTCTACGGCCCCGACTGCCCTCTGGAGGAGGGCACGGTCATGTTCACCGACTTCACCCTCCTGGGGAGCTGGTTCGCCGCGATCGACGCGGGCACCTACCACAGCTTCACCTTCTCCCCCGGGGTGTCGGTCATCGTCTCGTGCCGCGACCAGGAGGAGATCGACCGCTACTGGGCGGGGCTGTCTGCCGTGCCCGAGGCCGAGCGCTGCGGGTGGTGCGTGGACCGGTGGGGAGTGTCCTGGCAGGTCGTCCCGGACACCATCGGTGAGCTCATGGCCGATGAGGCCACGCGCAGCCTCGTCCTCGAGATGGGCAAGATCGACCTGCGCAGGCTGCCGTGACGCCCTGAGACGGCACCACCGCCACGAGGTCGCGTCCTCAGCCGTGAGGTCGCGTGTCCTTCCGTGAGGTCGTAGGTCTGGCATACGACCTCGTCGGCTCGGGCACGACCTCACGCGTCTCGGGACGACCTGGTGCCGGGTCCCGCGCCCAGGATGCTGCGCCTGGCACGACCTCACGCGTCTCGGGACGACCCCATCTCGTCGGTGCGATCGCTGTCGACCGGTCGGGCCCATCCGACCGGTCGGATGGGCCCGACCGGTCGACGTGCTCCACAGACGCTCGTCCTGCACCCCCGTCGAGCGGCCGTCCACAGGGTTGAAGCGCACGCCTGGAAGGGATGCCCATGCTCGTGTCATGACAGCCGCACTGACTCCCCCGCCCAGCGCTCCCGACGGGGCGCTCGTCCTTCCTCTTGTGGTGCAGGGTTCATCCCAGGGCCCGTCGCTGCCCGCGAGCGCCGTCACGGTCAAACGCGGACAGCACCTCGTGCCCCGCAGCTCCCCACCCTCATGGCGCCAACGTGAGGAGGTCTCACTGGCGCGGCTCGTCGCCGTGCAGCGCACGAACCCGAGGGCCGTGCTCACCCACGAGTCCGCCGCGCTCCTCCATGGCGCCTGGCTGCGCAGCAGCGAGCCTGATGTTCACCTCACCCAGCACACGCGCCCTGCTCTCACACGTTCTCCCCTTCCCCGGGTCGTCTACGGCGGCACACGGGCCTGGGGACGCAGCACCGGGTTGCCGCCCGCCGCGGCCCACGGCACGCTCGAGGCCGGCCGACACGTGCACCTCGTCCGCCACCACGGCCTGCTTCCCGACAGCGAGATCACGACGATCAAGGGCCTGCGCACGTCGAACCTGGTCAGAACACTCGTCGACTGCCTCCTCGACCTGCCCGCGACAGACGCCTTCGTCGTCGGAGACAGCCTCCTGCGCCTCGGGACGCAGGCGCACCGCCTGGACCGCGAGCGCGTCGAGCGCACAGCGAGCCGGCTACGCGTCCAGGCTGCTGACCTCCTGAGCCGCAGGGGCCGACGCCACAACTCCCGCAGAGCACGGCTGATGCTCGGACTGCTGTCGCCCTGGTCGGAGTCGCCGGGAGAGTCCGAGATGAGATTCCTCCTGCTCGTCGCCGGCACACCCGAGCCCACGCTCCAGCACCAGGTCACGACGGGCGACCGGCAGTGGTTCATCGACGCCGCATGGCCCCATGCGCTCATCGGCCTGGAGTTCGACGGACGAGGCAAGTACGCAGGCTCGGCAAACACGCTCTATCGAGAGAAGCGGCGACAAGAGCACCTGGAGCGCCGCGGCTGGACCATCCTGCGAGTGGGCTGGCCCGACCTCAAGGATCCTGGGCTCCTCATCTCGCGGGTCCTGGCCACGGTGCCTGAGGGGACGGTCTTCACCATCACCCCACGAACCGGTATCGCATGACCACCACTGCTCAGACGCCGGAGAGACGCCGCATCGTCACGCATGAGGTCGCACCCTGAGCTGTCAGGTCGCGCCCCGGGCCGTGGGGTCGCCCGTCTGAGGTGCGACCTCATCGGCTTGGGTGCGACCTCACGACCCGCACGCGGACCGCCGCGCCCTCAGCCCCCGAACCACTCCCGGACCCGGCGGCTCACCGCCTTGTCGAAGGCGTCGTCGGAGTGGTGGGCGGCGATCCACTCGCAGAAGGAGCCGTCGGCACAGGCGTCGAGCTCACGGCGACATGCCTCGGGCTCACGCAGGGCCCGCACGAGCATCCTCTCGGCCTGCGCGGCGTCGCCGTAGATGAACGGGTAGCCCTCGGGCACGAGGGCGCGCGCCCACGCCCTGTCCGGCAGGACACCGATGACCCCGGCACCGAGGGCCTCGACGTAGAGCAGGCCGTAGGTCTCCTCCTGGGCCGTGGCCAGGAAGGCGGTCGTGCGGGCGAGCGCCTGCCAGTAGGACAGGCGCGTGGCGGTCAGCGGACCGACCCACACCCAGTCCCGGCGGGAGATCTCCATGGCCCTCTCCGAGATGAGGTGGGACTCGTGCAACCGCATCTCCACCTTGAGAGGCACCTGCTTGCGGGCGCGGCCGACGACCTCGAGGAAGACCTCCGGGCGCTTGTTGCGCGACAGGTAGATGGCCGGGTAGAGCACGACCGGAGGGTCTGCCGGGGACCGGGGCTGGATGTGCTCGAGGCGGAACCCGAGGTTGACCCAGGCCAGGCGCGCCTTCTCCGCCAGGTGCGGAACGGTCCAGCGCCGGACGAGCTCGCGGATCTCGGTGGCGGTGCGCTCGGAGTTGGCGAAGGTCGGGAACAGGGCGCAGGACAGCGCCGCCGTGGCCGTCGAGGCCTCGTCGTGCCCGGAGGGCAAGGCGCTCCACACGAAGTTCATGATCCGTGGCCGCCCGCTGCCTGCGCCCATGACCTGGTAGACGTGCGGGGAGTCCAGGACGTCCATGTTGATGACCACCGAGGTCCCCGGGTCGAGCATCCCCAGCGGCAGGACGTCGAAGTCCTCCCCGCGCCTGGCCACCGGGCCCACGAGGACGGAGCCGGGGAAGATGCGCAGGAGGCGCCGCACGAGGGTGTCGCCCGCCTCGTGACCCACGACCCTGCCCTCGGCGTCGATGACGACGTCGTCCCGCTTGATGACGATCGTCGCGCTTGTCGTGCTCATGCGCGCGCCCTCTCCCGCCGGGCCCCCGACCCGGCGACGTGCTCGGTGCTCCTGGCTCTCAGGTCCTGCCCGCGGGGCGGGGCCTCGTGCCCCTCATCGGGCTCGGGCCCCTCGTCCTCGCCGCTGTCGAGCTCCTCCCCGGCGGCACCGGTGGTGCGCATGGCGTAGAAGGAGCGGTGGACGAAGAACACCGAGAGCAGGAGAAAGACCACGGACAGGCCCGTCACGAGGCGGCCGGCCCCCTGCTCTGTGAGGCTGACGGCGAGCTCGACCGCCAGGAGCCCGAAGAGCGTCGTGAACTTGATGATGGGGTTGAGCGCCACCGAGGAGGTGTCCTTGAAGGGGTCGCCCACGGTGTCGCCCACGACGGAGGCGTCGTGCAGGGCGGTCCCCTTCATGTGCAGGTCGACCTCGACGACCTTCTTCGCGTTGTCCCACGCACCGCCTGCGTTGGCCATGTAGATGGCCTGGTAGAGGCCGAAGACGGCGATGGACACGAGGTAGCCGATGAAGAAGTAGGGCTCGGCGAAGGCGAAGG
Organism: Actinomyces howellii; assembly: GCF_900637165.1. Taxonomy (GTDB): domain Bacteria; phylum Actinomycetota; class Actinomycetes; order Actinomycetales; family Actinomycetaceae; genus Actinomyces; species Actinomyces howellii. The sequence goes on along the minus strand of NZ_LR134350.1, from coordinate 3,057,444 downwards.
CGAGGGTGGCGAAGAAGACCGCCAGGAAGATGGTGAGCATCCCCTGCTGGGCGTACTGGGTGCAGATCTCCACGACCCGGCGCGAGTCCTCGACGCTGGCACGCTCGGCGTCGGAATCGAGGTGGATCGATCCCCTGATGAAGGACACCGCCCGGTTGGCTCCGGTGGTCACGGCCTGGATCGAGGCCCCGGAGAACCAGAAGACGACGGCGCCTCCGGTGACCAGTCCCAGGAGGAAGGGCGCGTGCAGCAGCGACAGACGGTCGATGCCCGTTGTCAGGTGGTCGGTCAGGCCGATGATGATCGAGAAGATCATCGTGGTCGCCCCGACGACGGCGGTGCCGATGAGGACCGGCTTGGCGGTGGCCTTGAAGGTGTTGCCCGCGCCGTCGTTGTCCTCGAGCAGCAGCTTGGCCCGCTCCCACCTGGGCTCGATGCCGGTCTCGGCGCGCAGGGCGTCGTCGATGCCGTCGATCCGCTCGATCCGCGAGAGCTCGTAGACGCTCTGGGCGTTGTCGGTGACCGGACCGTAGGAGTCGACCGCGATGGTGACCGGCCCCGTGCCCAGGAAGCCGAACGCGACGAGGCCGAAGGAGAAGACGCTGGGGGCGAGCATGTGCTGCGCCAGGCCGTGGGAGCCCAGCAGGTAGGCGGCGGTCATGAGCCCGACGACGGTCATGCCCAGCCAGTAGGCGGAGAAGTTGCCCGCCACGACGCCCGAGAGGATGTTGAGGCTCGCACCTCCCTGACGTGAGGACTTGACCGTCTCGCGCACGTGGCGCGAGCGGGTCGAGGTGAAGACCTTGACGAGCTCGGGGATGAGGGCTCCCGCGGCGGTGCCGCAGGTGACGATCGTGGCCAGGCGCAGCCACAGGCCCGGGCCGTAGGCCCCCAGGACCACCCACGTCGTCAGGTAGGTCAGGGCGATGCACAGCACCGAGGTCAGCCACACGAGGGTCGACAGAGGCATCTCGAAGTTCATCCGCTCGGCCCGGGCGTAACGGTGCCTGGTCCACGCGCTGTTGAGCGCGTAGGCCGCCCAGGCCGCCACGATCATCGCGGCGCGCACGCTGAAGAGCCACACGAGCAGCGTGGCCTGGAGCCCGGGGTCGTCCACCGCTAGGAGCACGAAGGTGACGAGGGCGACCCCCGTCACCCCGTAGGTCTCGAAGCCGTCCGCGCTCGGTCCCACGGAGTCACCGGCGTTGTCACCCGTGCAGTCGGCGATCACTCCCGGGTTGCGCGGGTCGTCCTCGTCGATCTTGAACACGATCTTCATGAGGTCGGCGCCGATGTCGGCGATCTTGGTGAAGATGCCGCCGGCGATGCGCAGGGCGGAGGCTCCCAGGGACTCACCGATGGCGAAGCCGATGAAGCAGGCACCTGCGACCTGTGCGGGGACGAGCAGCAGGATGATGAGCATCATGAGCAGCTCGAGGCTGATGAGGACCATGCCGATGCTCATGCCCGAGCGCAGCGGGATGCGGTGGACCGGGTAGGGCATGCCCGGGAGGGCGGCGTAGGCCGTGCGGGCGTTGGCGAAGGTGTTGACCCTGATGCCGAACCAGGCGACGAGGTAGGAGCCCGCCATGCCCAGCAGGGAGAAGGCGATGACGATCCCGACCCGCCCCCAGCCGAATCCCACGAGCGCCTTGTAGTACAGGACGATGACGGCGGTGATGAAGACCCACAGGATGAGCAGGAAACGGCCCTGGCGCACAAGGTAGGCCTGGCACGTGGAGTAGATGAGCTCGGCGACCTCGAGCATGGAACGGTGCGCCGGCAGGCGCCGCATCTGGAGGAAGGTCACCAGGCCGAAGCCCAGCCCGACAAGGCAGATGACCACACCCACCGCCAGCAGCACCCGGCCGTCGACCCCTCCGACGCGGGCCGCCGACAGGTCCGGCAGGGCGAGGCTGGCCTCCCCTCCCCCGAGGTCCTCGTCCGGTCGGCCTCCCGCCCCGGGGGCGCAGCCCGCCGCGGCGGCGCACACCGCGACGGCCGCCCCTGCCGCCCCGGCAGCACGGCGGCAGGGGCGAGCCAGGAGACGACGGAGCACCGGGAGGCGGGTGCGGGCGAGGAGGCTGTGGCGCGGTCCCCGCCGTCGGCGGTTGCGGGAGTCAGAGGGTCGGTGGGACAGGTGCACAGGGTCGGCGACGTGCCTGCCGCCCAGGGCGGAGTGCATAAGACCTCGGAACATGGTTGCCGATACGACACGGCCTTGCGGCCCACCGAAAGTCTATCCGTGACGCCAGTCACGGCAAGGGGTTTCGCGGTCGGATCTTCGATCGGGACCCGGGGCGCCGCGGTCCGCGGGATCGGGCGGCCGGGCCCGGGCACCGCCGGAGGCGGCGGCTCACCCCCACTCGGCGACGACCTCGACCCTGTTGCCCTCGGGGTCGAGCAGGACCAGCTCGTAGTACCCGTCACCTGTGCGCCGCGGGCCGTCGACAACCTCGACCCCGCTGTCCCGCAGGCGAGTGGCCAGTGCGTCGACGGCGGGCTCGTCGGGCACGCAGAAGGACAGGTGGGCCCAACCGCACGTCTCCCCACCCGGTCCGCCCGTGACGTCCGGGCGCGTCATCAGCTCCAGGCGCGCCCCGTCGTCGAAGGACAGGAAGTAGGTGCTCAGGCCGGTGCGAGGGTTGTCGTACCGCGGACCTGCCGTGCCGGCGAACCACTCGCTGTAGAAGTCTCGCGATTCCTCCAGGTCGCTCACCCACAGGGCGGCGTGGTCGATGCGGGTCATTGTCCCTCCTGAGTCCTTGTCCCCTGTCGCCCTCGCACCGCGAGGCCGTAGGAGGAACGTTAGGAGTTCATATGATCATTGGGAATGATCGAGTCGGAGTAAGATGATCACGACCTCGCGTCCCCGGCGCCTGTGGCGACCGCTGCCCGCACAACCTGCACAACCTGTACGAGGAGCAGCCCATGACCGGTCCGATCCACCGTGCCCCTGCTGAGCGCCGTCGTCTCATCCTGCACTCGCTCAACCGCACCGAACCCACCAGCGTCGAGGCCCTGGCCCGTCTGACCGGTGCCAGTGCAGTCACCATCCGTCGTGACCTTGCCGAGCTCGCCTCGCACGAGCTCGTCCGACGCGTTCACGGCGGGGCCTGCCTCCCGGCTCATCGGGGCGCCCGCTACCCCTACTCGGAGCGGGCCGAGGAGGATCTCGAGTCCAAGCGCGTCCTGGCCCGGGCCACGGCTGCTCGCGTCGCGGACGGTGAGAGCCTCATCCTCGACACGGGATCAACCTGTGAGCTCATCGCCCAGCTCCTCGCAGGCAGGGACCTGACCGTCCTGGCCCTGTCGCTGCGCACCGCCTCCGTGCTCGCGCAGGTCCCGGGGACGCGTGTCAGCATCCCCGGAGGGACGGTGGAGACTGAGACCTTGTCCCTCCTGAGTGTCATGAGCCTCGACGCCTTGCGGCAGTTCCGTGCTGACACCGCAGTCCTGGGGGCCTGTGCGGCCTCGCCGACCTGGGGCCTGTGCTCCACCCAGAGCGAGGACGCCGCGGTCAAGCGCGCGATCATGGCCTCGGCGAGCCGCGTCCTCCTGCCGACGACGAGCCGCAAGCTGACCCGGACCTCCGCCTACCGCTTCGGTGGCGTCGAGGACGTCACCGAGATCCTGGTCACCTCCGACGCCCCCGAGGCCGCCCTCGACGGGCTCCGGGCGGCCGGCGTCGTCGTCAGCGTCTGCTCCTGAACACCGGGCCCTCGGCCTGCACGCTCAGGCCCCCAGGAGGGCCGCCACCGTGGCGAGCACGGCCAGGAGCGGGAGGGTCCCCTGCTTGACCGCCGCGGGTCGGTGGGGTGCCGAGGCCAGGGCGAGGACGAGGGCGGCGGCAAGCATCGACCCGGTGCCGGCCAGCACGAGGGCGGCACCGACCGCCGTGTGCCCCATCGCCGTCAGGACCACGCCCACGATCGTCTGGAGCGCCAGGAACAGGTTGTAGAAGCCCTGGTTGAAGGCGTAGAACGCGTGGGGACGGGCCTCCTGCGGCGTGCCGCCGAAGGTCCGGCGGGCCAGCGGTCCCTCCCAGGCGATGGACTCCATGTAGAAGATGAGCACGTGGAGCCCGGCGGCGAGCAGGGCCAGGACGAGTCCGGTGACGAGCATCTGTTCTCCGTGTGTTCTGTCGGGGTGGTCTCAGGACAGGTCGGCCTGCCGTCCGGCCCCGAGACGGGGCCGGGCGGGACGGCTGGCGACCCGCGGCTCAGCGAGCCTCTGCGTCGTCGTCCTGCGGACCGTCGAGGAAGCGGAAGCCCTGGGCCCTCATCGTGGCGGCCACGGTCGGGTAGTAGTAGGTGGAGTACCTCGCCGAGGTGTCCTGGGACCAGGTCGGCATCTGCGCCATGCCCTGCTCGTCCCACCACGCGCGCAGGATCTCGTCGTAGGCGCGGGCGCCGTCGGCCACGGCCTGAGGGTCGTAGCGCTCCTCCATCGCGTAGGAGGCCATCGGCATGCGGGGCTTGACACGCGGGAGGCTGGCGGGGTCGGCCACCCCGAGGGTCGAGGCCACGACGGGGAAGGTGCCGCGGGGAAGGTCGAGCAGCTCGATGAGGCCTGCGGGGTTGTTGCGGATGCCCCCGATGGCGGTCGTCGCGTAGCCCAGGCTGTGGGCTGCGGTCTGGAAGGTGGCCAGGGCGATCCCGGCGTCGACGGCACCCACGAGCACTCCCTCGGCGCTGGTCTCGACGACCTGCTGGCGTCTGTGGAGCCGGGCCGCCATCTCGGTGCGGTGGAAGTCGACGACGAAGACGACGACGACGTCGGCGCCGGCCACCTGCGGCTGGCCGCCGGCGACCTCGGCCACCGCCCGGATCCGCTCCGGGTCCCGCACGACCACGAGGCTCAGCCCCTCGGCGTTGATCGAGCTCGGTGCCTGCCGGGTGGCCAGGAGGATCTGCTCGAGGTCCTCGTCCGGGACGTGCTCACCGGTGAAGACCCGCACGGAGCGACGCTCACGCAGCAGGGCCAGGACGGGGTTGGTGGGCTCGGGGTCGGGACCGGTCTGACTGGTCATCTCATTCATCCTCAGGGGTGCTGGGGCTGGCCGACGGCGCAAGGCCGGCAGCGGGACGACCACGGAGCCGGTCGCCTCCACCCCGGACCAACCGACGCGGGCGCCAGGTCATTCCTGGATCCGTCCACGCCTCCCGTCCTGACCGGCCTCCGACGTCCCGGTGCCACCACCCCGGTCGTGCGGCGCGGTCCGGACGTCCGCGAGCAGGACCACGGGGCGTGAGGGCGCCCGTGCCGGGCGCGCTGCGCGGCACGGCGCGGCACGGCGCGGCACGGCGCGGCGCGGCGCGGCGCGGGCGCAGGCCGGACCCTAGTCCTGGGCGGCCGAGGGGTGGGTCATGTCGGCCGGGACCACCCAGGCGTCGAACTGCTCATCGGTGACGAAGCCGAGCTCGAGGGCGGACTCGCGTAGGGACAAGCCCTTGTGGTGGGCGTTCTTGGCGATCTTGGAGGCCTTGTCGTAGCCGATGTGGCGGTTGAGAGCCGTGACCTGCATGAGGTTGGTGTCCAGGTTCGCCTTGATGCGCTCCAGGTTGGGCTCGATCCCGTAGGCGCAGTTCTCGTCGAAGGACACGCAGGCGTCGCCGAGCAGCTGGATGGACTCCAGGACGCACCAGGCCATGACCGGCTTGAAGACGTTGAGCTGGAAGTTGCCCTGGCTTCCGGCGAAGCCGACGGTCGCGTCGTTGCCGAAGACCTTTGTCGCGACCATGGTCATCGCCTCGCACTGGGTGGGGTTGACCTTGCCGGGCATGATCGACGAGCCCGGCTCGTTCTCGGGGATGACGAGCTCGCCAATGCCGTTGCGCGGGCCAGAGGCGTACCAGCGCACGTCGTTGGCGATCTTCATGAGGGCGTCGGCCAGGACCCGCAGGGCGCCGGAGACCAGGACCAGGGCGTCGTGGGCTCCCAGGGCGGCGAAGAGGTTGTCCGCCTGGGTGAACTCGATGCCGGTCTCCTCGGAGATCCTCCGGGCGCACAAGGCCCCGAAGTCCGGGTGGGCGTTGAGGCCGGTGCCCACGGCCGTTCCGCCGATGGCGAGCTCCCGGGCGCGGGAGTCGGCGTAGCGGATGCCATCGAGCGCGAAGTCGATCTGGGCGACCCAGCCGGAGAACACCTGACCCAGGGTGATGGGGGTAGCGTCCTGGAGGTGGGTCCGGCCGACCATGACGACGTCGGCGTACTGCGCGGCCTTGGCGTCCAGGGTGTCGCGCAGCCGGGCGATGCGCGGGTACATGGCGGCCAGCTCGTCGACAACGGCGATGTGCATGGCGGTGGGGAAGGTGTCGTTGGAGGACTGGCCCCGGTTGACGTGGTCATTGGGGTGGACGGGGGCCTTGGACCCCATCTGCCCGCCGGCCATCTCGATGGCCCGGTTGGAGATGACCTCGTTGGAGTTCATGTTCGACTGGGTGCCCGATCCGGTCTGGAAGACGACGAGCGGGAAGTGGGCGTCGAGCTCGCCCGCGATCACCTCGTCGGCGGCGGCGGCGATGAGGTCGGCGATGTCACGGGGCAGCTCGCCAAGCTCGGCGTTGGCCAGGGCGGCGGACTTCTTGAGCACCCCCAGGGCCTTGATCATGGGCCTGCCCCACACGAAGGTCTCGCGCCCGATGTCGAAGTTGGTCAGGGATCGCTGGGTCTGGGCGCCCCAGTAGCGGTCGGAGGCGACCTCAACGGTGCCCATGGAGTCGGACTCGGTGCGCGTCGTCGCGCTGGTGCTGGTCTCAGGTGCCATGGCCCCAAGGGTACCCAAGGTCGCCAGCCGGGACCCCGGTCCCCCACTCCACCGAGATCGGGACTTATGGCACCTCGAGATCGGGGGAAGTGAGGTGGTTTCAGGTGGTGAGTGCAATGGGTGGTGCTTGGGAGAGGGGCTGGTTGTGGTGCGTGGGGTGTGGCCTGGTGTGGTTCGCGATGGTGTGCGGGAGCTGATCGAGTCGGGTTGGTTGGCTCGCGAGGCGGGGGCTTGTTTCTCGGTGCCTCAGTCCACGGTGTCGGACTGGTGCAGGCTGTGGGGTATGAGGATGCGGCACGGGGCCAGGGAGGGCGGGATGGTCGGGACGACCAGGCCTGCTGGGCGTGGTCGGGGCGGGTCGGGGGACGGGTTCGAGGTGATGGTCCGGGGTACCGGGCACGGCAGGCGTCTGGGGGCTCAGGGGCGCGGCGCGATCGCTGCGGGCCTGGCCAGGGGTGATTCCCTGGCCTCGATCGCCCGGTTCCTGGGGGTGGCTGTCTCCACGGTCAGCCGCGAGGTCGCTGCCGGCGGGGGCCGCCTACGACCCCCAGGCCCGCCACGCCCAGGCCCGGGCCGCCAGGGCACGGCCCAAGGCGCGTGTGCTGGACTCCAACGACCAGCTGCGGGCCCTGGTGGTCCAGGGCCTGAGACAGCGGTGGTCGCCCCAGCAGATCAGCCGCCGTCTGGCTGCGGACCACCCCGAGCGCGATGATCTTCGTGTGAGCCACGAGACGATCTACCAGTCCCTGTACGTCCAGGGCCGAGGGACGCTGCGCGCCGAGCTGGGCCGTCACTACAGGCTGCGCACCGGGCGGAGTCGGCGCGTGCCACGCTCGGCCCTGGCCGGGCCCCTGGCCTCCAGGCCCTGGCTGGCCGACGCGCGTATCAGCACCCGCCCGGCCCAGGTCGCCGACCGGGCCGTGCCAGGCCACTGGGAGGGCGACCTGGTCATGGGCGCGGGCAACCGCACCGCGATGATCACCCTGGTCGAACGCACCACCCGCCTGGTCCTGATCGCCCCGCTGCTGACCGACCACACCGCCACCACCGTGGCCACGGTGCTGGAGACCATGATCAAGGGCCTGCCCCGCTCCATGGCCCGGTCCCTGACCTGGGACCAGGGCGGCGAGATGGCCCAGGTCGCCCGCTTCAGGACCGCCACCAACCTCGAGGTGTACTTCTGCGACCCCCACAGCCCCTGGCAACGAGGAACCAACGAGAACACCAACGGCCTGATCCGCGAGTTCTTCCCCAAAGGCACCGACCTGTCGACCTACCCCCTCCACGCCTTCGAACAGGCCCAGCACCTCCTCAACACCCGCCCCCGCCAGACCCTAGACTGGGCCACACCCGCAGAAGCCTTCAACAGGCTCCTGCAGAAAACAGAACACGACACCACCATTGCACTCACCACCTGAAACCACCCACCCACCCACGGGGAGCGCGCCCCGACCCCGGACCAGCCCGGCCGACGCCAACCAACCCGGCCCCGGCCCGACCCCGGTCTGGCCAACGTTGACCAGCCCGGTCCCGACCCGGCCCAGGGTCGAGCGCCACGGCTGACAGACCACACGCCCCGTCCCCGCACACCCCGACCACCCTCGACCGGTCACGCCTCCCCCGACCGGTCATGTAGCTTTCGACCGGGCTTTCGCTGTCACATAGACGGTCGACAGTCACATGACCGGTCGACGACGAGACGGGCAGGACGCACGGCCGGGGCTCGGCGAGAAGACCAGCCCGATGTACCACTTCCCCCGAACTCACGGTGCCACTTCCCCCGATCTCGCGGTGCCACTTGTCCCGATCTCGAGGTGCCATTAGTACCGATCTCGCGGTGCCATTAGTACCGATCTCGCGGTGCCATTAGTCCCGATCTCGAGGTGCCATTAGTCCCGATCTCGCGGGGCTGCGGGCGGCCGCCGTCGCGCTCAGGTTCTCAAGGCCACCCTTTCTCAAGGCCACCCTGCACCTCGAGATCGCGACACGTGGCACCACGGGACCGAGCTCAGCCTGCGAGCCCGGCCGCCTCGGCGTAGGCGGCCGGGTCCACCGGACGCCTGGCACGCGGCAGCCCTTCGACGACGAGGAGGTAGGAGATGGTGAGGACCTCACGCACGAGCCCGGGGCTGATGCTCTCCCCGGGCGTCAGAGTCACCCAGTGGCGCTTGTTCATGTGGTACCCGGGGGCAATGTCCGCGTACTGACGTCGCAGGGCCTCACCGTCCTCGGGGTCGGCCTTGACGGTGAGCATCTGGGGACCGGCGCTGCGGGTGAGCAGGGCGAACACCTTGCCTCGCACCTTGTAGACGTCCCAGTCCGGGCCGAAAGGACGCGTCAGCTCGCTGCCAGGAAGCTCCTGAGCAACTGAGTGGGCTGTCTCCCGCAGGTCGTCACCGTTCATGGCAGTGATCATGGCAGGACTGACGGCGGGTGCCGCGCCGACCTCACAGAGTGTCGAGCACCGCCTCGACGGCGTCGGCCAGGACGGCGTGCGCGGCAGCGGCGAGGCGGACGACCTCGCCGGGGTCGGTCTGGCTGTCGGCGAAGGACAGGTCGCTCACCACCGACAGCCCGCAGACCCGCACTCCCAGCTGGTGCAGGGCGATCGCCTCAAGCACGGTGGACATGCCGACGCAGTCGACCCCCAGGCCGGCGAGCATCCGGGTCTCGGCCGTCGTCTGGTACTCCGGACCTCGGAGCATCGCGTAGGTGCCGCGGCGTGCGGTGGGCCCCGCCAGCGCCTCGACGAGCTCGGCGTCCCACGTGCCGCGCAGGTCAGTGAAGACCGTCCCGTCGAAGGGTGAGGCTCCCGAGAGGTTGACGTGGTCGGTGACGGTCATGACCTCGCCGATCGCCCAGTCGCGCAGGCAGCCGCTGGCGTTGACCAGGGCGGCGGCGCGGACGCCGGCGGCCGCCGCGGCACGAGCCAGGGCGACGACCGGTCCCGGGCCGTGCCCCTCGTAGAGGTGGGTGCGCCCGTAGGCGACGAGCACGCCGAGCTCGCGGCCCGCGGCGCCCACGGCGCGGCGGTAGGAGGCCAGGAGGTCGCGGTGCCCCGGGGCCACCGGGGCCAGGACCCCAGGAAGGTCCGACAGCGGGAAGGACGTCTGCGGCTCACCCCAGCCCTCGAGCGCGCTGTGCGCCCCGGATCCCAGGACGACGAGCAGGTCGTGCCGGGCGGTACCGGTGCGCCGGGCGATCTGGTGGGCGGCCTCGAGGGCGGGGCCGGGACCGGCTGAGCCTGCGGACTCGGTGAGCGCAGCCAGCAGGGCCGGGGAGATGCCGTCGGGCACCGGCAGGCCGGTCACGCGCGCCCCTCCTGCACCGCCACGCGCCGACGCCCCAGGAGCAGGTGCCCCAGGAGCCCCACGAGCAGGGAGACGAGCACGCCGAGGTTGGCCCACGCCCACGTGCCCTCGCGCCCGCCCAGCGGGCCGAGGAGGTAACCCTGCCAGGCCAGCCACGAGGCCGAGGAGTTGACGACGAGGCCCCATCCCAGGAGCGATCCGAGGACGACGAGCACGACCGCCTCCCAGTTGACCGAGCCGTACACGCCGTCGGGGGTGAACAGGGCGGGCTCGTCGTAGTCGCGCTGACGCAGGAGGACCTCGGCGATCATGACTCCTGCCCAGGCGGCGATGACCACCCCCAGGGTGGTGAGGAAGCCCATGAAGGGGGTGAGGAAGTCGTGGGCGAGGAAGACCACCGCGATCGTGCCCACGGTCATGATGGTGGCGTCCACCGCCGTGGCGACGTGCCTCTTGACGGGCAGGCCCGTGGCCAGGAGGGACAGGCCCGAGGAGTACAGGTCCATGATGATGCCCCCGACGATCCCCAGGATGGCCACGAGGGCGAAGGGGACGAGGAACCAGGTCGGCAGCACCGTCGTGAGCGCCCCGATGGGGTCGGCGTCGATGGCCGCGCCCAGGCTGGCGTCCGAGCCCACGAGCAGCAGGCCGGCCACGACGAGGACGACGACGGGAAGCGCCGACCCGGCGGTCGTCCAGACGATGACGCCGGCGGTTGAGGCGCTGCGCGGAAGGTACCGGGAGTAGTCGGCGGCGGCGTTGACCCAGCCCAGCCCAAAGCCGGTGGCGATCATGACGAGCGCGCCGATGAAGGAGGCGGCGTCTCCCGGGGGCAGGGCGGTCACAGCCCCCCAGTCGACCGAGGGCAGGACGAGGACGAGGTAGACGACCGTGAGGATCGCGGTGGCCCAGGTGATCCAGGTCTGGACCCTCATGATGGCCTCGAAGCCCAGGATCCCGGCCGAGGCGGCCAGCGTGACGGTCAGCACGAAGCCGACCACCTGCGCGCCGACCTCGTTGTCCCATCCCAGGGCGGTCAGGACCGTGGCCGAGGCGAGCGTGGCCAGCACGCACAGGACGGTCTCCCACCCCACGGTCAGGATCCACGAGATCGCCGCGCTCAGGCGGTTGCCGTTGTACCCGAAGGCGGCCCGTGACAGTGCCAGGGTGGGGGCCGAGCCGCGCTTGCCCAGGACCGCGATGACACCGCACAGCCCGAAGGAGGCGACGACGCCGATGACCGAGGCGGCCACCGCCTGGACGAAGGACAGGCCGAAGCCGAGCACCCACGAGCCCCAGGACAGGCCGAGCACCGAGATGTTGGCGGCGAACCAGGGCATGAACAGGTCGCGTGGACGACCCTTGCGCTCTGACTCGGCGATGACGTCCAGGCCCGCGTTCTCGATGCGCGTGGCCGCCCCGGCAGGGGTCGTGACGGGTGTCTCGACGGCGGACATCGGTGTCCTCCTGTTCGGTGAAAGCGGGCTGGAGGACAGCCTATTCCCGTCGGCCGAACACGAACAGGCGTGCCGGTCCCGGACGTGCCGGGCACGCGGAAGGCCCCGGCACCTGCTGGTGCCGGGGCCTCCGGTCTCGTAGCGGGGACAGGATTCGAACCTGCGACCTCCGGGTTATGAGCCCGGCGAGCTACCGAACTGCTCCACCCCGCGTCGGCGAGGACAACACTAGCCCTGCTCACCGCCGCCCTCAAGCCGACCGAGCGTGCCCTTGCTCACCGGCGTGTGAGCCACGATGGGCGGACGTCTCACGGCTCACACGCCGCGGCTCGTCCGGGCAGGACCGGACCCGCCGAGGCCCCGAGGGACCGCCGGCCCCCCGGGGATCCCCGGGGGGCCGGCGCCAGGATCCGGGCCTCAGGCGCCTGGGCCGCCTCAGCCGCCCATGCGCTGCTGGGCGTCGACGGCGCGGCTCAGGGCGTCGTCGAGGCGGCTCTGGGCCTCCCCGTAAGCGGCCCAGTCGCCGTTCTTCATCGCCTCGTCGGCGTCGGCCCTGGCCTGCTGGGCATCGGCCAGGGCGGTGTCCAGGTCCGCCTTCGGATCGCCTGTGGCAGCCCCCGGGGTCGGGGCGGCCGTGGCCCCGGTCGTCGGGGCGGTCGCGCCAGAGGTCGGCGCCGTCGTGGGCTCCGGTGTCGCCGCCGCTGTGGCCTCGGCGGTGGCCTCGGCCGTCGCCGCCGCCTGCGCCTCGGGATCCGAGGTGTCGTTGGCCGCCCCGGCGTCACCGTCGACGACCTCCTCCCCGGTGGTCGCCCCGGACTGGCCCCCGAAGACCTGGTTGAGCGCCTCGGAGAGGGTGTCGGCGAAGCCGACCTGGTCACCGAAGGCGACAAGCACCTTGCGCAGCAAGGGGTACTGCGTGCCGGTCGAGCCCTGGACGTACACGGGCTGGACGTAGAGCAGCCCGCCGCCCACCGGGAGGGTCAGCAGATTGCCCTTGATGACCTCCGAGCCCTGCTGGCTGAGCAGGTTGAGGGTCTGGGACACCGTCGTGTTGGAGTCGAAGATGCCCTGGACCTGTCCCGGGCCGGGGACGTTGGAGGAGCGCGGCAGCTCAAGCAGCCGTATCTTGCCGTAGTTCGGGTTCCTCACCCCGGGCTCGCCGCTGGCCGTCTCGGAGTCCACGGCCAGGAAGCCGGTGAGCACGTTGCGGTCGGTGTTTCCGCCGATGATGTAGACGCTCGACAGGGAGAAGCTCGCCTGGTCCTGCCCGGGCATCTGCAAGGTGAGGTAGTACGGGGCCTGGGCCTCGTCACCGGGCTGGGTCGGGTCGTCGGGCACCTTCCAGAAGTCGCCGCCGGAGTAGAAGTCCTCCGGGTCGGTGACGTGGTACTTGGCCATGACCGTGCGCTGGACCTTGAACAGGTCCTCGGGGTAGCGCATGTGGGCCATGAGGTCGGCACTCATCTCGCTCATCGGGGTGACGGTCCCCGGGAAGACATCCTGCCAGGCGTTGAGGATCGGGTCCTGGTCGTCCCACTCGAAGAGGGTCACCTCGCCGTCGTAGGCGTCGACGACCGCCTTGACCGAGTTGCGCACGTAGTTCGACTCCTCCGGCGCCCCGAGGAGCGTCGCGCCGGTGGTCGCGTCGCTCATCGAGTCCTCGAGGGACTCGTGCTGGGCGTAGGGGTAGTTGTTCGTCGTCGTGTAGCCGTCGACGATCCACACGACGCGCTTGGGGGTGGACGGGTCGTCGTCGTCGTCGACCACGGCCGGGTAGGGGTTGCCGTCCAGGGTCAGCCACGGGGCGACCTTGGCGACGCGCTCGGCGGGGTTGCGGTCGTAGAGGATCTGGGACCCGTCCCGCACCTCTTGGGAGAACAGGATGTTCATCTCCTGGAACTTCAGGGCGTACATGAGCCGGTTCCACGGGTTGGACACGTCCGGGCCGCCGTCGCCGGCGAAGGTCGTGTTGACCTGGCCCGAGGGGGCCGAGTCATCGGGGTAGTCCAGCTCGCGGGGGGTACCGCCGTCGTCTCCCCCGACGATCGAGTAGGAAGGTGACGCCTGCCCGAAGTAGATCCGCGGCTCGTACTCGCCCAGGTCACCGCTGGAGGGGATGCCCCCCTCCCAGAAGGAGGGGAACCCGCCCGAGGCCACCGTGTTGCCGTAGGCGGTCACGACGCCGTAGCCGTGGGTGTACACGGTGTGGTCGTTGATCCAGGTCGACTGGGCGGTGCCGTCGAGGTTGAGCTCGCGCACCGCGATGACCGTGTCACGCGACTGCTGCTCGACCTGGTAGCGGTCGACGTTGAGCGAGGACGCGAAGGTGTAGTACTGCTTGTTCTGCTGGAGCTGACGGAAGGTCGGGGACACGACGTTGGGGTCGAGCAGGCGGATCGAGGTGGTCGACTCCGCGTCTGCCTGGAGCTGGCCCGCCTCGGTGTCGGTCTTGGCGTCGTAGGCGGTGGTCTCGACGCCGTCCAGGCCGTAGGCGGCCAGCGTCGCCTGGATGTTGCGGTCGATGTAGACCGCCTCCTCACGCTGGGCGTTGGGGTCGACGACGAACTTCTGGACGACGGCCGGGTAGGCGGTGCCGATGAGCAGCGCCGAGACGATCATGACCGCCACCCCGGTCACGGGCAGCTTCCACGAGCTCGACCGCAGGGAGACGAGGAACATCGCGGCCACGACCACCGAGATCGCAGCGAGGATCGCGTTGGCGGGCACGACGGCGTTGATGTCGGTGTAGCCCGCGCCGTCGAACTTCGTGTTGGAGGCGTAGAGCGCCGAGTAGCGACCCAGCCAGTACGCGATTCCCTGGAGCAGGGCGAAGCCCGCCAGGAAGACGGCCAGGTGGACCCGGGCGGCTCGGGTGAAGTGGGGTGCACGGGACACCGAGACCCCGCCGTAGAGGTAGTGCACGACGAGACTGGCCAGGCCCGCGAAGACGACGACGCGCGACAGGAAGGACACGACGACCTGGAGCACCGGGAGGATGAAGACGTAGAAGGACACGTCCAGCCCGAACTGGGGGTCCTTGATGCCGAAGGACTGGGCGTGGACCGCCAGGAGCACCGCCCTCCAGTGCGGGGCGAGCTCCCAGGCCGATCCCAGGACGCCCAGCAGTGCCGGAACCGCCCAGGTCAGGGTCCGGCGCAGCGGCTCCACCGCCGTGCGGTACCCCTCGAGGTTCCGGGCCGCCTCGTCCTGGGGCAGGCTGATCTCCCGCTTCCGGTACGCACCGGTCATCGCCGCGAGGATCGCCCCGAAGGCGACCAGGAAGCCGACGACGAACAGCACGCCCGCGGCGATCCACTGCGTCCAGATGACCCGGGAGTAACCGAGCTGGTCGAACCACAGGACCTCGGTCCACGTCTGGGACAGGAAGACAAGGACCGCACCCACGGCGAGGAGCACGCCGATGGTCATGGCCAGTGGACCCGGCCTCGAGCGCCCCTCCCCCGTGGTCGAGGCACCGCGGCCTCCGCCCCCGCCGGCCCCGCCGCGACCGGGTCGCTCGGCCCCTGCCTTGGAGGCCCGGGTCCCGAAGGGTGAGCGGGCGCCTCCCAGGCCGAACAGAGCCGCGGGGTCGAAGCCGCGCTGCGCCGAGCCGTCCTCGCCCGGCGACTGGCGCGCCCCGTGGGAGCCGGAGCCCTTCGCGCGCGGGTCGCGTGCCGCGGAGGAGGCGGAGGAACCCGAGCCCTGCGGGGCGGAGTCCGACCGGGAGGACGCACGCCCCTCGGAACCGGACCGCCCGGAGCCGCCCGACTCGGAGCGGGTACCGCCGGCACCGTGGCCGGCACCGTCTTCGTCGCCGGCACCGTGGCCTGCACCGTCGCGGGGGGCTGTGCCGAGGCTGTCGCTCTGGAAGAAGCCGCCGCGGACGCGGTCCTCCCGGCTGGGTCCCTGCGTTCCCCGCGGGGAGCGGGCGTCCTGGGACCCGGCGGAGGCGTCGGCGGCGCCCGCCGCACCACCGGAGTCATCGGGCTCGCCGGTCGGCTTGTCGGTGGGCCCGGTGGGCTCGGTGGGCCCGGTGGGCTCAGTGGGCTCGTCAGTGGGCTCGTCGTCGGGCCAGCTGCTCACAGTCACGCTCCGTGTCGCTCGGGCGTGCGCGCGGTGCGCGCACCGGGTCGCCGGCGCTCCGTGCGCCGATCGCCGCAATCGTCCCACAGGTCCCACCGGGCCCACAAAACCCTGTCGGCCGCCCGCACGGCCCCGTCCGGCCGGTCCCGGCTCGGACCCGGGGCTCTGGTGCCTGGCACCCTGGCGCCCCGGCGCCCCGGCGCCCTGGTGCGATGATGGGCCCATGACCGACCCGAGTACCCGTGACGACTTCCAGGTCCCGCCGGAGGCCGACCCCGCCGGCTCCCGGACGGCGTCCGGCGCCGGTGCCCCCGCCCTGGCCCGCGCCGTCGTCGAGATCGAGTCCCACGTCGCCCGCTCAGGGTGGGACGCCCCGGTGCGGGTCTTCGCCCTCGTGCGCACGGCCGACGCGCTGCGGGCCGACCCGGGGCTGGAGCGGTCGCTCACGCCGGAGGCACTGGCCGAGGCCCGTGCCGACCCCCACGCCCTGACGGCTGTCGAGCAGGAGGACCTGCCCGCCGCCTGCGATCTTGAGGACCTCCTCGGGCAGCTCGCCTGGCCGGAGACGGTCGACGGCGTCGCGCTGTCCGCCGAGCAGATCGTCGTGCCCGCCGACGCCCAGGAGGCGCCAGGCACGAGCGACCCTCACGAGCACCTGGCCCGTCTCGCAGGGCACCCGGACCGTCAGGACATGCGCCTCGTCGTCGGCGTGCTGCGCTCCGGGGAGTCCTGGTGCGCCGTGCGCTCACGGCGTCTCGACACCGCCGCGTCGGTCGTCACCGGCGCCGACCTCGTGCCCGGACTCATCGAGGCGCTGCGCGCCACCCTGATCTGAGACCAGGTCCCGACCGGCCTGCGCCGCAGCCGGTTCCGGGCACGCTCATTCCTCCTCGGTCTCCTCACCACCGTCGTCAGCCTCCTTGGCGCCGTCGGCGTACCCGAGCGTCCCGTCAAGGAGCGAGGCGAGATCGGCGTCGATCTGGGAGTCCATGTCCTGGGCGGCGCGGCGCAGGGTGAGGAAGTCCTCGGGCGCGGCCAGCTCGGCGGGGGCGGGCATGACGTCGGGGTGCTCCCAGAAGGCGTCGCGCCCCGCGTCGCCCAGCTCCGCCCCGAGCAGCTCCCACAGGCGCGCGGCCTCCCTGACCCGTCGGGGCCGGAACTCCATGCCGAGGAGCCGGGCGAAGACCTTCTCCGCCGGCCCGCCCTGGACCCGTTGACGTCGCACCATCTCCCGCAGGGCCATCGCCTGGGGAAGGTGCGGCGCGGTGGCGCGGGCGGTGATGACCTCCACCCACCCCTCGACGAGGGCGAGCAGCGTCTCGAGGGCCTCGAGGGCCTCGGTCTGCGCAGGGGTCTCCTGGGGGGCGAACATCCCGGACTCCAGCGCGGCGCGGAGCGCCTCGGGGTCGTTGGCGTCGACCTGGGCGACGGCCTCCTCCACCGCCTCGACGTCGATCGTGATGCCGCGGGCGTAGGCCTCGACGGCCCCCAGCAGCTGGCTGCGCAGCCATGGCACGTGGGCGTAGAGCCGGGCGGCTGCTGCCTCACGCACCGCCAGGAACATCCGCACCTGGTCGGTGTCGACCTCCAGGCCCTCGGCGAAGGCCTCGACGTTGGCCGGCACGAGGGAGGTGCCGGGATCCCGCGTGAGCGGCAGCCCGACGTCGGTGGCCCCCACCGACTGCGCCGCGAGCTCGCCGATGGCGTGGCCGACCTGCAGGCCGAAGGCCGTACCCGCCAGCGAGCGCATGACGTGCGACAGCGCCCCCACCTGGTCCTCGGCGGAGTCCTCGCCGACCACGACCTGCGGGGCCTCGCGCATCTGGCGCTCGAGGGCGCCGGCCAGGGCGGAGGTCGCCGCGTCCGCCACGGGGGCGCACACGTCCTTCCACACCGGCAGGGTCTGCTCGACCCAGTCCGATCGTGACCAGGCGGTGCGCTGCCCCGGTGCAGGCATGAGCTCGGTGGCGGTGTCGAGCCACAGGTCGGCCACCTGGAGGGCCTGGCGTGTCGCCTCGGCCTGTCCCGCGGTCACCGCGGGGTCGCCCCCCGAGCGCACCGTGCGCAGCGCGAGCTCCTGGCCCATCGTCCAGTTGGCGCCCTGGGAGGGGTCGAGCATCTGCCGCATCTGCGCCTGGAGGGCCATGAGCTGGCCGGGGCTGAGCGAGCCGAGGTCCTCCATCCCGGGCATCCGGGCGAGCTGGTCCGCCTCGAGGCCAGATGCCCGCAGGGCCGCGACGGCGTCGCGGGCGGTGTCGGGCCCGAACAGGGAGGCGAGCATCGCCTCGAGCTCGTCGAAGGGGTCCTCGCTCATCGCATTCCTCTCAGTCCTGCCGATGTCCTGTCGATCGTGCGTCTGGCGGCACGGAGCCGCCTGCGGTGCCAACACCGCGATACTCCCACCCATTCCTGAGCGGGGGCCATGAGGGACCTGCGCCCGGGGCGTGTCGCGTCGCACCAGCGGGCTCCCAGCGGTCGGCCCGCTCACGGGCCATCATGGTGGCGTGACTGAGCACGGCATCTCACCCGACCACCTCTCCGGCGGATCGAGCGGCGGGCGACGGCCCAGGCCGCGCGCCCTCATCCTGGCGGTAGTCGGCGCCATAGCGGCTGTCGGGCTCGTCGTGGCGGGTGCGACGGTGCCGATCAACAAGGTGATCGAGGCTCCCGGGCCGACCTGGAACGTCCTGTCCCAGACCCCTGAGGGCCAGGAGGTCCTCACCGTCTCTGGAGCGGAGTCCTACCCGGCGGGTGGGGCCCTGCGCATGACGACCGTGTCGGTCTCGGGCTGCCCCGGGCACCCGGTCACCTTCTTCATGCTCGTGGACGCCTGGCTCGACGACGACAAGGCGGTCCTGGACCGTGACGAGGTCTGCCCCGACTCGCTGAGCCAGGAGGAGGTCGAGCAGGAGGGCCAGGCCCAGATGACCAGCTCCCAGGACGCCGCGGTGGTCGCCGCGCTCATGGAGTCCGGGCTGGCCACGCGGATGGTCCTCACCGTCGCCGGCGTCTCCCAGGAGCAGACCTCGACGTCGCTGGCCGAGGGGGACGTCCTGGAGTCGATCACTCCCGAGGGGGGAACGACGACGACGATCACGACCTACACCGAGCTGCGTGAGCTCCTCACGACCATCCCGGCGGGGACGCCGGTCACCCTCGGCGTGACCCGCGACGGGCATGCCGTTGACGTCGGGCTGACGACGCTGGCGCCCCAGGACCAGGACGGTGACGGGCAGGCCGACTCCGAGGGCTCCCTGCTGGGCGTCTACCTGTCGGCCAGCGCCGACTCCGACATCGATGCCGAGGTCGCCCTGTCCGACGTCGGCGGCCCGAGCGCCGGGATGATGTTCGCCCTGGGGATCATCGACGAGCTCACCCCCGGCGACATGACCGGCGGGCAGGACATCGCGGGCACCGGTTCGATCTCCTTCGACGGCCAGGTCGGGGCCATCGGCGGGATCCGGCAGAAGATGGCCGGTGCGGCCGAGGCCGGCAG
Source organism: Actinomyces howellii (assembly GCF_900637165.1). Classification (GTDB taxonomy): domain Bacteria; phylum Actinomycetota; class Actinomycetes; order Actinomycetales; family Actinomycetaceae; genus Actinomyces; species Actinomyces howellii. Next base: position 3,038,328 of record NZ_LR134350.1, on the reverse strand, counting down.
CGACTACTTCCTGGCCCCGGCCTCCAACTGCGCGGAGGTCGAGGGCCACGTCCCCGAGGGCATGACGGTGGCCGCGGTGTCCACCCTGGACGAGGCGGTCACCGCCGTCGAGGCGATCGCCTCGGGAGACACCCAGGCCCTGACGACCTGCGAGTCGGTGCTGGCCGCCGACTGACTCGTGCGGCCGGAGGGGCTCAGGCACCCTCGGACCGGAGTTTTCCACAGGCTCGGTGCTCCCGTGGCGCGGGCCTGCGCGGCCGTGCCACGCTCGTCTCAGCGCCCGCACCCTGTCTCCCGCGGGCGTCGCCGAAGGAGAAGCGATGCGCATCCGTGGACAGTCACCGGTCCTGTGGCGCGCCCCCGGGCAGACTCAGGTCGGCGCCGAGCCGGGGCACGCCGTCGTCCTCGAGGGGCTCAGCCCCGCCGAGCAGCGTCTCCTTGACCACCTGCCCGCCGTCATCAGCGCGGAGGACGTCTACCGCACCGCCCGGTGGACCAAGGTGCCCATGTCGCGGGCTCGCGAGGTGCTGGGCCTGCTGCGCGAGGCGGGTGCGCTCGCGGAGGACGACGCGGCCCCCTCCAGCGCCGACGAGATCTACTGGGACCGGCTGACCCCTCGCGCACGTGAGCGCACGACCCTCCTGCGCTCCGGGGTCGTGGCGGTCCTGGGGGCGGGGTGGCTGGCGCAGGCGATCATCGGCCTGCTCGCGGAGGCGGGGGTCGGCACCATCCTGCCCGACGACGAGGACCTGGAGCTGTGGACGTCGCGGGTCGCGCCCAAGGTGTCCACCCGCGCCCCCCTGGGATGCCGGCCCGACCTCGTGGTGAGCGTCGAGGGTCATGTCGTCGACCCGGTGCGAGCCCGTGAGCTCGACCGGGCCGACCTCGTCCACCTGCCGGTGCTCGCTCGCGACGTGAGCGTGCGGGTCGGCCCGCTCCTGGTGCCCGGGCGCGGCGCCTGCTCGACCTGCCTGGGCCTGTGGGACCGGGACGCCGACCCCTGCTGGCCCGCCGTGGCCACCCAGCTGCGCCTGCTCGGTGCGCCGGTGCTCGAGCGGCTGCTCATCCACCAGGCGGCAGCGCTGGCCGCCCGCGGCGCCACGGACGTGGTGGTGGGCGCCGAGGAGGCGTGGCTGGGACGCAGCATCGAGGTGAGCGCGGCCGACCCGCTCGGTGTGGAGCGGACCTGGCCTCCCCATCCTGAGTGCCTGTGCGGGCAGGTGCCCTCCTCCTGCTCGCCCTCGCCGACGGGGTCGGTGACCCGGGAGGCGATGGTCTGAGCCGCGCCGCCGGGCCGGGACGGCGGTGCTCAGGCGCCCTCGGAGTGCTCGCGCACAAGCCGCAGGACCTCGGCGCCGTACTCCTGGAGCTTGACGGCCCCCACGCCGCGGATGAGGGAGAGCTGGGGAAGGACGGTGGGCTTGACCGTGGCGATCGAGCGCAGCGTCGAGTCGGGGAAGACCGTGTAGGCCGGGCGGGAGGCCCGCGCGGCGACCTCCGCTCTCCAGGCGCGTAGGACCTCGAACAGGGCGAGGGTGGCGGGGTCGGCCTCGGCCTCGAAGTCCGCAGCGGCCTGCCTGGCCCGCTCCTTGGGGGTGCCGGTCGCCCCGCCCCGGCGCTGGGGACCGCCCCTCCCCTGGGCGGCCGGCCAGATCCCGTCGAGGAAGCGCGAGGGCCTGCGCGACGCCCTGCCCCCGGGGGCACGTGCGCGGGCGCAGGAGATGATGAGGTGCTCCCGTGCCCTGGTCACACCGACGTAGAGCAGCCTGCGCTCCTCCTCGACGGCGGCAGGCCCCTCGGCCAAGGAGATCGGCAGGAGCCCCTCGGCGGCCCCGATGAGCAGGACGGCGTCCCACTCCAGGCCCTTGGCGGCGTGCAGGGAGGACAGCGTCACCCCCGCGACCGTCGGGGCGTTCTGCGCCTCGGCCCGCTCGGTGAGCTCACCGACCAGGCCGTCGAGGTCGGCCCCGCGGCGCTCGGCGAGCTGGTCGGCGAGCTCGACGACGGCGTTGAGCGAGTCCCAGCGCTCGCGCACCGCACCGCGCTGGGCCGGGGGCTGGGGCGCCCAGCCCTCCCGGGACAGGACCATCCGCGTGTCCGCCCCGAGGTCCCCGCTCAGGTTGGCTCGTTCGGTGCGTGCCGCAGCACGCAGCAGCACCATGGCCCGCTTGACCTCCTCACGCTCGAAGAAACGCTCCCCTCCCCGCACGAGGTAGCCGATGCCCGCGTCGGCCAGCGCCTGCTCGACGACCTCGGACTGGGCGTTGGTCCGGTACAGCACCGCGATCTCGCTCACGGGCACGCCGCTGGCCATGAGGCGGCGCACCTGCTCGACCGCGCCGGCCGCCTCGGCGACGTCGTCGTCGTAGGTCTCGAAGCGCACCGCCGGCCCGCTGGGACGTTGGGCGACCAGCTCGACGGCTCCCGCGGGCAGGGCCAGGGCCCCTCCCCCGCGCCGCGAGCGCGACAGGACCCGGTTGGCCAGCGACACCACCTCGGGGGTGGAGCGGTAGTCGCGGCTGAGCCGCACGACGCGGGCGCCCTCGTAGCGCGAGGCGAAGCCGGTGAGGAACTCCGGGGTGGCTCCGGCGAAGGAGTAGATGGTCTGGGAGGCGTCGCCGACAACGCACAGCTGGCGTCTGTGGCCCAGCCACAGGTCGAGGAGCCGCTGCTGGAGCGGGGAGACGTCCTGGTACTCGTCGACGACGAAGTGCTTGTACTGCCCGCGCACCTGCGCGGCGACGTCCTCGCGGTCGAGCAGGATGCCCACCATGAGCAGCAGGACGTCCTCGAAGTCGATGACCCCGCGCTCGGTCTTGGCCTCCTCGTAGGCCGTCAGGACCCGGGCCACGGTGGCGGGCTCGAGGCCGCCGACGCCCTCGCGGCGCTGGGCGGCCGCGGCCTCGGCGTAGTCCTCGGGCAGGGTCATGGTCACCTTGGCCCACTCGACCTCAGCGGACAGGTCGCGGATGAGGGCGCGGTCGGTCGACAGGCCCAGGCGGTGGGCGGCGGTGCCGACGAGGCGTCCCTTGTACTTCTCGATATCCGGTCGACGCCCGCCGATGGCCGTGGGCCAGAAGTAGGTGAGCTGGCGCAGGGCCGCGGAGTGGAAGGTGCGGGCCTGGGCGCCGTGCACACCCAGGTCGCTCAGGCGCGAGCGCATCTCCCCCGCGGCACGGGCGGTGAAGGTGACCGCGAGCACCTGGGCCGGTTGGTAGGCGCCCACCGCCACCCCGTGGGCGATGCGGTAGGTGATGGCCCGGGTCTTGCCCGTGCCCGCGCCGGCCAGGACGCACAGCGCGCCCTCGAGGTGCTCGGCGACCTGCCGCTGGTCGGGGTCGAGGGCGTCGAGGAGCTCGGCGGCGCCGGGTGGGCCGGCGTGCCGGTGGACGGGTGTCGGGTCGTGCTCGCTCATCACGGCCCAGCCTGCCACGCCGGTGCGACGCGTCGGGCGGGGACCGGTGCGACGCGTCGGGCGGGGACTCAGGTCACCGAGCCTCCGAACCAGTCCTCGATGAGCATGCGGCCGATGGAGGTGGGACCGGGAAGGACGATCTCACCGACGCGCACGGCCTCGGCCAGCTCCGCGCGCCCCAGGAGCCTGGCGCCGGTCACCTCCTGCCCGTCGGCGCGGGGCGCGCCGCCTCCTGGGGAGAGACGGGCGCGGAAGGCCAGCATGAGGGAGCGGGGGAAGGGCCACGGCTGGCTGGCCACGAAGGCCAGCTCGGCGACCTCCAGGCCGGTCTCCTCGGAGACCTCGCGGGCAACGGCGGCCTCGATCGCCTCGCCGGCCTCGACGAAGCCGGCGACCACCGAGTAGCGGTGAGCCTCCCAGGCCGCGGCGTGGACCATGAGGAGCCGGTCGTCCTCGTCGGTGGCGGCGACGATGACCGCCGGATCGGTGCGGGGGAACTGGACGGTCTGGCAGCCCGAGCAGGCGCGGGCCCACCCGGCCTCGACCGGGCTGGTGTGGTGCCCGCAGGCCGGGCAGAAGCCGGCGCGCGCGTGCCAGGCGGCCAGGGCGGCTGCGGCCGTGGCCAGTCCCGCGTCGTGGGCGTCGAGGGCGCCACCGACCACCCTGAGCGGGGCCAGGGGATGGCGGTCAAGCAGCTGCGCGAGGGCGGGGTGGGCGCGGGCGGCCCCCTCGGCGTCGGTCGCCTCGGCGAGGTCGGAGGGGACGAGCACCGCCAGCCACGAGGGGCGCTCCTGGCCGTCACGCTCTGCCCTGCCACGTCCCAGGTAGCAGGTGCGCAGTCCGTCCAGGCCGAGGTCGGCGGTCGTGAGCGGCGCGAGACGCGGCCCGGCCTCGGGTCGTGCCTGCGGGGCGGAGGCCTCATCGCTGCCGAAGCCGTCCTCCGACGCGCCCGCGGGCGTGTGCCCCTCGAGGGCCACGCGCCCGCGGGCGTCGACCAGGACCAGGCGCGTGGCGGGGTCGGCGGCCAGCTCCTCGAGCAGACCGGGCTGCGCCCGGCGCGAGGCGTCCCGGTCGGTCGCCGAGCGCGCCAGGGAGCGGTCCCTCCACCCGACGTCGATGGTCGGCAGGGCAGGGGTGCCCGTCGTCGGCTGCCGGTGGGGAGCAGGATGCGCGTTATCGCTCATGGACCCAGCCTAGTACCGGCGATACCCGCCCCAGGGGCCCGCCTGTCCGCCGAACCGCCCGTCGCCCGCGGACGCCCCTGCCTCGACGCGCCCCTGCTTGAGGGAGCGTGGCGGACGTAGGCTGCGGGAGTGAGCAGCTCTGCGCGCATCTACCTCGACCACGCCGCAACCACGCCGATGCGCCCGGAGGTCGCCGAGCAGGTCCGGGATGACTTGGCCGACGGCCTCGCCGGGGCGGCCAACCCCGCCTCCCGGCACGCCTCGGGACGGCGGGCCGGGGCCCTGCTCGAGCAGGCCCGCTCCCGCCTGGCCGCTGCTCTTGACGTCGATCCGCACGAGGTGCTGTTCACCTCGGGGGGCACCGAGGCCGACTCCCTGGTCGTTGCGGGCCGGGTGCTGGCGGCCCGTGCTGCCGGCGTGCCCGCCCCGCGTCTCGTGACCTCTCCCGTCGAGCACCCCGCGGTCCTCGACTCGGCCCGGACCGCCGCCGAGCACCTGGGCGCCGAGCACGTCCTCGTCCCGGTCGACCCGTTGGGCCGCGTGCTCACCGAAGGTCTGGCCCGGGCGGTCTCCTCCGGGCCCGTCGCCCTGGTCAGCGTCATGACGGCCAACAACGAGACCGGCGTCGTCCAGGACGTGGCCGGGGTCGTGGCAACCGTGCGCGCCGCCAGCGACCAGGACTGTCCCGGGCGCAGCGGGTACGTTCCGGTCCACTCCGACGCCGTGGCCGCACTGGGCCGGGTCCCGGTCGACATGCACGGCTGGGGGCTGGACGCCCTCAGCCTGTCGGGACACAAGCTCGGCGCCCCGGTGGGGACGGGGGCGCTGGTCACCCGGCGCGACCTCGAGCTGGTCTGCCCCACCGGCGGCGGGCGTCAGGAGCGGGGACTGCGCTCGGGCACCCAGGACCTCGTCGGGGCGCGGGCCCTCGCGGCGGCCGTCGAGCTCGCGGTGGCCGAGCAGCGCGAGGAGGCGGCGCGGCTGGAGGCGCTGCGCCGCCGGGTCCTGGAGGGGACGAGGGCCTTGCCGGGCGTCCACCTCACGCTCCCGGACGAGGCCCCCCACCTTCCGGGCACCGCCCACCTGTGGTTCGAGGAGGTCTCGCCCGAGGCACTCCTCATGAGCCTGGACCTGGCGGGCATCGACGCATCGGCGGGATCGGCCTGCCACGCGGGCGTGAGCCGCCCCAGCCACGTCCTGCTGGCGATGGGCCACGGACACGAGGCGGCCCGCTCGACGCTGAGGGTGTCCATGGGCCTGCGCACCACCGTCGCCGACGTCGAGCGCCTGCTGGAGGTCCTACCCGGGGCGCTCGAGGCCGCCCGGCGCGCCCACACCCCGAGATCGGGACATCTGACACCCCGAGATCGGGACATCTGACACGTCCGGGCGCCGGTCGGTCCACCGGAGCGGGCACGGTAGTCTGCCGTGGTCGAGCCGGAAGCGAGGAGGAGACGTGCGCGTGCTGGCAGCCCTGTCCGGCGGGGTCGACTCCGCCGTGGCCGCCGCGCGCGCCGTCGAGGCAGGCCACGACGTCGTCGGCGTCCACATGGCCCTGTCGCGCACGCCCGCGGCCACCCGGGCGGGGGCACGGGGATGCTGCTCGATCGAGGACGCCTCCGACGCCCGCTGGGCGGCCGAGATCCTCGGGATCCCCTTCTACGTGTGGGACCTGTCCCAGGAGTTCACCGAGCGTGTCGTGGCCGACTTCCTGGCCGAGTACAGGGCCGGCCGTACCCCGAACCCCTGTGTGCGCTGCAACGAGAGGATCAAGTTCGACGCACTGCTCGAGCGCGCCCGGGCCCTGGGCTTCGACGCCGTGGCCACCGGCCACTACGCCCGCCTGCGCGGCGGGGCGGCCGCGGGACGGCCGGGCAGCACGCAGGGGCTCGAGCTGCGCCGGGCGGCCGACGGCGCCAAGGACCAGTCCTACGTCCTGGCGGTCTCGGGTGGCACGGGACTGAGCCGGGCGCTGTTCCCCCTGGGGGACGCCCCCTCCAAGAGCGCGGTCCGAGCGGAGGCCGAGCGCCGGGGCCTTCCAGTGGCCGACAAGCCGGACTCCTACGACATCTGCTTCGTGGCCGACGGCGACACGCGGGGCTTCCTCGCACGCAGCCTGGGCACCGAGCCCGGGACCATGGTCTCGCCCGAGGGTGAGGTCCTGGGCACCCATGAGGGCTACTTCGGCTTCACCGTGGGCCAGCGCAGGGGCCTGGGGCTGACCCGTCCCGCCCCCGACGGGCGCCCCCGCTACGTGCTCCAGACCCGCCCGGCCGCCAACGAGGTGGTCGTCGGGCCCGCCGAGCTGCTCAGTCGCTCGACGGTGGCAGGCGACGGGCTCGTGCTCCTGGCCGAGCCCGAGGAGCTCGGCGCGGCCCTGGGATGGCGGGGCGTGAGCGTCCAGGTCCGGGCGCACGGACGCGCGGTGGGGGCCGACGTCGTCATCGACCCCGAGGCCTCGACCCTGAGCGCCGAGCTGCACGAGCCGGTGCGCGGGATCGCGGCAGGCCAGTCGCTCGTCGTCTACGCCTCGGCGCCCCCGGGTGACGGTGACCAGGTCCTGGCCCAGGCCACGATCACCTGAGGACGCGGGGCGCAGGGGCTCAGCGCAGGCAGGTGTGCCTCTCGACGGCTCGCACCGCCCACCACGCCAGCCCGGCGGCCAGCAGCGGCCCGACGACGATGCTGCCGATGCCCACGACCGTCGGCTCCGCCCCGGTCCTCGTGGCCTCGAGGAAGTCCGGCCACATGAGGCGGCCGACCAGGTCCCCGGTCGTCACGTCCACGCTCAGGGGCACGAAGAGCGTGAAGACCAGCCCCAGGACCTGGGAGGCGACGTAGAGCAGGACGAAGCCCACCAGGGGCGCCCCGAAGCCGAGGTGGTTGAAGCGCCCCTGGGCTCCGATGCTCATGACGGCGGCGACCTCGATGATGAGGCAGATCATGCCCATCACCGTCGCGCCGAGGAACACGAGGGCCTTGCCCGTCCCGAAGGCCTCGATGCCGGAGAGCATCGGCTCCACCAGCGCGCCCAGCGTCGTGCCCGCGGTGTGGGCCAGGACGGTCGCCCAGGCCAGCAGGCCCAGGACGCTGAGCGCCACGAGCACGAGAGCGACCAGGACCGCGTAGGAGGTCTTGGCGGCCAGGTGCACACGTCCGCGCACCGGCACCACCATCGTGAGGTAGCCGCGCTGGCCGTACATGGACTGCCAGTACTCGACACCGACCTGACCCATGACGACCGCGGGAGCCGCGACAAGGGTGACGAAGGCGGCGACCTGCGCGAGGGCCGCCAGGACCCCGGCGTCGGCGAGCAGCCACCACAGCGCGAGGAAGCCGAGCATGATGACGGCGCACACTCCGAGCACCGCGGCGTTGCGGGGCGCCTGGGTGCGGATCTCCTGGACGAACAGCGTGCGCAGCATCAGCGGTACTCCTTCCGGAACAGGGCGTCCAGGCTCATGCCGTGAGCCTGGCGCAGGTCGTCGGCGTCCCCGGCCAGCAGGAGGGCGCCGTCCTTGATGAAGACGGCCGAGTCGATGACCGGCTCGACGTCGGAGATGAGGTGGGTGGACATGACGAGCAGGCAGGAGGGGTCGAAGTCCTCGACGATGCCGTCAAGGAGCACCTGCCTGGCTGCCGGGTCGACCCCGGAGATCGGCTCGTCGAGCAGGTACACCCGAGCGCGCCGGCTCATGGCCAGGGCCACGCGCAGCTTCTCCCCCATCCCCTTGCTCATCTCCTTGACGCAGCGGTCCGAGGGCAGGCCGAAGAACTCGATGAGCCGGGTGGCCTTGCCGGGGTCGAAGTCGGCGAAGAGCCTGGCGAACAGGGCGACGGCCCGACCCGTCGTGAGGTTGGGGGCGAGGAAGGAGGCGTCGGGCAGGAAGGACACGAGCTCCTTGGTCCGCGGCCCCGGGCGGTGGCCGGCGATGCTCACGGAGCCCTCGTAGTCCGCCAGGACCCCCGCCAGGATCTTGAGCAGGGTGGTCTTGCCGCAGCCGTTGGCGCCCATGAGGCCCACGACCCGGCCGGGCGGCAGGCTCAGGCTCAGCCCGGACAGCGCGGGGCGCCCACGATAGGTCTTGGTCAGGCTGTCGACGACGACGAGGGGCTCCCCGCCGTCGAGGGCCGGGATCTGCCCGGTCCGGGCCAGGGCGCCGGGTCCTGGTGGGGGCATGGTGGCGGTCGGGCTCATGAGGGTTCTCCTGGGTCGGTGGGTGCGGTCGGCCAGCGCTCGGCCAGGACGGACCGTGCCTGGTCGAGGTCCATGCCGAGCGGGGCGACCGCGGCGATGTAGGTGTCGGTCGCGTCGAGGGCGAGCTCACGACGGGCGGCCGCCAGGGCCGCCGGGTCGGCGGTCACGAAACGGCCCGCCGTCCTCTCGGCCGAGGTCAGGCCCGAGCGGTCGAGCTCGGCCAGCGCTCGCTGGACGGTGTTGGGGTTGACGCCGGCGTCGGAGGCGAGCTCGCGCACGCTGGGGATCCGCTGGCCTGCGGGCCACTGGCCCGAGACGATCCGCAGGCGGAAGTCGTCGACCAGCTGGATCCAGATCGGACGGGTGTCGTCGATCCGCATCACCCCTCCTCGGGTTGGTGGGACAGGTGCTCATGAGCGCAGCGGGACGGCCTCGTCAGACCATCTGTATTACTGCACTAATACAGTGACACAGTTGTCGGCTCCCGTCAAGCGTCGCGCGCCGGACGGGACCCTGCTCCCTCGTTCCGGCCACGCAGGCACAGACCGGGATGCATCAGGTGCCGACCGCGGCCGCCGCCTCCGGCCTCGACTGCCAGGTCTCCCAGGACGTCCTCGACTGCGGTGAGCTGCTGAGGGTCGACCTGGGCACCGGGGTCAACCAGGTGACCACCCCCGCAGCCTGGGAGGTCACCTCCCCGCAGCCCCAGGCCTCCCCTGCTGCGACGGCCGACCAGGGCCTGACGACCAACACGGGCGAGGGCACCGCCGAGGGCGCCTCACCGGCCACGACCCGCCCAACGGCACCTGCCGCTCAGGTGAGCGCCTCGGGGACGCCGGACCCCCGGGCCTCGTCCGCGACGACCGCACCGACGGCCCCCGCCACGGGGACGGGGGCCTGGACCCGCGTGACCGGATCCGCCACCACGGAGGTCCCGCTGGCCCTCGACGACGAGGGAGGACTCACTGTCGACGGCGAGGCGGTCTCGGGGCTGAGCCTTGGAGGCGAGCGGCCGGTGTGGGCGGCGCCGGTCGAGGTCCCACGGAGGCTGGCCGGGATGAGGCTGCCGGTGACGCGTGAGGTGTGGGTCGTCGGCGACGGCGAGCAGCTGGCCGTCGTGGACGGCCCGGAGACGCTGTGGGTGCGCGACCTGCCCGAGGGGACGGCCGATCTCACCGGTGCGACCGACTCGGCCCCGCCCGAGTGGCTCGTCGACTCCGGCGCCGTCGTGCTCGCCGAGCCCGAGGGGATCATCGCCCTCGACCCGGAGACGGGAACGACACTGTGGACGGTGACGACGCCCGTGACCTCGTGGGCGGCCTCGGACGGGACGATCGTCGTGGTCAGCGGGGCGACCGCGTCGGTGCTGTCCTTCGAGACGACGTCCCCGTCCTCCACGGCCCTGCCGACCTCCGGGCCGGACTCCGAGGAGGCGCTCGACCTCGAGGCGATCAGGAACGCCACCCTCGAGGTTCCCGAGCTGTGCATGCCCGCAGCCTCCCAGGAGGGCGGCGCCACCTTCGTCGACGGCGTCGCCTCGAGCACCGAGGCAGGAGTCGTGCCGGCCACCGCCACGATGAAGGAGGTCATCCCCGGGGTCTTCGACTCACGCCCCGTGGCCGTGGTCGTCATGTCCTGCTCGGGCGGGGGCAACACGGGCTTCGACGTGCTGGCCGTCTACAGCCAGGCCGACGGGCTCCTGGGCGAGCTCGACCTGGTCACCTCCGGCGACGTCGGGACAACCCCGAACCTGCTCATCGAGGAGGTCCACGCCGTGGGCGAGACCATCACGCTTACGGTGCCCTCGATCCAGGTGGCCGGCGACGACTCCTGCCAGGCCTGCGAGGGCAGCGCGAGCGCCACGGTGACGGCACGCTGGGACGGGGAGTCGCTGGGCATCGTCGACGTCGTCTACTCCCTGCCCTCGGGGTCCCTGCGGATCCCCGCGACCGAGGACGTCCAGGCCGCCTACGACGCCATCGCCTCGGGCGAGGCCGAGGAGGCGGAGCAGTACATGAGCCCCGAGCTCGCGGCCGAGCTCGACGTGACGCTCGGCGCCCAGGGCTCGACCGACACGGTGCGCAGCCTGCAGTTCCCCGAGGGGGGCTCGGTCGTGTCCTGCGCGCTGGCGGCACCGGGCCTCGACACGGGGACCTACTCGGCTCCCGGCGTCGAGTCGGGCACCGAGGCCCTCGACCCCGGCGCCGTCATCTGCCCGGTCACCTCGGATGACCCCGCCCTCCCGTGGCTCGCGCCCCAGCAGGACCAGTACGGCAACGACTCCTACCTGTCGTGGCTGATCCTGGAGGCCGATGAGTCCGGGGACTTCCGGGTCACGGGCTTCGGCCGGGCCTTCGGCTGACAGTGGTGCTGACAGTGGTGCGGGCGGGCCCTCCCGGGCCCGCCCGCACCACTGAACCGTTGGGACTGCGCTACGCAGCCACGGGATCCTCGGAGGTCCTTCCCCGATGGGCGCGTCAGGAGCTCAGGAGCGCAGGCGCTCGAGCTCCTCGACCAGCTGGGGTACGACCTGGGTGACGTCGCCGACGACGCCGAAGTCGGCGATCTCGAAGATCGGCGCCTCGGAGTCGTCGCAGACCGCCACGATCGCACCCGCACCCTGGATGCCGCTCGTGTGGTGCACGGCGCCCGAGACGCCCAGGCCGATGTACAGGCGCGGGGCGATGGACACCCCGGTCTGGCCGACCTGGGCGCTGCGCTCGATCCAGCCCTCGTCGCAGGCGACCCGGGTGGCGCCCACGGCGGCTCCCAGGGGCTCGGCCACGGAGCGCACGAGGTCGAAGTCGCCGTCGACGCCCCGCCCTCCGACGACGACGGTGCGCGCCTCGACGAGGTCGGGGCCGGCGGCCAGGGCGGCCTGCTCGCTCGAGACGAGCGTGACGGCGGCGGCCTCAGCGGAGAGCTCGACCTCGAGCGGCTCGACAGGCGCCGGGGAGGGGGCCGGGACCTCAGCGGCCTCGACGGCGCCGGGGCGCACGGCGACGACCGGGGCGCGGCCGGTGCTCGGCGCGACCGCCAGGGTCGTCGTCCACGAGCCCGACAGGACGAGCTTGGAGGCGCGCAGCTCGTCTCCCACGATCTCGAGGTCGGCGACGTCGCTGGCGCAGGCGGAGCCCAGGAGCACCACGGCGCGCCCGGCGACCTCCTTACCGCGGTAGTCGCTCGTGACGAGCACGACCCCGGGGGCGTGCGCGCCGACCGCCGCGAGGACCGCGTCAGCCGCGCCGGCCGCCACGACGGCGGTGGCGGGGCCCGCAGCGAGCACCCGGCCGGTACCGCAGCCGCTCAGGGAGGGGCTGGCGGCGGCGGCGCGGTCAGGGTCGGCAAGCACGAGGGCGATGACCTCCCCGCTGGTCAGGGCGCGTGCCGCGCTGACCAGCTCGAGGGCCGGGCCGGTGGGGGCTCCGGCCGCGTCGAGGTCTGCGAGCACGAGGACGGGTACGTCGAGCATGGTCGTGTCTTCTTCCTTGAGGTCCTGGGGCTCAGACGAGCTTGGAGTCCACGAGCCAGGCGGCGAGCTCGCGGCCGGCCTGGCCGGCGTCCGTGCGGATGGTTCCCGCCTGGCGGGCAGGGCGGGCCTCGGAGTCGACGACCCCCACTCCTGGCGCGGCGGCCTCGATGCCGATGTCGCCGGCCGACCAGAACTCGACCGGCTTCTTCTTGGCGGCGCGCATCGCCGCGAAGTTGGGGTAGCGGGGGTCGTTGGCCTGGTCGGTGACGGACACGAGGGCGGGCAGGGGGCAGGAGAGCACCTCGCGGACCGCGCCCACCGAGCGGGTCACGCTCACGGTGCCGGAGTCGACCTCGAGGCCGTTGGCCAGGGTGAGGGCGGGTCGACCCAGCGCTGCGGCCAGCGCGCCGGGGAGCATCGAGGTCATCGCGTCCAGCGACGCCATTCCGGTGACGACGAGGTCGACCTCCCCGAGGCGGTCGATCGCGGCCGCCAGGGCGCGGGCGGTGGTCACGACGTCGGCCCCCTCCAGGGTGTCGTCACTCACGACGACACCGCGGTCCGCACCCATCTGGAGGGCGCGGCGCACACCGTCCTCGGCGTCCTCAGGCCCCATGGTCAGGGCGACGACCTCGCCGCCGTGGTCCTCCACGAGGCTGACAGCGGCCTCGACGGCGTTCTCGTCGAGCTCGTTGAGGACGTCGTCCTCACCGCGCACGAGACGACCGTCCTCAAGCCGCCGCTCGGACTGCACGTCGGGGACGTGCTTGATGCAGACCACGATTTTCATGCCGACAAGATTGCCATATCTCCCTCGACGCTTCGGTGAGTGCTGCCTCACTCAGGCGCGCGCCATGCGCCCGAAGGTGACCTCTCTCGCCCTCCCCCGGTTGTCGCTCATCGTGCTGAGGCCAGACAATGGAGAGCATGTCCGTCTCACCCGCGTCGGAGCCAGCCCCGCTCGCCGCCTCCAGCGCCCTCGATCCCACGCGCCTGGGGGCCACCCTGGTCGCGGACGGCGCCGACTTCGCCGTCGTCGCGCCCCGGGCGCACGCGGTGGACCTGTGCCTCGTGGAGACGGATGAGCAGGGGCGGGTGGTCTCCGAGCGGCGCGTGGGCATGCACGGCCCGTCCCGGGGGGCGTGGAGCGCCCACGTCGAGGGGGTCAGTGCGGGCCAGCGCTACGGGTACAGGGTGCACGGGTCGTGGAACCCCTCCGAGGGCCTGCTGTTCAACCCCCGAAAGCTCCTGCTCGACCCCTACGCCCGGGCCATCGACTCCACCCCCCGGCTGAGCCCGTCCCTCTTCGCCCACGCCGTCACCCCCGAGCTCGCGCCCACCGGCTTCCCCCTCATGCCCTCCGAGCTCGACTCGGCCGACGACGTCGCGCGGGGCGTCGTGCTCGGAGCCCAGTTCCCCGTCGTGCCCGGGCCCCGGGTTCCCATGGACCGCACGGTCATCTACGAGACCCACGTCAAGGGCATGACCCACGACATGCCCGAGGTCCCGGCCGAGCTGCGGGGGACCTACGCGGGGATGGCTCATCCCGCGGTGATCTCCCACCTCACGTCGCTGGGGGTAACGACCATCGAGCTCCTGCCCATCCACGCGGGGTTCTCCGAGGCCTTCCTCCTCCAGCGGGGCAGGACGAACTACTGGGGGTACTCGACCCTGTCCTACTTCGCCCCTGAGCCCGCCTACGCCACCGCCTCCGCCAGGCGACGGGGGCCCCAGGCGGTCCTCGACGAGGTCCGCGGCATGGTCTCCCTCCTGCACGAGGCGGGGTTCGAGGTGCTCCTGGACGTCGTCTACAACCACACCTGCGAGTCCGGCGTCGACGGGCCGGCCCTGTCCCTGCGCGGGCTGGACAACCTCGAGTACTACCTGCACGCCAACCACCGCCCCGCCCAGTACGTCGACGTCACCGGCACCGGCAACACGGTCGACTTCCGCTCCACCCGCGCGGTCCAGCTCACCCTCGACTCCCTGCGCTATTGGGTCACGGAGGTCGGCGTCGACGGGTTCCGCTTCGACCTTGCGGTCACCCTGGGGCGGGACGCCAGTGAGTTCCACGCCCGCCACCCCCTGCTCATCGGGATCGCCACCGACCCCGTCCTCCAGCGGGTCAAGCTCATCGCCGAGCCGTGGGACATCGGCCCGGGCGGCTGGCGCACCGGAGAGTTCCCCTCGCCCTTCCACGACTGGAACGACCGCTACCGGGGCACCGTGCGCTCCTTCTGGCTGGGCGACGCCAAGGAGATGTCCAAGGGACGCCACGGAATGGACCTGCGCGACCTGGCCACGCGCCTGTCGGGCAGCGCCGACATGTTCTCCTACGGGGAGTACCCCGGGGGGCGCGGACCGCTCGGCTCGGTCAACTTCGTCACCGCCCACGACGGGTTCACCCTGCGCGACCTGGTCAGCTACGACCACAAGCACAACCTGGCCAACGGCGAGGACAACCGGGACGGCACCGACGACAACCGCTCCTGGAACCACGGCTTCGAGGGCCCGGTTCCCGAGGGGATGGGCGGCGGGCCCATCGAGGTGCTGCGACGGCGCTCCTCGCGCAACGTCCTGGGCACCCTGCTCATCTCGGCGGGCACGCCCATGATCCTGGGCGGGGACGAGATGGGCCGCACCCAGCAGGGAAACAACAACTCCTACTGCCAGGACTCTGAGATCTCCTGGTACGACTGGGAGCTGTCCACCTGGCAGCGCGACCTCATCGCCACGACCCGCTTCCTCATCTCCCTGCGCGAGGCGCACCCGGTCCTGCGTCCCACCGCCTTCGCCACCGGGGCGGTCCCCGAGGGCGACACCGTCCCCGACCTGGCCTGGTTCCGTGCCAGCGGAGAGTCGATGGACTCCGCGGCGTGGCACGACCCGGGCACCCGTGTCGTGCAGATGCTGCGCAACGGTCGACCCGTCGACGACCAGGACCTGCTCGTCATCATCAACGGCACGCTCGACCAGGTCGACGTCGTCCTGCCTCAGGCGCACTCCACCGACTGGCACCTTGTCTGGGACTCCACCTGGGCGGTGCCGCGCCCGCACACCTCGGCCTTCGCCCTGGCCCGGCGCGTGCGGCGCGGCTCCGCTCCCCCGCCGGCCAGGCACGCGGACCGGGGCTGGGTCGACTGCCGCCAGGACCGCCCCGGGGACACGACCACCCTCGACCCGCTGTCGATGCGGCTCTACCTGTCCGGCGAGCACCTGGAGCCCTGAGCCGGCCTCCGGCAGCCCGGGACGTCGGTGGTGATCAGCGCTGGGGCAACCACTTTAGTATTGCGCGCATGACCGAGCAGAACCCCGCCCCAGCGACTGCCTCGAGCGCCGAGGACGCCCTCGCCCGCTCCACCGACGAGGCCTCCCTGGCCCGCAGCCTGGCCCGCAGCGAGCAGATCCAGGCCGACCTCGACGTCAACCCCGGCCGCTACCGGATGCTCACCGGCGTGCGCCCGACGGGCAACATGCACCTGGGGCACTACTTCGGCACGATGCGCTCGTGGAAGGCGATCCAGGACCGCGGCGTCGACACCTGGATCCTCGTGGCCGACTACCAGGTCATCACCGACCGGGACGGGGTGGGCCCCATCCGCGAACGCGTCCTGTCCCTCGTGGCCGACACCCTGGCCGTCGGAGTCGACCCGTCGCGCTCGACCGTCTTCGCCCACTCGGCCGTGCCTGCCGCCAACCAGCTCATCCTCCCCTTCCTGTCCCTGGTCACCGAGTCCGAGCTGCACCGCAACCCCACGGTCAAGGCCGAGCTGGAGGCCACCGCCGGTCGCGCGATGAGCGGCCTCATGCTCACCTACCCCGTCCACCAGGCCGCCGACATCCTGTTCTGCCAGGCCAACCTCGTGCCCGTGGGCAAGGACCAGCTCCCCCACCTCGAGCAGGCTCGTCTCATCGCCCAGCGCTTCGACAGGCGCTACGGCCGCGCGGTCAAGGACCACCCGGTGTTCCGTCGCCCCGAGGCCCTCCTGTCCGAGGCCCCGCTCCTGCTGGGGCTGGACGGGGAGAAGATGAGCAAGTCGCGTCACAACACCATCGAGCTGCGCATGAGCGCCGACGAGACCGCCGCGGTCCTCAAGAAGGCCAAGACCGACTCCCAGCGGGTCATCACCTTCGACCCTGCGGCCCGCCCGGAGGTCTCCAACCTGCTCACCCTCGCCTCCCTGTGCGGGGCGGGCGCTCCCGAGCAAATCGCCGAGAGCATCGGCGACGCCGGCGCGGGCGCCCTCAAGGCACTGGTCACCGAGGCGGTCAACGAGTACTTCGCGCCCGTGCGAGCCCGTCGCGCCGAGCTGGTCGCGGACGAGGCCCACCTCCTGGCGGTCCTGCGCCAGGGCAACGACCGCGCCCGCGAGGTCGCCCAGACCACCCTCGACGCCGTGCGCACCGCCATGCACATGACCTACTGAACCCCACTGCCTGCTCAGCCTCCCGGGCCCACAGGGCCTGACCGGGCCGCCCTGACTGCCGGGGCGGCCCGGACCGCGAAGGCCCGGGGCCCCTCACACCACCGGGGCGGCGCCGATGCGTGTGCCCGCCGCGCAGTGCCCGGCACGGTGGGGCAGATGTGACTGTCAGGCCAGAGGGCCGTAGGCTTGTCGTGTGACCCCCAGCACGCCGCACCGCCGCGCGGCGTCCACACGAAAGGCCGCCGTGAAGACCATGCCGTCCAACGTCCCGACCTCGCCGTCCCAGGACTCAGCTCCCGCAGCCGAGACCCCCCGCCCAGCCGCGTACTCCCCGGTGGGCCGGATCCCCGTCACCGAGGTCTTCCCCGTCGTCGAGGACGGTCGCTGGCCGGCCAAGGCCGTGCCGGGGGAGGTCATTCCCGTGCGTGCCACGGTCTTCCGGGAGGGGCACGACCGCTTCGGCGCCACAGCCGTGCTCGTGCGCCCCGACGGGACCGACGGCCCCAGCGCGCGCATGCGGGAGATCGCCCCCGGCCGTGACCTGTACGAGGCTCGTCTGGCCCCCGACTCCCCCGGCGACTGGGGCCTGCGGGTCGAGGGCTGGTCGGACCCCTACGCCACGTGGGCCCATGACGCGGGCATCAAGGTCCCTGCCGGGGTCGACGTCGAGCTCATGCTCGAGGAGGGCGCCCGGGTCCTGGAGCGCGCCGCGGGGCTCGAGGAGCGCCCGGACCAGGACGCCGCCGTCCTCCGGGAGGCGGCCGCCGCGCTGCGGGACGCCTCCGCCCCGGCCGCCTCCCGGCTCGCCGCAGGGCTGGACGAGGGCGTCGTCTCGGCGCTCGAGCGCCTGCCGCTGCGTGACTTCGTGTCCCCGTCGGCCACCTACCCCCTTCAGGTCGACCGGCGCAGGGCGCTGGTCGGCTCCTGGTACGAGATCTTCCCCCGCTCCCTGGGATCAGGCACCGACGCCGAGGGGAACTGGCGCTCGGGGACCCTGCGCACCGCCACGGCCCGCCTCGACCGCATCGCCGCGATGGGCTTCGACGTCCTCTACCTCACCCCGATCTCCCCCATCGGGACGACCAACCGCAAGGGCAGGAACAACACGCTGACAGCACGCCCCGGCGACCCGGGCTCCCCCTACGGCATCGGCTCACCTGAGGGCGGGCACGACGTCGTCCACCCCGACCTGGGCACCTTCGAGGACTTCGACGCCCTCGTGGCCAGGGCCGGGGAGCTGGGGATGGAGGTCGCCCTCGACCTGGCGCTCCAGTGCTCACCCGACCACCCGTGGGTGAGCGAGCACCCCGAGTGGTTCACGGTCCTGGCCGACGGCTCCATCGCCTACGCCGAGAACCCGCCGAAGAAGTACCAGGACATCTACCCCCTCAACTTCGACAACGACCCCGAGGGCATCTACGACGCGATCCTCGAGGTGGTCACGACCTGGATCGAGCACGGCGTGACGATCTTCCGCGTCGACAACCCGCACACCAAGCCCCTGCCTTTCTGGCAGCGGCTCATCCGGGAGGTGCGCGCCTCGCACCCCGAGGTGCTCTTCCTGGCCGAGGCCTTCACCCGCCCGGCCATGATGCGCACGCTGGGCAAGATCGGCTTCAACCAGAGCTACACCTACTTCGCATGGCGCAACACCAAGGAGGAGCTGACCGACTACATGGTCGAGCTCTCCCAGGAGACCGCTCACGTCCTGCGCCCGGCCTTCTGGCCCACGACCCACGACATCCTCACCCCCTTCATGACCAACGGGAAGGTGGCCGCCTTCAAGCTGCGGGCCGTGCTCGCGGCCACGATGTCCCCGACCTGGGGCATCTACTCGGGCTACGAGCTGGCCGAGTCCACGCCGCGCCCAGGCTACGAGGAGCAGATCGACAACGAGAAGTACGAGTACAAGCCCCGTGACTTCGCGGCGGCCCGCACCAACGGCATCGAGGACCTCCTCACCCGCCTCAACGCGGCGCGTACCGCCCACCCCTGCCTCCAGCAGCTGCGGGACATCTGGTTCCACCCCACGAGCAACGACGCGCTCATCGCCTACTCCAAGCGGGTCGAGGCGGCGCACAGCCCCACCGGAGCCGACGACGTCGTCCTCACGGTGGTCAACCTCGACCCGCACCGTGCCCAGGAGGGCGAGGTCTTCCTCAACCTCGACCAGCTCGGCCTGCCCCCGGGCACCGACGGCTCCCGTCCCGTGGTCCACGTCACCGACGAGCTGACCGGCGCCTCCTACGACTGGAGCGGGACGAACTACGTGCGGCTGGACCCCTTCGGCGGCCAGGTCGCGCACGTGCTCAGCGTCGAGCCCCTGTGACCGGGGTGCGGGGCCGGCACGGCGTCGGCCCCGCACCGCAGCCGCCGGCACCCTCCCCTCAGGGAGCCCGCCCCGCAGGGAGGTCCCCCGTGAGGAGACCACCGGCCGCGGGGCCGGGCGCGCCCCGCCCCTCCACCATCGTCCACCACCACCAGAGAGGTCATGCGTGATCGCCTCCGTCTCCGCCGTCCCCGGCGTCCCCGACCTGCCTGCGCAGCCGCGACCGGGACTGACCGAGGACCCCGAGTGGTTCCGCACCGCCGTGTTCTACGAGGCGCTCCTGCGCTCCTACGCCGACTCCGACGCCGACGGCGTCGGTGACTTCGCGGGCCTGTCCTCCCGGCTCAACTACCTGGCCTGGCTCGGGGTGGACGCGATCTGGATCCCGCCCTTCTACCCCTCGCCCATGCGCGACGGCGGCTACGACATCTCCGACTACACCGGCATCGACCCGCGCTACGGGACGATGGAGGACTTCAGGAGCCTCGTGGCCGAGGCCCACGCCCGCGGCATCCGGATCATCATCGACATGGTCGTCAACCACACCTCGGACGCCCACCCCTGGTTCCAGGCCTCCCGGCACGACCCGACCGGACCCTTCGGTGACTTCTACGTGTGGGCGGACGACGACTCCGGCTACCCCGACACGCGCATCATCTTCATCGACACCGAGCCGTCGAACTGGAGCTACGACGAGGTGCGCGGCCAGTACTACTGGCACCGGTTCTTCGCCCACCAGCCCGACCTCAACTACGACAACCCCGACGTCATCGAGGCGATCCACGAGGTCATCCGCTTCTGGGCGCGGACCGGCGTCGACGGGTTCCGCCTCGACGCCATCCCCTACCTCATCGAGTCCGAGGGGACGAACTGCGAGAACCTTCCCGGCACCCACGCGGTCATCGCCGGGCTGCGCGAGATGATCGACCGGGAGTTCCCCGGGGTCATCACGATCGCCGAGGCCAACCAGTGGCCCGAGGACGTCGTCGAGTACTTCGGCACGGACCAGGCCCCGGAGTGCACGATGTGCTTCCACTTCCCGGTCATGCCCCGCATCTTCTACGCCCTGCGGGAGGAGTCCTCCCGGGCAGTGCGCGAGGTCCTGAGCAAGACGCCGGAGATTCCCGCGCACGGGCAGTGGGGCACCTTCCTGCGCAACCACGACGAGCTGACCCTTGAGATGGTCTCCGACGACGAGCGCGCCACGATGTACGGCTGGTACGCGCCCGAGGACCGGATGCGCGCCAACGTCGGTATCCGCAGGCGCCTGACGCCGCTGCTGGGCGACTCGCGCGCCGAGCTCGAGCTCGCCCACGCCCTCCTGCTGTCCCTGCCGGGCTCACCGTGCCTCTACTACGGAGACGAGATCGGCATGGGAGAGAACATCTGGCTGGCTGACCGCGACGCCGTGCGCACGCCCATGCAGTGGGACCACTCCGAGAACATGGGCTTCTCGACCTGCGAGGACCCCGAGTCCCTCACCCTGCCGCTCATCGACGCCCCCGGCTACGCCCAGCGCACGGTCGCCGACGCCCTGGCCACCCCCTCCTCCCTCCTGCACTTCACCCGCCGGCTGCTCCACCTGCGCCGCCAGCACCCGGTGCTGGGCCGCGGGTCCTTCCGGCTGTGCAGGACCTCCGACGACGCCGTCCTGGCCCACACGCGCACCGACGCCCCCACCCACGGCGGGGAGACGCTGCTGTGCGTGGCCAACCTGGCCGACGCCCCCCGCTCGGTGACCGTCGAGGTGCCCGAGCTGGCGGGACGGGCCACGACGGAGATCCTCGGCGGCGGGGTCTTCCCCGCCCTCGACGACCAGGGGCGTATTCACCTGACCCTCGGGGCGCGCGGCTACTACTGGCTGTCGGTCGAGGCTCCCCAGGAGGTCTGACATGAGCGCACAGCCCCCACCGGCCGACCCCCGCCGCTGGCCCGAGGACGAGGACCTCCTCACGGCGCTGTCCACCTGGATGGCCGAGCGCCGCTGGTTCCCCCTCAAGGGCGGGGCGGCCCCCGCCTCCGCCGCGCTGGGCATCGTCGCCGACGTGGCCCTCGCCCCGGGGGTGCGCGACCTCCTCATCGCGGTCCCCCGACCCCAGGGCCCGGGCCCGCTGCTCATGCACGTCCCCCTGGTCCTCGACACCCCCCAGGCCCTCGAGCGCTACGCGGTGGCCGGGGAACCTGAGGGCTCGGCAGGAACCGTGGCCCCCGGCCCGCAGGGCCCCGTTGCCCTCGTCGACGGGCCGCACCACCCCGCCTTCTGGCGCGCGTGGGCCCAGGCGGCCCAGGAGGCCGGCACGAGCCTGGGACCCGAGGGACCGCGGGTCGTGTCCGGCCGGGCCGCCCGGCTTCGGGTGACCACCGGGGAGCAGTCCAACACGAGTGTCGTCCTGCCCGCCCCTCCTGGCGGCGACGAGCTGGACGAGGACCTCATCGTCAAGGTCTTCCGGGTCCTGGCGCACGGCCGCAACCCCGACGTCGAGGTCTCGGCGGCCCTGGCCCGCCTGGGCTGGGAGCACGTGCGCCGTCCCGTGGCCTGGTCGACCCTGGGGTGGACCGACCCCGCCACCGGGACGGCAGCCCTGTCCGACTCCGCCGTGGCCTGCACCTTCATCCCCGTGGCCGACGACGGCTTCGAGCTGTTCTGCGCCCTGGCGGCCGACGACGACGCCGCCGGCCCGGTGCGCGAGCGCGCCGTGGGGCTCGCACGGGACCTGGGGACGACGACCGCTCAGATGCACGAGCGCCTGGCCCGTGCGCTGGGCACCAACGAGCCGCGCTCGCCCCGGGAGCTGGCTCAGGCGCTGCGGCTCCGGGCCGAGTGGGCCTGCAGGGAGGTGCCCTCGCTGGCCTCGGCGGTCCCGGGCCTGGAGGCAGGGGTGAGCAGGGTCCTCGAGGCGCTCGAGGCGCTGCCCCGCCTGGAGCGGGCCAGCCGGGTCCACGGCGACTACCACCTGGGGCAGGTCCTGCGGGAGGCTGGGGAGCCAGGACGCTGGTACGTCCTGGACTTCGAGGGCGAGCCCCTGCGCCCCCTGACCGAGCGCTCCGAGCCCGACCAGCCCCTGCGGGACGTGGCCGGGATGCTGCGCTCCTTCGACTACGCCGCCGCGGTGGGCCGCGCCCGGCACGAGGACTGGCTGCCCGCGGTCCGCTCCGCCTTCCGCCTCGGGTACGCCAGCGCCCGCTCATCGGGCGAGGAGCAGGACCCGGGCGGCGAGCGGACCGAGGAGCGTCAGCGCGCCGACACGCTCCTGGCTGCCCTCGAGCTCGACAAGGCGCTCTACGAGGCGGTCTACGAGGCCCGCAACCGCCCCGACTGGCTGGAGATCCCGGTCAGGGCCCTGAGGCTTCTCACCACACGAGCCGATGATTGAAGTCGATTGATGACCGTGATTCTTGATCACTTGCAGGCATCTTGTCGGCAGCCCTCGATTCGACCCGAACAAAGTCCCCCGCCACCGTCCACGCCCATGGGAGAGTTGAGCACATGACCGACGCCACGCACCCCGAGCCCGCACCCGAGTCCACACCCGAGTCCACCGCCGTCCACGTCGACCCCTGGGTCCTTGCCGACGTCGCCTATGCGCGCTACCACAACCCCCACGAGGTGCTCGGAGCCCATGTGGGCTCCGGCGGGGTGACGGTGCGCACCGTGCGCCACCTCGCCGACGCCGTCTCCGTCGTCACGGCCGAGGGCACCTTCCCCGCCCGCCACGAGCAGGACGGGGTGTGGGTCGCAGTCGTCCCGGGCGACGCCATCCCGGACTACCGCATCGCGGTCACCTACGGCGAGGACACCACCGTCGTCGACGACCCCTACCGCTTCCTGCCGACCCTGGGGGAGATGGACACCTATCTCATCTCCGAGGGCCGGCACGAGGAGCTGTGGGAGGTCCTGGGCGCGCACGTCAAGCACTACTCCGGCCCGATGGGGGCCGTCGAGGGCGTGGCCTTCGCCGTGTGGGCGCCCAACGCCCGGGCCGTGCGCGTCGTGGGCGACTTCAACTACTGGGACGGCACCGGCTCGGCGATGCGCTCCCTGGGCCACTCCGGTGTCTGGGAGCTGTTCGTCCCCGGCGTGGGCGTGGGCGCCCGTTACAAGTTCGAGCTGTGCTTCGCCGACGGGTCCTGGCACCAGAAGGCCGACCCGATGGCCCGCGCCTCGGAGGTCCCCCCGGCGACGGCCTCGGTCGTCACCGACGCCGTCCACGAGTGGGGCGACCAGGAGTGGATGGAGCGCCGCAAGACGACCGACCCCCACGCCGGCCCGATGAGCATCTACGAGGTCCACCTCGGGTCCTGGCGCCAGGGCCTGGGCTACCGCGGCCTGGCCGAGGAGCTCGTCCCCTACGTCAAGGAGGCCGGCTTCACCCACGTGGAGTTCCTGCCGGTGGCCGAGCACCCCTTCGGCGGCTCCTGGGGGTACCAGGTCACCGGCTACTACGCCCCGACCTCCCGCTTCGGCACGCCCGACGACTTCAAGTACCTCGTCGACCAGCTCCACCAGGCGGGAATCGGCGTCATCCTGGACTGGGTGCCGGCCCACTTCCCCAAGGACGAGTGGGCACTGGCGCGCTTCGACGGCACCGCACTGTACGAGGACCCCGACCCGCAGCGCGGCGAGCACCCGGACTGGGGCACCTACATCTTCAACTTCGGTCGTAACGAGGTGCGCAACTTCCTCGTGGCCAACGCCCTGTACTGGCTCAGCGAGTTCCACGCCGACGGCCTGCGCGTCGACGCGGTCGCCTCCATGCTCTACCTCGACTACTCGCGCGAGGAGGGCCAGTGGCACCCCAACCAGTTCGGCGGGCGGGAGAACCTCGAGGCGATCAGCTTCCTCCAGGAGGCCACCGCGACCGCCTACCGCAAGAACCCCGGCACGGTCATGATCGCCGAGGAGTCCACCGCCTGGCCCGGGGTGACCGCCCCCACCGAGTACGGCGGCCTGGGCTTCGGGCTCAAGTGGAACATGGGCTGGATGAACGACACGCTGCGCTACCTCGACGAGCTGCCGATCAACCGCCGGTACCACCACGGCGAGCTCACTTTCTCCCTCGTCTACGCCTTCTCCGAGCAGTTCATCCTGCCGCTCAGCCACGACGAGGTCGTCCACGGCAAGGGGTCCCTGCTGTCCAAGATGCCCGGTGACGCCTGGCAGGAGCTGGCGGGCCTGCGTGCCCTCTACGCCTACCAGTGGTCCCACCCCGGCAAGCAGCTGCTGTTCATGGGCCAGGAGTTCGGCCAGGGCGCCGAGTGGAACTCGGACCACTCCCTGGACTGGTGGATCCTGGAGGACCCGGGCCACCAGGGACTGCTCAAGCTCGTCAGCGACCTCAACGGCTTCTACCGGCAGTCGCCGGCCATGTGGGCCGACGACTTCTCCCACCGGGGCTTTGAGTGGATCGAGGCCGGCGACGGCGACCACAACGTCCTGTCCTACCTGCGCAAGGGGACGGGCCCCGACGGCCGGGCCGACCTCGTCGTGGCGGTCATCAACTTCGCCGGGACCCCGCACGAGGGCTACCGCGTGGGCCTGCCCTTCGCCGGAGGCTGGGACGAGGTCATCAACACCGACTCCCCGGAGTACGGCGGCTCCGGCGTGGGTAACCTCGGACACGTCGAGGCCGAGGAGCTGCCGTGGAACGGCCGTCCCGCCTCGGTGCGTCTGCGCGTGCCCCCGATGGGAGCGATCTTCCTGCGCCCGACCAGGGACTGAGACGGGCGCGTCCAGGGGCGCGGTTCGCGGCGGTGCGCTGCGGGCCGCGCCCTGTCGCGTGCACCGCCTGGGCCGGTGGGCGCGGGGGCGCAGCCTCAGCCGATCCGGACGGCCGGCTCCCCGGGAGGGGTGATGAGCGCCGTCGGCCGGGGGTCCAGGTGCAGGTCGACGGCCAGCCTCTGACCGTCGGGGCCCACCGCCTCGTAGCCGTAGGAGCGGTTGTCCAGGTGCCTCACCTCGGTCCTGGCGGTGACCAGCCACGGGTGCCTGCGACGCAGCGCGATGAGCTCCTGGTGCAGCCTCATCATCGGCGCCCCCAGGGGGCTCAGCCCCTCGGGACCGTCGGGGAAGGCGGGTCTGACGGCGTCGTCCCCGCCCAGCTCCTCGGTCTTGACGCCGCGGAAGGCCTGCTCGTCGCCGTAGTAGACCGACGGGATCCCCCCGACGGTGAGCAGGACGGAAAGGGCCAGGCGCATCGCCTCGTCGCCGATCCGGCTGGCGAGGCGGGTGACGTCGTGGTTGCCGACGAAGGTCATCGGGGTCATCGTGGCGAGCAGCTCGTTGTGCCGCGCCAGGCACCAGTCGAGCTCGTAGAAGTTGGCGTCGGCCAGCGCGCTCCAGATCGCCTTCCACAGCTCGTACTGGGTGACCGAGTCCATCCCGGAGCGCTCGACGATGTCGAGGTAGTCGCCGTGGATGACCTCTCCGACGAACCAGGCCTCGGGGAACTCCTCGCGGACGCGCGGCAGGACGCGGCTCCAGAACTCCGGGGCGACGGCGTAGGCGGCGTCGAGCCTCCAGGCGGACGCGCCGCGGCGCAGCCAGTGGCTCATGACGTCGACGACGAGGTCGGCGACCTGCGGGGAGTCGTGGTTGAGCACCGCGAGCCCACGGTGCCCCTCGAAGTCGCGGTAGTCCGGTTCGCTCCCCTGCCCCCGGGTGAGGTGGAACATGGAGGCGGCTGCGTCGTCTCCCGCCATCGCGGCCCTGAGCAGCGGGTGAGCGGTGCCGACGTGGTTGAACACCCCGTCGAGCATGACCTTGATCCCGCGGTCCTGGCACGCGGCGACAAGGCGGTCGAAACCGGCGTCGTCACCGAGCCTGGGGTCGATCGAGTAGAAGTCCACGGTGTCGTAGCCGTGGGTCTGGGAGGTGAAGACGGGCCCGAGGGCCAGGCCGTTGGCACCGAGGTCGATGAGGTAGTCGAGCCAGGGCCCCAGGACGGAGTCCAGCCCCCGTGCGCAGGGGGCGTCCTCGTCCGCCTCCGGCCGGATCGGGGCTCCGGCGAAACCCAACGGGTACACGTGCCACCACACGCACTGTTGAATCCAGGTGTACACGACCACGGTCCTCGTCACGTATCGGCCTCGGGTATCTGGATGCCCACCAGGCGGCTCGTCGGCGAGCCGTGCCTGGCGGGGCCAGGTTAGGGCGCGCCCGTGCGCAGCGTCAACGACCGCCGCCCGGCCGGTCGTGTCCGGAATGACAGCGCACAGACGGGCGCCACGGGGCGGTGGCCGGTAGGCTCGTGAGTGTCCGCGAATGGGCCCGGTCGTCTGGGCACGTGTTCCCATGGGGCGGCCAGCCCCGTCATGCGCTGACCGGTTGCAGCCGGGCTGCGACCCGACAACAGAGTCTGACAAGGGAAGAAGAATGACGCAGAACCTGGCCGCCACCGTGCCCTCACAGATCAGGGCCGTCTCCGGTCACCCCGCCGGAGCCTCGACCCCGATGGAGGTGTGGCAGGGCCTGTCCGCTGCCGTCGTCGACGCCATCGCGGACGACTGGTACGCCACCGAGCAGAAGTACCGCGCAGGCCGGATGGAGCACTACTTCTCCGCGGAGTTCCTCATGGGCCGCGCGCTGCTCAACAACCTGAGCAACCTGGGGCTGGTCGAGCAGGCTCGCCAGGCGCTGGGCTCCTTCGGGCAGAACCTCTCGGAGATCCTCGAGGAGGAGCCGGACGCCGCGCTGGGCAACGGTGGTCTGGGCCGCCTGGCGGCATGTTTCCTCGACTCGTGCGCGACCCTCGACCTGCCGGTGGCCGGATACGGGATCCTCTACCGCTACGGCTTGTTCAAGCAGCTGTTCAACGACGGCTTCCAGACCGAGCACCCCGACCCGTGGATGGAGGAGGGCTACCCCTTCGTCCTGCGCCGCGAGGAGGCCCAGCGCATCGTGCGCTACGCGGACCTGACCGTGCGCGCGGTCCCCTACGACATGCCGATCACCGGTTACGGAACCCGTAACGTCAACACCCTGCGCCTGTGGAAGGCCGAGCCGATGGAGGAGTTTGACTACGACGCCTTCAACTCCCAGCGCTTCACCGACGCGATCGTCGAGCGCGAGCGCACCGCCGACATCTCCCGGGTCCTCTACCCCAACGACACGACCTACGAGGGGAAGGTCCTGCGCGTCCGCCAGCAGTACTTCTTCTGCTCCGCCTCCCTCCAGGAGATCGTCGACAACTACGTCGCCCAGCACGGCACGGACCTGACCGGCTTCGCCGAGTTCAACTCCGTCCAGCTCAACGACACCCACCCGGTGCTGGCCATCCCCGAGCTCATGCGCCTGCTCATGGACGAGCACCACCTGGGCTGGGAGGAGGCCTGGTCGGTGGTGACCGCCACCTTCGCCTACACGAACCACACGGTCCTGGCCGAGGCCCTCGAGACCTGGGAGATCTCCATCTTTGAGCGGCTCTTCCCGCGGATCCTCGAGATCGTCCGTGAGATCGACAGGCGCTTCCGCACCGACCTGGCCGACCGGGGCGTGGACCACTCGACGATCGAGTACATCGCCCCTGTGAGCGGGGGCAAGGTCCGCATGGCGTGGATCGCGTGCTACGCGTCGTACTCGATCAACGGCGTGGCCGCTCTGCACACCGAGATCCTCAAGCGCGACACCCTCAAGGACTGGTACGCCATCTGGCCCGAGCGCTTCAACAACAAGACCAACGGCGTGACCCCCCGCAGGTGGCTGCGCCAGTGCAACCCTCGCCTGTCCGCGCTGCTCGACGAGGTGACGGGTTCCGACGCCTGGGTCACGGACCTGTCGGTCCTAGCCGACTACGTCGACGCGGCCGACGACACCGTCCTGGACCGGCTGGCCGAGATCAAGCACGCCAACAAGGTCGACTTCGCGGCCTGGGTCGCTCAGCGCGAGGGCGTCGAGATCGACCCCGAGGCGATCTTCGACGTCCAGATCAAGCGCCTTCACGAGTACAAGCGTCAGCTGCTCAACGCGATCTACGTCCTTGACCTCTACTTCCGCATGAAGGACGACCCCTCGCTCGTCGTGCCGCCGCGGGTCTTCGTGTTCGGCGCCAAGGCAGCCCCCGGCTACATCCGCGCCAAGGCGGTCATCAAGCTCATCAACGCGGTCGCCGAGCTGGTCAACAACGACCCGGTCGTCTCCCAGATCCTCAAGGTCGTGTTCATCCACAACTACAACGTCTCCCCCGCCGAGCACATCATCCCGGCGGCCGACGTCTCCGAGCAGATCTCGATGGCCGGCAAGGAGGCCTCGGGTACCTCGAACATGAAGTTCATGATGAACGGCGCCCTGACCCTGGGCACGCTCGACGGCGCGAACGTCGAGATCCTGGAGTCCGTCGGCCCGGACAACGCCTACATCTTCGGGGCGACCGAGGACGAGTTGCCGGCCTTGCGCGAGACCTACGACCCGCGGGCCGTCTACGAGTCCGTCCCCGGGCTCAAGCGGGTGCTGGACGCCCTGACCGACGGGACCCTGGACGATAACGGCTCGGGCTGGTTCGCCGACCTGCGGCGCAGCCTGCTCGAGTCGAGCCACGAGTCGGCTGACGTCTACTACGTCCTGGGTGACTTCGAGGCCTACCGACAGACCAAGGACGCGATGGCCGCCGACTACGCCGACCAGCGGGCCTGGCAGCGCAAGGCCTGGGTCAACATCACCGGTTCGGGCCGCTTCTCCTCGGACCGTACGATCCGTGACTACGCCCAGGTGTGGCAGATCAGCCCCGCGCCGATCGCCTGATCCTCCCTCACGCGGCGGGGCCGGCCACTGGTGACAGTGGCCGGCCCCGCCGCGTGTCTCTCGGGTGCGCACCGGTCGGTGCGCATCCGAGGGCACCCGAGAAACGAGCGGGTCAGAACAGGAGGGTGGACAGCCGGCGCCGGGCCCGGACCACCTCGGGTGCGTCGGCGCCGATGACCCCGAAGAGCTCCAGGGCGCGAAGGCGGGCCCGGTCCCGATCGGCACCGGTGTGGGTGCGCACGGCCTCGAGAACGAGCTCGAGCGCGCCCTCGACGTCTCCGAGGGCCAGTGCGGCGTCGGCGGCGGCGAGCGCCGCGTCGAGATCGGCAGGATCAGCCTGGGCGGCAGCCAGGAGGGCCGCCGGGTCCTGACCGTCGAGGCGGCCCATCATGCGCACCTGGTCGCGGGCGACGACGAGCTGGGAGTCTGCCGGGTTGTTCGCGATGGCCTTGTCGTAGACGGCCTGGGCACCGGCCCAGTCGCCGCGCTCGATGGCCTCACGGGCCTCGCGCTCGACCTCGGTCTCCTCCTGCGGGGCAGGGGCGGGCTCGCCGTCCACGGCGATGCGCCCGGTCACCCCGTTGCGGGCGGCGAGCGCAAGGAGCTGGTCGAGCACGCCACGCAGCTCCTCCTCGGAGATCGTTCCCTGGAAGATCGGTACCGGCTGTCCGGCCAGGAGCGCCAGGACCGTCGGGACGGCCTGGACCTGGAGGGCCTGGGCCACCTCGGGGGCCGCGTCTGCGTCCACGCGGGCGAGCTCGAAGGCGCCTGCGTGCTCCTGGGTCAGCCGCTCAAGCGTCGTGGCGAGATCGACCGAGGCCTGGGAACGGGCCGAGTACACGACGAGGACGACCGGGACCTGGGTGGAGACCTCCGCGACGTCACGCAGGGAGGTCGCGTCGACATCGACGACGAGAGGGGCGGGCAACCCGCCCTGCGGTGCCGTTCCGGCTCCCGAGGAGCCCGCGGGTGCCTGCTGCGCAGGGGTCGAGGCCAAGGAGGACAGGTCGACGGCTCCGAACATGGACATGGACACAACCTTTCTCGGGCGGGGCCCGGTGTTGACAGGCAGGTGCGCGCCCGTCCCGCACGGCGGGACGGGCGCGGCAGGGGGGACGATCAGCCGGTCGGCGCCTGGGAGTCATCGCGCGTGACTCCCGCGATGACGCTGTCCATGCCCAGCGCGACCGCGTTGGTGTCGGACCCCTCGGGCGGGATCGAGAAGGCGATCATGACGTCGTAGGAGGCGGTCACGGTGCCCACGACCGTCTTGTTGTCGCCCATGAGCGCGCCCGCGGCGTCATCGACGCTGATCGTCGAGCCGGCGACCGTGTTCTTGTAGACGCGGTCGTAGCGCAAGGCGGTCATGACCAGTGCGCCGCCCTCGGCGGTCCGCAGCCCCTTGAACCCGTCGGTGCCCGCTGTCGCGGTCACGGTGGCCTCACCCATGCCGGAGAAGTCCGTGGCACGGGCGGTGGCGACCGTCTGGCGCAGGAGGTCGTCGGCGAAGGCCTTGCCGTTGTCCCCCTCGGGGTTGTTGAGCGCGTCGACGTAGCGGTCCAGGACCTCCTGGGGGGTCGCCACCAGGCCCGTGGCGTCGGCCTCGATCTGCTCGGCACCCACGGAGGGAGCGGCGGTCGCCGGGACCACGACCCCCGCGAAGAGACGGGCCCACCCCCACAGCTGGAAGTCATCCCGCGCGGAGTCCTGGGTCAGGGCCAGGAGGTACTCGACCGAGTCCCCCTCGGCCACCTCGGTGACCGCCAGGGCGGTGCGGGGGAACTGCGTGGTCAGGCCGACGGTCCCCGCCTTCGGCGTCGTGGTGAAGGTGTGCACCCGGGTGTCGTCGCCGGTCGCGGTGGCGATCGTGTACTGCTCCCCACGGACCCTGGCTGCCGGGCCGGTGAGGTACCCGCTCAGGGCGTCAGGGGACTTCTCGGCGTCGGCGGCGTCCATGCCCTTCTGGATCCGAGCCAGGATGGTGGTCAGGCGCTCGGAGTCCAGCACCGGCTGCGCTGACGGGCTGGTCGTGGCGGCCGAGTTCGTGGGCACCTCGTTGCTGCAGGCGGCCAGGGCGGCCGCCACAGCCGTGGCGGCGGCACCTGTGAGCAGTGCTCGGCGGCTGGTCATCATGCGTGCTCCTCCTCGGAGGGGTCGGTCACGGGCGTGCCGGCGGCCGGGCCCGTCGTCTGAGCGCCCGGGGCGTCGGGCTCCTGGTCGGTCACGGCGAAGGGGGCCGAGGGAACCTCGCGGCCCGCACGGTAGGCCGCTGCGTCCTGCTGGGACAGTCCCGGGACGACGGCGCTTCCACGGGCCGGTCCCACCGGGGCGCCCGCGCCTGCCTGCTCGCCCGCAGCGGGCACCGGGAAGACCGGGGAACCGGTCGAGGGGGCCGGCATGACCGGGGAACCGGTCGAGGGGGCCGGCATGACCGGAGAGCCCGGGGACGGGGTGGGCATCACAGGGCCACCGGGCCCAGAGACCGGCGTGACCGGAGAGCCCGGGGACGGGGCGGGCTGCACGGGGCCACCGGGCCCAGGGACCGGCGTGACCGGAGAGCCCGGGGACGGGGCGGGCGCAACAGGGGCACCCGGACCTGCGGGGAAGGGTCCTGCCGCCGGGGACCCGGCCTCGGCGGGGGTCGCCCCCGCCTCGAGGACCGAGGTGGAGTCCGCGTCAAGGACTGAGGTCGAGTCCGCGTCGAAGGCAGGGGCGGCGGGCACGGCCGGCACCTCGACGCCACCGCGGGAGACCTGCCCGGTGCGCGGGTCGATCCACTCCTCGCCCGCTGCCTCAGCGCGCTCCTTGTCGCGCAGCTCCCTGCGGCTCAGCGGCCGGTCGGGGTCGGTGACCTGCGGGATCCCGGCCGTGGACACCGAGTCCGCGCGCGCCAGGCGGGCGGCGCGCTCGGCTGCCCGGGCCCTGCGCTGGGCGTCCGCGTGCCGGACCTGGATGTCGACGAGGAAGAGGAAGACCCCGGCCAGCAGCAGCAGGCCACCGACGACCAGACCGGGAACCAGCCACGGGGTGGACACCGACCTGGGCCAGGACAGCGAGACCTGCGGGGCGGGGTCCGATCCGTTGGTCGCCACGAGCACGACAAGGTCGGTGTCGGTGGCGTCGAGCTCGAGGGTCGCGCTGCCGGTGCCGGCCTCGGTAGCCAGCCACAGGTCAGATGAGGTCGGGTCGGCGCCGGAGCTCTCCAGCGCGGTGCACTCTCCCGAGCTCGCCGCGGCGGTGGCGGCGTCGCTGGCGGCTGCGGTCGCGGCGTCGGTGGAGGCCGCGGAGGGGGCCTCGGTGGGCTGGGTGGCGGGAAGCTGGCAGGTCGTCGTGATCTCCGTGGACTTCAGCGTCTCCCAGTCCGTCAGGCCCGTGACCGACACGTAGGGGTCGGTGGCGAGCCAAGCCTTGACGTCGCTGGAGTGGCCGACCGCGATGACGACGTCCTCGTCGGAGGAGGCCGCGGTGGCCGTGACCGTCACGTCTGAGTCGACCAGGCTGAGGACGCCGGGCTCGGTGACGACGTAGTTCTGGGTGGGCGCGGCGGCAAGACTCGCCTGGGCGGTCGAGCTGGGCCGCCAGATGGTGGCCGAGCACACTGCCAGGGCGATGGCGATCAGGCCGAGCACGGCGATGATCACGCTCAGGATCCGTCGGTTCACGACGCGGCTCTCCTCGTGGTTGTGGACATGGCTGACCGGCTGGCGACCGGTCCGTGCCCCGGGTCACCACGTGGTGGCGACCGCTGCTGCGGCACGATCGACTGTCAGAATCCCACGCCGTGAGACCTCGCCGCACCGTTCCCGGCAAAGATCACAGGTTCCTGCGCCATGAGCGGAAGCCATAGGTCCGCCTCTTCAATGCTCGTCGACGCCGTCCCGACCCGCCCGTCACCCTCGTGGGCGCTCGCACTGACCCCGCGGCACCCCCGGGCTCCCGCGGGACGGCGTCGTCCACTGGCGTCCCGGTACCCGGAGCGCGGCATGCGGTGCCCGGCCGCGAGAGCACTCGGGTCACAGTCTGGTCACGGCTGGGTCCCCTCGTCCTCGCCGTGACGGTCCCCCTCGGCGCACCGGCCCCGGCACGACAGCGGCACGGCGCCGGCCTCGTCCCGCCGCGGCGCCGGGGCGGGTTGACGGCGATCCTGAGGCGATACCGGGGCAATCTCGGGGCTTTCTCGGGGCGGTCGCGGACTGGACCCAGGGCTGTGTCAGGGAGGTCTCGCCCTGTCCTGGCGGCGCCGCGTCCGCTGAGCGCCGTGACCGTCGCGTGACCGAGCCCTCCGGCGCACTCATCGTCCTTGCCAGGGCGGTTCAAGCACGCTTGTCAGCGCGATAACCTTGCCCGGTGAGCGGCGCCGCTTCGGCCCGCCAGGAGGAGGAGTGACGTGGCCGAGGGGACCGAGGAGTTCGCCATCACCATGCGCGGTTACGACCGCGCCCAGGTCGACCAGCGCCTGGAGGCGCTGAACCGGCAGCTGGCAGACGCTCGCAGGGAGGTGGCGAGCCTGGACCAGCGCGCGATGACGCTCGCCGGCGAGCTCGCCGACGCCCAGCGCCGTCTGCGCGAGTCGGACAAGCCCACCTACGCCGGGCTGGGGTCCCGGATCGAGCAGCTGCTGCGCAGCGCCGAGGAGCAGTCGGCAGCCATCCTGTCCAAGGCCAACTCCGAGGCCAACGCCCTGCTCAGCCGTACCCGCTCCAACGCCCGCCACCTGGCCGAGCGCAGCGCCGCCGAGGCCGCCACGCTCCTGTCCGACGCCCGGCGCGACGCCTCCGAGCTGCGTACGCGCTCCGAGGCGGAGGCCTCAACGACCCTGGCCAACGCCGAGGCCCGCGCCGGCGAGCTCGTCGTGACCGCTGAGCGGCGGGCGGCCCAGCTGACCTCGGAGGTCTCGACGACCGCGGCCGAGGCGCGCGCCTCGGCCGAGCGCGACGCCCAGCTCATCGTCGCCCAGGCCAAGAAGACCGCCACCGAGCTCGAGGTCTCGAGCGAGCGTGAGGCGACGGCGCTGCGCGAGGCGGCTGCCGCCGAGGCCGAGGAGCTGCGGCGCAGCTCCTCGGAGCAGGCGGAGTCCACGGTGTCCACCGCGCAGGAGGAGGCCCGCCTGACCCTGGACAAGGCGCGGGCCGAGGCCGAGTCCCTGCTGTCCCAGGCGCGCTCCGAGGCGGAGTCCCTGCGCCGTTCGGCGGCGGCTGAGGCTGACGCCGCCCGGACCGAGGCCACTGAGCTGCGCCAGCAGGCTGCCCTTGAGGTCGCTCACGCCCACGAGACGGCGGCCAGGGAGGACGCCGAGGCGCACGAGGCCACGCGCACCAGGCTGGCGGAGATGACGCAGCGGGCTGAGGAGCAGGCGGCTGACGCCGAGCAGCGCCTCGAGCAGGCGCTTGCC
Organism: Actinomyces howellii; assembly: GCF_900637165.1. Lineage (GTDB taxonomy): Bacteria > Actinomycetota > Actinomycetes > Actinomycetales > Actinomycetaceae > Actinomyces > Actinomyces howellii. The sequence goes on along the minus strand of NZ_LR134350.1, from coordinate 3,004,175 downwards.
CGGGCTGAGGCCGTGCGGGCCGAGACCGACCAGGCCGTCCGGGCCCGCCAGGAGGCCGCGACGCGGCAGGCTGAGGACACGCTGCGCGAGGCCCGGGAGGAGGCGACCCGCATCATGGCCGATGCCCGGGTCGACGCCGACGCCGAGGTCTCGGCCGCGGCACGGCAGGTCGAGGAGCTCGAGCGCCAGCGCGACTCCGTGACCAACTACCTCGAGGAGATGCGCGGGGTCCTGGGCAATGTCCTGCCCCACGTGTCGGTCTTCTCCGACGTCATCTCCGAGGCGCTGGACTCCTCGCCCGCATCCGGCGGCCAGGACGAGGTCCCCGAGGAGGAGGCCGGCCAGGACGCGGTCGCGCAGGACGGCGAGGACGAGCCGACCGACGGCGAGACCGCCCCGTCCTCCGAGCCTGGCGCACAGGACGCCCAGGACAGCCCGGCGCCCCCGCCCTCCGCCGAGGACGAGGCGGCCGCCTCCTCGCCCGCCTCAGCCCAGGCGGCTCCTGGCGCTGCGAGGACGACGACCGCAGCCAAGCAGTCGTCCTCGGGCCGCCGGCCCTCGGGCTCGGCGCCGCGTCAGCCCAGGCCGCCCCGGGGCTCCTCACGCCGCTGAGGCCCGGCAGAACGCGCCCGTCCCCGCTCCGGGACGGGCGCGTTCTGCGTGCTGTCGGCCGGGGCGGGTGCCCCCGGCGGGGTTAGCCCCAGGCCCGCTCGACCAGGGCGAGGGCCTGCTCCCGGGTCAGGCCCAGATCGCGCATCGAGGTCGTGAAGCGCAGCGCCTCGCGCTCCCCGGCCGTCCCGGACTGGTCGACGATGAAGGTCCCTTGGCGCCCCCGGCCCTCGACGAACCCGGCGATCTCGAGCTCGCGGTAGACCTTGGCCACGGTGTTGACCGCCACCTGCAGCTCTGCGGCGAGCGCCCGGGTGGTGGGCAGGCGCATCCCGGGCTGGAGCCTGCCGAAGGTCACCTCAGAGCTGATCGCTGAGCATATCTGCGAGAACACGGGCTCAGGCGAGCTCGAGTCGAGGGAGATGCGCAGCCGGGCTGAGGTGGTCATACCTCTAGTCTGCGACACCTCCCGGCCCTCGGCACCCCGAACCGGGACGTAGGCTGACACCATGTCCTGTCCTTCCTCTCGCCTGCCTGACAGCGAGCACTCCCCTGCCGTCCCGCCGGAGGACCCCGGCGACACCGCCCCGGACAGGGGCGCGGGCCGGTCGGGCCGGGACGGCTCGTCCCCGGCGGACACGGAGGGCAGCCACACGGAGGGCAGCCAGTGGTCGGCGCGGCGCAGGCAGGCTGCGGCCGAGCGCGCCCGGATGCTGCACGCGCGCCAGGACGCTGAGCACCGTCGTGCCGCCCGGATCGTCGCGTCGTTCGTCGACGTCGCCCGTTCTGAGGGCCTGGAGCCGGTGCCCTTGAGGGTGCGCGGCTACGGCGGGGGCACGGCGCGCACGGGTCTGACCGGCTGGTACCTGCGCGGCGACAGGTCCGTGGCGATCGACGTCGAGGGACGTTTCTACGTGCTCGTCCAGCCCCTGGGCCTGCGCGAGCGCCTCCTGGGGGCCGCGCCGAGGAGCGAGCCGGTGCCCATGACCCTGGGTGAGGGCGGACGGGACGGGGACGTCATGCCGTTGCGCATGGCCTTGGACCGTCTCCTGCCGGGCTGGGAGGAGCGCGCGGCGCAGCCGCTGGCCTGAGCGTGAGGGCTCACCACAGCCGCCGTTCCCAGCAGGAGGTGTGCCAGTGCCTGCGCTCCTCCAGCCCGCGGTCGGCACCGAAGAGGGACTCGTTGGACCAGGCCACGACATGGGGCGTGCCGACGGCGATGACGCGGTGGCATCCCGGGCAGGTGTAGGGCTTGTCGCCTCCGCGCACGTGACGCACGGTGAACTCCGCCCCGCCGGGGCCGGTCTGGGTCCTGGGCATGGACGACAACCGCCTCAGGTCGAGGGGGCGGTGCTCGGCCCTGTAGGGGCGCCTGGATGAGCGGCGGCGTGCCATGGGTCGACCATATCCCGGCACCCGGCCGGTGCCCGCCTCCTGCGCGGCTGCGCCGAGGCGGCACAGGAGCGGGGCCCGTCCGGCTCGCTGGTCGCGGGCGTGGGACGGGCCCCGGTCAGGTGCGGGCCGTCAGCGGTTGGCTCGCTCCGGCGCGCCTCAGATGAGGCCCATCTCGGCCACGGCTGCCCGCTCGTCTAGGAGCTCGGCCGCCGAGGCGTCGATCTTGGCCCGGGAGAAGTCGTCGATCTCGAGGCCCTCGACGATCTTCCACTCGCCGTCGACGGCGGTGCAGGGGAAGGAGGAGATGATGCCCTCGGCCACGCCGTAGGAGCCGTCGGACATGATCGACGAGGAGGTCCACGAGGAGGTCGTGCCCTGGCACCAGTCGCGCACGTGGTCGATGGCCGCAGAGGCGGCCGAGGCAGCCGACGAGGCGCCGCGCGCGGCGATGATGGCCGCACCGCGCTTGGCGACGGTGGGGATGAAGTCCTCCTCGACCCAGGTGCGGTCGGCGAGGATCTCGGGGATCGGCGCGCCGTTGACGGTGGCGTGGGTGAGGTCGGGGTACTGGGTCGTGGAGTGGTTGCCCCACACGGTCACCTTGTCGATCTCCGAGACGTGGCATCCGGCCCTGGCGGCCAGCTGGGCCAGGGCGCGGTTGTGGTCCAGGCGGGTCATCGCGGTGAAGCGGGAGGCGGGGATGTCCGGGGCGTGGGAGGCGGCGATGAGGGCGTTGGTGTTGGCGGGGTTGCCCACGACGAGGACCTTGACGTCGTCGGCCGCGCCGGCGTTGAGCGCCTCGCCCTGGGGGCCGAAGATGCCCCCGTTGGCCGAGAGCAGGTCGGCGCGCTCCATGCCCGCCTTGCGGGGCATCGACCCGACGAGGAAGGCGATGTTGGCCCCCTCGAAGGCCTGCACGGGGTCGTCGAAGATGTCGACCGTGCCCAGGGCGGGGAAGGCGGAGTCGAAGAGCTCCATCGCCGTGCCCTCGGCGGCCTTGACGGCCTGCGGGATCTCGAGCAGGCGCAGGTTGATGCGCTGGTCGGGCCCGAGCAGGGCGCCCGAGGCGATGCGGAAGAGCAGTGCGTAACCGATGTTGCCGGCGGCACCGGTGACGGTGACGTTGACGGGGGCGTTGGCCATGAAGGACTCCTTCGGGACGTTGCTGAGGCCGCACGGGGCGCAGCCCATGGCCCGAGCCTACGGGCAGGAGCGGGGCGCCGCCCAGGACGATCGGCTAGCGAGCCGGAGCAGGTCGTGTAATCCACACGACACCTGTGGGGCGCGGGGCCGCCCCGGTGTCACAGCACGCGCGGCAGGTCGGCGTAGGGGGCCAGGAGCACGAGGGTGGCCGCCATGACGAGGCCCGCCACGACGTCGAAGCGTCGTCCTCGTGCGGCGATCCAGGTTCCCTCGGGCCTCTGGAGGCGCAGCAGGGCCAGGACCCCCACGACCAGCCCGAGCCAGGTCACGGCCCAGCGCCCGTGCCCGAGGAGGGTCAGGGCGGGTACCGCCGCGAGCGCTCCGGCCACGAGGACGACGCCGAGGGTCCTGTAGGGCGCGAGGTTGCGCTCGCCCCGGGGAAGCGGGGTGATCCCGGCGAGCGGGTCATCGGGGTGGACGCCGTGGTCCTGCCCGGTGCTGGGGTCCTGGGTCACGGTGCCCACTGTAGCGGCTGGCCGCAGGGGCCGGTCTCAGTGGGCGAAGTGCCTGGAGCCGGTCAGGTACATCGTCACGCCGGCTGCCTGGGCCGCGGCGATGACCTCCTCGTCGCGGATGGATCCTCCGGGCTGGACCACGGCGCGCACCCCGGCGTCGATGAGGACCTGCAGCCCGTCGGCGAAGGGGAAGAAGGCGTCTGAGGCGGCCACGGCGCCCCGGGCGCGCTCGGGGGCGGAGTCGCTGAGCACCTCCGCGGCCGCGGCGCCGCCGACCGCGCCGCGCTCGGCGGTGCCGGCGGCGTCACCGGTCTCACGGGCGCCCAGGGTGTTGGCGCGCTCGACGGCCAGGCGGCAGGAGTCGACGCGGTTGACCTGCCCCATGCCGACTCCCACGGTGGCGCCCTCGGAGGCCAGGAGGATGGCGTTGGACCGGACCGAGCGCACCGCCCGCCACGCGAAGGCCAGGTCGGCCAGGGTGTCCGGGTCGGCGGCCGGTCCGGCGACACGGGTCCAGGAGGCGGGGTCGGCGTCGCCGGCCTGGAAGGCGTCCTTCTCCTGGATGACCGCCCCGCCGGAGACGGGCTTGATCTCGTAGCCCTCGACGCTCGGGGGCTCGACGAGGAGCAGGCGCAGGTTCTTCTTGGCCGACAGGATCTCGACGGCCTCGGCATCGAAGGCGGGTGCCGCGACGACCTCGGTGAACACGGGCGCGATCTGGCGGGCCATGGCTGCGGTCACGGTCGCGTTGGTGGCGATGACACCGCCGTAGGCGGACACGGGGTCGCAGGCGTGCGCCCTGCGGTGTGCCTCGGCGACGTCTCCGGCTGGGGAGACCGCGATGCCGCAGGGGTTGGCGTGCTTGACCACGGCGACAGCCACGGTCTGGCCGTGGTCGTAGGCGGCGCGCAGGGCGGCGTCGGTGTCGGTGTAGTTGTTGAAGCTCATCGCCTTGCCGTGGAGCTGGCGCGCTCCCGCCACTCCCCCGCTGGCACCGAGCAGGGTGTAGACGGCGGCGCGCTGATGGGGGTTCTCGCCGTAGCGCAGGGCCGCCAGTCGCTCGTACCCGGCGCCGACGTAGGCGGGCAGCGCGGAGGGGGCGCTGGGGTCCTCGGCGGCCTCCTCCTCGACCTGCTGGGCGAACCAGGTGGCGACCGCGGCGTCGTAGGCGGCGGTGTGGGCGTAGGCGCGGGCTGCCAGGCGGCGGCGCTGGGCCAGGGTGAATCCCCCCTCGGCCAGGGCGGCGGGCAGCTCGTCGTAGTCCTGCGGGTCGGTGAGGACGGCGACCCCCGGGTGGTTCTTCGCGGCGGCCCGCACCATGGCCGGCCCGCCGATGTCGATCTGCTCGACGCAGGCGTCGAAGGGCGCACCTGAGGCGACCGTGCTCGTGAAGGGGTAGAGGTTGACGACGACGAGGTCGACGGGGGCCACCCCGAGGCTCTCGATCTGGGCGAGGTGGTCGGGCTTGCGGCGGTCGGCCAGGATGCCCGCGTGGACGTGGGGGTGGAGCGTCTTGACCCGGCCCTCGAGGCACTCGGGGAAGCCGGTGACCTCCTCGACAGGGGTGACCGGCAGGCCGGCTGCGGCGATGGTGGCGGCAGTCGAGCCGGTGGACAGGATCTCGACCCCGGCCTCGACGAGCGCCGAGGCGAGCTCGAGCAGTCCGGTCTTGTCGTACACGGACACCAGCGCCCGGGCGATCGGCACGCGCTCGGGGTTGACCAGCCCGTCGGTGGGGACGGGGGCGGTGGGGATGACGGTGGCGGGTGTGCTGCTCACGGGCGCTCCTGTGCGATCTGGTGGCGGGACGCCCAGGCGGGCGACGTCCCGGTCCGATGATCGGCGGCCGCTCCCCGGTGGTGGTCCACCCTCGCCAGTCGCGGCCGGGCCGAGTCTACCAACCCCGCGCCCCCGGTCCCCTCGACGGTGCCGACCCCCGCGGGCGGAAGCCAGTTGGGGTGTGCGGATCCTGGCGCGGTTGTCCACAGGTTCGGGTGAGGTCTGGTGTTCGTGGGTGTGCTCGGGGTAGTGTTGGGTTGTCTGAGATGCGGTGGCGCGTCTCGGGCGCGTCCCTGTTCTGGTCTGATCTCCGATGGCGGTGGTCTGATGTCCTGGTTCATGACACGACTGGCTCGTTCCCGACAGCGTGTGGGGGCTCTCGCGTGCACGCTGGTCCTCGTGGCGGCCGCGGGCGTGGGAGGCTGCTCCGACTCCGGAGCCGACTCGGCTACCCCCTCACCGAAGGCCCGCCCCTCCGCCTCGGGCACGGCGACCGCCTCATCGGCCCCCACGGCGGGCGCCTCCGGTCAGGCGTCCGCCCAGGCATCGGAGTCCGGCACCCCCTCGTGGGTACCGCCCCTGTCCTCGCAGCAGCAGGCGTCATACGACGCAGCGATGGCCACCCCCGAGCCCAGCCGCCTGGTAGGCATGGACGAGCAGTCACCGGCCGGAGCACAGGCGACTGCTGTCTATTTTCTCAGTCTCTACCCCTATGCCTACACCACGGGGGACTTGACGACCTGGAAGGAGATGAGCGAGGACGACTGCGTCTTCTGCAACTCCGTCATCACCAACGTCACTGACCTCCACGCAAGCGGCGGATGGTCCGACATGTGGACCCAGGAGGTCACCGCACTTTCCTACGGAACCGACCCTGCTGACCCCAACAGGCTGGTCGTCGAACTCCACCTCACGGCGCCCGAACACACCACACACCGTGACCGACCCAGTAGAACCATCGTCGTCGAAGCCCAAGACGCAACCCTACTGATCCAAGTCTACTGGCAAGGCGATCGCTGGATTGTCGAGGGAGGAAAAGTCATCGAGGAAGGAGAGGAGGGGTGAAACGCGCACGCATCGCCGCAGCAGTACTCCTGCTGGTGCTCGCAAATGTCCTACCCGCCGGACGCGCATACAGCAACGACAAGGAGGGAGCTACCGGAACGGTTATGGCCGAAGGGTCAGACGCCAGCATCACGTTGACAGGCCGGTCCTCAACCGAGTCATCGGCGCCGTCATCTGGGGCGGGTCCGTCTGGTGGGCAGGTGTATCGGGACGGGGGTACGGTGTGCGGGGGTGGGACTCTCGTGCAGATGCCCTATACGGACGCCAACGGGCAGGAAACGACTGGCTGGAAGTGCATGAAGACAGCGGTCACGCCCTCTGAGGCCGACTCCGTGGTGGTGACGGCCACGGATGTGTCGCGTTTGATGGTAGAGGGTTCGGGTCTGTGGCGCCAGCCGCCGGGTCCTGAGGCGCGTGTGGACATCATCGTCATCGCCTACACGAGTCCTGACTCCCGGACCCTGAGCACGACGGTGGCCGGGGTGCCGGTGACGGTGACCGCCACGCCGGTGTCCTACCGCTTCCACTGGGGCGACGGCACCGCCACCACGACCACTGATCAGGGGGCTCCTTACCCCAACCACACCGTCTACCACGACTACACCGGCACCCGCAGCAACGTCGTCATCACCGTGACCACCACCTGGGAGGCGACTTTCACCCCCGAGGGCGGCACCAGCCAGCCGGTGACCGGCACGATCACGACCACCAGCTCGGCCGACCCCTTCGACCTCGTACGCACCGTGACCTACCTGACCGACGACGCAGAAGAAGCCCAAGGCCACTAACCCTGTTGCAAAATGGGGTGCTCACACAAGCGCACCCGGGTGCCGCGTCCAGCTGGGTCCCGCTCCTCCTCGTCGATTCTCAGCCCTCCCCCTCGCCCCGGTGTGGGAAGTCGTGTCTGTACCAGCCGGTGCGCCCGAGACGACAGACCGAGCCGCTCAGGGGCGTCCGGGGCCCGCTGAGCGGACGAGGAGGCCGACCTGCTCGATGAGCTGGGGGGTCTCAGCCGCCTTGATCCGGGCTGTCAGGCTCTCTTCGTCGTCGCCGGGCAGCACCGGCACCTCGACCTGAGCGATGTGCTGGCCGGTGTCGACGCCTTCATCGACCCAGAACAGGGTCGCCCCTGCCCGCCGGGCACCGGCGGCCAGGGCGTCGCGCACCGCGTGGGCGCCGGGGAAGTCGGGCAGCAGGGAGGGGTGGGTGTTGACCACCATCGCGGGGAAGCGCTCAAGAAAGGCGGCGCCGAGCAGCCTCATGAAGCCCGCGCACACGATGAGGTCGGGGTCGTGCACGCCGACCGCCTCGGCCAGCGCGACGTCCCAGTGCCCGCGCGCCGGGTAGTCGCGCAGGGCCACGACCGTGGTCTCCACGCCGGCGCTGCGGGCGTGCTCCAGGCCTGCGCAGTCCTTGTCGGCCACGACCCCCACGACCCGGGCTCCGTAGGCGGGGTCCTGGCAGGCCTCAAGGAGCGCCGCGAGATTCGATCCGGTCCCCGACACGAGGACGACGAGACGGGCGGGACGGGTGTCGGTCATGTCATTCCTTCCTTCCGCCCGGTGCGGCGGGCGGGGCGACCTCGGTGAGGGGCTCGGTGACCGCCTCGGGCTCGCCGTTGACGGGGGTCGTCCGGGTGGTCCGCGGCTCCGCCTGCGACCCTGCTCGGCGCCGGGCCTCCTGGGCGGCCGCCCCGAGGGCACCGGTGGTGGCGGTGGCGCCCCTGCTGACGAGCTCACGAGAGTAGGGGTGGGTGAGAGCGGCCACGACGACGAGCCCGACCCCGACCTCGAGTCCGAGGAAGGCGGGCACCTGGACGAGGTTGGGCCCGACCTGGGCCATACGCCCCGGGCCGATCGGGCCGGAGGCCGCCCACGCCACCAGGAGGGAGACGAGGGCCACTCCGAGGGCGGCCGCCCCTGCTGCGCCCAGGGCCTGCCGCGGGGCCAGGGCCCGCAGGTCCTCACGACGGCGCCAGGCCACGACCACCGCCGCTGCCGTGACGACCAGAGGCAGGTAGAGGCCGACCGCTCCCAGGGAGGTCGTGGGCAGCAGGCCGAGCAGCGGGACGGCCGGCACCGTGCCGGGCACGACGAGGTCGGGGGCGAACACGCTCCCCTGACCGACCGTGAAGCCCGGGCCGGCCAGCCACGCCAGCGCCCACACCCCCAGGGTCGGGACCCACCCGATCTGGAGGAGAACCAGGCCGAGCACTGAGATGACTCCCCCCGACGACAGCGCGTCGTGCAGGAGGGACACGCGCCCCGCCCCGGCGACCACGGCCGCCACCGACACCGCCGCGACGAGCACCGCCAGGGCCACGGCCACGTCCCGGCTGAGGTCCACGGCGACCCGCACCCACGAGGGCCTGCCCTGCCAGCGGCGCGTGACCGCCGGCCACCCGCGGCCCGTGGCGTGGAGCCGGTGGGCGGCGACGGCGGCGGTGAGCAGGCCGACTCCGAGCACCGCGGGCCACGTCCGTGATCCGTGGGGGCCGGCGGCGAGCACGAGTACCGTGGCGGTGAGCACGGCCGCCGCGACCGTCCAGGCCCAGGCAAGCGGTCCGGTCAGGCGCGAGCGCCTCACCGACCAGCTGGTCAGGAGCACCTGGAGGCCGGTCATGCCCAGCAGGGGCAGGCCCAGGACGCCGTCCTGGGAGCCCGGGGTCCCCCAGGACCCCCCGAAGGCCAGCGACCACAGGCCCGTGCCGGTGCGCACGGCGGTGCCCAGGGACAAGGCGGCCGCCGCGTCCATCGAGGAGGTGGCCACGAAGACGGCCAGCGTGGGCACGACGACGACCAGCCACCCGGCCATGACCGACTCGATGCCCGCCCGCAGGGCGTAGGGCCAGTCCGCGGGGATGAGCCGTCCGCCCCGCTCGCGGCCGCCGGGGGCGGGAGCCGTCGTGCCGGCGATCGTGCTCACGCCCCGTGCGCCGCGACGCTGCTGGTCCGGCGGTACAGGTCCCGAGCGATCTCGGCGGTCTCGGTGGGGGTGCGTCCCACCCGCACACCGGCCGCCTCGAGGGCGGTCTTCTTGGCGGCGGCGGTGCCCGCCGAGCCCGAGACGATGGCGCCCGCGTGCCCCATGGTCTTGCCCTCCGGGGCGGTGAACCCGGCGACGTAGGCGACCACGGGGGTGGTCATGTGCTCGGCGATGTAGGCGGCGGCGCGCTCCTCGGCGTCCCCGCCGATCTCACCGATCATGACGACGAGCCGCGTGTCGGGGTCCGCCTCGAAGGCGGCCAGGGCGTCGATGTGGGTCGTTCCGACCACCGGGTCGCCCCCGATGCCGATGCACGTGGTGAAACCCAGGTCGCGCAGCTCGTGCATGAGCTGGTAGGTCAGGGTCCCGGACTTCGAGACCAGCCCGATCGGGCCCGGTCCCGTGATGTCCGGAGGCGTGATGCCGACGTTGGAGCGGCCCGGGGAGATGATGCCCGGGCAGTTGGGACCGATGATCTGCACCCCCCGCCCGGCGGCGTAGGCGCGCGCGTAGGTCGCGTCGGCCACCGGGATGCCCTCGGTGATGACGACGACGAGCCGCATCCCGGCGTCGACCGCCTCGATGACGGCGTCCTTGGCGAAGGCAGGCGGGACGAAGACGACCGAGACCTGCGCGCCGGTGGCGCGCGCGGCCTCCTCGACCGTGCCGTAGACGGGCACCTCGACGGTTCCGGGGCTCACCGCCTGCGCTCCCGGGCCGATGGGCTCGACGTCGAAGGCGACGGTCGTGCCGGCCTTGCGGGGGTTGACCCCGGCGACGACCTTCGTGCCGGCGCTGAGCATGCGGCGGGTGTGCTTGCGGCCCTCGGCCCCGGTCATGCCCTGGACGAGGACCTTGTCGGACTCGGTGAGGAAGATGCTCATGGCTCAGGCCCCCAGCTTCTCGGCGATGGCGGTGACGACGTCGGCGGCGCCGTCCATGGTCTCGACGACGGTCACCCCGTCGAGGGCGGCCTCGGCCAGGATCCGGCGTCCGAGCTCGGCGTTGTTGCCGTCCAGCCGCACGACGATCGGCTTGTCGAGGTCCTCGAGGGACCCGACGGCGGTCACGATGCCGTTGGCCACGGTGTCGCAGGAGGTGATGCCGCCGAAGACGTTGACGAGGATGGCACGGACCTGCGGGTCGGAGGCGACCACCTCCAGGCCCGTGGCCATCTCCTCGGCCGAGGAGCCCCCGCCCAGGTCGAGGAAGTTGGCCGGGCGCATGCCGCCGTGGCGCTCCCCGGCCCCGGCGACGACGTCGAGGGTGGACATGACCAGGCCCGCGCCGTTGCCCAGGACACCGATCTGCCCGTCAAGGCGCACGTAGTTGAGCCCGGCCTCCTTGGCCCGAGCCTCCAGGGGGTCGGCCTCGCCGGAGTCGCGCAGCGCCGCGTGCTCGGGGTGGCGGAAGGAGGCGTTGTCGTCCAGGCTCACCTTGCCGTCCAGGGCCAGGATCTGGCCGTCGGGCGTGGTGACGAGGGGGTTGACCTCGACCAGGGTGGCGTCCTGGCTGGTGAAGACCTCCCAGAGCCTGCCGATGACCGCGGCCACGCGCGCGGCCGTGCCCTGCGGGCCGTCATCGGGCAGGCCCGCCTCAGCCACGATCCGGGCCGCCACCGCCGGGGTCACGCCCTCGAGCGGGTCGACGGGGACGCGGGCCAGGGCCTCGGGGTGCTCCTTGGCGAGGGTCTCGATGTCCATCCCGCCCTGCCGGGAGCACATGGCCAGGTAGCGGCGCTCGGCGCGGTCCAGGAGGATCGAGACGTAGAGCTCGGTGTCGATCTGCGCGCCGTCGGCGACGAGGACGGTGCGCACGGTGTGGCCCTTGATGTCCATGCCCAGGATCTCCTCGGCGCGCGCCTGGGCCTCCTCGGCGCTGCGCGCGAGCTTGACCCCTCCCGCCTTGCCGCGGCCCCCCGTCTTGACCTGCGCCTTGACGACCAGGAGGGTCGAGCCCGCTGCGAGCATGCGCTCCGCCACCTCCCGGGCCTCCTGGGCGGTGGTGGCGGTACCGCCGTCGAGCACGGGGACCCCGTGCTCGGCGAACAGCTCCCGCGCCTGGTACTCGTACAGGTCCATCGGCTCGTCCTCCCACGCTTCCATCCGCGTCCCCGGCCCGGGGAGCGGGCCGTCGCGGCATCCGGCACGAGCGTAGCGCGGCGCAGCCCCCAGGACCGTGACGAAGCGCCGACCTCGGCGGGGCCGCGGCGAGCAGGCCGGGACCTAGGGGCGTGACGCGGGTCTCGACCACGGACCACAATAGGAGCCACGCACACGGAAGGACCCCGCCATGACCGACAGTCCCGCGCCCGCCAGCTCCCCGTCCACCGGCACGATCACGAGCCAGGCTCCTGGTGACCCGGACGATCCGGTGCGCATCGGGGTGCTCACCTCAGGAGGAGACGCCCAGGGCATGAACGCCGCCGTGCGGGCGGTCGTGCGCACGGCCCTGCGCATGGGGGCGCAGCCCTACGCCGTCATGGAGGGCTGGGCCGGGGCCGTGGCCGGAGGGGACGCCATCCGCCCCCTGGGCTGGGACGCCGTGGGCTCGGTGCTCCACCGGGGCGGCACGATCATCGGCACCGCCCGCTGCCCGGAGTTCCGCGAGCGGGAGGGCCAGCGCGCCGCGGCCCTCCACCTGCTCGAGCACGGCATCGACCGCCTCGTCGTCATCGGCGGCGACGGCTCACTGACCGGCACCAACGAGTTCCGCAAGAACTGGCCGGGCCTGCTCGCCGAGCTCGTCGAGTCCGGCCAGATCACGCCGGAGACCGCCGCGGCCCACCCGGCCCTCGTCGTGACCGGCATCGTGGGCTCCATCGACAACGACCTCGTCGGGGCCGACATGACCATCGGGACCGACTCCGCCCTCCACCGGATCCTCGAGGCCATCGACGACATCTCCTCGACCGCGGCCTCCCACCAGCGGACCTTCGTCGTCGAGGTCATGGGGCGCCACTGCGGCTACCTCGCGCTTATGGCGGCGGTGGCCGGAGGCTGCGACTACGTGCTCGTGCCCGAGCTTCCCCCGGCCGACGGCTGGGAGGAGGACATGTGCCGCAAGCTCTCCCAGGGCCGCCAGGCGGGGCGGCGCGAGTCCATGGTCATTGTCGCCGAGGGCGCCACTGACCGGGCAGGCAACAGGATAACCGCGGAGGACGTCAAGCAGGTCCTGGCCGACCGTCTCGGGGAGAAGGCCCGCGTGACGATCCTCGGTCACGTCCAGCGGGGCGGCAAGCCCAGCGCCTACGACCGCTGGATGTCGACGCTCCTGGGCTGCACGGCGGCCCGCGAGGTGCTCACCGCCGAGGCGGGCACGGAGCCGTGCATCATCGCCGAGCGGCACAACCGCATCGAGCGCCTGCCGATGATGGAGCAGATCCGCGCCACGCAGGAGGTCAAGGACCTTGTGGCCGCCGGCGACTACCTCGGCGCCGTCCAGGCGCGGGGCACCAGCTTCGGGCAGATGCTCGTGCTCTTCGAGAACATGTCCACTCCCCCCTCCCTGTACGGGGTGCCCACGCCCAAGGCAGGTCAGCGCAACAAGAGGGTGGCGATCATCCACGCCGGCGGCCTGGCCCCGGGGATGAACACGGCTGCCCGTGCCGCCGTCCGCCTGGGCCTCGACCACGACTTCACGATGCTGGGCGTCTACGGGGGCTTCCCCGGCCTTCTCGACGGCGACGTGCACGAGCTGTCCTGGGACGACGTCGAGGGCTGGGTGGGCAACGGCGGCGCCGAGCTCGGCACGCGCCGAGAGATCCCCACCATCGAGCAGCTCTACGCCCTGGGCCGGTCGATCGAGTCCCACGAGATCGACGCCCTGCTCGTCATCGGCGGCTTCAACGCCTACCTCGCCGCGCACAAGCTCGTCACCGAGCGCGACCGCTACCCCGCCTTCAAGATCCCGATCGTGTGCGTGCCGGCCACCATCGACAACAACCTGCCCGGCTCCGAGCTGAGTATCGGGGCGGACACCGCGCTCAACAACGCCGTGCACGCACTGGACTCGATCAAGCAGTCGGCAGCCGCATCCCACCGGTGCTTCGTCACCGAGACGATGGGGCGCCGCTGCGGCTACCTGGCCCTCATGAGCGGCATCGCCACCGGGGCCGAGCTCGTCTACCTCAACGAGGACGGCGTCACGCTCGCCGGGCTCCGGGAGGACTCCGAGCGCATGGTCGAGGCCTTCCGCGCCGGACGCCGCCTCTACCTGGTCGTGCGCAACGAGCGGGCCTCGGAGAACTACACCCGCGAGGTGCTCGCCAGGATCTTCTCGGAGGAGGGCAGCGGGCTCTACGACGTGCGGGAGGCGGCCATCGGCCACCTCCAGCAGGGCGGCGACCCCTCCGCCTTCGACAGGATCATGGCCACCAAGCTCGTGGCCCACGCCCTCGAGCTCATCGCCGACCAGCTCGAGGCCGGGTCGTGCCACTCCAGCTACGTGGGCCTCATCGGGGGACGCATCACCCACCACCGCCTCGAGCGCATGGACGACGAGCTCGACCTGGTCGCGCGCCGCCCACGCCACCAGTGGTGGATGGGGCTGCGCGAGGCGATCGGGCTGGTCAACCTCGACACCGGTCCCCTCACGGTCGAGCAGGCTCCCGACTTCCACGCCCTGGTCGAGCGCGCCGCGCAGGAGCAGTCCGGGTGAGCACCGCGGGGCGGCGGGGGCAGGTGCCCCCGCCGCCCCGGGTCACACGGCCGCCTGGGTGAACTGGGCGGCGTGGAGGCGGGCGTAGGCTCCGCCGCGCTCGAGCAGCTCGGCGTGGTTGCCTTGCTCGACGATGTCGCCGTGCTCCATGACCAGGATGGTGTCTGCGTCGCGGATGGTGGACAGGCGGTGGGCGATGACGAAGCTCGTGCGTCCCTGGCGCAGGGCGGCCATCGCGTTCTGGACGAGCAGCTCGGTGCGGGTGTCGACCGAGCTGGTGGCCTCGTCGAGGATGAGGACGGCGGGGTCGGCGATGAAGGCCCGTGCGATGGTGAGCAGCTGGCGCTCACCGGCCGAGACGTTGGCGGCCTCCTCGTCCAGGACGGTGTCGTAGCCCTGGGGCAGGGCGCGCACGATGTGGTCGACGTAGCAGGCCTTGGCCGCGGCCTCGACCTGGGCGTCGGTGGCTCCGGGGCGTCCGTAGCGGATGTTCTCGCGGATGGTGCCCTGGAAGAGCCAGGGGTCCTGGAGGACCATGCCTGTGCGGGCGCGCACGTCGTGGCGGTTCATCGAGGCGATGTCGGTGCCGTCGAGGGTGATGCGTCCGGAGTCGATCTCGTAGAAGCGCATGAGAAGGTTGACCAGGGTGGTCTTGCCCGCTCCGGTGGGGCCGACGATCGCGACGGTCTGGCCCGGCTCGACGCGCAGCGACAGGTCGCGGATGAGCTCGGTGTCGGGGTCGTAGGAGAAGCGGACATGCTCCATCTCGATGACCCCGGCGCCCCCCGTCCCGGCTCCGGTGGCCGGGACGGTGTCGGGGCGCTGCTCGGCGGCGTCGAGCAGGTCGAAGATGCGCTCGGCGCTGGCGGTGCCCGACTGGACGGCGGTGGCCATGCCGCCGAGCTGGGCCAGGGGCTGGGAGAACTGCTGGGAGTACTGGATGAAGGCCTGGACGTCGCCCAGGCGCAGGCTGCCGCTGGCCACCATGTAGCCGCCGACGACGGCGATGGCCACGTAGGCGAGGTTCCCCACGACCTGCATGATCGGCATCATGATGCCCGACAGGAACTGGGCTCGCAGGCTCGCCCGGTACAGGTCCTCGTTGTCCCGGTCGAAGTCGGCGCGGAAGTCCGCGGTCCGGCCGTAGGTGCGCACGAGGGCGTGACCGGAGAAGGACTCCTCGACGCGGGAGTTGAGCCTGCCGGTCTTGGCCCACTGGACGGTGAAGGCCTTCTGGGAGCGCGGCCCGATGATGCCGAACAGGACGGCCATGAGCGGCAGGACGATGAGCGCCACGAGGGTCAGGCGCCAGGAGATCGACAGCATCATGACGAGCACGCCCACCACGGTGAGCACCGAGCTCAGGGCGCTGGCCAGCGACTGCTGGAGGGTGTTGGCGACGTTGTCGATGTCGTTGGTCACCCGGCTGAGCAGCTCGCCGCGCTGGACGCGGTCGAAGTAGGACAGCGGCAGGCGGTGGATCTTGTCCTCGACCTGGACGCGCAGCCGGTACATCGCCTTGATCATGACGCGGTTGAGGACGAAGCCCTCGAGCCAGGACAGCACGAAGGCCAGCAGGTAGAGCACGAGCACGGTGAGCAGGACCCTGCCCAGGGCGCCGAAGTCGATGCCGGCGCCGGGCACGAGGTTCATGGCGCGCAGCATGTCGGCCATCTGGTCCTGCCCCTGGGCCTCCAGGGCGGCGACCGCCTGGTCCTTGGTCACCCCTGCGGGCATCCGGGCGCTGATGGCGCCCTCGAACACGAGGTTGGTGGCCTGGCCCAGGACCTTGGGGGCGATGACCGCCAGGACCACCGAGGCGACTGTCGAGACCCCGGCCACGGCCAGGGAGATCTTGAAGGGCGCCAGCAGCCCGAGCATCCGAGTGAAGGACGGCCAGAAGGCGGTGGCCTTGCCCGGGGGCGGGCCGTTCATCCAGTCCTCGGAGGAGGCCAGCGCCGCGGCGGCGTCCGCCTCGTCCCTGGCGGTGGTCCCCTCGGGGGCGGTGGGCTCGTCGGTGGCGCTCATGCCAGGGCCTCGCTTCCGAGCTGGGAGGTGACGATCTCGCGGTAGGTCTCGTTGCCGGCCAGGAGCTCGTCGTGCCGGCCGGCACCCACGAGGCGCCCGTCGTCCAGGACGACGATGAGGTCGGCCTCGGTGATCGTCGAGACCCGCTGGGCCACGACGAGCTTGGTGATCCCCCGGGTCGCAGGCCACAGGGCGGCGCGCAGGCGGGCGTCGGTAGCCACGTCCAGCGCCGAGAAGGAGTCGTCGAAGACGAGCACCGCCGGGCGGCGCACGATCGCGCGGGCGATGGCCAGGCGCTGACGCTGACCCCCAGAGACGTTCGTGCCTCCCTGGGAGATCTCGGCCTCGAGGCCGCCGTCCATCGCCGCCACGAAGTCGGAGGCCTGAGCCAGCTCGAGAGCCTCCCACAGCTCGGCGTCGGTGGCCTCCAGACGCCCCAACCGCAGGTTGGAGGCCACGGTCCCGGCGAACAGGAAGGGCTTTTGAGGCACGACCCCCAGCTGGGCCCACAGCGCCTCGGGCTCGGCCCGGCGCACGTCGACCCCGCCGACGACCACCTCGCCGCTGGTGACCTCCAGCAGACGGGCCACGAGGTTGACCAGGGTCGTCTTGCCCGCACCGGTGGACCCCACCACCGCCACAGTCGTGCCCGGCCGGGCCACGAAGCTGATGTCGTCGAGCACCGGCTCCTGGGCCCCGGGATAGGTGAAGCGCACCCCACGCAGCTCCAGCGCACCGGGGGCGGGGAAGACCGTCGTCGCGTCAGGAGGCACCGTCAAGGAGGTGTCAGTCTCCAGCACCTCGCTGATCCGCTCGGCGCACACCGCCGCACGCGGGATCATCATGGTCATGAAGCTGGCCATGACGATGCCCATGAGGATCTGCATGAGGTAGGTCATGAAGGCCACGAGCGTGCCGACCTCGACATCACCCCGACCCACCTGGTGACCACCGAACCAGATCACCCCCACCATCGTCACGTCCAGGACGAACATGACAGCCGGGAACAGGAAGATGAACAGCTGCCCGATCCGCTCACCGACGCTGGAGATCTCACGGTTGGCCACGTCGAAGCGCTCAGCCTCGACCTCCTCGCGCACGAAGGCCCGCACCACCCGGATACCGGTCAGCTGCTCGCGCATGACCCGGTTGATACCGTCCAGCCTCTCCTGATAGGACCGGAACAACGGCACCATCCGCGAGATCGTCACCCCCACGACCACGAGCAGCACCGGCACCGCCACCGCCACGAGCCAGGACAACGACGGAGCGTGGGTCACCGCCATGATGACACCGCCGACCGCGAGCAACGGCGCGGTCACGAGCATCGTGCAGCTCATGAGCACGAGCATCTGCACCTGCTGGACGTCATTGGTCGTCCGGGTGATGAGGGAACCAGCCCCGAACACCGAGACCTCCCGCTCCGAGAAGTCCCCCACCCGACGGAACACGAGCCCTCGCAGGTCACGCCCCATCCCCAGGGCCGAGCGCGCCGCCAACCACGTCGCCCCCACCGCGCACGCACCCTGGACGACAGCCACACCCAGCATGAGCCCACCGGTACGCCAGATATAACCCGTGTCCCCCTGCGCCACACCGACGTCGATGATGTCCGCGTTAAGGTTAGGAAGATACAAGGAAGCCATCACCTGCACGAACTGCAGGACGAGGACTCCGGCCAGGAGGTGGCGGTAGGGGCGCAGACGGGTGCGCAGAAGCGTGACGAGCATGGGACTCCCGGTCTGGGTGGGACGGCGGAGGCGCCGCAAGCGACACGACGCTACCAGTGCCCGGTCCCTCGCGGGAACCGCCTCGGGGCGGGGACTGGGTCACGTTCCTGCGGTCGTGCGACCGGGAGCGGGCGTACCTGACCGGCCCGGGAGCCGCCCCGGGGAGCGAGCCGATCCCATCGAGCCCCCGGCGGTGTCGCCGTACGCCGGGAACCGGCATATCGTCGAGCCGATGCGCTCCGTCTCCCGTCCGGCTCCCGGCTCCAGGCCCTCCCGCGGGGCACGACTGTGCGCCGCGGTCGTCCTGGCGGGCCTGGCGGCCGGGGCGGCCGGCATCGCGATGGCCCTCCTGCTCGAGCTCGTCGAGCTCGTCTTCTATGGCACGACGGGGACGAGCCTTCCTCAGCGGGTGACGGCGGCGCCGCCGTGGCGCCGGGTGCTCGCCCCCGCTCTCGGCGGGGCCGTGGCCGGCACCCTGTGGTGGTGGCTGCGGGCCACCGGCGGCGTCGTGGGTGTCGAGGCCGCGGTGGCCGACCGCTCGGGGGCGACCGCCCGACGGATGGGTCTGGTGCGGCCCGTGGTTGACGCCGTCGTGCAGGTGCTCACCGTGGGCGCCGGCAACTCCGTGGGCCGGGAGGGCGCCCCTCGCCTCATCGCCGGGGCCGCCGCGGCCCGGATCTGCTCCGGGCTGGGCCTGGGCGCCGGGACGACGACGCTGCTGCTGGCCGCCTCCGCGGGGGCGGGGCTGGCCGCCATGTACAACGCCCCCCTGGGCGGGGCGGCCTTCGCCGTCGAGATGACGATGGTGGCCGGGACCCGCCGCCGGGGAGTGGCCCTGGCGCTGCCGGTGGGTCTCATCGCCACGGCGGTGTCGTGGCTGCACTCCCGCGGACGGCCCGCGCTCGAGGTGGTCGTGGACGGACCCGATGCCGCCACGGTGGCGGGCGCGCTCCTCGTGGCGCCCCTGGCGCTCGCCCTCGGCGTGGGGGCGCGCGGGCTGTGGGCGTGGTTCAGGGTCCACCGGCTGCCCGACACCTGGGCGCTGCCTGTGGGTATCGGCGCCGCGGGGGCGCTGACCGGCACGGTCTCCCTGTGGCTGCCGGTCCTGCCGGGCAACGGCAGGGACGCGCTCGAGGCGGCCCTGGGGGCCCCGGCCACGGTTCCCGCGCTCGTCGCCCTCGTCGCGGTGGTGGCGCTCAAGCCGCTTCTCACGGCGCTCACCCTGGGTGCGGGCGCGACGGGCGGCCTGCTCGCACCCTCCTTCGCCCTGGGGGGCAGTGCGGGCGCCGCCGTCGCGGTCGCCTGCACCCTGGCGGGGCTCGAGGTGAGCGTTGCGGTGCTCGCGCTCGTGGGCGCGGGGACGGTCCTGGCGGTCACGCAGCGCGCCCCGGTCTTCGGGGTCCTGTTCGTGTGGGAGCTCGTCCGCACGCCCGTGTGGACCCTGGGCCTGCTCGCGCTCATCGCCCTGCCGACATGGTGGCTGGCCTCCGGCCGTCCCCGTCGGGGCGGCCGGAGGCCAACGTGACGGCGATCGGCCCGCGTTCCGGGCGACGGCCGCCCTACTTGTCGCGTCTTCTGAGC
The DNA here is from genome assembly GCF_900637165.1 of Actinomyces howellii. Taxonomy (GTDB): domain Bacteria; phylum Actinomycetota; class Actinomycetes; order Actinomycetales; family Actinomycetaceae; genus Actinomyces; species Actinomyces howellii. The sequence goes on along the minus strand of NZ_LR134350.1, from coordinate 2,984,686 downwards.
GTCTTGACTACGACCACCACGACGAGGACAACCAGCGCGATGAGGACCGCGGTGCCCCCCAGCGCGACGACGTGGGCGTACGACAGTGCGATGACAAGGCTCCTCGATCAGATCGAGCGACCACAGGGCCGCTGGTGACGGGGTCAATCATATCGCCGCAGCACAGAGGGATGTGTTGCGGTTCACTCTCAATCGATGACCCGACGCAGGTGGGAAGCCGTCGTCGGCCCGGACCGCCTCGAGATGATTGATTCCACGGGGTGAGGTGGGGTGGGGCGCGGGCCAGGACGCACGAGGACGGGGCTCGCGGCACGAGGACGGGGCTCGCACACCGACCCCCGGACTCACCCACCGACGACGAGCGCGAGGTCCCGCGCGACACACACGCCCGCCCACCACCTCGCCGGCCACTCCTCGACGCCGCCACCCCGCACTCACCGACCACCCACAACCGCCCCCGTGCAATCAACGATCGAGAGGACTGATCTCACAGGCTGCGGGTAGGTGTCGCCCTGTCCTGGACCACGCGCCGCCTGGGCGTGATTCGTTCCCCTCGACCGGTCATGTAAATGTCGACCGTCTGTGTGACAGCAATAGCCCGGTCGAGGTTTACATGACCGGTCGAAGCTCACTCGACCGGTCGAGGTCGGGGAGGGTGGGGGCACGCTGGGGGAACCGGCGCTCGGACATCGAGGCAAGCTCGTCGGTTCGCCACTCAGCCGGTGAGGTCGCGTGTCCGTCATACGACCTCACCGGCCTTGTGGCGACCTCACCGGCCTTGTGGCGACCTCACCGGCCTTGTGGCGACCTCACCGGCCTTGTGGCGACCTCACCGGCCTTGTGGCGACCTCACTGGCAGAGTGACGACCTCACTGGTGTCACAGCTGGTTGTCCAGTGCGTCGATGCTCACGCTCAGTCTGCCGCCGGCTGTGCTCACGAGAACTCCGGTCCGGCCGGCCCGGAGCAGGCGCCGCACGGCGCCGCTGCTGTCGGCCTCCATCGAGCACGGGTCGCCGTGGCGTCGCGCGAGCTCAGTGCCGAGCCGGTCCGCACCGGCCGCCAGAGCCTCCACCGGGTACCGGCCGGCCTCGGGACGGAGACACGGTGCGAGAGTGATCTCCTCGCCCCCGAACGGCCGTGGCCGGAGGCTGGCCTCCCAGCCCTGCCCGACCAGGACCGGCTCGCCGTACCTCTGACCCGGCAGGCCACCCAGACCGGCGAGGACCTCCGGGACGGGGGGGAAGTCGACCAGGATCCGGTCGATGGCGTCGACCGCCTGGGGGATCGGCAGGCCGAGGTGCACGGCGACCGGCTCGAGGGCGGTGCCCGACGCCGGCTCGGGTCCTCAATCCTCCTGCCGGGTCCTGGCGGCGATGAGTGCCTGGAGCGCCTCGGGGCTGATGCCCTCGCGCGTGTCGGTGGCAGCCTCCTCGAGAGGGTCGAGCTCCTCCCACTCCCGGGGCGTCTCCGGGGCGAAATCGAAGGCCTCGGTGTCGAAGAAGCGCAGCGCGGTCATGCCGGCCCCTCCGGTGAGTCCCGCCACGACATCGGTCATCGAGACCTCGCCAGCGTCGAGCATCTCCCTGGGGACGAGGATACGGAGGTCGCGGTCCGGCAGAGCGCTGTAGACCTCCACGCCCTCGGGGGTGGACGTCAGGCTGACCCCGCCCGTGAACGAGGGGCTGTTGACGTTCCACAGGTAGGCGAGATTGCTCCACTCGTCCCGGGGGCCGACGGCGGGCAGGAGCTCGATCCAGGGCTGCGGGGTCAGCGCCAGGTCCCCAGGCAGCTGGTCGAGCAGCCGTCCGATGGTGGCCTCGAACTGCGACCAGCTGCGTACCTCCGGCCTGCCCGGCGACCACCAGCCGTTCGGCGGCTCGGCGAGGAGCGCCGAACAGAGGTAGGGCGTGTCCATCAGACCGGGCTCCCAGTACTCAAAGGCCAGGTACTCCATGGTGTCGACGACCTCGTGACGGTCGAAGGAGGAGACCCTCACCGAGTAGGGCCTGCGCGCGGGGGTGATCTCGATGACCCGCGGGCCGCGGTACCAGCGGAAACGGATCCCCGGCCCGAGCATCTGGAGGGGCGGGCCCCCCAGGAGGTCGGCGGCGTCGAGCAGGAACCCGACGACGTCGGCGCGGCTCAGCTCGGAGCCGCTCAGTGCCTGGGCTCGACGGGCGAGCTCGGCCTCATGGTCCATGGTGGTCTACTTGTCAGGATCGAAAGAGCGGATGGCACTGCTTACTCGAGGTGCGTAAGCGAGGTCAAGAGGTCAATGGGCCGACGGAGCTGTCGGACCCGGGCAGGGGTGACGGGCCGGCCGTCACCCGTGCGTGGCCTCCGACCGCGCTCGGGCGTCCCGAGCACGGTCGGAGGCCACCGGCTCAGTCTCGGCGGCGCAGGATGACCGAGTCCCAGCCCTCGAGGCGCTCAGGGACCCCGGCGCCCGAGGCACCGGCCTGCTCAGCGGGCAGGGAGGCCGTGAGCACGCGCTCGGCCTCGGCCCACCGGCCCAGGTCCAGCCCCTCGGCGGCCAGCCGCTCACGCATCGCCGAGCCCTCACCGAGGGCCAGTCCCTCACGCGAGCACGAGGCGATGAGGAGGACCTGCTCACGCCCGCCCTGGGCACCGACGTGCTCGCGCAGGATCACCCAGGAGGCGTCGTCGGCGGCGTCAAGGAGGCGGAAGGTGCCCAGCGCCACGGCGTCGTCGGTGTGGCGCAGCGAGACGAGCGCCCTGTGGTGCTCAAAGACGCTGCCGGGAACGCCCACCTGGGCGGCGGCGTTGACCTCCTCGGCGTTGGGAGCCAGGTCGATCCACGGGGCCGCCGTGGAGAACCCGGCGTGCTCCGAGGCGTCCCACTGCACGGGGGTGCGGGCGTTGTCCCGGGAGTTCGCGGCCATCGCCGCCACGACGGCCTGCGGGTCGTCGCCGACCCCGACGCGCTCGTGGAAGTGGTTGACCGACTCCAGGTCGCGGTAGGAGTCGATGCCGGTGAACACGGTGTTGGTCTGCCCGAGTTCCTCGCCCTGGTAGATGTACGGGGTGCCTCGGTGCAGGTGGAGCACGGAGGCCAGGGTCTTGGCGCTCAGGGCCCGCCAGGCGGGGTCGTCGTCCCCGAAGCGGGAGACCGCCCGCGGCTGGTCGTGGTTGTCCCAGTAGTTGGAGTTCCAGCCCCGCTCTGCCACGACCGCACCCTGCGCGTCGGTCTGGGGGGCCAGGGCCTCCTGCCACGCGGCGAGGTTGGCCTTGAGGGCGGCGCGGTCCACGGGGCGGGGGTCGAACTTGCCGTGGGGCCCGTCGGCCAGGCCCACGTGCTCGAACTGGAAGACCATGTCCACCTCGGCGCGCGAGGGGTCGGTGTACAGCGCGGCCTGCGCCCTGGTGACCCCCGGCATCTCCCCCACGGTCATGACGTGGCCGGGGCGGGAGGCGAAGACCTCCCGGTTCATCTCGGCGAGGAACTCGTGGATGCGCGGCCCGTTGGCCACGGCCTCGAAGCCCGAGCCGTAGAGGGCCCCGGGCCGCAGGGGGCCGTCGACCAGGGGGTAGGTCTTGGAGATGAGGTTGATGACGTCCATGCGGAAGCCGTCCACGCCCCTGTCCAGCCAGCGCCCCATCATCTCGTAGACCGCCCGACGCACCTGCGGGTTCTCCCAGTTGAGGTCGGGCTGCTTGACCGAGAACAGGTGGAGGTAGAACTCGCCGCTGCCCTCGTCCCAGGTCCAGGCCGGACCGGAGAAGGCCGAGCCCCAGTTGGTCGGCTCGGTGCCAGGCTCGCCCGGCTCCAGCCCCTCGACCGTGCGCGCCGGCCGCCAGATGTACCAGTCGCGCCGGGGGTCGTCCTTCGAGGAGCGCGAGGCGGTGAACCACTCGTGCTCGTCACTGGTGTGGTTGACCACGAGGTCCATGACCAGGCGCATGCCGCGGGCGTGCAGGCCGGCGATGAGCTCGTCGATGTCGGCCAGTGAGCCGAAGAGGGGGTCGATGTCCTCGTAGTCGGAGATGTCGTAGCCGTTGTCGTCCTGGGGCGAGCGGTAGACCGGGCTGAGCCACACGACGTCGACGCCCAGGGCGTCGAGGTGGTCCAGGCGACGGGTGATGCCGGGGATGTCGCCCACCCCGTCGGCGTCGGTGTCCTGGAAGGAGCGGGGGTAGACCTGGTAGACGACGGCGCGGCGCCACCAGTCGGCCTCCTGGCCGACGTGCCTGGCGGAGACGACCAGAGGGGGGTGGGGACTCATGAGGGGCTCCTTCGGTGGAGGGTCGTGGGACTGACAGCGGGGAGAGGACCGGCCTCAGCGCCGGGCCTGCCGGCCGTCGGACTGTGGGGAACGAGCCGCTCGGCGTCCCGGTTCCGGGGACGGCTGCGGCTGCGGGGCGGGGGCGAGCGTGCCCCCCTCGCGCCAGGACACAGGCAGCACGACGCGGGCGGACCGACCCGCGCCCTGGTCGACCAGCAGGCCGACGGCGCGGGCGGCCTTGTCGCCGATGGGCTGGCACACGGTTGTCAGGGGCGGGTCGCAGTAGGTGGAGACCTCGAAGCCGTCGAAGCCGACGACCGAGACCTCACGCGGCACCTCGAGCCCGGCACGGCGCAGGCCCGCGACGACTCCGAGGGCGAGCACGTCGCTCGTGGCGAAGACGGCGGTCACCGGGGGCTCGTGGCCGGACTCGGCACCCGCGGCGCGTGCCGCCACCGCCCTGTCCCCCAGCTCCTGGCCTGCCCTCACGCCCTCCTCGAAGCCGTCGGGCACGTCGATGAGCTCGATGAGCCCGCCCGGGGCCCCGGGACCCTGGCCTGCAGGACGGGCCACCGCCCCCATGGCCTCGCGCAGACCGCGCAGGCGCGCCGCAACGACCGGGGAGCCCACGCCCAGGGGGCCGACGACCGCCACCGCACGGTGACCGAGCCCGGCGATGCGCTCGCCCGCCTGACGGCCGCCGCCCAGGTCGTCGATGTTGACGCGCAGGCCCCCGCCGTCCTCAGCGCGGAGGTCGGCGCTGAGCTCCGCGCCCTCCGCGCCGCGGTCCGGCCCGGGCGCCTGGCCGCGGGCGGGCTCGTCTGCGCCGCCTGCGCCGCCTGCGCCTTCGGCGTCGTCGGTCGTCTCGCCACCGTAGTCGTCGATGAGGACGAGCGGGACCTCGAGCTCGGCGAGCCGGGGGCGCAGCGAGGGGGGAACGCCCCCCAGGACGATGACCCCCGCGACGTTCCACGCGCGCAGGCGGTCTCGGAGCTCCTCGGGGCGCACGGGTCCGTCGGCGCCGCGGGTCGAGCAGAGCATGAGGGTGTGGTCGACCTCCTGGCATGCCCGCTCGCAGGCCCCGACGAAGACCGAGGCGTGGCCGCCGCCAAGGGCCGGGCCGTCGCCGGGCACGGGGTAGACCAGGGCGATGAGGCGCGACGAGGCCCCGGCCAGGGCACGGGCCTGGGCGTTGGGGACGTAGCCGAGCTCGTCGATGGCTGCGCGGACCCGCTCGGCGGTGGACTCCGAGACCTTGTCCTCGCGGCCGTTGACGACGTTGGACACCGTCATCGCGCTCACTCCCGCCAGGGCGGCGACGTCACGCAGGGTCGTCATGTCCCCCCTCCCGTGGTCAGCGCTGGCGAGCACCGGGTCCGGCACCGTCGTCGTGTCGTGGCGGCCGGTGTTGACCGCACCCAGGGGCCAGCGTAGCGTTCACTCAGGTTTTGCGTAAAACCCCTTGCCCGTTCTCAGTCGAGAGGCCGACGATGTCCTTTCCCCCACCCGCTGCAGGTGATGCCCCGCAGCTGGCCCCCGCCCGTCCCGAGACGATCGTGTCCGGCCCGACGTACCGCTTCTCGGTCCTGACCGACCGGCTCATCCGCATCGAGCACTCGGCCACCGGGTCCTTCGTCGACGCGGCCACCCAGCTCGTCGTGTCCCGCGACCTGGGCCCCGCGCCCGACTTCGAGGTGCGTCGCGGCCAGGACCGCGTCGAGATCCTCACCGAGCACCTCCACCTCACGCACATCCCCTCGCGCGGGTTCTCCCGCTCGGGCCTGAGCGTGAGCATGCGCTCCAAGGTCCTCAACCCCCACGGCGGCACCTGGCGCCCCGGCGACACGTGGGACCCCGACGAGGAGTTCCCGTCCAACCTGGGCGGGACCTGCCGCACCCTCGACGAGGTCGACGGCCGGGCCCGCCTGTCCCCCGGACTCCTGTCGGTGTCGGGCCACGCGGTGCTCGAGGACTCCGGCTCGCTGCTCATGACCGCCGGCGGGTGGGTCGCCCCGCGCCCGGGCACCGACCCCGCCGACGGGTCGCACCCCGATCAGGACGTCTACCTCTTCGGCCACGGCCAGGACTACCGAGGCGCCCTGCGGGACTTCTTCGCCCTGACCGGCCCCACCCCGCTCGTCCCCCGCACCCTCCTGGGCAACTGGTGGAGCCGGTACCACCCCTACTCGGCCGAGGAGTACCTGGCGGTCATGGACCGCTTCGAGGCCGAGGGGCTGCCCCTGTCGGTGGCGGTTATCGACATGGACTGGCACCTGGTCGACATCGACCCGGCGATCGGCAACGGCTGGACCGGGTACACGTGGAACCGGGACCTGTTCCCCGACCCGCGGGCCTTCCTCGAGGCGCTGCACGCCCGAGGCATGGAGGTCACGCTCAACCTCCACCCCGCCATGGGCGTGCGCCGCCACGAGGAGGCCTACGCCCCCATGGCCCGCGCCCTGGGGATGGATCCGGACGAGGGCGCCGACATCCCCTTCAACATCACCGACCGGGACTTCACGGCCGCCTACCTCGAGCACGCCCACCACCCGCTCGAGGACGAGGGCGTGGACTTCTGGTGGTTGGACTGGCAGCAGGGCGGGACGACCGACCTGCCCGGGCTCGACCCGCTGTGGATGCTCAACCACGTCCACTACCTCGACTCAGGCCGCGAGCGCACCCGCACGCTGCCTGACGGCACGGTGGAGACCTGGCGCAGGCGCCCCGTCACCTTCTCCCGCTTCGCCGACGCCTCGAGCCACCGCACCCCGGTGGGCTTCTCGGGCGACACGATCACGACCTGGGAGTCCCTGCGGTTCCAGCCCGAGTTCACCGCGACGGCGGCCAACATCGGCTACTTCTGGTGGTCCAACGACATCGGTGGCCACATGTTCGGCGACCGCGACGACGAGATGGCCGCCCGCTGGGTCCAGCTCGGGTGCTTCTCCCCGGTCAACCGCCTCCACTCGACGGCCTCGGTGTTCAACTCCAAGGAGCCGTGGCGCTACGGCCGCGACGCCCGGGCTACGATGGAGGAGCACCTGCGCCTGCGCCACGCCCTCGTGCCCTACCTCTACACCTGGGCGCGGCGGGCCGCCGCCCAGGGCGTGGGGCCGGTCCGACCGCTCTACCACGACCACCCGTGGGAGCCGGGGGCCTACGAGCACCGCCGCACCTTCCTCTTCGGGGACCTGCTCGTCGTCCCCATGGTCCACCCCACCGACCCGGTCTCCGGGCTGACGACCGAGAAGGCGTGGCTGCCCGAGGGCGTGTGGTTCGACCTGGCCACCGGCCGTCGCTACGAGGCCGGCCCCGGGGGCCGGACGCTCACCCTGTCGCGCACCCTCGACCGCCTGCCGGTCCTGGCCCGGGCGGGCAGCATCATCCCGCTGGCCGGCGACCTGTCCGAGCCGGCCGGGAACAACCCCCGCCACCTGCGCCTGCTCGTCGTGCCCGGCGCTGACGGCGAGACGGTCCTGGAGGAGGACGACGCCTCGCCCGCCCCCGGGCCCGAGGCGGTGGTGCGTACCCGCATGTCCCTGACCTGGTCCCAGGAGCGGGGCGTCGGCCTGAGCCTGGAGCAGGCAGGGGCCCAGGGGGTCGTGCCCGGGCGGCGCACGGTGAGCCTCGAGCTGCTCGCCGTCCGCGAGGACGACGGCACGGGGGCCCGGGCGGCTCTCTCCGGAGCGGGCGGCGTCCCGGGGCCGGTGGCCGTGACCCCGCGCGGGGAGTCGATGACCCTGGCCGCGGGGCTGAGCGTCGAGCTCGGGGAGGTGGACCTCACCCAGGGGGTCGGGCTCGAGCTCGAGGGCCTGCGCCTGAGCCCCGAGGAGATGAGGACGGGGCTGTTCGGGATCCTGGAGCGGGCGCAGATGCCCTACGCGGTCAAGGACCGCTGCTGGGGGGCTGTCGAGCGCGGGCTGCGCGGGGCCGAGCTGCTCAGCGAGATGCGCGCCCTGGGTGCGCCCGAGCCGGTTCTGGTCGCGGCCACCGAGGTGGCCTGAGGCGCAGAGCCGGCCCGGGCGCAACAGGGGTCGGCGGGCTCAGATGTCCTGGGGCGACCAGCTCGGCGGGGCCACGGGCATGACCCTGCGGAGCAGGTCGACCGTGGCAGCCACCCCTTCGACGGCGTCCAGGACGACGTCCTCGTGCTCGATGGACAGCACCCCGTCGTAGCCCGCGGTCCGCAGGTCGGACAGGAGCCGCCCCCAGAACTGCTGTCCGCCCTCGTGGCCCAGGCCGAGGGTGACGTAGTTCCAGGCGCGGGTCGCCGCCTGCTCGGGCCCCTGGGTGTCGAGCAGGCCGTGGACGTCGGCGACGGCGTGCTGGACCCGGGTGTCCTTGGCGTGGACGTGGTGGATCGCCCCGTCGAGCGCCCGGACGAGGGCGAGTGGGTCGGCTCCCATCCACATCGGGTGGGAGGGGTCGAGGTTGGCCCCCACGATCTCGCCGACCTCCTCGCGCAGGCGAAGGAGCGTGGCTGCGTTGTAGACGAGCTGGGTGCCGTGCATCTCGACGGCGAAGCGCACGCCGTGCGCTGCTCCGTGGGCGGCGAGGTCGGTCCAGTAGGGGATCGCCACCTGCGTCCACTGGTAGTCCAGGATCCGACGGGTCTCGGGGGGCCAGGAGGTGGTCACCCAGTTGGGCGTCGTGTCTCCCGGCGCCCCGGCCGGCAGGCCGGACATGAGCACGACCGTGCCCACGCCCAGCAGCCCGGCGAGCTCGACGGTCTTGCGCACGACGGCGTCGACCTGAGGGCCGGTGACGGGGTGGAGCTGGTTGCCGTTGGCGTTGAGGGCGCAGATGCGCAGGCCCCGCTCCTCCACGGCCGCGGTCAGGCGGCGCCGGGCCTGGTGGTCAGCCAGGAGGAGGTCGAGATCGAGGTGGGGGGCGGTGGACCAGCCCCCTGTGGGCAGCTCGACGGCGGTGATGCCCAGGGAGGCGACCGTGTCGAGCATCTCCTCCAGGGGCAGGTGGGCCAGGGAGTCGGTGACGATACCCAGTTCCATGCTCAGGCCTCCTGCGCCACGGTCGTGGGCTCGGGGACCTCGAGCCTGAGCCCGCCGGCCTCCATGGACTCCACGAGGGTCTGGGCCACGACGGTGGTGCGCAGCGCGTCGCCGGCGGTGGCGGCGCCCTCGGGGATGCCACCGTCCAGGGTCGCCTGGACCCAGGCGGCGAGCTCGGCGCGGTAGGCGGCGGCGAAACGGGGGCGCCAGTCGGCGGGGTAGGTCGCCTGCCGGCGCAGCGAGGTGTTGACGACGAGCTCGTCAGCCTCGACCAGGGCGGGCACGGCGGGAAGCTCGAGCGTGCCGCGCTCGCACACGGCCTCGCAGCGCACGTCGTAGCCGTACTGGGCGTGGACCTGGAGCTCGACGGTGTGCAGCGCGCCGGAGGCGTCCCACATGAGGAGCATCTGGGGGTCGTGGCGCTCGGAGATGAGCGAGCTGGCGCGCCCGCAGGCCCACTGGACGGCGACGATGTCGTGGCCCGAGAGCCACGGCAGGACGTCGATCTCGTGGACGGCGGAGTTGGTCACCGTGGCTGAGGAGTCCTGGCCGGGGTACGCCTCGACGTTGCGGTGGACGGAGTGGGTCATGAGCAGCGCCCCCTCGGCCCCGGCCCTGATCCGCGAGCGCAGGGCGAGGTAGCCGGGGTCGAAACGGCGCATGAATCCTACGGTGAGCAGCGGCGTGGGCAGGGCGTCGTGGAGGCTGACGAGGCGTGCGGCCTCGGAGGCGGTCGGCGCCAGGGGCTTCTCGCACAGGACGGGCAGCCGCTGGTCGAGGCAGGTCTCGACCAGCGGGGCGTGGAGCGGGTCGGGGACGGCGATGATGACGGCGTCGACCGCGCCCGAGGCGATCATCTCCTTGCCGTCGGTGAAGGACCGGGGGGCTCCGAGCTCGGCGGCCAGCGCCTCGGCGCGCTGCCCGTCGGCGTCGGCGATCACGGCGATGTCAAGACTTTGACCGGACAAATCGCTGCGCATAGGTCTCGGGACCAGTCGTGCGATGATCAGGACATGACCCCATCGCAGGACACCGGCCGCCGGCCAGCCGCCGGCGACGACACGCTCCGCCACGCCTCCCCCGGCGCCGGCCCACGGGCCGGGACCGCGCGCGAGGCGCTCCCCCTGGCGGGCAGGGTCGTCGTGGTCACCGGCGTGAGCAGGCGCGCGGGCATCGGGCACGCCGTGGCCTGCCTCGCGGCCGACTGGGGGGCCTCGCTGCTGTGCCACCACTACCGTCCCCATGACGAGGCCCAGCCCTGGGGGGCGGACTGCGTGGAGGCCACGATGGACTCGGTGCGCTCCCACCTCGTCGGCGAGGCCGCCCTGTCCCACGTGCACGCGGACCTGCGCGAGGCCGGGGAGCCCGAGCGGGTCATCGAGGCCGCCGTCGAGCGTCTGGGCGGCGTCGACGCCCTCGTGTGCAACCAGGCCTCCTCCGGGCGCGACGGCAGGCTCGAGGAGCTCAGCGCCGCGGACCTCGACCACCACTGGGCGGTCAGCGCCCGGGCGTCGCTGCTGCTCACCCAGGCCTACGCAGCCCGCACGCGACGGCGCCGCGGCCCGCTCGCCCCCGAGCCCGACATGCCCGGCTCGGTCGTGCTCATGACCTCGGGCCAGGACCTGGGGCCGATGCCCGAGGAGATCGCCTACTGCACGGCCAAGGCCGCCCTGGCGGGGATGACGCCCTCGCTGGCCGCCGGGCTGGCCGAGCGCGGCATCCGCCTCAACACGGTCAACCCCGGGCCGGTGGACACCGGGTACATGGGGCTCATGGACCCCGGCGCGCGTGCAGCGCTCGCCGCGAGGTTCCCCGGCGGACGTCTCGCCGGCCCGCGCGACCCCGCCGGGCTCATCTGCTGGCTCCTGACCGACGAGGCCGCCTGGGTGACCGGGCAGGTGGTCAACGCCGAGGGCGGCTTCAGGCGCTGACCGGAGGCGCCTGGACCCCGGGGCAGCCTGTCGCCGTCGGCTACGCGGCCGGCGTGGATCCGAGGGCCCCGAGGCCACCGCGCTGCGCTGGCGCCGTCGAGGCCCGGTCGGTCAGGAACGAGCTCATCGTCAACCTCCGTGCCGCGGCCCCCGGGTCCGCCAGCAGACCGAGGAGGAGCGCAGCCGCCTCGCGCCCCATCGCGGCCCTGTCCACGCTCACCTCGGAGACGAGCCCGCCCTCGGGGTCCCGGGGCACGGTCAGCCCCAGCGCGACGACGGACAGCCGCCCGGGGACGTCGATGCCGTGGGACCAGGCGGCGGCCAGGAGGCCCTCGAGGGCGATCGGGTTGTTGGACACCACGGCCGTGCACCCCCGCGGGAGGCGCCCGCCGGTGAGCACGGCGGCACCGGACACGGCGTTGTCGGGCACCGGGCGGATGAGCACCTCGACCCCTCGCCTGCGCGCGACCAGGCCCATCGCCTCGGTCTGGGCACGGTAGGCGTTGGCCTGGTCCTTGTCGATACGGCGGGCCAGGTAGAGCACCCGGCCGTGCCCGAGCCCGGCCAGGTGGGCGACGGCCGTGTCGACCATCTGCTCGAAGTCCGCGTCGACACCGGTGCTCCAGGGGGCCCCGGAGGTCCCGATGAGGGCCACCGGGACGTCCTCGCGGCGCAGGAGCCTCTCGCGCTCGTCGTCGGGGGCGACGTCCATGAGGACGGCGGCGTCGAGGGTCTGGGAGCGCACGAGCGCCCGCAGGTCCTCGCAGGTGCTGCCGGGGCGCACCATGGGCATGAACACCCGGATGCCCTCGGCCTCGAGGCACTCGCGCAGACCGGAGACGTAGCCCAGGTCGTTGCCGTCGATCGAGGGGCGCTGCATGCGCAGGAGCACCCCGACATTGCGTGCCGACCGGGCCGCGAGCACCGAGGCGTGCCGGTTGGGGTGGTAGCCCAGCTCGTCGACGGCGGCGCGGACCCGCTGCCGTGTCCGCGCGCTCGTGGCGCGCTTGCCGGTGAGTACGTAGGTGACGGTCGATGGTGACACGCCGGCCAGGCGTGCGACGTCGGCGCGTGTGGCTGCCACGGCCCCTCCTCCGGCGGACGGGTGCGGGGCACGGCCCCGCACCCGTCCTCACTGTCTCACTGCTTGAGTCCTCCGGCGGCCAGGCCGGCGACGATCCGGCGCTGGAAGAGCAGCACCATGACGACCAGCGGGAGGGTCATGATGACGCCCGCAGCCATCTGCGAGCCGAAGGGCGTGTTGAACTGCGAGGCCCCGGTGAACTTCGACAGCAGGACGGTGGCGGGCTGCATCGCCGGGTTGTTGATCATCGTGACGGCCACGAGGAACTCGTTCCAGGCGCCGATGAAGATGATGATGGCCGTCGTGAAGATGCCCGGGGCGGCGATCGGCAGGATGACCTTGCGGAAGGCCTGCCCCGGGGTGCAGCCGTCGACCATGGCGGACTGCTCGAGCTCCTGAGGCATCTGCCTGAAGAAGCTCGTCAGGTTCCACACGGCCAGCGGCAGGGAGAAGGACAGGTCGGGGATGATCATCGCCTGGTAGGTGTTGATCCAGCCCCAGTCCGAGAAGTTCTTGAGCAGCGGCACGATGATCGCCACGAGCGGGAACATCGAGGTGGCCAGGATGACGAGCAGGAGCAGGCCCTTGCCCCGAAAGTCAAGGCGCGCCAGGGCGTAGGAGGCGAAGGTGGCCACGACCAGGGCGACGATCGTCACGATGACCGACACGATGAGGGAGTTGACCAGCCCCTGGGCGAAGTTGTTCTTGGCGGAGAAGACCGCCTCGTAGTTCTCGAAGGAGACCGTCGTGGGCCACCAGGTGTTGTCGAAGATGTCCGTGTCAGGACGCAGGGACGACACGATCATCCAGTAGAAGGGCGCCAGGCAGTAGATGACGATGAGCCCGATGCCCGCGGTGGAGAGCATCTCTCCCCAGGAGTACCTCCGGGAGGGACGGGCGGCGCCCGTGGCAGTGCTCGTAGCGGCGCTCATGAGGCGCTCCTCTCGGGGTCGGCGGTGCGCGCGGCCGAGCGGTCGCGCTTGGGCAGGAAGGCGGTCACGGGCAGGCGTCGTCCGGCGCCCCGTCGGGGCCGCTCGGTGCTCGCCCCCAGGTCGGTCCTCGTGATGCGGGTGAAGGCGAAGGCGAAGATGAACACGTAGAGGAACAGGATGAGGGCGTAGGCGGCCGCTGAGCCGTAGCGCAGGTTGGAGGCCTCGTCCTGGACGAGCATCGACAGGGTCTCGACGCTGGTCTTACGCGGCCCGATGAGGATGTAGGGCAGGTCGAACATGCGCAGCGCGTCGAGGGCGCGGAAGAGGATGGCCACGACCAGCGCCGGCTTGACCAGCGGCAGGGTGATCCTGGTGAAGCGCCTCCACGCGTTCGCGCCGTCGATCTTGGCGGCCTCGTAGACCTCGTCGGGGATGACCTGGAGCCCCGCCAGGGTGAGCAGGCCGATGTAGGGCGCGGTCTTCCACACGTCGGCGATGATGATCGCCATCTTGGCGCTCAGGTCACCTGAGGCCCACATGATGTGCTGGCCCAGGATCGCGTTGGCCACGCCGTTCTGGTTGAAGATCCACCCCCACAGGATGGCCGACACCGCCGTCGGGATCGCCCAGGGCACGAGGATCGCCGCGCGCACGACCCCGCGCCCGCGCATCGCCTTGTGCATGATGAGCGCCATCGCGACACCCAGGATGGTCTCGAGGACCACCGTGACCACGCCGAACAGGGTCGTGTTGTAGGCGGCCACCCAGAACCTCTCACCGGCGGAGGTGAAGATGGCCGTGTAGTTCTCCAGCCCGACGAAGGGCTCGGTCTCGGAGATGAAGCCGGTCTTGGGATCCAGGCCGGCCTTGCCGAACATGGACTGCCACAGGGACTGGAAGACGGGCACGATGATGACGATCGCCAGGACGAGGACCGTCGGGGTGATGAGCATCCAGGCCAGCCGAGACTGTGCCTTGGACGCCTTCGACCTGTGCTGACGTACCTCCGCGGGGAGGGGCTTGGTGCTCATGGGTGTCCTTCACACTCGCTTCGAGGGCGACGAGCACCGGGTGCCGCGGGCGGGCTGCGCCCGCGGCACCCGGCCGTCGCGCCGTCACGACCGCGCGAGGCGGTCGCTCAGACCAGTGCCTTGAGGGAGGTCTCCAGGCCGGACAGGGCGTCCTCGGCCGTGGTCTCCTGCTTGATGGCCGGGTAGATGGCGTCCTGGATGGCGGCGGTCACGTCGCCGTAGGCCACGGCCTTGGGACGACCCTCAGCGGCGTCGAGGGACTCACGCAGCGTGGTCAGGTAGGGGAACTGGGCGAGCAGGTCGGCGTCCTCGTAGAGCGAGCCGAGGATCGGTGCCAGCGTCTGGGTCTCCAGGGCGTAGCGCTCGGACTCCTCGCTGGTCCACCACTTGATGAACTTGAGCGCCGTGGCCTTGTTCTTGGAGAAGGCGGAGATCGCGCAGTTGTGGCCTCCCAGGGTGGGCACGAAGTCGTTGCCGCCGATGCTGGGCAGGGGGGCGACGCCGAACTTGTCGGCACCCAGGGCCTCGAGGTTGTTGGCGTACTGGTAGGGCCACTGCCGGTAGAACAGGAGCTTGCCCTGCTCGAAGGCGTTGCGGCCGTCCTCCTCCTTCCACTCCAGGGCCTCCTTGGGGATGACTCCGTCCTTGAAGGCGTCCATGAGCCCCTGAAGGCCCTTGACCGCCTCCGGGGAGTTGATCGTCACTGCGCCCTCGGCGTCGTAGAAGGCGCCGCCGGCGGTGTGGATGAACTCCGAGGCGTTGCAGGTCAGGCCCTCGTACTTGGCGTACTGGCCGCCGAAGCCCCCGATGCCGGCGTGGGCGGGCAGGGCGCGCACCGCCTCGATGGCCGACTTGACCTCGTCCCAGGTCGTGGGCACCTCGACCCCGGCCTCGGCCAGGAAGTCCTTGCGGTAGAACATCATCGAGGAGTCGGTGGCAAACGGCATCGCGTAGAGCTTGTCCATGTAGAGACCGGTGTCCCACACGGCGGGGATGATGTCGTCGTTCTTGAGCTCGTCGACGGGCAGCTCGACGATCCACTGGTTCGCGGCGAACTCGGCGACCCACACGAGGTCGACGGAGATGACGTCGTAGGCGTCGGACTTCGTCTGGGCGTTGTTGACGAAGGACTGGCGCTGCTGGTCGGCCTCCGAGGACAGCTCGATGAGCGTGACCTTCTCGTCAGGGTAGAGCTTGTTCCACTCGTCGATGCGCTCCTGCACCTTGCCGCCGGAGTTGTCCTTGCCCTGGACCCAGGTGATGGGGCCGGTACCGGTCAGCTCCGTCGAGCCGCCGGAGTCGCCGGAGTCGTTGGAGCAGGCGGCCGCGGCGCCAAGAACCGCAGCGAGGGCGGAGCCCTGGATGAACCGACGCCTGGGGAGCGAGAGAGACATCTGTTGTTTCCTCCTTGAAACGCCATGCCCGGGTCCGACAGCGGATGCCGACGGGGAGACCCGCTGTCGACGCGCGTCGACACTATGGCGTGGCACACGCTAGTCACAGCAGGCCCGGCTGTCACGTCGAGTCAGCGCACGACCCAAAACGTTATCAACTCGTGATCTTCGACCCGCGTGTCAGCCCCCGGCTCGACACCCGGCACGGATCGCACGGATGTGATAACAATCTGGTCTCACTGTCATATCTCGACACCTCGACAGCCCTGACGCCCGGACCGGTGAGCCGCACCGACCGGGCACGCACCTGCCAGGAGCCCCCCGCTCATGACGAACCACCACACGACCCGTCCCCGACCTCGCCGCGCCCCTCGCCACCTCCGCCCCGCACGGGCCGCGCGGGCCATCGCCTCACTCATGGGCGTCGCGCTGGCAGCCCACCTCATGGCCTGCACGCCCCAGGCACCGGACGGCTCAACCACCGGCAACGGTGCCACCAGCCCCAGCGCGGCCTCCTCCGCCACCGGCGAGGCAGTGTCCCCGGCGTCCCCGACCGGCAGCGGCGCGCCCACCGGGCCGGCCTCACCGGAGCCCAGTCCCACCGGCTCCTCACCGGAGGCCCGGTCCGAGGTCCCGGTCCTGGCGCGCGCCCCGCAGTCGGTGGAGTGGGGCGGGCAGGACCTCGACCTGACCGGCACGGTGTCGATCATCAGCCTGGGCGGCCAGGACACCGCCGAGCAGGAGGCCGAGCTGAGCGCGGCGCTGACCGAGGTCGTCACGAGCGCGGGCGGCACGGTCGTCGAGGAGGAGGCGGGCCCCCAGGCCCGCATCGTCGTGGGCACCGGCACCGCCTCGGCCGCCGCGGCGGGCTACCTGCCCGGGGGCATGACGGTGCCCGAGCAGGCCGAGGGCTACGCCATCACGACGACGCGCGTCGGCGTCCCCACGGCAGTCCTCCTGGGCACCGACGCCGCCGGGACGCGTTACGGGGCCACGACCCTGAGCCGGATGGTGCTCGACGGCACGCTGCACGGGGCGACGGTCTCCGACTGGCCGCTCATGACCGTGCGGGGCGTCGTCGAGGGCTTCTACGGCGCGCCCTGGTCGCACGAGGCCCGGACCGACGTGCTCGCCTTCATGGGCGACCAAGCGCTCAACACCTACATCTACGCCCCCAAGGACGACCCCTACCTGCGGACGCGGTGGCGCGAGCTCTACCCCGAGGCCGAGCTGTCCCAGATGGCCGGGCTCGTCGCCGCCGCACGCACCCACCACGTCGACCTCGTCGTCGCCCTGTCCCCCGGAGGCGACATCTGCTACACCTCGCAGGCCGACTTCGAGGCCACGGTGGCGGTCTTCGACCAGCTGCGCTCCATCGGCGTGACCCGCCTGGCGGTCGCTCTGGACGACATCCCCGGCTCCGTGGGCTGCGAGTCCGACAGGGCGGCCCACGGAGAGTCCCCCACCGCCCTGGTCGCCGCACAGTCCTCCTACCTCAACCGCCTCCAGGACGAGTACCTGCGTCCCAACGGGCTGCCCGACCTCATCGTCGTGCCCACCGAGTACACGGGCACGGGCCCCTCCGCCGCCAAGACGACCCAGGCCCGCACCCTCGACCCCTCCGTGCGGGTGCAGTGGACCGGCGAGGGCATCGTCACCGAGGCGATCACCTCCCAGCAGGCGGCCGAGACGGCACAGGCCTACGACACCGACGGGCTCATCATCTGGGACAACTACCCGGTCAACGACGGCGACAACGCCGAGCGTCTCTTCCTGGGCGCCGTCACCGGACGGGACCCTCACCTCCACGAGCAGGTCGAGGGCCTGACCTCCAACCCGATGATCCAGGCCTACGCGTCGATGCCGGTCCTGGCCTCCTACGGGAGCTACACGTTGAACGGTCCGGCCTACGACCCGGTCATCGCCCAGGACGAGGCGATGGCCCAGGTCGCCGGGACACGCTCGGGACCGCTATGGGACACGCTCGAGGCCTTCACCGACCTGTCGGTCTCCTGGCCCTTCTCCGAGGACATGCCCGCCTCCCCCGGGCTGAGCGCCGACGTCGTCGCCTTCGAGACCGCTCTGGAGGGAGACGACGACCAGGCCGTGGACTCAGCCGCCCAGACCCTCCAGGACCGGCTGGCACTGCTCAGTCAGGCGCCCACCACCCTCCAGGGGGTCCAGGTCACCGGCTACTACGAGGACTGCGAGCCGTGGATCCTGGCGGCCGCCGACTGGGCCGATGCGGCCTCGGCCGCCGTCGACCTGCGCCTGGCCCTGCGCGCAGGGGACCAGGACGGCGCGACGCAGGCAGCGGAGCGCATGGAGCAGGCCGCCCAGGAGGCCGAGACGGCCAGGGTCGTGTCGGTGTCCTCGGAGGACACCCCGGACGACCAGCCGGTCGAGCAGAGCCTCGTTCCCGAGGTCGGCGACGGGCTGCTCGCCCAGCTCGTCGAGGACGCGCGGGCCGCGCAGGAGGGCTGACAGGAGGGTCCCCGCCGCGCCAGGACCGTCTATCCTCGTGCCGTGGACAGCACCTGGAGCGCCGAGGACTACTTCGCGGGCGACACCCGCACCGACCGCGAGCGCATGCTCGCCGGGGACTGGTACGTCGGCGGCGACCCGGACAACGCCCGGATCGCCGCCCACGCGCGCCGAGAGCTCCACCTCTACGAGACCGCCTACGCCATGGGGCAGGAGGACGCCGAGACCCACCTGCGCTCCGCCCTGCCGCACCTGGGCCCGGGCGTGCACGTCATCCCTCCCGTCAGGGTCGACTACGGCGAGAACATCACGATCGGCGAGGGCACCTTCGTCAACTTCGGGCTCACCGCGCTCGACGTCGCCCAGATCACCGTCGGAGCGCGCTGCCAGCTCGGGCCCAACGTCCAGCTGCTCACCCCGGTCCACCCTCTGGCCCCCGCCCCCCGCGCCGCGGGACTGGAGTCGGCCGATCCCATCGTCATCGAGGACAACGTGTGGCTCGGCGGCGGGGTCATCGTGTGCCCCGGGGTGAGGATCGGGCAGGGCAGCGTCGTGGGTGCGGGCGCCGTCGTCACCAAGGACCTCCCGGCCTACAGCCTGGCGGTGGGCACGCCGGCGCGGGTCATCCGCTCCCTGGCCGACGCGGACTTCGGCCCCCGGCACTGACCGGCACCAACCGACCCTGACCAGCCCCGCCTCTCACGCGTCCGGCCCCGGCCGTCGCCCGGGCGAATACACTAGGAGCCGCACGCCGGGACGGCAGGTGGCCGTATAGCCGGAGCGCCCGCAGACCCACGGAGCAGGAGGCGAGGATGGGCCCGGAGGACTTCTCACAGCTGGCTGCCTCACGCTACTCGGCGCGTGACTTCCTGCCCGACCCGGTCCCCCAGGAGGTGCTCGAGGCCGTCCTCGAGGACGCGCGCCAGGCACCGAGCTGGTCGAACACGAGGCCCTTCATGCTCGCGCTGGCCACCGGGGAGCGCGCCGACAGGCTGCGCGCCTCCTACCTGCGGGCATTCGACAAGACCCTCGACGTCCAGCACAAGGAGCGGGGCACCACCGCGAGGATACCGCTCACCGGCGCGGCGCCCGACGGGGACTACAAGATCTGGAAGGCCTACCCCTCCGACCTGCGCCCCCACTCGATCGCCGTGGCCAAGGCCCTGTACGGCCACCTCGGCATCGACCGGCGCGACCGGCAGGCGCGCGACGCCCACAACCGTCGCAACTGCGAGGCCTTCGGCGCCCCGGTCATCGGCTTCGTCCTCATCCACTCCGGCCTTATGCCCTTCGCGGCCCTTGACGCCGGCCTCATGCTCCAGACGCTGTTCCTGTCGGCCAAGGCCCACGGCGTCGACTCCTGCCCCATCGGGATCCTGGCGGGATGGAGGGCGCCGCTGGACGCCGAGTTCGACGTGCCCCGGGACTACCGGCTCGTCACCGGCTTCGCGCTGGGTTACGCGAGCAACGCCCCGGTCAACGAGTTCCGGGCCGAGCGCCGCCCCCTCAGGCTCGTGGCCCCGCGCGAGGAGGGCTGCCCGCCCGCCGCCGGCGCCTAGCCCCGGCACCTCGTGGGGTCCGTCCTGGACGCTCCGGGACCCTGCCCGTGCGGGTGCCTCCTGGCGGGGTCCTCCCGGCGTGTGCGGGTCGGGCCGCAGGGGGGCGGGCGATGTCCCGGGCGCGTCTCAGGCGCGGGTGACCGGGGCCAGGCGCAGCATGAGCCGCTTGGTGGTCGGTGCGCCGTCGACGACGAACTCGACCCGGGCCACCGTCGAGCGCCCGGAGCCCTCCAGGCCGAGGACCGTGCCCTCACCGTAGGACTCGTGCCGGACACGGTCCCCGGCCCGCAGCCCGGCGACCGCCTCCGGCAGGGCCTGGTCGGCCTCCTGCGGCCCTCCGGATCCGTCGAGGCGCACGGGCCTGCCCCGGGCCTCGAGGCGCTTGGCCCGCCGCGCCTCCGCCCGGTCCTTGGGGGTCTCGACCCGCCCGAGCCTGCCCGTGCGCCGACCCGCCCGGCCCGAGCCGATGGCCGGGGCGAAGTCGCCGTCCTCCTCGGTGGCGCCTCCGCGCCGGTTCGCGGCCCGGCCCGAGCCGAAGCCTCCCTCGCCCCAGCCTGCCCCCCAGCCGGTGGACCCTCCGCGCAGGGCCTCGGTCGAGGCGGTCAGCCGCTTCCAGTCCATCGTCTCGGAGGGGATGTCGTCGAGGAAACGCGAGGCGGGCATCGCCGTCGCCGCGCCCCACGATGAGCGGACGGCGGCCCGGGTGACGTAGAGGCGCTCACGGGCGCGGGTCAGCGCGACGTAGGCCAGGCGCCGCTCCTCAGCCAGCTCGGTGTCCTCGGCCAGGGAACGGGCGTGGGGGAAGGTGCCGTCCTCCAGGCCGGTGACGAAGACGACCGGGAACTCCAGGCCCTTGGCCGTGTGGACGGTCATGAGGGTGACCTGCCCGGTCGGCTCCTGCCCGGCCTCGTCTGCGCCATCGGTCCCCGGGGCCGCGGGGAGCTGGTCGGAGTCGGCCACGAGGCTGACGCGCTCGAGGAAGTCGGCGAGGGTGCCCTCGGGGTTGGCGGCCTGGAAGTCGGCGGCCACCGAGTGGAGCTCGGCCAGGTTCTCCACGCGGGTGGCGTCCTGCGGGTCGTCACTGGCACGCAGCTCGGCGAGGTATCCCGATGCGTCGAGGGCGGAGTCGAGGATGTCGGCGACGCCGTCGCCGTCGGCGAGCTGGTGGCGCAGGCCGGCGAGCAGCTCGTGGAAGGCGGTCACCTGGGTGCGGGCCCGGGTGGACAGGCCCTCGACGGCCGGAGGCTCTGAGCCCGGGGCCTGCGCGTCCTGGCCGGCGCGGTCGGTCGGGCTGGGCCGCGGGGCCCCGGCGGCGTCGGCCACGGCGGTGCCGAAGGACACCGAGTAGCGGGCGGCGTGCTCGGCCAGGACGGCCTCGGCCCGCTCCCCCAGGCCCCGCTTGGGCACGTTGAGGATGCGGCGCAGGTTGACGTCGTCGTCCGGGTTGTCCACGGCACGCAGGTAGGCCACGGCGTCCTTGATCTCGCGCCGCTCGTAGAAGCGGGTGCCGCCGACGACCTTGTAGGGCTGGCCCGAGCGGAGGAAGACCTCCTCCAGGGCCCGGGACTGGGCGTTGGTGCGGTAGAAGACGGCGACGTCGGACGGGCGCACGCCGTGGGCGTCGGCGAGCCGGTCGATCTCGGCGCTGATCCAGCGGGCCTCGTCGTGCTCGGAGTCCGCGACGTAGCCGGTGATCGCCTCCCCGTCGCCGAGCGCGGTCCACAGGTTCTTCTCCCGGCGCCCGGAGTTGCGGGCGATGACGGCGTTGGCGGCCGACAGGATGTTCTGGGTCGAGCGGTAGTTCTGCTCGAGCACGATGGTGCGCGCCTGCGGGTAGTCCTGCTCGAACTCCTCGATGTTGCGGATCGTCGCGCCGCGGAAGGCGTAGATGGACTGGTCGGAGTCGCCCACGACCGTCAGCTCGCCGGGGGGCAGGGTGGCCCCGGCCCCGGAGGTGCCGGGGCCGCCGACGAGCTCGCGCACGAGCACGTACTGGGCGTGGTTGGTGTCCTGGTACTCGTCGACGAGGACGTGGCGGAAGCGGCGCCGGTACGTCTCGGCCAGGGACGGCCTGGAGCGCAGCAGGTCGACGGTGCGCATGATGAGGTCGTCGAAGTCGAGGGCGTTGGCGGCGGCGAGGCGGGCCTGGTAGGCGCGGTAGACCTCGGCCAGGTGGCGCTCAAGCGGGTTGGTGACGACGGCGTGCTCGGCGAAGGCCGCGGGGGTGACGAGCTCGTTCTTGAGGTCGGAGATGCGGTGGGCGAAGGTCTTGGGGGTGAAGCGCTTGGGGTCGATGCCCAGCTCGCGCACGACCATCGTGATGAGGCGCTGGGAGTCGGCGGCGTCGTAGATGGAGAAGGTGGAGCGCAGGCCGGCCGCCTCGTGCTCGCGGCGCAGGATGCGCACGCAGGCGCTGTGGAAGGTCGAGACCCACATGCGTCCGCCCGCCGGGCCGACAAGGTCCGTGACGCGCTCGCGCATCTCGGCGGCGGCCTTGTTCGTGAAGGTGATGGCCAGGATCTCGCCGGGGCGGGCCCGACCGGTGGCCAGCAGGTAGGCGATGCGGTGGGTCAGGACCCGGGTCTTGCCGCTGCCGGCACCGGCGATGATGAGCAGCGGGGACCCGGCGTGGGTGACGGCCTGCGCCTGGGCGGGGTTGAGCCCGGCGAGAAGCTCCTCGGGCTCGGCTCCGCCGGCGTTGGCCCGGGCGACCAGACGGGCCATCTCCTCGTCGCGCTCGCGCCAGCCGGGCTCGACGGCCGCGGCGTCGACAGGCTCGGGCTCCCAGCCGGGGTCGAGGTCCTCGGGCTCGGGGGCCTCGACGTCGGCCCAGGAGTCGTCCTCCCACGGGGCGGTCGTCGGGGCCAGGGCGGGCAGGGCGGCCTCGGGCGGGGGCGTGGCGGACCCGGGCATGGGCAGGGCACCGAAGAGGGGGTTCGTCGCGTTCATCTCGGTCCAAGCCTATGCCAGGCGGCAGACGACTACCCCGGCGTCTGCGGCCCCCGCCGACGAGGAGGACCCGGGCCGGCCGCGCGCCGCGGCGCCGACCCCGCCGGCTCAAGCCCCCGCCCCCACCACCCCACCGCGAGATCGGGACTAATGACACCCCGAGATCGGGACAAATGACACCCCGAGATCGGGACTAATGACACCTCGAGATCGGGACAAATGACACCCCGAGATCGCCGCATCCGGCACGTACGCATACCTCACCACCCAGGCGGGCGGCTCATGCCTGGATGTCCGACTGAGGTCACGCGCGCAGCGGGCTCCCGGTCTCAGCGCGACGCCGGCGGGGCCGGTCTCCGCTTGGGCTCGGGCAGGGCGTCAGCCACAGCAGCGACCAGCTCACGAACACGGTCAGGGGAGGCACGCAGCAGGGCTCCGTCGAGCAACCAGTAGTCCTTTGCACCTGGATAGGGCGGGGCGAGCTGGGCGATACCCTCGAACAGGGCGTCTGCCGTGGAGCGCTTGATGAAGACCTCGCCGTTATCAACGATGCACAACGGCTTGTCATCGACGTAGATCATCCACGCGCCGAACATCGCCCGCGCGCGACAGCGCAGCGGGGCCAGCCCGTCGAGCAGCTCACGGACCAGGGCAGTATCAGCAGATCTACGCTCGTCCTTGCTATCTGTTGCCATAGGTGTCATAGGGTCCCCTTCCGCGTCTCGGAGGTTCCACCGGCCCTGCGTCAACGCGCCTATCCACATCCCGTATGACGACGCACCACCACCCTAGTTGATCCAGTGACTCGCGACGCGGGGCCTCACACCATCCGAGACGCCCCCCCCGCACGGAGCACGTCGAGCAGCACCGCCTCACCGCGACTGCCCGGCCTCCGCGGGGCTGATCGCAGCGGACCTGCTCGGAGGCCCGGAGGAAGACGGCCCCGTCGTCCGGGACCCCCAGCGAGAATCGGCCCGATACGCAGCGTTCAGCGCCGGGCCAGCAGGTAACGGTCCCTGCCGGTCAGGTCACTGCCAGTCTGGGCCCGCACGAAGCCCGCCTCGCGTGCAGCCTCGCGCAGCGCCGCCCCCTGCCCGGCGTCATGCTCCATGACAAGGTGCCCGCCGGGCGCCAGAAGTGCCGCTGCCCGGGTGACGACCGCGCGCGGCACGACCAGGCCGTCGGCTCCCCCGCCGAACAGAGCCAGGTCGGGGTCGTGGCGAGCGGTTTCGATGTCCTCGACCTCGCCGTCAGGCACGTAGGGCGGGTTGGAGACGACGACGTCGACCATGCCGTCCAGCGCACCGAGCGTGGCCGGGTCGGTCGCGTCCGCCTGCAGCACCTCGACACGGCCTGGTACGAGCCTGGCGCAGTTGTCAGCAGCCAGGCGAGCAGCGGCGTCGTCGAGCTCGACGGCGAGCACCCGGGTGCCGGGCACCTCGTCCGCCACGGCCGCAGCGATAGCCCCCGAGCCCGTGCACAGATCGACCACCAGGGGACGGCCGGGAGCCTGCCCCGTCGACGCGCACGCCCGGACCGCGTCGATGGCAGCCCCCGCGACCACCTCGGTCTCGGGCCGCACGATGAACACCCCGGGGCGGCTGACCAGCTCAAGTCCCCGGAACCACATGCGCCCCAGGACGTGCTGGAGGGGTTCGCGGTTCGCACGACGCTCCACGAGCATGCAGTAGGACTCCACGAACCCCGCCGGGGCGGAGTCCGCCAGCACAAGAGGGCGCCCCAGGAGGTGCTCCGCCAGGAGCCGGGCGTCAACCTGCGGCGAGGCGACGCCCGCGCCGGCAAGGCGCCCGGTGGCATCACGCACGGCGGCACGCAGCTCGGCCCTGCCGACGGCGCTCACGCCCCTGCGCCTCTCGCGCCTTGAGCCACCTCTGCCGGCAGACGGGTGCCCCCGCGACGCGCGGCCACCGGCCGGACGGCGTCCCCGTCCACGTGCCGTGCCATATGCCCCGATCTCGAGGTGCCACTTCCCCCGATCTCGAGGTGCCACTTCCCCCGATCTCGAGGTGCCATATGTCCCGATCTCGAGGTGCCATATGTCCCGATCTCGAGGTGCCACTTCCCCCGATCTCGAGGTGCCATATGTCCCGATCTCGAGGTGCCATATGTCCCGATCTCGGCGTGGGGAGCGGGGGGCGCAGGGAGAGCGGGGGGTGCAGGGGGCGCGGGGGGTGCAGGAGGGGCGGGGGTCATGGCCGGCCGATCACGGCGAGGCGCTCGGACTCGTCGAGGGCGATCGCCGAGCCGATGACCGCTCCGAGGTCACCGTCGAGCACGGCGTCGAGGTTGTAGGCCTTGTAGCCGGTGCGGTGGTCGGCCACGCGGTTCTCGGGGAAGTTGTAGGTGCGGATCCGCTCGGAGCGGTCGACGGTGCGCACCTGGGAGCGGCGGGCGGCGCTGGCCTCGGCCGCGGCCGCGGCCGCGCGCTCAGCCAGAAGCCGGGCCCGCAGGACGCGCAGGGCCGCCTCCTTGTTCTGCAGCTGGGACTTCTCGTTCTGCATCGACACGACGATCCCGGTGGGCAGGTGCGTGATGCGCACGGCGGAGTCGGTCGTGTTGACCGACTGCCCGCCCGGGCCCGAGGAGCGGAAGACGTCGATGCGCAGGTCGGCGGCGTCGATGGCGATCTCCCCGGGGTCGTCGGCCTCGGGCATGACCAGGACGCCCGCGGCCGAGGTGTGGATGCGTCCCTGGCTCTCGGTGACAGGCACCCGCTGGACCCGGTGGACACCTCCCTCGTACTTGAGGTGCGCCCACACCCCGTCCTGGGGCTCGGGGGTGGTGTGGGACTTGATCGCCAGCCGCACGTCCTTGTAGCCGCCCAGGTCGGAGTCCGTGGCGTCGAGCAGCTCGACCGCCCAGCCCATCCGCTCGGCGTAGCGGCGGTACATGCGCGCCAGGTCGGCGGCGAAGAGGGCGGACTCCTCCCCGCCCTCGCCGGCCTTGACCTCGATGATGACGTCGCGGGCGTCGTCGGGGTCCCGGGGAACGAGCACCTCGCGCAGGCGCTGGGCCGCCGCCTCGGCCTGCCGGGTCAGGGCGGGGAGCTCCGCGGCGAAGTCCGGGTCGACTTGAGCGAGCTCGGTGGCGTCGGCCAGGTCCGCGGTCGCGCTCACCCAGCTGCGGTGCGCGACGGCGACCCGGCCGAGCTCGGCGTAGCGGCGCGCCAGGCCACGCATCGCCCCGGGGTCGGAGGCGACGGCGGGGTCGGCCATCCGCGCCTCGATGGCGGCGTACTCCTCGAGCAGCGGCGCGGCCGCCGCGAAGTCCTCGGGCATGGGTGTCCTCCGGGGTGGCGGTGGGTGAGGAGCCGTGCCCGTCACCGCGCACCGGCCCCGTGGATGCGACGACGCCGACGGCGCCGTGGGGGCGTCGTCGGCGTCGTGGGAGCTGCCTACTTGGTGCGCTTGCCGTAGCGGGCCTCGAAGCGGGCCACGCGGCCACCGGTGTCGAGGATCTTCTGCTTGCCCGTGTAGAACGGGTGGCAGGCCGAGCACACGTCCACCCGGATCTCACCGGTCGTGACGGTCGAGCGGGTCTCGAAGGTGTTCCCGCAGGTGCACGTGACCGTGGTGGCCACGTAGTCGGGGTGGATCCCCTGCTTCATGGTGTCTCCTCAAGGGTTGAGAGGGCCCCGGGTCCCGCGAGCCGGTCGGGCGGGTGAACCGGAGACCGAGGGGTGATTATGCCGGTCCCGACATCCGGCCACAATGCCCGGGCCGGGTGAGACGCGGCACCCTGGGGTCAGTCCTCGTCGGCGTCGGCCAGGGAGGTCCCCGCCGGGGTCGTCTTGGACAGGACCATGAGGAACTCGGCGTTGGAGGAGGTCTCCTTGAGCTTGCCGAGCACGAGCTCGATGGCCTGCTGCTGCTCCAGGCCGGTGAACAGGCGGCGCAGGCGCCACATGATCTTGAGCTGGGCCGGGTCGATGAGCAGCTCCTCGCGACGGGTCGAGGAGGCCGCGACGTCGACGGCGGGGAAGATGCGCTTCTCGGCCAGCTGACGGGACAGGCGCAGCTCCATGTTCCCCGTGCCCTTGAACTCCTCGAAGATGACCTCGTCCATCTTCGAGCCGGTCTCGACCAGGGCGGTGGCCAGGATCGTCAGGCTCCCGCCGTTCTCGATGTTGCGAGCCGCGCCGAAGAAGCGCTTGGGCGGGTACAGGGCGCTGGCGTCGACCCCGCCGGACAGGATCCGGCCGCTGGCAGGCGCGGCGAGGTTGTAGGCGCGTCCCAGGCGGGTGATCGAGTCCAGCAGGACGACGACGTCCTGGCCGAGCTCGACCAGGCGCTTGGCGCGCTCGATGGCCAGCTCTGCCACGGTCGTGTGATCCGATGCGGGGCGGTCGAAGGTGGAGGCGATGACCTCGCCCTTGACCGTGCGCTGCATGTCGGTCACCTCCTCGGGGCGCTCGTCGACGAGCACGACCATGAGGTGGGCCTCGGGGTTGTTGACCGAGATGGCGTTGGCGATCTGCTGGAGCACGATCGTCTTGCCCGCCTTGGGGGGCGAGACGATGAGCCCGCGCTGGCCCTTGCCGATGGGGGCGACCAGGTCGATGATCCGCGGGGTGAGCGCCTTGGGCGTGGTCTCCAGGCGCAGCTGCTCCTGGGGGTAGAGGGGGGTGAGCTTGGTGAACTCCGGGCGGCGCTTGGCCCGCTCGGGCTCCATGCCGTTGACGGTCTCGACGCTGACCAGCGGGTTGAACTTCTGCCTGCTGGCGCGGTTCTGCCGACGGTTGCCCCGCCCTGTCCCGCCGGGGCCCGCGGTCTCACCGCCTTCGCGCACCCAGCCGGTCAGCGCGTCGCCCGGTCGCAGCCCGTTGTCCTTGATCTGCTGGGCGTTGACGTAGACGTCCTTGGGTCCGGGCAGGTAGCCGGAGGTGCGCAGGTAGGCGTGCTGGGCGTCGGCGACGTCGAGGATGCCGGCCACGGGCAGGAGCACCTCGTCCTCGCGGGGCTGGCCGTTGCGGTAGCCGCCCTGGGTCTCGGCTCCGCCCTGTCCGCCGGCGTTGTCACGCTCCCTGCGCTTGCGCCCCCGTCGGCGACGGCCGGACCGGCTCTCGTCCTCCCAGTCGGTGCGCTCGGCGTCGTGGTCGCGGCGCTTGCGCTCGCTGGGCTCGACCGCGGGGGTTCCGGTGGCGTCGGCGAGGTCCCGCATGAGGGCCGCCTTGGCGTCGACGTGGTCCTCGACGGACTCCCGGTCCTCGACGGGCTGGCTCCGTTCCGGGGCACCGAGCGCCGCCTGCGCCCGGCGCCGGGAGCGCCGGGAGCCCTCCTGCGGGGCCTGGCCTGCGGAGCCCTTGTCGGGTCGGCCCTTGTCGACGTCGTCCTTCCGGGAGCGCTGGCCGGGCTCGTCCTGGGGGAGCTTGCGCTCAACCGGCAGGTCGAGCAGTGCCGGAGCCTCCTGGGCCTCCGACTGAGGGGCGCCGGCGGCGACGGCGGCCCGACGCCTGCGCGGGCGCTTGGGGCCCCCGTCCCCCGTGTCGGGGGAGGCGCCCGGCTCCGCGGGCTGCCTCACCGACCCGGCACCCGGGGCGACCCCGGGTTCGGCCGGAGCGGCGGGCTCAGGAGCCGGGGCCGCAGCGGCGGGCTCGGAGGGCCGTTCGGCGTCGGTCGCGGAGCCGTTGGCGCGGATGGCTGCGACAAGCTCGCTCTTGCGCATTCGGGAGGTGCCCTTGAGGCCCATGGAGGCCGCGAGCTTCTGGAGCTCGGCCAGGCGCATGGTCGACAGCGCGGGCCGGGCGTTGGAGGTCTCGGTCACGAGTGTCCTAACGGTGCGTGCCGCCGTCCACAAAGGGGGCGTACGGCAGGTGGGGACTGTCCGGCAGCGGGTGCGGGAGAGCATCCACGGGAAGGAGTCGTGCACCTCGCGTGCGCCGGAATGGGTTGCCGGGTCGCGGGCGGGTGCGTTGATGACCGCGCGGAACGGTCCGCCGGTCACGTCCCATACCTTACCAGGACACCGCGTCATGTCCCGGTCAATCGCGGCGGAATTGCGACACACCGAGCCGGGGAGTACGCCGGGCGGGAGCCACCGGGTCCGATCCGCCAGGTGCCCGGCACCTGGCGGATCGGACCCGTGGACGACGACCTGGCTGACCGTCGCGACCCTCATCGGCGAGTCGGCAGAAGCGCCTCCATCGGCGTGAAATCACTCATCGCGTCGACAGGGGCCTGCCGCGGGAAGCGCTCGACGAGCCCTGCCAACTCCTCACCCGCGCGCTCGATCCTCTCCCCCAGGGGAGCCACTCCCTCGTCGGCAGCGCCCGAGGTCTCCCAGGAGGCACCGAAGTCCTCGCTCGCAGCGAAGACGGCCAGCGTCGTCGGGATCGCCTTGAGGTAGGCGAACAGGGGGCGCAGCGCCGACTCGGTGACGAGCGAGTGCCGGGCCGTGCCCGCCGTCGCACCCATGAGCACCGGTGCGGCACGCAGGGTTCCCTCGGGCAGGACGTCGAAGAAGCTCTTGAACAGCCCGGAGTACGAGGCCTGGAAGACCGGCGAGACCGCGATGACGGCGTCGGCCGCGGCCAGGGCGTCGATCGCCTCCTGAAGCTCGGTGCTGACCGGGCCGCCGACCGCCGCCAGGGCGATGTCGCCCGCCAGCGGCCGCAGGGCCAGGACCGTGACCGAGGCGATCCGCGATCGCGCCTCCAGGGCCCCGCGTGTCGCCTCCCCCAGGCGCTCGGCCAGCATCGCCGAGGTCGACGGCGTGCCGATCCCGGCGTGGACGGCCACGACCCTGGCGAAGCGACCCATCTGGGTGTGGTCGTAGGCGTCGGAGGACTCTCCGTACTCCCCCACGACCACCTCGGGGCCTCGCGGGCCGACGCCGGCCGGCACCCCTGAGGCGGGGGCCTCCAGGGCCTGCGCGCCTGCGAGCTGGATACCGGGCTCCAGCCCCGGCAGGGGCCCGGCGGGCGGCGGGACCGCCGGCCCCGTGGCGCTCAGGCGCACCTCCTCACCTCCTCCGCCGGTCGTGCCCCCTGCGCTTGCGCCCCTCACTGACCTGGTCGTCTGCGTCATCGCCGTGCTCCTTCCTCGCCTGCGTCCGTCTCAGTCCGTCTCAGTCCGTCTCAGTCCGTCTCGGCACCCGCGTCAGTCGGCGGTCCGCCGGCCGGTCAGCGGGTTGTAGTGCTCTGCCAGGGCGAAGGGCTCCTCGGCAGGAGGCTCGCCGCCGGTCAGGGCCGCCCGGTGCCGCGGGTGCAGCGGGGCGCCAGGGACCTCTGCGGGGCGAGAGCCCTCGAGCTCGGCACGCAGGGCCGGGACGATCTGCGTGCCGAGCACCTCGAGCTGACGCATGACCTCGGCGTGCGGCACCCCGCCCATGTCGAGCAGGAAGGCCTGGCGCTGGTAGTCACCCACCGCGTCACGGTAGGTGAGGTACTTCTCGACGATCTGCTCGGGGGTGCCCACCGCCAGCGGCGTGTGCGTCGTCATCTCCTCCAGGGAGGCTCCCTGGTAGACGTAGGAGTTGCGGAAGTAGGGCGTGTAGCGCTCGATGGCCTCCCGCTCGGTGGCGGCGGAGAAGATCTGCCCTCCCAGCCCGACGATGGCGTGGGCGGCCGGGCCGTGACCGTAGTGCTCGAAGCGCTCGCGGTACAGGTCAGTCATCCTCCGGGTGTGGTCGATGGGCCAGAAGATGTTGTTGTGGAAGAAGCCGTCGCCGTAGAAGGCGGCCTGCTCGGCGATCTGGGGGCTGCGGATCGACCCGTGCCAGACGAAGGGAGCCACGCCGTCCAGAGGGCGGGGCATCGAGGTGAAGTCGGTCAGGGGCGTGCGGAACTCCCCGCTCCAGTCGACGTTGGTCTCGGCCCACAGCCTGCGCAGCAGGTCGTAGTTCTCCACCGCGAGCTGGATGCCCTTGCGGATGTCCTTGCCGAACCAGGGGTAGACCGGACCGGTGTTGCCCCGCCCCATCATGAGGTCGACCCGTCCGTCGGCCAGGTGCTGGAGGTAGGCGTACTCCTCGGCCAGGCGCACCGGGTCGTTGGTCGTGATGAGGGTGGTGGCCGTCGACAGGAGGATGCGCTCGGTCCTCGCGGCGATCGCGGCCAGGAGCGCGACGGGGCTCGAGGGGACGAAGGGCGGGTTGTGGTGCTCTCCGGTGGCGAAGAAGTCGAGGCCGAGCTCCTCGGCGGCGACGGCCAGCTCGACGGTGTTCTTGATGCGCTCGTGCTCGCTGGGCGCCTCCCCCGTGGCCGGGTCGACGGTGACGTCCCCGACGGTGAAGATCCCGAAGTGCATGGCGTGCGGGGCGGGCCCCTCAGCCTGGGGCGGGACGCTCCCGCGGGACGCGGGGTCGGTCGGCTCGACGGCCGCCCCTGTGGTCGGCTCGGCAGCGGGGTCGATAGTGCGGTCCTGGGCGTTCATGACGTGTCCTTTCTCGGTGCTGCCACGACAGTAGGACCCCTTGCTTTAAAGTTCAACTACCTGTTGGTGAGACCCCGCTTACACCCGTCGAGTGAGGCGGGGAGTGAGGACGGGGGCCGGGCGCCTCAGACGAGCTGGGCGCCGACGGCGTCGATGCCGGGGCGCAGCACGGTCCAGCCGTGGCGCTCGAGGGTGAACCTCGTGTGCTGGGACAGGTCGGCCAGGACGAGCACCGTGGGCCCGGCCCCGGAGATGACCGCGGGGTAGCCCTGCTCGCGCAGGGAGTCCATGACCGCCATCGACGCGGGCAGGACGTCGCGGCGGTAGTGCTGGTGGAGCCGGTCCTCCGTACCCGCCATGAGCAGGTCGGGCCGGCCGGCCAGAGCGAGCATGAGCACCGCGGCGCGCGAGGTGTTGAACAGGGCGTCGGCCCTGGGCACGAGATCCGGCAGGACCTTGCGGGCCTCCTCGGTGCTCAGACGCGTCGTCTCCGGCGGGACGAGCAGGCTGACCGGCAGGGAGGCGTCCACCGGCATGGGGGCGCAGCGGGGCGTCCCCTCGGCGTCGGTCCAGGCCACGGTGGCCCCTCCGAAGACGGCCGGGGCGACGTTGTCGGGATGCCCCTCGAATCCGGTGGCCAGGGAGAAGACGAGGTCGTCGTCGAGCGCCTCGGGCTCGGAGAGCAGGCCGCGGGCCAGCATGAGGCCGGCCACGGCCGCCGAGGCCGAGGAGCCCATGCCGCCGCCGTGCGGGATGCGGTTGACGCAGCGCATCTCGAAGCCCGCCTGGGGGGCGCCGACGGCCTCGAGCCCGGCGCGCAGCGCCCGCACGACGAGGTTGGAGTCGTCGGTGGGCACGGTGCCGGCACCGACCCCCTCGACACTCACCGAGGTCGGCCCGACGACCGGGCGCACCTCGACCTCGTCGTAGTAGCGGAAGGCCATGCCGAAGGAGTCGAAGCCGGGCCCCATGTTGGCGGTCGTGGCCGGCACGCGCACGGCCGCGCGCTCGTTCGCCAGTCTCATGCGCGTCCTCACAGCCCCTCGACGCGGCGCACGGACACGACGTCGTCGACGCGCTCAAGGGCGCGCAGCCCGGCGACGGCGCCCTCGAGGTGGAAGACAGCGGCGGGGTGGGTGACGATCGTGACGATCGCGTCGTTGGCCCCGACGTAGGCGCTCTGGCGCACCGAGTCGATAGACACCCCGTTGTCGGCCACGACGCCCGCGACCGCGGCCAGGGAGCCGGGCTGGTCGTCGACGCGCAGCTGGATCTGGTAGCGGGTGACGGCCGCCTCCGGGCCGAGGACCGGCAGGTCCGCGTAGAAGGACTCCCGGGGGGCCTGGCCGCCGTCGACACGGTGGGAGGCCGCGGCCACGACGTCGGAGAGCACCGCCGAGGCGGTCGGGGCGCCGCCGGCGCCCTGGCCGTAGAACATGAGCGGCCCGGCGGCCTCGGCCTCGATGAGCACGGCGTTGAAGGCGCCGTGGACGCTGGCCAGCGGGTGCTCGACGGGCACGAGGGCGGGGTGGACGCGCACCGAGATGCCGGAGGCGTGGTCGTCCTCGCGGCGCTGGGCGATGGCCAGGAGCTTGATCTCGCAGCCCGAGGCGCGGGCCTCGCGGATGTCCTCGGCGGTGACGTCGCGGATGCCCTCGACCTGGACGTCGTCGATGCCGACACGGGTGTGGAAGGCCAGGGAGGCGAGGATGGCGGCCTTGGCCGCGGCGTCGAGGCCGTCGACGTCGGCGGTCGGGTCCGCCTCGGCGTACCCGAGCTCCTGGGCGGTGGCCAGGGCGGCCTCGAAGGACAGGCCCTTGGTGCTCATCTCGTCGAGGATGTAGTTGGTCGTGCCGTTGACGATGCCCAGGACGCTGGTCACCCTGTCCCCCGCCATCGACTCGCGCAGGGCGTAGACGACCGGGATGGCGCCGGCGACGGCCGCCTCGTAGTAGAAGTCGCTGCCGGCGGCGGCGGCCGCGGCGTAGAGCTCGGGGCCATGGGCGGCGATGAGCGCCTTGTTGCCGGTGATGACGCTGGCGCCGGCGCTCAGGGCGGCCAGGATGAGGCTGCGGGCGGGCTCGATACCGCCGATGAGCTCGATGACGAGGTCGTTGCCCGTGGCCACGGCGGTGGCGTCGTCGGTGAGCAGCTCGCGCGGGACGGCGGGGTCCCGGGGTGCGGCGAGGTCGCGCACGGCCACGCCGGTGATCTCCAGGCGGGCGCCGGAGCGGGCGGCGAAGTCGTCGGCCTGCTCGAGCAGGAGGCGGATGACCTGGGTGCCGACGGTGCCTGCTCCCAGGACGCCGACGCGCAGCGTGGGCCGGACCTGGGTGGGAGGGTCCTGGAGGGCGTGCTCAGTCACGGGTGACCACCTTGTAGGTTCGGGGCGCCGTCGGGGCGGGCGCGCAGCGAGCCCCAGCATAAGGGGCCGACGGCGTGGTGAGCGCCCCCGGCGCCGGAGGGGCGGTCAGGGGCTGTCGGCTGCGGGCAGGTCACGGCTCTCGGCGCGCAGGGCCTCGGCCCTGTCCAAGTCCCCCAAGGCCTGCGCCAGCTCGGCGAGGAGTTCGAGGATGGACCCCAGGTCGGACAGAGACTCAGGCGTCCCGAGCAGCTCCGCCAGATCCCGGTCGATCCCCAGGGCCTCGGTCAAGGCTTTCTCGGCCGCAGCCAGATCACCCCGCGCCAGGGCCAGCAGACCTACGCGGGTCAGAGCCACCGACAGGTCCCGGCGCGACTCCGGCGTCCCCAGCACCTCGACCAGCTCCCGGCGGATCCTCAGGGCCTCGGTGAAGGCCTCCTCGGCCGCAGCCAGATCGCCCCGCGCCTGAGCCACCCGACCCACATTGTTGAGGGACACCGACAGGTCCCGGCGCGACTCCGGCGTGGCGAGCACCTCGACCAGATCACGCCGGACTTCCAGCGCCTCGGTGAAGGCCTCCTCAGCCACGCCCAACTCACCCCGCAGCTGAGCCGCCCGACCCACGTAGTTGAGGGACACCGACAGGTCCCGGCGCGACTCCGGCGTCCCCAACACCTCGACCAGCTCCCGGTCGATCCCCAGCGCCTCGGTGAAGGCCTCCTCAGCCACGCCCAACTCACCCCGCGCCTCAGCCGCCCGACCCACGTAGTTGAGGGACACCGACAGGTCCCGGCGCGACTCCGGCGTCCCCAACACCTCGACCAGCTCCCGGTCGATCCCCAGCGCCTCGGTGAAGGCATCCCCGGCCGCAGCCAGATCACCCCGCGCCTCAGCCGCCCGACCCACGTAGTTGAGGGACACCGACAGATCCCGACGCGCCTCCGGCGTCCCCAACACCTCGACCAGCTCCCGGTCGATCCCCAGCGCCTCGGTGAAGGCATCCTCGGCCGCAGCCAGATCACCCCGCGCCTCAGCCACCCGACCCACGCGGTCGAGGGACACCGACAGCTCCCGGCGCGACTCCGGCGTCCCGAGCACCTCGACCCACTCACGGACGATGTCGAGCCGCGCCCCCGCAGCGTCCGCGGCCGCCTCGTATGCGCTCATCGCCATGGCGATCTCGTAGGCGGCCACGAGGACCTGGGACACTAACGAGGAAGGCAGGGACGCGGCGTCCGTCACGGCGGTGGCCAGATAGCGCTCCGCCGTGACGACGTCGTCAAGGAGGC
Source organism: Actinomyces howellii (assembly GCF_900637165.1). GTDB lineage: Bacteria > Actinomycetota > Actinomycetes > Actinomycetales > Actinomycetaceae > Actinomyces > Actinomyces howellii. Next base: position 2,950,024 of record NZ_LR134350.1, on the reverse strand, counting down.
CTCCGACCTCGGCCCGGACAAGAGCGACGAGGACCCGCGCCGCAGCGGAGTCGACGCGTCCCGCGCCGTCGAGGACCTGCCTCGCCGCACGCGGGTCGCGGCTGAGGACCGACCGGGCGTGCTCGACCCTCCGGAGCACGGCCGCCGTCTCCTCGGTGCGCATGTCGGCGGGCAGCGTGATCCGCCAGGTCGAGCGGTAGGGACCACCCCTGCGCGCCGGCGGCAGGCCCATCGGCTCCTCCGGCAGATCGGCCGGATCGGAGGGGGCGCCGTGGACGACGTGGGCGAAGGAGCGGATAGACCACAGGTCGGAGGCCTCCCGGGAGATCTCCTCCATCACGCGCGTCGGCCCGCACAGGACGAGGCACCCGGCACCTGGGCGCGCCAGGCGGATCCTCAGCTCGTTGAGGGCGTGGAGCACGGGGATCCGCGAGGTCTCCTCCCAGAGCCCGACCCACAGGACGCCGGGGACCGGCAGGTGCCGCCGCAGCCAGGCGACAAGCGTGTCGTCCTCGGGCGCGGAGGTCCACGCCTCACCTGCCCTGCGGGCCCACAGGCGGGTCCGGGACCGCAGGTCCTCGGCGTCGTCACGCGCCTCGACCGCGAGGAGCACGACCGTCCCCTCACCGCGCGTCCAGTCGAGGTGGTGGCGGAGGTCGGACCACGCCTCGTCGACTCCGCACGAGGGCGGGCTGTGACGCGCCGGCATGTCAGGCGCGCTCGGTGAGCAGCGGGTCGAGAAGCGGGCGGACCCCGAACCAGTCGACCGCACCGTTGCGGTAGCACAGGACGTTGCCGAGGCGGTGGAGTGACCATGCGTCAGCGGCACGGTCCCGGGAAGGCAGGAGCTGGTGAGTGCGGTGCACGGACTGGAGGATCTCCCACTGCTCCTGAGTGAGCCCGGCCACGAGCTGGGAACGCTCGCGCCTCTCGGCACTGTCGATCTCAGTGCGGCTGACCGGCAGTGGCCCGTCCTTGAGCAGGAGGGCGGACACGAGGCGGAAGAGATCGCGGAACAGGCCCCCGGAGTTCTTGATGACGCGCTCGACCTCGTTGCCCAGGAGCCTCTCCAGGTCGCCGCCGGGCGCACGTCGTTCCAGCACCTCGCGCAGCAGGTCGATCCCCTCGCGGCAGTCGGATCCGTCGCGCTCGCGCACCTTGACGTTGAGGACCGGCCAGATCTGGCCGTCCCAGCCAGCGGGGCGGGCGTAGACCGGCACCGTGTAGACCACGTGCATCCGAGGGAGCATGAGCTCGGAGGCGTAGACCGAGAACAACGACTCCACGGACTCGCGGACCTCGTCGAAGGTGGAGGCGCTCCCCCGATAGTGGTCGATGGAGTCGACGACGAACACCGGAGTCCGCCCCCCAGGCATCGCGTCGACCATCTCCTCGAAGAAGGCGTGCACCTCCTGCCTGAAGCGTCGGCGGTTCGACCTGAGAGCCTCCTCGACCTGAGCACGGAAGCTCTCATCGTCCTGCAACGCCACCTTGACGTTGAGCGCCACCGAACCAGCGGCAGCCCCCACCCCCAGTCCCGCCGTGACGTCGATGCGATCGAGGAACTGCTTCAGCCGCGTCCCGAGCCCGTCCTCCGGGATCTCCGCCTCCTTGCAGCTAGCGACGAATCCGGCGGCGAGCCCGACGAGGAACGCCCCCTCCTCCAGGGGCAGCTCGGTGTTGAAGTAGTCCTCGACGTCCCAGTAGACCGGGACATAGGTCTCGGGGTCGAGCTCCCGGCACAACCTGAGCAGCTCGGTGGTCTTGCCCGCACCCCGGTAGCCCGAGAGCAGCTGCACCGAGCCACCGGTCGTGAAGTCGATGGCGGTGGCGATCTCCTTGACGAGGTCAGGCCCGGCCGGCCCGTCGTCCTGGCCGTAGACCGGCACGTAGTAGCGCTCGAACTCCTCCTCGTCCGAGAGGCCCGCCGCGCCCTGGTGGACGTTGAGCGCGCGGTAGAAGGCCCGGCGGTACTCGCGGTCACTGTCTGCCATGACCACGATCATACGAGGCGGGAGACAAGCGGCCCAGGGGCCGCGGCGCTACCCGCCGGCCGGTCGCCGCACCGCACCACGGCTCCATCCCCTCCGTCCACGAGGCAGATGAACGCGATCAGAGCCCCGCACCATGACTCGAAAGTAAGGCTAGCCTTACCTATAATGCTGATGGCTTCTCCGGCGCTCCTGCGACACCGAAAGGATGAGCATGACCCCCACCCCAGGCGCTCGACCCGAGGCCGCCGCTCGCCCTGACGCCGCGGTCGAGCACGAGCAGACCCCAGCGTCCAACCGGGAGCTGGCGGTACTACTGCGCCCCGTCGCACCCTCCATCGCCCTCGCCTTCGGCTGCGGCCTCGTGGCCGCGGCCGCCGGACTCCTTCCCGCTGTCGGCGTGACCACTCTGTCCGAGCACGCCCTGGCCGGCACGCTCACCCCGGCGACGGCATGGCCCTGGCTGGCGGGGATCGCCGTCGGGCTGCTGGGCGGACACACGGCCTACATGCTCGGGACCGGCCACGCCCACCGGGTCGAGGCCTCCTTCCGCACCGACCTGCGACGTCGCGTCGCCCGCCTCATGACCCGAGTCCCCCTGGGCTGGCACACCGAGGAGTCCTCAGGCCGCGTCCGAACCGCCCTGAGCGAGGACACCGCCAAGATCCACGCCCTCATCGCCCACCTCGGATCCGACCTCGGCCTGGGCATCGGTGCACCGGTGGTCGGCCTGGCCTACCTGGCGACCCGTTCATGGGTGTTCACGCTCGTCATGCTCCTGTGGCTCCTGCTCATCGTGAGCATCAGCTCCGTCTTGGCCACGAGAACCTCCCGGGACAGCACCGCACGGTTCTTCGAGTCCGAGAAGCAGCTCGCCTCGGCCACAGTCGAGATGGTCGACGGGATCACCACGGTCAAGACCTTCGGTCTGACAGGCAGCCTGTTCCACCGCTTCTCAGGGGCGCTGGATGAGTACACGACCGCCTCCCACGAGTGGATGCGCGGCCCCGGCCGGCCCATGGCCGTGCTCACCGCCCTGCTCAGCCCGGCCGCCACCACCGTGCCCATCATCATCGCCGGCTGGGTCCTCGTGCGCCAGGAGGTCATCGCACCGGTGGACATCCTGCCCTTCCTCCTCGTGGGAGTCGGGCTGCCCAGCGGCCTCATCAACCTCTCCACTCTCGGCAACTACCTCATCCAGGCCCGGGACGCCGCCCGCTCGATCTCGGCCCTCCTGGCCGAGCCGGTGCTGGCCGAGCCCCTCCACCCAGAGCCAGTGAGGGCCGACGCAGGCGTGGGCGTCGACATCGACCACGTCTCCTTCCGGTACACAGAATCCGGTCCCCTTGTGCTCGACGACGTCGACCTGCGGCTCGAACCCGGGACGGTCACCGCCGTCGTCGGCCCCTCGGGCAGCGGGAAGACCACCCTTGTGCGTCTCGTGGCCCGCTTCTGGGACGTCACCGCAGGAGCGGTACGGGTGGGCGGCACCGACGTACGCCGGGCCTCCTCCCAGGACCTGCTGTCCCATGTCGCCGTGGTCCTCCAGGAGGGCGGCATCCTCACCGGCACGGTCAGCGAGAACATCGGCCTGGCCAAGCCCGTGGCGAGCCAGGAGCAGATCGAGGCCGCAGCACACGCCGCCCGCATCCACGACAGGATCATCAAGCTCCCCCACGGATATGACACGGTCCTGGGTACCGAGGGTGCCCACCTGTCCGGAGGTGAGCGCCAGCGCATCGCCCTGGCGCGAGCCTTCCTGGCCGACGCACCGGTCCTCCTGCTCGACGAGGCCACCGCTCACGCCGACCCGCACTCCGAGCGGGAGATCCAACAGGCCCTGGCACGCCTCGCCCAGGGACGCACCGTCCTGGTCATCGCCCACCGCCTGGCGACCGTCGTGGCAGCCGACCGCATCGTCGTGCTCGACCACGGACGTGTCGTCCAGGAGGGCACCCACGATCAGCTCCTCGCCGTCGAGGGCACGTACCGCACACTGTGGGAGGCGCAGCAGTGATCACCCGTTTCGCACACCACCTCGGCCCCGGTTCCCACCTGCGCGGGCTCGTCGCGACCCACCTCTTGGCGGGGCTCCTCCAAGGCATGGCCCTGGGCATGCTCATCCCCTTCCTGCGAGCCCTGCTGTCCGGGGAGGAACCCGTCGGGTGGCTGGTCGCCATCGGCGTGACAGCCGGACTGTCAGCCCTGATCGGCGCGCTGGCCACCGTACGCGGCTACGAGATCGCCTCCTACGACGTGTGCGGACGCCTCATCCGCATGGTCGGGGACAAGGTGCAGCACCTGCCCCTGGGCTGGTTCGACGCCTCCTCGGTGGGCAGGGTCACGACCGCCACCTCGACAGACGTGCACGTGCTGTCCCACCTCCCCTCCATGGTGCTGCCGCAGATCGCCTCAACGACCGGCGCGGCAACAGGTGTCGCCGTCATGGCGCTGGCGCACGAGCCGATCATGGGCGTGGCCATGGTCATCACCGTGCCACTGTGCGCCTGGTGCCTGCGCTGGCTGCGCCGTTGCGTCGTCCAGGAGTTCGAGGCCCACGAGGCGGCTCAGGCCCGCCTGTCCTCCCGGATGCTGGAGTTCGCACGCCTGCAGGCGGTGCTGCGCTCGACCGGGTCCTGCCGGGACGGTTGGGAGCCGCTGGAGACCGAGCTCGACGAGGAGCACCGAGCCTCGGCCCGGGCCATGACCGCCAAGGGACCGGCCACCACCGTCTTTCACCTCAGTGTGGAGGCCGCAATGATTGTGGCGGTCGGTGCCGGGCTGTCCCAGCTGCTCGGGGGGCACCTGGACGCCGCGGCCTTTGCGGCGCTGGCGCTCATGGCCGTGCGCTTCGCCGAGCCGGTGGGCATGTTGGCGATGTACGTCGACCCGCTGCACGAGGCAGACGTCGCGCTGTCCTCGATCGGCGAGATCCTCGACGCCCCGATACTGCCCGAGCCGGAGGAGGACGCCGGCGCGCCCACGGCGCCCTACGACGTCGTCCTGAACCAGGTCTCCTTCGGCTACTCCCCAGGCGCCCCCGTGCTGCGCGACGTCAGCCTGCGCCTTCCGGCTGGCTCGGTGACGGCTCTCGTCGGCCCCTCGGGATCGGGCAAGTCGACTCTGCTGCGCCTCGTGGCGCGGTTCTGGGACGTCGACGCCGGTGAGGTGAGCCTTGGCGGGGTCGACGTACGCCGGATACCCACCGCCGAGCTCATGGACGCGGTGTCCATCGTCTTCCAGGACGTCTACCTCTTCGACACGACGATCGAGGAGAACGTGCGCATCGGCCGCCCCGGGGCCACGGACGAGGAGGTGCGCGTGGCGGCACGCCGTGCAGGTCTTGAGGAGGTCGTCGATCGCCTTCCCGCAGGTTGGGACACGCGTGTCGGGGAGGCCGGCGGGGCACTGTCGGGTGGCGAGCGTCAGCGGGTGGCGCTGGCCCGAGCCTTCCTCAAGGACGCCCCGATACTCCTGCTCGACGAGGTAACCAGCGCCTTGGACGGCGCCAACGAGGCCGCCGTGACCCGGGCGATGGAGGAGCTGAGCAGGGGACGAACGGTCCTCGTCATCGCCCACAGGCTCACGACCATCCGCGGGGCGGACCGCATCGTCGTGCTCACCGACGGCCGGGTCGAGGCTGTGGGCTCCCACGAGGAGCTGTACGCCACCGCGGGCACCTACCGTCGGTTCTGGGAGGACCAGACAGCGGTGGACCGGTGGAGGTTGGTCCGTGCCGGACGCTGAGGCGCAGGGACTCAGCGCAGGGACTCAGTGACGGCGTATGCCTGATCCGTCCTGTCCGTCCCGGGGCCGGCTGCGGTGGACCAGGCGGGCCACCAGGAGGCCCCAGCCGGTCAACGCGATGACGACAACCGCCGTCGCCGGGGACTGCCCGAGCCCGGGGCCCGCTGCGACGGCGAGGACGAGGGCCATGAGCGCTCCGGTCGCCAGCACCCAGGCCGCGCCCTCGCGGCGGGCGCCGTGGCGCCGCGCTGCTGCGGCCGGGCTCCAGGCAGGGGGCGGGACCTCAAGAGATGAGCACATCGCGTCCATACCGTGACTGTAGGAAGCGGGCAGCCGCATGAGCAGGGCCCAGAGGTCGATTCGAGAACCGCCCCCCCTCCTCCTCAAGGAGTAACGGGCGTCACCCTCTGGGCAGGAGCGGCGGCGGCCGGCTGGAACCGGCCGCCGCTGCGCTGTGCCAGATGTCCCGATCTCGAGGTGTCACTTCTCCCGATCTCGGGGTGTCACTTCCCCCGATCTCGAGGTGTCACTTCCCCCGATCTCGAGGTGTCACTTCTCCCGATCTCGGGGTGTCATTTGTCCCGATCTCGGGGACGGGGAGGGTCAGTCGCCCTCGAGACGCAGGAGGTCCTCGATCGTCTCGGGCCGCAGGACCCAGCCCTGCTCGCCGTCGGCCACCCAGGCCACGCCCGGGCGGGTGAACAGGTTGTAGTTGTTGGCCATCGAGCGTCCGTAGGCCCCTGTGGCGGGCACAGCCAGGACGTCGCCCACGGCCAGGTCGCCCGGCAGGTCGACGTCGCGCACGACGACGTCGCCCGACTCGCAGTGCTTGCCCACGACCCGGGCCCGCACGAGCCCGGCGGCGGGGTCTGGACGGCGGTTGGCCAGGAGCGCGGTGTAGGCCGACCCGTAGAGGGCGGGACGCAGGTTGTCGCTCATGCCGCCGTCGACGCTCACGTACAGCCTGCTCGCCCCCGGCCCGAGCTCGACGGTCTTGAGACCGGTGACCGTGTACAGCGTCACGGTCGTCGGGCCGACGACGGAGCGGCCGGGCTCGACCGACACCCGGGGGACGCCGTCCCCGAGCTCCTGGCAGCCCGTGCGCACCGCCTGGGCCAGGGCGCGGGCGAGGTCGGCGGGGCTGGGAGGCACGGGGTCGAGGCCGGTGTAGGCGATCCCCAGCCCACCGCCGAGGTCGATCTCCTCGCACAGGACCCCGGTGGACTCGGCGATGTCGTGGCGCAGCCGCAGGACGATGCCGACGGCCTCGACGAACCCCTCGTGGCCCAGGATCTGGGAGCCGATGTGCGAGTGGAGCCCGTGGAGGGTCAGCTCGGGGGCTGCCACGACGGCCCGGCAGGCCTCGAGGGCGGCGCCGGTGGCCACGGAGATGCCGAACTTCTGGTCCTCGTGACCGGTCGAGATGTGCTCGTGCCCGCCGGCGTGGACGCCGGTGGTCAGCCGGACCATGACGGACCCGGTCTCATCGGGGGCGTAGACGCCCGCGGCCCGCAGGTCGCGCACGGCCTGGGCGGCCAGCCCCACCTCCTCGAGCGAGTCGAGCACGAGGTGCCCCACGCGGTGGTGGAGGGCGACGGAGATCTCCGCGAGGGTCTTGCCGTTGCCGTGCAGCCCGAGCCGGGTGGCTCGCGAGGTAGCCCCCTGGCCGTCGACCGCCTGGAGCGCGGCCAGGCCGACGGCGAGCTCGACACGGCTGGCGGTGTCGATGCCCATCCCCTCGGTCAGGACGGTGCGGGCCACCCGGGTGGTCAGGAAGGCCTTGCCGGCGTAGTAGGCCTCGCCTCCGTTCATGCCGTACCGGGGCCAGAACTCCTCGGCCATGACGGCCGACCACGTGGCGGCCCGAGCCCGCAGGTCGGCCTCGTCCAGGACGAAGACCGGCGTGGGGGCCTGGGCGAGGATCTCCTCCAGGCCTCGCCCGCCGATCTCGAGGGCGCCGTCGGCACCCCGGCGGGCGGTGGAGGGCCACAGGTCCGGGCGCTCGTCAGGCTCGGGGGCGCCGAGGTCGCCCAGGGGCGCCTCGTCGGTCGGGGCGGTCGTGTCGCTCATCGTGCTCCTGCGGGACGTGGTGGGAGGGTCACATGCGGTCCGGGGCGTCGACACCCAGCAGGCCCAGGCCGTTGGCGATGACCTGTCCGACCGCGTCGTTGAGCCACAGGCGGGCGACGTGGCCGGGGGTGACCGGGTCCTGCCCGCGGGGGGTGACGCGGGTCGCCCCGTACCAGGTGTGGTAGGCGGCTGCGAGCTGCTCAAGGTAGCGGGCCACCCGGTGCTGCTCGCGCAGCTGGGCCGCCTGCGCCACGACGGCCGGGAACTGGGCGAGCACGCCGAGCAGGGCGGCGTCAGCCGGGTCGTCCAGGGCGGCCGGGTCGAAGCCGGCCTCCCGGCTCACCCCGTGCTCGGCGGCGTTGCGCGCCACGTTGCGGGTCCGGGCGTGGGCGTACTGGACGTAGTAGACGGGGTTGTCGTTGGAGCTCGAGGCCAGCAGGTCGAGGTCGATGTCGATCATCGAGTCCATCGAGGAGCGGGCCAGGGCGTAGCGGGCGGCGTCGACGCCGACGGCCTCGACGAGGTCCTCGAGGGTGACGATCGTGCCGGCCCGCTTGGACATCCGCACGGGGGCGCCGTTCTTGACGAGGTTGACCATCTGGCCGATGAGGATCTGCATGTTGACCCCCGGGGTGTCGCCGTAGGCGGCGCACATGGCCATCATGCGGCCCACGTAGCCGTGGTGGTCGGCACCGAGCAGGTAGATCGAGCACGTCGCCCCACGCGAGCGCTTGTCGAGGTAGTAGGCGGTGTCGGCGGCGAAGTAGGCGGGGTTGCCGTCGGACTTGATGAGGACGCGGTCCTTGTCGTCGCCGAAGTCGGTCGTGCGCAGCCACGTGGCGCCGTCGCGCTCCTCGATGACGCCGCGCTCGCGCAGCTCGCCGATGGAGCGGGTCACCGCCCCTGAGGTGTGCAGGGAGTCCTCGTGGAAGAAGACGTCGAAGTCGGAGCGGAAGGCGTGGAGCTCTGCCTTGATGGCGTCGAACATGAGCTCGACACCGCGGGAGCGGAAGACCTCGAGGGCCGCCTCGTCCTCGAGACCGGCGGGCTCGGGACGGCCGGCGGCGGTCTCGTCGGCCGTCACGCGCGAGGCGATCTCAGAGATGTAGGCCCCTCCGTAGCCGTCCTCGGGGGGCTCCTGGCCGCGGGCGGAGGCCAGGAGCGAGGCGGCGAAGCGGTCGATCTGGGTGCCGTGGTCGTTGAAGTAGTACTCGCGGGTCACCGTGGCGCCGCAGGCAGCCAGGATGCGGGCCAGGGAGTCGCCGACGGCCGCCCAGCGCGCACCACCGAGGTGGACCGGCCCGGTCGGGTTGGCGGAGACGTACTCGAGGTTGACGTGCTCACCGGCGAGGGTCTCGTTGCGCCCGTAGGACTCGCCGGCCTCGACCACTGAGCGGGCGAGCTCACCGGCGGCCCCGGCGTCCAGACGGATGTTGAGGAAGCCGGGGCCCGCCACCTCGACCTCGGCGACGCCGTCGATGCCCCCCAGGCGGTCGGCGAGGAGCTCGGCGAGCGCACGGGGGGTCGTGCCCGCCTTCTTGGCCAGCTGCATGGCCACGTTGGTCGACCAGTCGCCGTGGTCGCGGTGACGGGGACGCTCGACGCGGGGCAGCGGCACCTCCTCGACGGGCAGGTCGAGGGAGCCGTCGTCGACGGCGGAGGTCAGGACAGTGCGGATCGCTTGAGCGAGCTCTTCTGGGGTCACGGGGCTCAGGGTAGCCGAGCGCCCAGAGGCGTGCGGCCCCGGTCCGACGCACCCGGCCCCGGTCCGACGCGCTCAGCCCCGGTCCGACGCGCTCAGCCCCGGTCCGACGAGGCGCCCTCCGCCGTCCTCACGGCGCTGTGCCGCACCGGCGGATGCGGGGACCCGGCGACGGACAAGGTCGCGCCGCGCCGGTGCGTGACAGCGGCGACGCCCAGGACGAGAGCCCCCAGGACCGAGACCAGCAGCGCGCTGCCACGACCGGGACCCGTGCCCGTGACGAGGCCGACGGATCCTGCCAGGGCACCGCCGTCGGCCATGAGGGGCTCGGTGAGGTGGTCGGCCACGGGCCCCACGACGGCGAAGGCGAGCAGGTACCCGGACTGGCTGAGCACCGACACCAGACCCCACGCCCGGGCCTGGACGCCGTCGGGGATCCGCGAGCGCACGAGGGCGTCCGCACCGGCGTTGCAGGCGGGCAGCGCCGTGAACAGCAGGGCCCCGGTGACGGCGAACCACAAGAGTCCCGGTCGTAGGCACACGGCCGTCATCGCGGCCCCGGCCCCCACCAAGCCCGCGACGAGCAGGCGGACGGGGTCGGCGGACGGGCGGGCCGCGACGAGCGCGGACCCGGCAAGGAGCCCGACGGCGGCGACCGTCTCGGCCAGGCCGACCGCGCCGGCCGAGCCCACAGGCAGCAGGATCGGCTTGACGAGGCTCTGGACCGCCCCCATGGCGAAGGTGACGACCGCCATGAGCAGGACCAGGGTGCGCACCGCCTCGCGACCGACCACCTCCCTCCAGCCCTCGGAGAGCCGGGCGCGCAGGCCCGCCTCCGCCTCCCGCGGGGCGACCGCGCCCACCGCTCGGCGGACCGCGAGCGAGCACCCGACCGTCACGAGGCACGTGGCGGCGTCGACCACGACGATGCCCCGCGCCCCGACGAGCCCGTAGAGCGCGCCGGCGGCGATTGGAGCCACAAGGAACTTGGCGGCCGAGGCCATCTGGAGCATGCCCGAGGCGCGAAGGTATCCCGACCGGGGGACGAGCTCGGTGACGGTGGCGCGCAGGGCGGGCTCGGTCAGGGCGGACAGGCACGACGAGACCAGCGCCCCGACGCAGATGACCCCCAGCCCCCCTGAGCCGCCAAGGCCGACCAAGACGATGAGCAGGCCCCCGATGGAGCCGCCGTCGCCGACGACCATGACGAGGCGCCGGTCGTGACGGTCGGCCAGGACGCCGGCGGCAGGCGCCAGGACGACGAGCGGCGCCAGGGCGCACAGCTGGACGAGGCAGACGGCGGTGGCCGAGCCGGTCGCCGAGTGGACGTGGACGCCCAGGGCGAAGGCGGTCATGCCCGCGCCCAGGGAGTTGACGAAGGAGCCCGCGACGAGCAGGTACAGGGCCCTCACGACGCCGCTCCCCCGCGCGCCCGCGGCGCCGCCGTGCGCCTGATCGACCGGCAGGACCGAGGTTCACCCTCCGCAGGAGCGCAGCCGTGTCGTCGTCTCACCATCGTCCCTCCTGATGTCCTGCGCGTCACGGGTCGTCAGCATGTCGCCCCGGGAGCCGGCCCACCTCAACTAGACCGACGGTCGGTCTAGTTGAGGTGATCCTGACACGTCCTCACCATCAGGTCAAAGAGCCTCCGGTGCGGGTACTAATATTTCGGGTACACGAAACATTCGGACCGGGGAGAGGACCCACCTGTGAGCGACGCCGTCCAGGCCATCGTCGAGCGCCACACTCCTCACCGCGCGCCCTCCCCTGCCCGCCACCGCCTCCTGGCTCTGCTCGGGCCGGCCTTCGTCGCCGCGGTCGCCTACGTCGACCCGGGCAACGTCGCGGCCAACATCACCGCCGGAGCACGCTACGGCTACATGCTCGTGTGGGTGCTCGTGGCCTCCAACGCCATGGCGGTCATCATCCAGTACCAGTCGGCCAAGCTGGGCATCGTCACGGGACGCTCCCTCCCCCAGCTCCTCGGTGCGCGCGTCGGTCGACCCGCCCGCCTCGCCTACTGGGCCCAGGCCGAGCTCGTCGCCGCCGCGACCGACCTGGCCGAGATCATCGGCGGGGCGATCGCCCTCCACCTGCTCGTCGGTCTGCCCCTGCCCGTGGGCGGAGCCGTCATCGGCCTGGTCTCGATGCTCCTGCTCGCCCTGCAGGGACGACGCTCCCAGCGGCCCTTCGAGGCCGTGGTCGTGGCGCTGCTCGTCGTCGTGACGGTCGGCTTCGTCGGCGGGCTGGTCGTCGCTCCCCCCGACTGGGGGGCAGCCGCGGCAGGCATCGTTCCGAGGCTGCGTGACACCGGCTCGCTGCTCGTGGCGGCCTCGATGCTCGGGGCCACCGTCATGCCCCACGCGATCTACCTGCACTCCTCCCTCGTGCGCGACCACCACTACGCCTCCGGCGAGCACGAGACCCCGGCGCGGTCGCGCGCCCAGGAGACCGACAGCCCCACGGCCCGCCTCATCCGGGCCACCCGGGTCGACGTCGTGTGGGCGCTGGCGGTGGCGGGCGCGGTCAACATCGCGCTGCTGCTCCTGGCCGCCTCGGCGCTGACCGGGGAGACGGGCACCGACACGATCGAGGGCGCCCACGCGGCGATCACCGCCAACCTGGGGCCCGTGGTCGGGGTCATCTTCGCCGTCGGCCTGCTCGCCTCGGGACTCGCCTCGACCTCGGTCGGGGCGTACGCGGGCTCGGAGATCATGGCGGGGCTGCTGCACGTGCGCGTCCCGCTGCTCGTGCGCCGGGCGGTCACGCTCGTACCGGCCCTGGTCATCCTCACCTCAGGGGCCGAGCCGACCTGGGCGCTCGTGCTCAGCCAGGTCGTGCTCTCCTTCGGGATCCCCTTGGCCGTCATCCCCCTGGCAGCGCTGACCGGTTCCGGGCAGGTCATGGGTCCCTGGCGGGACGGGGCGCTCCTGCGCTGGACCACCCGGGCGGTGGCCGGGCTCATCGTCACCCTCAACCTGGCGCTGGTCGTCCTGACCCTGACCGGAACGGGCTGACAGGTCGTCGGGCGCCGCGCCCGTTCCTGGCCGCAGAGACCGGACGCACACCCCCGGAGCCCTTCTCGGTTTCTCCGGACGGGACATCCGCTGGTAGAGTCGCGCCCCGGGCCCCGGTAGCTCAGTGGATAGAGCGTCTGCCTCCGGAGCAGAAGGTCGCAGGTTCGAATCCTGTCCGGGGCACCACCCGGCCCCCGTCCGCGCCCGCGACGGGGGCCTCGTCGTCGACGACTACCCTACGCGGAAGCAGGTCGTCAACCCGCACGCCGAACGCCTCCGCCACGATCGCGAGGTCCTGGGCCGACCAGCCGACGTGACCGTAAACCTTCCTGCCCGCGACCGTACGGCTGACGCCGAGCATCGCACCGAGCTGCTCGCGAGTCATGCGACGGGCGAACAGGTACTGGTTCACCGTGAAGCCCAAGGCCTCGTCAAAAGTCATCCCCGGCTCGACACTGACGTCAGCTGCTTCCACTGCCATGCGACGAGACTAGCACAAGCGGCCAAAACATGCACGCACGAACACTTGACGACCCATGTGTGTAGTGCGAAAGTTGCACATATGAGCGACCAAAACATGCACGGTCGGGCGAGTAGTAGCGCAGACGACCTCCTCACGACCGCGGCCGCAGCGAAGCGTCTCCGCTGCACCACCACGACCGTGCGACGTTGGGCTCGAGCAGGACGAGTGCCCGCTGTGGTGCTGCCGTCTGGTCGCATGCTTTTCCGGCCGGCGGACATCGACAGGCTGCTCGAGCCGAGAGTGTTGTCAACGGCGGCCTCATCGTCAGCCGATAAGTCGGCCGACGATGAGGAGGCGCGGGGGCAGGCGATGTTGTCGTGGCCTGGTACCCCTCAGCCGTCGCCGGCGTCTCCTGCTGCGGCTGAGGGTGCGTCGTGACTGGGGCAGGGCCGGCGGTGTGGCTGCTGGGCGGATGCGAGGGCTCTCCGAGCGAGGTCGGCGGACGGTTGAGGGAGGCGGGCCGAGTACCTGCATCCAGGACGTCGCGCGGGGGTGAGGGGCGATGAGTGTCGTGGCGTCGGCGTGGGCCTGGTCGGTTCGTGGTGCGGGTCCGATGCCGAAGCTCGTGCTGGCGGCTCTGGCGGATCAGGCCGATGACGACGGCTGGTGCTGGCCGTCGCAGGCGACGGTCGCTGAGCGTTGTGAGATGGGCGAGCGGACGGTGCGTCGGCACATCGCCACGCTGCGGGACCTGGGACTGTTGACCCCGGTGGCGCGTTCATCGACGTGGGGGCGGCGATCGAACGGGTATCAGCTACACATCGGGGCGCAGGTCGACGAATCGTTGGAATCTCGGCAACCGGCCAAGTTGGCCGGTTGCGGTGAGCCTGTAGATAACTCTCCTGTGGATAACCTGCCTGAGGAGGAGGTTTTCGTTGAGAATCCGGCAACCGGCCAATCTGGCCTCTTGCGCAACCGGCCAGATTGGCCGGTTGCGCAACCGGCCAACGGTGGCCGCCCGCAAGAGGCCAACGGTGGCCGCCCGCAAGAGGCCAACGGTGGCCGGTTGCACTCTATACAGAACCATCAATTGAACCATCAGACCAGACCTGACCAGGAGGTGACCTCACCAGCGTGGCTGGAGACGGAGACGGATTCGGTCGGGTCGGGTCCGGGAGGTGTGGGACCTTCGTCCGGTGAGCCGGCCGCGGCTGCGCCCTCGGCCTCGACTGAGACCAGGCGGTTGATCGCGACCTGTTTGCCGGAGCACCTGCGGGCCCTCGATGCCGCTGGTGCCCGGACGGTGGCTGGCATGCTCGGGCAGCGGCTGGCGGCGGGCTGGCGGCCGGCGGATATCCGGTCGGTGATGGACCAGCCGCTGCCGGATCGGGTGGGGCGTCTGTCGTCACTGGTGGCTCATCGGCTGCGGGCCAATGTTGATCCTGCGCTGGCACCGAGGCCACAGTCGGTGGACCAGGACGCGGCTCACGAGGAGCGGGCTCGTCGCTCGGAGGAGCTGGCGGGCACGTCCAGACGCGGTGAGGGTACGGATGACCGGTGGGCCTGGGCGCAGGTCCGGGGGGAGATGCCGGGGGCGTCCCGGTTGGAGCAGGCGATGGCTGTGATTGAGCTGGTCGGGCAGCGGGAAGCGCGTGAGGGGGTGGCGTCGTGACTGGGGTCGGGCCGCGGGTGTCGTGGGTGATGTGGTCGCGGGGCCTGGAGGGGCTGACGGCGACGCAGTGCCTGGTGGTGGGTGAGCTGGCCAGGCTCGCGGACTGGCGTGGGGAGACGGTGTGTCCGGTGTCGCATCTGGTGGAGGTGACTCACCGGACGCGGAGATCGGTCCACAACGCTCTGCGGGGCCTGGAGCGCAGGGGTCTGGTGGACTGTCGTGCCAGGTGGAGGGCTGACGGGAGCCAGGCGTCCTCGTCGCGTCGTCTGGTGGCTTTGGCGGCGGTGGCTGATTTCGAGGCGGTCAAGGCGGTTGACGAGGCGTCGCGCGACGGTGCCGGGGAGGTCGAGGCCGACGACCTGGTTGAGCCGGACGGTCCGGTGATCGCCCGGGGTGATGACCAGGGCCTGCGTGAGGCGATCGTCCGTGCCGTGGAGGAGGCGTGGGTTGGGCCGGCTGCTCGGCTGGTGGCTCGCTCCATGCTGGTGGTGGTCGGCCAGCAGTTCAGGGCTGCGGTGCAGCGGGGGGTGGATTTCGCGTTCATGGAGGTTGATGAGTCCCGGTGGGACACGGCGTCGTGGGCGTGGGAGACGCTGCGGGTCGGGGCGGACGTGATCGCAAGGGCCCGCTCGCCGTGGGCGATGTGGGCGAACAACACGCTACGGGCTACCTCGTCTCGGAACTGGCCGGTGCCTGAGGGTGTGGTGGTCGAGGAGCTGGACGCCGCGGGGCCGGCTGCGTCCTCGATGGTGTGGGGGCCGGGTGACGCGGCCGGGATGGAGGCTGCGGCTCTTGATGACTTCGGCAGCGTGCTGGAGGGCATGGTCGAGGCTCTGGTGGCTGCGGGGATGGGTGAGGCGGTGGCCTGGGCTGGGACGCTGCGGGTGGTCGAGCTGTCGATGCGGGGGGCCTCCCGGCGTCACCAGCTGGCGGCGGAGGACGTGCGTCTGGCGGACCTGGGGGTCTCTCCCCGGTGCGCCAGGGCGTGGATGACGCTGCTGGTCGGCTCGCGGCGGGGCGCCAGCCCGTCGGTCCTTGGCCTGTCGGAGCAGGATCTGGCCGAGCGTGCGAGCCAGGTCGCGGCCGCTTACGCGGAGGATCTGGCTGCTACGTGGTGAGGGGGTGCAGTGACTGCACCCCCTCGACCGCGGTCGGTGTGTTTTATCTCACTGTCGGGTGTGGGGGGTGGGGTGCAGTGACTGCACCCCCTGTCTGGTCAGGTGGTCGGTGATGGCGCGAGCGATCTGCTGGGGGTCGGTGTCGTTGTCGGCGCTGGTCCAGCCGGTGGTGGCGGTCAGGCGCAGGCTGTGCCAGATGGTGAGGGGCTCGTTGGGGGCAGGGAGGTTGGGGGTGTGGTCGAGCTCGGCGATGATGGCGCGGCAGGCGTCTTGGGCTGCGGTCTCGGTGGTGCGGTCGGCTCGTGGGATGATCAGGCTCCACATGTCCTCGTCGGTGTTGGGGTCCTGGCTGGCGCGGGTGGCGATCCACTGCTCGGTGGCGGTGACCTGAATGGGAGCCGGCTGGTAGGACTGGGCGGTCCCGGGGTGATCGCCGTGGACGGTGGTGGGGTGGGCGGCGGCTGCGACGGCTTCGGCGCGGGCGGCGGCGGCCAGCGCGGTGACTGGGGTGCTGGCGGTTACTGGTGTCCAGGTGGTCTCGATGATGGTGGTCAGCTGGTACCAGAAGGCGGCGGACTCGCTGGGGATGACCACGGCCATGTCGGCCATGGTGGTCCAGAAGCTGTTGGCGTCGTCGGGCACGGGCTCGAGGAGGCGGGCGTACTCGGCGCGAGCAGCGGCGTAGCGGGGCTGGGTCAGAGGCGCGTAGTACGGGGGGTCGTCGGGGTGGTTGCCCCGGGTGACTGCCCATGAGTGGTTGGTCTCGGCCCTCATCGCCTGGTTCCCTCTCGTCGGTGTGGTTGACGCCACCGTACCGGAGGGTGGTGCGGTGGCCCTTGCTGTCGGCGGGCGTGGTGCGCGCACGATCCACGGAGCGAGGGACGGAAGGGAGGCGTGCGTGAGCAATCCGTGGTTGACCGATGAACCTGCCCAGAGTGTTGTCGCGCCGGCGGGACCGGATCGTGATGACCGGGCTCCGGTGTCGCGGTCGTGGCTGCCGGTCGCTGAGGTGCCTGCGGTCGACGGGCTGGAGCTGGTGCAGGTCGGCTCGGCTGGCCTGTGGCTGGTCGGTGCGCACGGCGGCGCTGGGACGAGCACGGTCGCGCGGGTTCTGGGCGTCGCGGAGTCGGGCACGAGGTGGCCGGTGAGCGACCAGGGTCTTGTCCGAGCGTGGGTGGTGGCCAGGACGCACCGTGCTGGCACGGCTGCGGCGCAGCGGGCTGCGGTGCAGTGGGCCGGCGGCGGCGTGCCGGGGGTCGACCTGGCCGGTGTCGTGTGGGTCGCGGACGCGCCCGGGCGCCTGCCCCGGCCCCTTCGCCGGGCCGTGGACCTGGTGTCGGGGGCCTTCCCCGCCAGCGTCACGGTGCCCTGGGTGGGCGGGTGGCGAGAGGGCGAGGCGGACGCTTCGTCTGTTCCAGGACAGGTGCGGAGGGCCTTGAGAGCCGTCTCCGCCGACAGAAAGGAAGACTGATGAATGTCTTTGTTCCGATGATCGACCCTCAGCCCGTTGAGCCTCCAGGGGTGGGTTCCGATGTGACTACGATCCTGAGCTATGTGATGTGGATTGGAGGGATCACCTGCTTCGTCTCGATCGTCACGATCGGGGTCATCTTCTTTCTCAACGCCACGGGTCGTATCGGGTCGGGGGCAGAGGAGAACGTGACCAGGATCGGCTACGTGGCACTGGCATCGGGTCTTATTGGTGGCGCTAGTGGAATCACGTACGCCCTTACGGGGGTGTGAACAATGGTGGTCCAGGGTCAGGAAAATCGAGACGAACGACCCGGGGCGGAGCTGTTGTCCAGTCGCTCGTTCGTCGTCGGCATGGTCTTCGTGGTCGTGGTGGCGTTGATGGCGGTGTGGCTCGTCGTGGACTCCGCGGTGGACCAGGGGCGGGACGAGAGTGTCGAGGCGCCCGCAAGCAACAGCCCTGCTGACAGGGAAGTGGCTGCTAGCGCTGCGGGCGAGGATCCGAGCGCCTCGTCGGTCTGCGGCCTGAGTCCGGGTGAGCAGGCGCCACCGTCCGGGCCGCTGCCGATGGAGGTCGTGTCGGTGACTGACACGGTCAGCGTGCCTGTCGTGGAGGGAGTGGGGCCGGGGCGGGTGACGAACGGGCAGGTCAGTCACTGTTTCGCTCACTCTCCTACGGGAGCAGTGGTTGCTGCGGCCAATTTCTTGAGGTGGTTCTCCGCCCAGGAGCGGCTGCCGGACGTGGTCGAGACGTTGGTGGCGCCGGGCACGGACCGTGATCGGCTTCTCGAGCAGATCGAGTTGGGCTGGGACGGGGGCACCACTCGGCCGTTCGCGGTCATGGGCTACAAGGTCGAGGTCAGGCGTGACGACGAGGTGTTGGTGACGATGCTGACCTCGACGTCGGTGGAGGACCGCAGGCTGGTGTCGTGGCCGTTGGTCATGGTGTGGCAGGACGGGGACTGGAAGGTCCAGGCCCCGTCCACCGACTCGTGGGGCCAGGAGGGCCAGGAGTCGGACGCGGGCTTCACGCCGTGGGTGGTGCGCTGACGATGGCCGATTGCTGGTTCTGGCAGATGCAGTGCCATGCCGAGGAAACGGCGAACAAGGTCGCCGAGAACATCGTGGCGCTCTGGGGGCGCTCGACCCTGGAGGGCCTGGACAAGGCATTGGCAAAGGTCGGCACATTCTGGGTCGACACGCCCACGCCCGACGTGTCGAGCTCGGAGTCGGCCACGACCTACGTGGTGGACTCCACCTCCTGGCTGGCAGGGGTGGTGCTCGCAGGGTCGTTGATGGTCGCGGGGATCTACCTGATGTGGTCGATGCGGGGTGAGGAGGTCCGGAAGGTCCTGGGAGGAATCCTGCGGATGATCATGGTCACGGGAGTGGCCACCACTGCGAGTCAGCTGCTCATCGAAATCTCAGACAGCCTGAGCACCTGGTTCCTGGACCAGGCGATCGAGGACATGAACGGCAGTTTCGCGACCAAGCTGCTGGTGATCACCTCGGTGACGCCGTCGGAGGTCGGATGGTTGATGATCATTCTGGGCGGGGTGGTCGGTATCCTGGCCAACTTGCTCCAGATGGGGTTGATGTTCGTGCGCTCGGCGATGCTGGTGCTGGTTGTCGGGATCATGCCATTGGCGGCCGCTGCGGCGATCACCGACTGGGGACGGGACTGGCTGTCGAGGATCGTTGGCTGGGTGGTGGCGTTCGCCTTGATGAAGCCTGCGGCGGCCATCATCTACGGGGTGGCCATCAAGCTGGTGACGTCTGGGACGGCAACTGCCACGGACTCGCTGGGGTCCTTCGTCCAGGGCATCATCCTGATGGTCATGGCGGCGTTGGCGCTGCCTGCGCTTGTGCGCTTCATCGTGCCCGCTGCAGGGGCTGTGGCCTCTGGCGGTGGTGCCGGTGCACTTGCGGCGGGAGCCGGCACGCTGGCCACTGGCGCGGTCATGGTCAGCCGCCGCGGCAGCAAGGGCTCCAGCAGGTCAGGCGGTGGCGCCCAGGCCGACAGGTCGGCCTCCAAGGAGCCCGATGGAAGCCCGGGCACGGTCGGCGGTCAGAAGTCTCCAGGACCAACTGGAGCCGCCGCAGCGCCTTCGCGGGGCGCAGCCGCGGGTGGTGGCGCAGCCGCGGGTGGTGGCGCAGCCGCGGGTGGTGGCGCAGCCGCGGGTGGTGGCGCAGCCGCGGGTGGTGGCGCAGCCGCGGGTGGTGGCGCAGCCGCGGGTGGTGGCGCAGCCGCGGGAGCCGCGGCAGCGGCCGGGCCCGCGGCGGTGGTGATGGTCGGCGCGCAGGCGGTTCGGAAAGGTGCGGTTGCAGCGGCATCGGCAACGGAATCGGCCACTGGTGAGTCAGCCTCTGGTGCCGGGCAGGTGGCGAGATGAGTGCCACCGAGCAGCCGCAGGTCGTGACCTACGGGGGTTGGAGGGTCAGCCGCCCCGCGGGTCTAGGGAAGTTCACGTTGGGGCAGACGCTGGCGCTGTTCATCTGCGCTGCGGGTCTGGTGATGGTCGAGATGACAGCCGGCCTGAGCTGGGCGGTTGTGCTGGCAGCGCCGCTGGTGCTGGTGGCGCTGATCAGCACGGTGCGCGACAAGCACGGTTTGAGCTGGTTCGACAAGAGAGGCGAGAAGATGAAGTTCCGCGGCGCGCGGCGACGCAAGACCAACTTGTTCCGTACAGGGCTGCTCGACGTGTCGGCCAGCAGCTCGTGGCGGTGCCGGTTGCCGGGAGTCCTGGGCTCGTTGAATCTCAGTGAGCACCAGGACGCGTGGGGCCGGGTCTTCACGGTGGTCCATCACGGTGACGGCCGGCTGACGGTACCGATGGCCCTCGCACCGGCTGGCGAGGATCTGGTCGACAGGGACGCGATTGAGCGCAAGGTGGCTCTGTGGGGCCTTCTCCTGATGGACCTGGCCAATGAGACAGGCGTCGTTGGTGCGACAGTGACAGTGGAGACCTCGCCGGACACCGGTCAGCGCCTGGTGCAGGAGGTCAGCGCCCGGCGCTGCCAGGACGGGCCGGAGCTAGCACGCCAGATCGTCGACGACGTGGTGGCTGCCGCCGCGGGGACAGGAGTCAGGGTGCGCACGTGGGTGACCGTGTCGTTCAGGCCGGAGGTGTCGGCGACCACGCGGCGCGACCGTCGGGAGCGTGCGGTCCAGGAGATCGCCATGCGCCTGCCGGGGCTGACGCAGATCCTGGTGGAATCTGGAGACGGAGCCGTCCACCTCCTGGACAGGCAGGAGATGACACGAGTCGTTCGCGAGGCGTACGACCCCGAGTCCGCGGCGGTGTTCGAGCAGGCCGCTGCTGACGGCCTGGTCGTCGACCTCGATCTCAGTGAGGCCGGCCCGATCAGTGCCGAGGCAGACTGGGACTCGTATCGTCACGACTCCGGGTTGTCCCGCTCGTGGGTGATGAGCCGCCCGCCTCGCGGGCTGGTCCAGTCCCGTGTGCTACGGCGGGTCCTTGAGGTCAGTCGCGATGTCGAGATCAAGCGCGTCACGATCCTGTACCGGCCTGTTGACCCGTCGCGGGCCCCGGACGTGGTCGAGAAGGACGTCGACAAGGCGACGGCTAGGCAGAGGATGGCGCGCCGGCCCACGGAGCGGATGAGCAGGGAGGTCGCCCAGGCGGTCAAGACCGCGCACGAGGAGGCCTCCGGGGCTGCGGTCCTGGACTTCGGCGTGGTGATGACGGCGACAGTCACCGGCGATCAGGCGCGCGAGCGCCTGGAGACCGCATCGGCCGCGGTGACCTCGGCGGCTGCAGGGTCTCATCTGCTGACCCGGGTCGCGTACGGTGCGCAGGACACAACCTTTGCCATGGGGCTGCCTCTTGGGCTGGTCCCCTCCCGTCAACAGCTGACCGGGGGGTGGTGACCGTGGGGCTGATGAGGAGCCTCGCAGCACGGATGCTGGCGGGTCCCGAGCAGGCCGCTGTCCCCCGGGGGCCGGGCAGCGGAGCGGTGTCGGCGTGGCCGCGGATGGAGCCCTGGAGAGGCACGTCGGTCCAGGTGTGCGGCCTGTGGCCTCTGATCGTCGGGGGTGCCCCGCCCGTGGTCGGGGCACCCCTGGGACCTGTGCTCGACGGAGAGGGGTTCGTGTGCGCCGACCACATCTCGTGGTTCGAGACGGGGCTGATCTCCGCTCCGTCGGCAATGGTCCTTGCGCTCAACGGCGTGGGGAAGTCGTCGCTGGTGCGCAGGATCGTCGCCGCTCACGCCGACATGGGGATTCATTCAATGGTGTTGGGCGACATCAAGCCGGACTACGTCGACCTCATCCGAGCACTGGGCGGGCAGGTGATCACCATCGGTCACGGCCAGGGAGGGATCAATCCTCTAGACGCCGGCAACGTGGGCCAGGCCGCGGCTGCTCTGGCCACGGACCCCGCGCGGCGCTCTGCGCTGCTCAAGGCGGCTCACGAGCGCAAGAAGAACATGGTGCTGTCCTTGATCCAGATCATGCGACGCCAGCCCCCGGGCAACCGCGAGGAGATCGTGATTGACGAGGCAGTACGTATCCTGGAGGACCGTGGGGGGCAGCCCGCCCTTCCCGACCTTCTCCAGGTCCTGCGTGAGGCTCCCGAGCAGCTGCGCTCGGTCGCGCTGGATCGCGGGGAGCTCTCCCGGTACAGGGAGGTGACCGAGGAGCTGGAGGTCTCGCTCATGGCTCTCCTTCGGGGGCGGATGGGAGCGATATTCGCTGCCAGGGAGACCACGCCGATGCTCATGGACCGCGACGTCGTGTTCGACGTTCACGACCTGATGCACGAGCACTCCGACATCCAGGCGGCGGTGCTGCTGAGCTGCTGGTCCTACGGCTTCGCCACCGTGGAAATCAGCCAGGCCTTGGCGGACGCAGGGGTGGCTCCCAGGAGACGCTACTCCCTGGTGATGGACGAGCTGTGGCGCATCCTGCAGGCAAGCTCAGGCATGGTCGAGCGGGTGGACTCCCTGACCCGGCTCAACCGGACTATCGGCATCGGCCAGATGATGATCACCCACTCGATGGCGGACTTCTCCTCGCTGTCCAGCCAGGAGGACCGGACCAAGGCAGCGGGTTTCGTCGAGCGCTCCAAGATGCTGCTCCTGGGGGCGCTTCCCGCGAAGGAGATGCCCCTGCTGGAGGGGGTCATGGACTTCTCTGAGGCAGAGAAGAACCGGCTGATCAGCTGGTCCGCTCAAGGTGGGTACGACCCGTTCAGCCAGGAAGCCTTGCCGCCGGCAGGCATGGGACGGTTCCTGCTCAAGACCTCGGGAGCACCGGGGGTCTCCTTCCGCGTTGACTTCGCTCCTGCCGAGCGGAGGCTCTCGGACACGAACCGGCGGTGGGAGGCCAAGCAGAAGGAGCTCAGGGAGCAGAGGCCGTGAACGGGTGGCAGCCCTCGACCCTGGTCAAGGCAATGGCGCTGGCGATCGGGGGATGGGCCCTGGCGGCCTTCACCCTGGGGACGCAGGCGTGGGCACACGCCACAGGGATCAGGGTGCCCCTCAACCCGTTCACGGCGCTAGCGCTGATGGCGCGCGGGCAGCTCTCACCGACTGCTGGAACATGGGCGAGCGTCGTGGTCGCGGGTCTGGTCCTGGCCGCCCTACCCGCGGCGATGACCTCGACGGTGCGTGCGCGACGGCGCGGTGACGGCGCCGCGCGCCTGACCGGACGGCCGGCGGACACGGCCTCCCTCAACGAACGTGAGGTCGCCGACAAGGCCCGTCGGCTCGGTGTCAAGGCCGATGTGGCCGGGCTGCCGGTCGGCAGGGCTGTAGCCGGAGGTCGCCGCCTGTGGTCGAGCTTCGAGGACGTGTGCGTCATGATCGCCGGTCCTCGCACCGGGAAGACCTCCTGCTGGGTCGTGCCGCGGGTACTGCGGGCGCCCGGGGCGGCGGTAGTGACGTCGAACAAGCGTGACGTGCTGGACTCGACCCGCCAAGAGCGAGCGCGACGTGGGCGCGTGTGGGTCTTCGACCCCCAGGGAATCGCCGATGAGCCCCAGTCTTGGTGGTGGGACATCACCTCGTACGTGACTGATGCGATGCAGGCCCAGGCCCTGGCCCGCATCTTCGTCGACACCACCCGTCCGGCGGGGGCCCAGGCCTCCTCCGCGTACTTCGACGCGGCGTCACGCAACCTCATCGCTGCGCTTCTGCTCGCAGCAGCCCGCTCCGAGAAGCCGCTCTCCGCGCTGCACGGGTGGCTCAACGACGAGGCCGATCGTGAACCGGTCAGGCTCCTGCGCGCCGCAGGTGAGATGCAGATGGCTCAGACCCTGGAAGGCATCATGAACCTGGTTTACCAGACACGTTCAGGTGTCTACGGTGGCGCCTCCACCACGATGAGCTTCCTGCTCAACGATCGGGCGATGCGGTGGGTCACCCCCCAGCCCTTCCTGACCCAGCTCAGGCCTGAGGACCTTGTGGCCTCCACCGACACCCTGTACTGCTTGAGCCAGGAGGGCAGGCGCAGCGCGGCACCGATCGTGACCGCGCTGACCGTGGCGGTCACTGAGGCGGCGGTCGACCACGCCAAGACCCAGGCTGGCGGCCGCCTGGCCGCACCACTGCTCATCGAGCTCGACGAAGCGGCCAACGTGTGCCGGTGGGGTGACCTTCCGGCCATGTACAGCCACTTCGGGTCGCGGGGCATCTGCGTGGACACTCTGGTCCAGTCATGGTCACAGGGCACGGCCGCCTGGGGTGAGGAAGGGATGCGGACGCTGTGGTCAGCGGCCAATGTCAAGGTGTACGGGGGCGGCGTGTCGGAGAAGGGGTTCCTGACCGACCTGTCCGAGCTTCTCGGGTCGCACTGGGTGCCGTCGAAGCAGCGCACGCGGTCCCGCCAGGGGTGGTCCGCCACCTACTCCATGGACGCCCAGCAGCGTCAGATCGCCACCGTCGCTGACCTCCAGGCCCTGCCTGCGGGCAGGGCCTGGGTCCTGGCGTCGGGGTCCAAGCCGGTCCTGACCAAGATGATCCCCTTCTGGAAAGTGAGAGGCGAATGACGAGTCAGCATGATGAGGTCACTGCACAGGCCTCGGGAGAGGCACGACGCGCCTTCCAGGTCGCGGTTCAGGTCGCACGGTTCCTGGCCGACCAGCGGGCCCGGTCCCTGGAGCGGGCCCGCAGGAGGTCCTTGGCCCAGGAGCGGGCGGTGCGCGACACGATCGAGCGCCAGCGCCGGCTCGCTGAGCCGGTCCTGCGCCGGGGGATGGACGACCGGTTCTGGGACGCGGCGCAACCCAAGGACGCCGCATACGTCCACGGTGTCGCCGTCCGCTTCGAGCAGGTCGACCCCCTGGCTCGTATGGTGGTCGACCGCTGCCGGGACGAGGCCCGCAGGCGATGGGACGTCGACCTGGACGACACCACAACCACGAGGGCAGAGGACCTCGACGGGGCGGTGGCCGCTGACGTCGCCCCGATCCTGGAGGACGAAGAAGACGTCGACCTTCGCACAGCGCTCGACCAGACCGCCGAGCAACAGGAGACGCACCAGGGCCGGACGAAGGAGCCGGCCAAGGAACAGCCTCACGGGCAGGGCCCCACGGCTGACGACGCCAGGCGAACGGATCCTCCGGCCGTCGGCCACGAGACAGCCGACGGCACCGTGGAGGAGACCGGCGCCAGCACGGTCACAGCCTCAGAGCTCTCCGCCGACGAGAACACCGCCTGGAGGTGGTTCACCAGCCACTACGACCCGACCAGGACGATGCCCGACCAGGACGACGCCCACCGGCGAGCGTGGGCGCACAGCACCTGGGCTGCGATGGCAGCCGAGGGCATCGATCTCGACCACCCGCCGGCCATCGAGCCCCTGACCGGGGACGCGCGTGACTCATGGCGTTCTCAGGACGGCGCCTCGGCGCAGGTGGCGGACGCGCTGGGAGTCGACCCCGCCCACGTCCGCGGCCGGGTCGACCCGCGCTCACTCAGCCCGCTGCGCCGTTCCTGGGAGATCGAGCAGGCCGGCGCCTGGCCCGAGCTGTCCCAGTGGGACCAGACGTTCCAGACCAGCGGCTCCGCAGCCCTCAGATCCGGGTACGAGCCCCGGCTCGTGGGCCAAGCACCGACCCCTGGACGGTATACGGCGCTGACCCGTCAGGCTGCGGCTGCGGAGGCGCGGCAGGCAGGCATGGACGTCGGCACCTACCTGGACCACCTCCAGCCCCTTCAACGGCGCGGTCTGATCTCCACGCACACTTCAGGCGCTGGCAAGGAAGGGACCGAGACCCACGACCAGCTGGCCCTGGCCGCCAGCTACCGCGTCGCCTACGCCAGGCGCAGCGCGCTGGAACGCCCCGACTGGTCAATTCGACGGGCGCGGGCCGCGGACCGGGCCACGTCCTTCCAGGACGGGAGCAGCCGTCAACCTGCATGGGACTCCACACAGGCCCGTCAGGCATGGGCGGAGACCCAGCTCGCCCGCGGCGTCGATCCCGAGGCGGTGCGCGCCGTGGCCACCGGTGACAGGGCGCTGCACGAGCCGGCCAGCAGGGCAACAGCCCATCAGTCGACCACGGCGAAGAACGGTGCCGCGGACCGCCCGCGTGTGACGGCCAAGCAGGCCCTGCACGGCCAGGACCAGCAGATGTAGCGGTACCGAGGACGAGCAGGCACTCGTGAGGGGTTGTTCACCGCGGGGTGAACAACCCCTCGTCCGGCTTGTCACAGGGGAGGACCCCTCCGGGGTTGTCCGGCTGTGTGTTGTGCCCCTTGGCCGGCGAGCACGCCCGGAATGGGCCCGCAGGGCTGGTCAGGCGGTCCATGATCGGGTAGGCGAAGAGGGTCAGCCACCTCGCCGACCAGGTCGGCCCGTCAGCGACGTGCATGTGCTCAAAGGACTGCCACAGGGCCATCAGGTCGAAGACGGCCTCGGCGTGCTTCCACCACTGGGGGCACCAGCAGGTCTGCGTGGGAGAGATACTGCGGTCAAAGACCACTGCGACGAAGTCCTCGACGAAGATCTCAAGCGTCGAGAACTGCAACTCCGGCGGGGCGGTGTCCTTAGGTGTGCTCATGCCCTGCTCGTAGCCCGTGCGCGCCCCTACAGCGTATGGCCCTGCCCGGGATGGTGCCCGGGTGCCGCTGGTCGGGGCGAGGTCTCCTGGACCTTGCTGTCTTCGCCACCAGGCAGGGCGAGACCCATGACACGCCGGACTCGCTCGAGCTCGTGCTCGTCACGCTGGACGCCGGCGCGACGGACGTCGTGGTCGCCTTCAACGGGCTGCTGCGAGGGCGCGCCGGCGCCCGTCACGGGTGCGGCAGCGGCCACCACCATCCGGATCCGGTCGGCCTGCTGCACACTCATCCCACCTGCCACCTCGGGCACGGTGGCACGCTCGCTCCCGGCACGGCCACCAGGGGGGCCTGCAGCCTGCTCACCGGTGGCAGGAGCGCTGTGGGTCTGCACGGGGCCCGCGGTTCCTGCGAGCGCACCGAGAAGGCTGTGCCCACGGTCCACGGCCCGCGGCCGTCGACTCGAAGACGGGTGGACCGCCGCCAGGGCAGCGGTGGCGTGCTCCAGCATCTCGTCCGCTGTGCGGGCTTGCCCGGCGACACGGTAGACCTCGACCAGCGTGTCGAGCAGAGCCAACGTCTGCACCGTCAGGACGCTGACGTCCCCGCTACGGTTGGCAGCCGCCGACAGCGCCAGCGACGCGGCCAGTGAGACTGCAGCCGGCGCCGCAGCCACCGGCGCTGGTCGACGGTGGGTCTGGGCCGCCCTGCCCGCGGTACGCGCGGCCCGGGCCAACAGCTCTGCGGCGTCACCGTTGCGGCACGCCATCGCCTGAGCACTGAGCAGGCCGGCGACGTCCCGGGTAGCGTCCGCCAGGGACACAGGATCGCGTGGATCGACCTCCCGCAACGCGACGTCGTAGAGCTCCAGAGCCTGAGCACAAGCCTCCAGCTGCGCACGCTGGGCAACCTGACGCGCAGGCATCCCGCGCCACGCCTGCCGCCAGGCATCGACCGCCTGCTGCGCCGAGTGCGGGGTATCGGGCCAGCGCGCCCTCAACCGCGGCAGCGACAGATCGCGAGCGACCTTGCCTCCTGCATACCACAGCGTGTGCTCACCGCGACGGGCGTGCAGGGCCACCGAGTAGCCGACCACCACGTCCGTGCGCCCAGCCGCGAAGCGAGGCCGAGCACGCACCCCCAGCTCGCGCAGACGGACCACGAAGTCGACCTCGGTGTCAGCGGCCACCGCAGCAGCCCGCACCCGCTCCTCCAGCACACGACGGTCGGTGCGGGCCCGGCCCCTACGCGCGCTCGCACGCAGGTCGGCCGCCGAGTCGGCTCGCGCGCCGCGCGCGTGCTCGCGGGCCTCGATGACGTACAGGCCGTAGGCGTGCTCGATAGCGTTGACGGCCTTCTGCGCCCGGGTCTGGTCCCGCCAGTTGCTCCACTTCGTGCCGTCCTCGCGCACGGTGACCGCGACGATGTGGATGTGGTCACCACCGTTGCCCGCCTGCCCGTGGTTGATCGCCACCCAACGGCACTCAGCTTTGCCGTCGGCTCCGGTGAAACCCATCCGCGTCATGAAGTCCCTAGCGATCGCGGCCCACTCCTGATCCGACAAGGGCCCCTCATCCGGGTGCAGAGCCAAGGAGCAGTGCCACACATGATTGGCCACCGGTCCCGGGACCGTCTCACGCCGTCCGGTCTCCTGATTGAAGACCCTGCGTGACCCCATGGGACGCACACCAGTCTCGGTCATGAACTGGTCAAGCCGGCGCGCGATCTCGTACGCCTGCGACGTGCTCAGGTCCTCCCACTGGCCCCACCGCCGTTCGACCACCCCCGAGCCGGCAACAACGTGCGGTGACTCGTGCTCATTGAACCGGCCCGGGCCCGCGAGATAGTTCATCAGCCCTGCGGTCGACCCACCCTCAGTGATCGCGGCGATCATCGCCTCACCCCAGCCAGGATGTCGTCAATGTCGTCGTGCAGCCGCAGCACCTTGGCCACCACCGCATCGAAACCGGAAGGTATCTCGGAGACGGTGTTGGCGTGGCGGGCGATCTGATTCAGGTTCGTCGCCACACCCACCAACTGACGACGGTAGTCGCGCAGCTGAGCCACAAGCTCACCCGCTCCACCGACTCCCTCGACGGCAACCGGGTGAAGCGCGCTGTCCACCAAGATCTTGGCCATCGCCTCACCGCTGGACACTGACCGAGCCTCCAGGAGGGCACGCTCCTCAGGAGTCAGATACACGGTCAGACGCGAGCGGGGCACGCCGTCACGCACGCGCGCGCTGCGGCGTAAGTCGTGCCGTGGACGGCGCCGCGCGTCCGAACCGGTGCCCGACACCGTCATCACCTCCTGCCCAGCGCAGCGACCCCAACGGGACACACACCAGTGTGCCACCGGGGGACGACGACAGTCCACCGGAGAACTACTTAGCACATGTGCTAAGTACCATCTTGCTCCGCGTCAGCGGAACCTGTGGGTGAGATGACGGACTGCCCGCACCGAGTCAGCTGCCGACAACACGGGTGACCACGTTCGGCTCCGGCACGGTGCTAGGCGGCAACGCGAGCCAGCCGGCTACGGGCGCCGTCCGCCGTGCCGTGCCGGGTACGACGGCAGCCAGGCACATGTGCGCGCACACCCCACGTACCGGACGTGGGCGCAACCGCGACCCACGACCAGCGCACCGAAGGAGCGACCTGCCATGCCCGACCCCGTCGACACCCTGCTCGCCCAGCAGCACGACCGCACCGCCGTGGTCCGTGACCTGGGCGCCCAGCAGGACAACCTCACCGCCGCCATCGACGCCTACAGGACGGCCTGGCGCGCCGCGACCAGCGCTGGATGGACCAAGAGGGATCTCACGCGCGCAGGGATGATCGACCCGAGCCGTCTACCCCGCGCCGCGCGCCGCCAGGCCGACAACGCCACCGAGGAGTGAGCACCATGCCCCTGACCGCGACCATCAACCTTGGCCCGACCGGCGCTGGATCCATGAGCATCGGCAACTCGCTGCGCCCGATCAGAGGAACCGACCTCGACGACGCACGCAGCAAGGTCCGAAGCATCCTGACCACCCGTGCCGTCGACCTCGACGAGCTCATCATCGCCTCGTGCACCGAACCCGAGGGCGCCTTCACCATCGCGATCCACCCCGACGGGACGGTCACAGCCGCCGACCTCGACGAACAGAAGACCGCACCACATCCCTCACCCGAGCCGGCCCCTGCACCTCCCCGTACCCCGATCGTCAACACCCCCGACCAGCTTGCCACGATTGACGACAAGGCCCGCGACGCAGACGACCCGGTGCATCCGACCACGCGACGCGAAAGGCAGGCTGAGCTGCGCCAACGCACGCTCCTCGAACAGATCTCCAACGAGGCCCCCGCCCGCACCGGGGTGCGCGGCCTGCTCAACACGCTGGGTCTGCACCTCGCTCCCTCGAACAGGGAGCGCACCGAACGGGACGATGTCGCTGCCGTCTCCCAGCACTGGCCAGGCCCCCGCACGATCGCGGTCGTCAACGGCAAGGGCGGAGCAGCCAAGACACCGACCACGATCCTGCTGTCCGCCGTCCTGGCCCGCAACGGCGGCGCCGGGGTCATCGCGTGGGACAACAACCCCAGCCGCGGCACCCTGGGCTGGCGCACCCAGACCGGCCCCCACGACGCCACCGTCATCGACCTGCTCCCCCACGTCGACCACCTCCTGTCCCCGCACGCCCAAGCCGCCGAGATGGCCGGCTACACCCACCACCAGCGCCAGGACCGCTACGACGTCCTGCGCTCCCGCCCCGAAATACTGTCCGCACACCCAGGTGACGACACGACCTTCAACCGCGTGCACGACGTCCTGGCCAGGTACTACCGCGTCATCATCGTCGACTCTGGCAACGACGAGACCACCCTGTCCTGGCGGGCGATGATCGCCCGCGCCGACGCGATCGTCGTACCCACCATCACCCGACCCGAGCACGCCGAGTCCGCCCGCCTCCTACTCGACGAACTCGCTGGCGCCGACCCCCACTCGGCCACCCTGGCCGAGAACGCCCTGGTCATCGTCTCCCAGGGCTCCAAAGCCGAGCCCGGACCCGACCAGCTCGTCAATACCTTCCGCCAGATCACCCGGGCCGCCGTCGGCATCCCCTACGACCCGGCCATGGCCGGGCGCCCCCTCATCCTGGACAACCTAGCGCCGACCACACGCCGCGCCTGGCTCGCAGCAAGCGCCGCACTTGCCCACACACTGACCTGAAACCGTGCCCGGGAGCGTGTTGAGGGGCACCGGCCGTGATGGCCGGCGCCCCTCAACACACCCCGGACTCAGTACGGACGAACCGCGTACGGCATTGCCCCCTGGGTCCGCATCTCAGTCTCACGGACCGTCTGGCCGAAGGTCGGAGACTCGATCATCATGCCGTCCCCCAGAAAGATCGCCACGTGGTAGATCCCCGACTCGGTACCGTCGTAGGACCAGAACACAAGGTCACCAGGACTGGCCTCCGCAAGAGGAACCCGGGTCCCCTGACCGTACTGCTTACGAGAGCTGTGCTCCAGGCTCACCCCCGCAGCACGATAGGCAAGCATCGTCAGCCCCGAGCAGTCCAGGCCAGCCGCCGACTCACCAGCCCACACATACGGAGTACCCAGGTACCCCCGCGCCGCCGCGATCGCCTTGTCCGCCACCGGGCCACCACCACTGTCCACCACCACGCCCTGAGTCCCGGTAAACCTGGGAACGTCACCGATGATCAACGGGACGTACAGCTCGGTCTCCCCGTTGACCGGGAGACCACCAGCATCCGCGACGGCGCCAGGCCCCGCGTTGTAGGCAGCCAGCGTCAACTCAAGCAAGTCACCCTGGGCAGTCCCGGAGTCGAGGTAGCCCCTCACCATGTCGACCAGATGACACATGTAGACACCCTGAGACAAGATCGCGTCGGCAGGGTTCCACACGTCCGCAACGCCGTCCCCGTCTCCGTCCGTACCAAAGTCCGCCCACGTCTCCGGCATAAACTGGGCGATTCCCTGAGCACCCATCGGACTGCCGACCAACGGGTCGAACTTCGACTCGGTCCAGATCTGGGCTGCGATCACCGGGGCAGAGACCTCCGGGCACAACGTGCCAGCCTCGACAACCGCACCCACATACTCCGCCGGCACACCAGCTACTCCCCCCGCTCCCGCAGCCAGCGGCTCCGACTCCGTCTCCTGCTCACTGTCACCACCTCCCATCATCATGGGCACCAGCACCAACAGCGGCAACACCCCCACCACCAACGCCCGCCTCACCGCTCCATCCCCAACCCCGACTGCTCGATCGTCACCGAACCATCGGGAGGAGTCTCGCCACCCACACGACCCCGCGCGCCCGAAACAGCCGCCGACCCGGACGGAACCGCAGCCGCCACGATCGACTTGATCCGACCAGGATCGAACCCCGACGTGCGTGTCCCATCAGGCCCTTCAAGCACAGGCGCCTGTACCAACCCCTCCGCACGAAACCGCTCGACCAGATCCGGCCTGGTCGACAAGTCCACAAGCTCGTACCCCACACCCGCTCGATCAAGCTGCCTCACGGTCGCCTTGCATCCCATACACGTGGGTGTCGTATACACCGTGATTGCCGCCTCTTCACTCACCTGGGGTGGTAGCTTGTCGGACATCATCCGCTCCTCTCGTCCTCTCGTCACTACGTACGTAGCCCGTGCGCGCACAGCGCAGTGAGGAGGTGCCGGTGAGGACGACTGTCTGGTGGGCGCATACCTCGACCACGCCGGACGGCAGAGGAGCCGCGGCCGCCGCCGGTTCGTCAGGGGCCAGGGCCAACGAGTCGATCGGCCATTGGCGCGTTGGGGTACACCCCAACGCGACAGTCCGCGACACTCACGAGTCCGTCGTTTTAGGGTCCTCGATAGGGGATGTGCTACAGATGTGTGCGAGACTCTAGACATGACGCAACACGCCGGGCGGGCGGCCGCCGGCCAGCGGGTCGGCTACGCCCGCGTGTCCACGGTCGACCAGAACCTGGACCGCCAGCTGGCGGCGATCGGCAAGGTCGACCGGCTGTTCACCGACTCCTCCACCGGCGGGTCGCGCGCTCAGCGCACGGGGCTGACCGAGCTCATCACCTACGTGCGCGCCGGCGACACGGTCGTGGTCACCTCGATGGACCGTCTCGCGCGCTCACTACGCGACCTGGTCGCCATCGTCGACGAGATCACGACCAAGGGAGCCACGCTCACGTTCCTGACCGAGGGGCAGACCTACCGTCCCGGGCACACCGATCCCACCAGCGACCTCATGCTGGGCATCCTAGGCTCGGTAGCTCAGTTCGAGCGGGCGCTGATTCGTGAGCGCCAGGCCGAGGGAATCGCCGCTGCCAGGGCGCGCGGGGTCTACCGTGGCCGCGCCCGGGCCCTGAGCGAGGCCGACGTCGAGCAGGCGAGGGAGCGCGTAGCCGCCGGCGTCCCCAAGGCGGCTGTCGCCCGCGACCTCGGCGTCCACCGCTCCACCCTCCACCGGGCCCTCAGCCAGTAGATCAAAAGAGGAAGTCCCTGTGGGGTCAGGGGTCGAAGGGTCAGTTGTAGGTGCGCGGGTCAAGGCTGCCAGTGAAGTGGTCCCGGGTCATCGAGGTCGTCCAAAGCCGCCTCTCGGTGCGGATGTTGCCGTATGTCCGCCGATCGGCGGGGTCGTACCACTTGGTGGCCTCGATCTTCGTAGACGTCGTACGGGCGGCGTTGTCGAGGGCCGGGGCGAGGTCGGTGTCCCGGGAGGCGAGGACGACGACGTCGTACAGGCCCGAGCGGGCGAGGTCAACCAGAGCCAGGGCGCACAGGACGTCTACTCCCTTCTCCCTTCGGGATGCTCGCACAGGAACTCGGAGGCGGTCTCGGTTCTCCCAGGTGTAGCTCAGGGGGCGCAGGGTCACGTTGACCACTCCGTGGTGCCAGCGCTCCCAGGCGACTTTCTGCGCCTGGTTGCGCCGGTAGGCGTCAGGGTCGTCCTCCGGGATCGGCAGGCCGCGGAAGACCTCCACGCGCTTGACAGACGCGCGGCGGGCTGGGTCGTCGATCTTGTCGTTGCGGGCCTGCGCGAGCTGGCAGGCGAAGCGGAACGGGTCGATCAGGCCTTCCTCAGGTGGGCGCCCGGGAAGGAACAGGGATGCTCCTGCGAGGTGGACGTTCTGGTAGTCGATCACGACAGCCATCGCCAGAGTCACGGGAGCCTCCCAGAAAAGTTAGACCCCGCCAGTCCCGAAGGACGGCGGGGAGTTACGGCCCCAGGCTAGACAAGTCTGGTAGACACAGACAAGTGATCTACGTCACCGTCAAGTGTGGCTCGTCTGGACCGCGTGGCCTCGCCCGTGCACATGCTGGTGGCGTCGAGCGCAGCCCTGGCGCCTCGGGCGTGAGGTGTCGGCTGTCACCGGGCTCGCAGGAGGTGGAGTGCTGCTCGTTGTTGGTCGGGGTCGACGCCGAGGTAGCGGCCGGTGGTGGCCAGGGAGGAGTGGCGCATGAGGGTCTGGACGACGCGGCTGTCGGCGCCGGCTCGCAGGAGCGCGGTAGCGAAGTAGTGGCGGAGCTGGTGTGCGCTGCCCTGGATGCCGGCGCGGTCGAAGGCACGTGAGATGACGGTGCCGACGGTCTGGGGCGTGACCGGTTGGCTTGGCCGCGCCGGTGACGGGAACCAGTAGCCGGCGAATGGGTAGTGGTCGGCGAGGTCGAGGATGACGGGGTGGGCAGGCAGGACGTCGTGGCGGCCGCCCTTGCCCGCGACGTGCAGCGTGCCTGCGATGGGGTCGATGTCGGTGCCGCGGATGCGGGCGATCTCGTGGATGCGCAGGCCGGCGTAGGCGGCCAGGAGGACCTTGGCGCGGGTGGGGCGGCGTAGGGGCAGGGCGAGGACGGCGTCGAGCTGGGCGTCGGTGATGGGGCGTGGGCGGCCGGCGGGTACGCGGGGTCTGGGGACGCGGACTGTGGGGTCGTCGTCGCGGTGGCCAGTGAGGACCAGCCATCGGGTCCAGGCGCGGGCGATGGAGTAGTAGGCCTCGCGGGTGGCGGGTGATGGCAGGGTGGCGAGCCAGGCCGACAGTGTGGTCGAGGTCAGGGCTGCGGGGTCGGTGCCGGTGTCACGGGCGAGTTGGGTGATGACTCGTCGGCGCTCGGTGATGGTCCTCTTGGACAGCCCCTGTCCGGACATGGCAGTCGTCCAGGCATCGATGAGGAGGGCAGGTGCGTTGGCAGGGGTGACGAGTCTCAGGGATGCGCTCATGACGCCAGCGTCGCCCGGGCCCCCTCTCCCCCGCTGTCGGGTGGTCAGGTCCCGGGCGACGCTTGACGAGCGGCGACTACCTGCGGGCGGCGTTTCCTGTGGGCAGGACGCCGGCTGGGGTCGGTGCGAGCGGTCGGCCACCGTTGTGGTCCGCCTCGATGGCCTCGGTGGCCTGCATGAGTAGAGCGGCGACCCACTGGCCGAAGGTCGGGTAGTCGCTGCCGGGCTGGGCGCAGGAAATGCGCCAGGCTGTGCGGGCGCGTCCGAGGTCCTCGACATCCATGCGGATCGTGAGCTTCGCCCGGGCCGGGGCGGGCTGGCTGCTGGCGACCGTCCCGTTGCCAGCAACTTGCCCTGTTGCTGGCAACTGTTCTTGTCCGGCGGCTGGGTCGGGGACGGTTGCCTTGGTGAGGCGGCGGACGGGCTTCATGCGTTCTCCTTCGTCGTGAGAAGCTCGGCGATAGCGTCGAGCGCGTTGACGTAGTCACGGGCTTCCTCGCGGGGGACGGGCACGCCGTTGGTGGCCGCGGTGGCCACCACCTCACGCTCGGGAAGCAGGTGGTCGATGACGAGGCCGGGGTGGTCTTGACGCAGGGCATCGCGCCAGAGCGATCTGTCGCGGAAGTCGCGCCAGAGGTTGATGACGATGCCGCCGATCTCGAGGCAAGGGTTGGTGCGCTGGACGATGCTGATGGTGCGAAGGAGTTCGTTGACGCCGTCGACGGCAGTGGCGCGGGCAGATGTGACGATGAGGACCTGGTCGGCAGCCCCGAGGGCTGTCAGGGTGAGAGAGGCGAGGGAGGGCGGGCAGTCAATGAGGACGATGTCGTAGTCGTCCACGGCGCCCTGAAGGGAGTCGCGGAGCCAGAACTCGCGGCCGGGGCTGGCGTTGGTGTCGATGGCTGCGAGGTTGCGCTCGGCGGCGATGACGTCGACGCCAGCCCAGGCAGCGCCGGCGGGGCGGATGGCCTGGGAGGCGATGCCGGTGGATCCCTGGGGGTCCTGGGAGACCGCGACGAGGACGTCGAGGAGGGTCAGCGTGTCCGGCCGGGTGACGATGTCCATCGTGCTGCTGGCATTGGCTTGAGGGTCGGCATCGATGACAAGGACTCGCCGGCCGGCGGCTGCGAATCGTGAGGCAAGGTTGACGGTGGTCGACGTCTTGCCGACGCCGCCCTTCTGGTTCGCCACGGCGATGGTGGTCATCGGTGTGTGTCCTTCCTGAGACGGTAGATCTCGTCGAGCAGTTGCTCGACGAGGGTGTCCGCGTGGTCTCGGAGGTCCTGCTGGGAACGCCAGCGGTCCTCGGCGCATCCGTGGGTGCTGGCGTCGAGCATCCGCTCGGCGGCCTGGGCGACGTCGGAGACGACGACCTCGTCGTCCGTCGTTCGACGGGGCAAGTTGCTGGCGACGGGACAGTTGCCAGCGTTGGGTTGCTGGCAACTGTCTTCGGAGCAGAAGGTCGCAGGTTCGAATCCTGTCCGGGGCACCACCCGACCCCCGTCCGCGCCCGCGACGGGGGCCTCGTCGTCGACCGCTCCACCCTCCGCCGAGCCCTCGATAGTGTCTTCTGGATTGATCCTCGGACCGGAAGGGAGTCTTGGCATGGCCAAGAACTACCGTAGTGCCGCCACTGGGCGCTTCTTCAGTGCGGCGGCGGCTCGCAGGGCGCCGGCGCGCACTCTCAGTGAGGCTCGTCGCAAGGACGCTTCCTCGGGTGTCTCCTACCGTTCGGCGAAGACCGGACGCTTCGTCACGAAGGAGACTGCTCGACGTCACCCCGGTACGACGGTGCGGGAGGGGCGGTGACGATGTCAGGCGTCACGATCAAGTGGAACGCTGCCGAACTCAGGAACCTGGAGCGCCAGGTCAAGGGGCGGGGCCACGATGCGGTACCACCCCACACCTCCATCGAGCACTGAGCCACGGGGGCGGGGGGAACGTCACATGCTGGGGAGGCTCGGGTCCGCGTAGTTGGTGGGGTCCTGGACGTGGAGGAAGTCGGCCTCGTTGAGGAAGTGGCCCCAGGGGGTCTGGGTGTCGTCGATGCGGAGACGGCGGCCGCCGCTCCAGCAGGCGAGCTCGACGTGGCAGGGGGTTTCGTCGTAGACGAGTTCGATGGCGGGGAGGATGTCCTTGTCGCTGGAGAACACGATCGCGACGTCGATGGTGCCCCTCATGGCGTGCTTGACGAGGTCGACGGCGAGGGCGACGTCGATGCCCTTCTCGGAGGCTGGAACGTCGGGCCACTGGGGCGGGTACTGGAGGTTGCGTCGGATGACGGTGACGCCGGTTGCCTCCCAGTCGGCTGTCTGGCGGTCGTTGGCTCGAGCGGAGACGGCCTGGCGGGTGGGGTTGGGGCGTCCGCGGTAGACGCGGGTGTCGACGAGCTGGCTGGGTCTGCGGCGGCGGCTGACGAGGAGCTCGGCTGTGGCTTTGGGCCAGATGTGGCCGTCAGCGGCGCTGAAGCAGCGCTGAGCCCAGCCGGCGACGTTCTGGTAGTCGAAGAAGACGGCGACGCGGTCCATGAGCACCTCACTCGGGCAAAAAAACCCCGCCAATCCCGGAGGATGGCGGGGCGGAATGCGATAAACATATCGCGTCCGGGCGACAGCAGCAACAGCCAGTGCCCGGGCACGACGGCGTGAGGTGTCGGCTGTCACCGGGCTCGCAGGAGGTGGAGTGCTGCTCGTTGTTGGTCAGGGTCGACGAGGAGGGCGGGTGCGTTGGCTGGGGTGACGAGTCCCGGGGAAGCGCTCATGACGCCAGCGTCGCCCGGGTCTCCTCTCCCCCACTGTCGGGTGGTCAGGTCCCGGGCGACGCTTGACGAGCGGTGACTACCTGCGGGCAGCGTTCCCTGTGGGCAGAACTCCGGCCGGGGCCGGTGCGTGAGGTCGGCCCCCGTCCGCGCCCGCGACAGGGGCCTCGTCGTCGACGACGACCCTGCGAGGCGTCACCCAGGCCAGGCAGCCGGATGGTTGCTCGCCTGGAGGGTCACCGGTAGTCGTGGCGATCGAGTGCCGCCTCGAAGCAGGCACGGATGGCACCGGCCCCGCTGTGTGCCGGCGGGACGAGGCCTCAGGCGGTGCGGGCCCGCTGGGCGCTGCGCTCGGCGACGGCGGCCCCGAGCACGAGGGAGCGCATGAGCCGTTCGGCGGCGTCGGCCAGCAGGGACTCCGCCCCGTCGACCGCCTCGGCCAGGGTCATGGGACCGGGCATGATCGAGGCCACGGCGTCGACACCGATGTCGGTGACGTCGCGCCAGCCGCGTCCCAGGGTGCCGGCCAGGCCGACCACCGGCACCCCGCGCGCGGCGGCACGGCGAGCGACCTCGGCGGGGACCTTGCCCCGGGGGGTCTGGAAGTCGATGGCCCCCTCCGCGGTCACGACGAGGTCCGCCTCCTGGACCAGGGCGTCGAGGTCCACCCCGGCCAGACCGGAGTCGAGCAGGGCCTCGAAGCGGGGAGTCAGTCGGGCGCCCACCGCGGCAAGTCCGGCTCCCAGGCCGCCGGAAGCCCCGGTGCCCGCGCCGGTGTGGAAGTCGGTGCCCCGGGCGGCCTCGAGGCAGTCACGGCTGAGGACCGAGGCCCAGGTCTCGAAGCCGGCGGACAGCTCCTCGACCTGCTCGGGGGTCGCGCCCTTCTGCGGCCCGAAGACGCGGGCGACCCCCCGCTCGCCGGTGAGGAGGTTGTGGGGGTTGAGGGCCAGGACCACCGGGACACGTCCGTCTCGCAGCGCCGGGTGCAGGCCGCTGAGGTCCAGGCGGGCGACCCGGCCCAGGTGGCTGCCTCCCCAGGGCAGGTCCCTGCCCTCGGAGTCGAGCACTCGGGCCCCCAGGGCCTGGAGCGCGCCGGCGCCCCCGTCGGAGGTGCCTGAGTCGCCGCAGCCCACGAGGATGCGCTTAGCACCGGCGTCCAGGGCGGCGGCGATGAGCTGGCCCACGCCGTAGGTCGTCGTGGCACCGGGGTCGCGCTGATCGCGGGGAACGAGCCGCAGCCCCGCAGCGGCGGCCATCTCGACGACGGCGGTGCCTTCCGCCTGGCCGCCGAGCAGGGCGATGTGGGAGTCGACCTCCTGCCCGACCGGGCCGACGACGGTGAGCGGGACGATCGTGCCCCCGGTGGCCTCGGCCAGGGTCCGGGCCGTCCCCTCTCCGCCGTCGGCGATGGGGGCGGTGACCACCGTGAGGCCGGGCACGACGCGGCGCGCCCCTGCGCTGATGGCTCGGGCGACCTCGTTGGCGTCAAGGGACTCCTTGAAGCCGGAGGGGGCGATGAGGACTGAGCGGGGAAGGACGGTGTTCACGACGGTTCTCCTTGATGACAGGGGCCCGGGGACCGGGCGGGTACAGGCGGGTAGAGGCGGGTACGGACAGGGGCGGGGCCGAGGGGCGGGGCCGGCGGGTGCCGGTCAGCGACCTCAGGCGAACAGGGGCAGGCCCATGACGGGCCAGACGAGGAAGGCGAACAGGAGGACGAGGACCACGAGGACGGGGCCGAGGACCACGCTGAGCCGCAGCAGGTGTCGCGGGGTGTAGGTCTCGACGTCCTCGACGTCGGAGAACAGGGTCACCGGCTTGGCCGAGCTGGTCAGGGTGTGGCAGAAGCCGGCGGCCGCGGTCGAGGCCAGGGCCGCCGCCACCGGATCGACCCCGACCCCGGGGGCCAGGGACACGACCAGGGGGATGAGGACCGCCGAGCGGGCCGACCGCGACTGGATGACCAGGTGCGCTGCCGCCGAGACGGCCACGACCAGGACGACGAAGACCGCCCCGGCGGCCGCCCCCATCCCGGCCACGGGCCCGAGCACCCGGTGGGCCAGCCACTGCGCGGCGCCCGTGGAGACCAGGGCGGCGCCCAGCGCCAGTGTCGTGGACATGAACAGGAGCAGAGACCAGGGCACGGCCTTGATCGCCTTGCCCATCGACACCGACCCCACGTTGGGGCTGGCCACGAGCAGTGCGCCCAGGAGCGCCACGATCGCCGGGTGGAGCCCGTGCACCGGCTCGGTGCACCACAGGACGACGACGGCGGACACGAGCAGGGCGGCCCTGTTCTGCGCGACGGTCAGCGGCCCGGTCACCGGGACCTGGGAGTGGGCCTGGACCTCCTCTGCGGTGATGCGCATCGGGGCACGACGGTCCTCCCCGGTGGTGAACATCCGCACGATGATCTCGGCGCACAGGTGGGAGGACACGAGTGACAGCGGCAGTCCGTAGACCAGCCAGGTGGCGAAGGAGAAGCCCTCGTACCCGGAGGCCTGGAGGATCTGGCTCGTGATGAGGTGGGCGCCCGCCCCGAGGTAGGAGCCGACCGCCGACAGCAGGATGACCGAGGGGAAGAGCAGCGACAGCGCCAGCACCACCCGCCTGCGGTCCTCCAGGGACTTGGCCAGCGCCACGAAGACCGGCAGGGTCAGGGCGGCGCGGCCGGAGGTCGCCGGCACGGCGAAGGCCGTCACGACGAGGAAGCTCGTGATGAGGTGGGCGAGCTGGCGCAGTCCGGTGGCGCCGGTGACGATGTAGACGGCCACCCGGGTCGCCAGGCCCGTGGAGGTCACCCCGGCGGAGATGACGAAGGCTGACAGGAGCAGCCACACGGTGTCCTCCCCCAGGGACTGGAAGAGGGTGTCGGCCGGCAGCATGCCAATGACGACGAGGACGACCGCGGCACCGATGGCGACGTAGGTGTCCCCCACCGAGGAGAAGACCCACAGCCAGATCGCCACCGCGAAGACCGCCAGGGTCATGGCGCCCGCCGGGGTGAGGGCGGTCGGCTCGGCGTCGTCGGCCCCCAGGGCCTCCCAGGTGCACCAGGCCACGAAGGCCACGAGGAGGGCGGCTCCCAGGACCGCCGGCAGGAGGCGCGACAGGCGCCGGGCGTCGCGCTGCCGGGAGGATCGCTGGCCGAGCCGGCGGTGGCGACGGCGCTCGGTGGCCGGCAGCCTGCTGCCCCAGCCGACGGGGGCCGCGGGCGCCCCGCCAGGCGGAGTCGTCGCGTAGCGACGGATGGTGGTCGGGGTCGCCTCGGGCGTCTCGAGGGCGCTCACAGCTCCTCCTCGGGGTCCACGGGGCTCGTGCGGGTGGGCACGAGCGCCGTCAGCGGCAGGTCGAGGCCGAAACGGGTGCCGGAGGCGGGATCGACCTCCACCCAGGCGCTGCCGCGGTGAGCGTCTGCCACCGCCCGCACGACCGCCAGGCCCAGGCCCATGCCGGTGTCGGCGTCGTCGCTCTCGGAGCGGTAGAGCTCGAACAGGTCCCGTGCCCGCTCGGCGTCGAGGTCGGTGCCCGGGTCGGCCACCCAGAAGGAGACCCACTGCCCGTCGACCGACAGCGTCGAGCCGATCTCGATGGTCGAGCCGGGAGGCGTGTGCGAGGCGGCGTTGTCGACGAGCTCGCCCAGGGCCTGGAGCAGGCGCTCGCGGTCGAGGTAGCCCCGGCCCACGGCCTGGGAGCCCAGGTGCCAGTGGTAGGCGTCGGCCGCGGAGACCGCCTGGGCGTAGGCCTCAGCGGTGATCTCCCTGAGGGACACGTCCTCGGGGTGCACGAAGTCGGGGTTGTCGGCCTGGGCGAGGATGTCGAGGTCGTCGAGGACCTCACGCATGCGGACGAGCTCGACTCCGGCGCGCATGACCAGGTCCTGCTGGCGCACGGTGCCCGGCTCCTGGGCCAGGGCGGAGACCGCGTGGGCGGCACGCGCCTGGGGACCGGCGATACGGCGTCTGGCCTCGGACACGAAGTGCCGTTGGGAGACGTAGGCCCGGTCGACGCGGTCGAGCATCTCGTTCATGGTCCCGGCCAGCTCCGAGATATCGTCCCGGCCGGTGACCGGCACCCGCCCGGACAGGTCGGTGGAGTTGATGGACTCGGCCACCTCGCGCATCCGGCGCAGGGGTGCGAGGATCCTCCCCGCCACGAGCCAGCCGACGCCTGCGGCCATGACGAGGCCCCCCACGGCGATGCACGACAGGATGAGGACCTCCTGGTCGACGGCCTCGTCCTCAGCGGCGGTGAAGTGGGCGACGATGAGGACCGCCTCCTCCTGGCTGCCCGATGAGGTGACCGCGGTGGTCGTGATCCTGCCCCAGCGCATCGGCCCGTCGGAGGTCTCGGTGATCCCGGAGGCGGCGGAGTCGTTGAGGATCTCGTCGATCCTGGCCCGGTCCTGGGCCAGGGTGGTGCCGACGTCGTCACGGGAGTTGTCGACGTAGAGGACGTCCTGGCCCACGACCATGATGAGGACCTCGCCGGAGGCCGGTGTCTGGATCGCCAGGTAGCTCTCGACGAGCTCGAGGGCTGATCCGAAGGGCTGTCCGGTGACCGGGTTGGAGGAGTGCTCGGCGAAGGTGCGGAACTCCTGGGTCTCCTGGATGATCTCGGCGTTGGCCTCCTCGGCGACCTGCTGGACCAGGACCGAGCGCAGGGAGACGATGACGACGAGCAGCGTCAGTCCGGTGGTGGCCAGGATCCACCACACGATCCGCCAGCGCGCACCCATCCGGGTGGTCTCAGGTGCCTGCTCGGTGGTCGTCGCGGCCGCCGGGGAGGCGGCGGTGGCGGTGCGGGTCTCACTGCTCATCGGAGCCGACCTCCTCATCGGTGTCAGCCGGGTCCTGCTCGGTGGTCGCGGGGACCTGGGCGGTGCCCGCGGAGGGCTGGTCGGTGGCGGGGGCCTGCTCCTGGGCGACGGCGGTGGAGGCGGGCAGGGGGACCTGGAGGACCTCGCGGGCGGTGCTCACGGGGGCGGGCTGGGTGCTCGAGGTGCTGCTCACTCGGACCGACACCGGGGAGCTGTCGATCGGGGCGGCGGGGGTCGGGGCGGACACCATCTGGCTGGCCACAGCCAGGATGATGGGGACGGCGAGGGCTGCGATGACGACGAGGTAGCGCTTCAACATGGAATCCACGCTCACATGTCACAGGCGCTTCCTGAAGCACCTTAAGAGGACTCTCAGCAGCGCCTCATGGGCAAAGTGAGATCCTCGTCACGACCTTTCGCTGCAAAGGCGCGGTCTGTCGGCAGAGACACCCTGAGAAAAACCAATGAGTCCGACAGGCTCCGGCGTGTCGCGATCCGGGGCCTGGAGCCTCACCGAGGGCTGGCCTGGCCGAGGACCTCGAGCGCCAGGCTCGGACGGTCGGTGATGACGGCGTCGACGTTGAGCGCGGCGAGCCGCAGCATCTCCTCGGGCTCGTCGACGGTCCACACGTGCACCTCGAGGCCGAGCCGGTGGGCGTGGGCGACGAAGCGCCGGGTGACCACCGGGACGCCGTGGTAGGACACCGGCACCTGGACGGCGTCGACACGCCCCTTGGTCCAGTTCCAGCGGGTACGGGGCAGGGCGACGGCCGCCTCGGCGGCCAGGACGAGGCCTGCGACGTCGCCCACACCGAGCGAGGTGCGCGCCCGCGGCTCCTGGCGCCTCAGCATGGCGAGGCGGCGGGCGGAGAAGGAGGCGAAGCGCACCCGGTCCAGGGCGTCGGCCGAGCGGACCGCCTGGATGGCGGGCTGGACGACGGAGGACTCCTTGAGGTCGACGTTGAGCCGCATCCCCGGGAAGGAGCCCAGGACCTCGTCGAGGCGCGCGGGTGCGCGTCCGTCGCCGGCGTCGACCCGCTCGAGCTCCTCCCAGGTCATGTCCCCGATGGGACGCTCAGAGCCTGAGGCTCGGGCCAGGTCGACGTCGTGGGCCAGGACGACGACCCCGTCGGCCGTGGCGCGCAGGTCGGTCTCCATCCAGTCCAGGCCGAGCCCGACGACGTGCTCGACGGCGCTGCGCGTGTTCTCCGGCGTCTCGGCGGCGCCGCCCCTGTGGGCGACGACCACGGGTCGGCGAGTCGAGGCCGCAGGTCCTGCGGGAGCCACGGAGTCCATGGTGGGTGCTCGTCCCCTCGTTCAGGAGCAGTCGGTGGACAGCTCGACGGCCTGGTGCTCGGCCAGCCACGCCTGCGGGTCGACCGTGGAGGTGTCGGCCATGTCGTTCTTCGTGCGGACCTCGAAGTGGAGGTGCGCCCCGGTGGACCTGCCGGTGTTGCCCACTCCCGCGATGAGCTGGCCGGCGGTGACCTCGTCACCGACCTTGACGTAGATGCCGTCCTCGTACATGTGGAGGTAGCTCGTGTACCAGGTCTGGCCGTCCACGTTGTGCTCGATCGTGACCGTTCCGGTGCCGTCGACCATGCCCGCGGTGACGACCTTGCCCGCGGCGACCGCGTACATGGGGGTGCCGACAGGCGCGGAGTAGTCCTGTCCCGCGTGGAGCTTCATCGTGCCCAGCGTCGGGTGGAGGCGGTAGCCGTAGGGCGACGAGATCTCGTAGGTGCCCGCGACCATGGGGAAGAACACCTCCGGGGCGGTGGTGAAGGCGCTCGTGTCGCCCGAGGCCCCCGAGGCGGGCGCGGCGCAGGTGACGGCCGCGTTCTCGTAGGCGGCGCGGATCCGCGCCAGGGTCGCGGCGTCGGGGACGTTGGACAGCTCGGTGTCCGTGCTCGTGTCGACGTCGGCGTCGGAGCCCAGGACGGCTGCGGCCACCGAGGTGGAGTTGCCTGAGGAGGCCCGGCTGGAGGGGGACTGGCCGTCCTGGGGCGCGCTCAGGGCCGCCGTGCCTGAGGCGTCCGCGGTGACCTGGGAGCTGAGCGGGGCGAGGACCGTGGCGACCGCCAGCAGCGTGAGGATCCCCACGCGTCCGACGGCGGAGATGCCGCGTCTGCGCGAGCTCTGCGTCGAGCGGGGCCTGGGGGGCGCGACCGGATCAGCCTCCGGCACGGGCTCCTCGGCGGGCTCCGGGGCCGCTGCCGCCGGCTCCGGCTCGGCCGCTGCGGCGGGCTCCGGGACGGCGGGCGGGAGCGCCTCGGTCGCGGGACGCACAGGAGGGGTCGGTGGGGGCGTCGACCTCCGTCTCCTGCGCTGCGCGGGTGCGTCGGTGCCTGTGGCCGCCGCCGGGGCGGCCGCCGCGGGGGTGGCCGCGGTCGGGAGGTCACCGGCAGCGGCGCTGACCGTGGTCGGCGAGCTGCTCGAGGCGGGGGCGGCCGGGGCAGCGGCGCTGGACGGCAGTGCGGCGGACTGTGCCTGGGCCGCGGCAGCCGCAGCGGCGCGCTCGGCGTCACGCCGCTCGCGTCGCGTCATTGGCTGCTGGGCCACATCAACTCCTCCGTCAGGGTCACACGATCCGGCCCGGATCGTGTGTGGAAACATATCCGCCGTTGGACGCAGCGTGCCAGGATCACAATCACACTGAGGCGCCACCGGGGTCACGGTGTGGTCACGACATTGTATGAAAGCCGGTTGCCTGGGGCCATTCGGATGACGCCGCGCCGGCGGCCGCCACCCGGCCCGGCTGCCTCACT
Source organism: Actinomyces howellii (assembly GCF_900637165.1). Classification (GTDB taxonomy): domain Bacteria; phylum Actinomycetota; class Actinomycetes; order Actinomycetales; family Actinomycetaceae; genus Actinomyces; species Actinomyces howellii. The sequence goes on along the minus strand of NZ_LR134350.1, from coordinate 2,905,168 downwards.
CGCGGTCCCTGCGCTGGTGCTCCGCGCGCTGCATGGCGTCGTAGACCTCCCCGACCAGCTCCTCGAGGATGTCCTCGAGGAAGACCACTCCGACCGTGGCCCCGGCGGCGTCCTCGACACGGCCCAGGTGGGTGCCGGTTCGCTGCATGGCGGCCAGGGCGTCCTCGACCTCGTCGTCAGCCCGCACGACGACGAGCTCGCGCGCCTGCCAGGTCGGCACGGGTCGACGGCGGTCGCGCCCCTCGGCGTCGAGCACGTCCTTGAGGTGGAGGTACCCGGTGATCTCCTGCTCCCCGTCGAGCTCGGCGACCAGCGGGAAGCGGGAGAAGCCGGTGGAGGCGACGAGGCGCTCGACGTCCTCGGGGGTGCAGCCCTCGGACAGGGTGACGAGCCCGGCCAGGGGCACCATGACCGACCCGGCCGTCTCCTCGGAGAACTCCAGGGCGCCGGTGAGCAGGCCGGTGTCGTCGTCGAGGACCCCTTCGGCGGTCGAGCGCTCGACGATCGAGGCGACCTCGGCGGCGTTGAAGGTCGCGGAGACCTCCTCCTTGGTCTCGACACCCATGCGGTGCAGGACCCAGTTGGCGAACCCGTTGAGGACGGTGACCGCGGGGCCGAAGACGCGCGAGACGAGCACGAGCGGCGGGGCGAGCCAGCGCACCGCCTGCTCAGGGGCGGAGATGGACAGGTTCTTGGGCACCATCTCCGCGGCCACGACGTGGACGTAGACGACGAGGACGAGGGCGATGACCACGGCGATGACGTGCGCCCCGCCGTGCCCGACCCCGAGCCTCTCGACCCACGGGGTCAGGGCGTGCGCGATCGCCGGCTCGGCCACGACGCCCAGGCCGGTCGAGCACAGGGTGACTCCGAGCTGGGCGGTGGCGAGCATCCGCGAGACGTTCTGCAGCGCCCACAGGGCCGTGGCCGCGCGCTTGTCCCCGGCCTCGGCCAAGGGCTCGAGCTGGGCCCGGCGCGCGGAGGTCACGGCGAACTCGGCGCCGACGAAGAAGGCGTTGCCCACCAGGAGCGCGAGGGTGATGAGCAGGGCGGTGGGGGTGCTCATCGGACCTCCCCCTGCTCACCGCGTCGAGGGCGGTCGGCGCCACCGGGCGCGGCAGCGCCCTCCTCGTCCGGGAGGGGGCGCACGCGCAGGCGGGTGACGCGCCTGCCCTCCATGGCCTCGACCCGCAGGACCGCGCGCGGCGTGCGGACCTCGTCCCCGACCGCGGGGATGCGCCCGAGCTGGGTCATGACCAGCCCGGCGAGGGTCTCGTAGGGGCCGTCGTCGGGGACGTGGACGCCGGCGCGGGCGGCGAGCTCGTCGGGGCGCAGCCATCCCGGGACCAGCCAGGCGCCGTCGGCCGAGCGGCGCGCCCCGGCCCGGCGGCGGTCGTGCTCGTCGGCGACGTCGCCGACGATCTCCTCGACGGCGTCCTCGAGGGTGACCACCCCGGAGGTGCCCCCGTACTCGTCGACGACGACCGCCATCTGGCTGCCGGTCTTGCGCAGCTCGACGAGCAGGCTGGCCAGGGGCATCGTCTCGGGCACGCGCGGGGCGGGGGTCATGAGGGAGGAGGAGGTCACGGGGACCTCCGCCCGCCGGTCGTAGGGGACGGCGATGGCCCGGCGCAGGTGGACGATGCCCATGATGTCGTCGGAGTCCTCCCCCACGACCGGGAAGCGGGAGTGGCCGGTGGCCCGGGCCAGGGCCACGACGCGGTCGGCCGTGTCGGCCTCGGCCAGGGTGTGGAGGCGACCCCGGTCGGTCATGACGTCGACGGCGGTGAGCCGGCCGACCCCGATGGAGCGGGTGAGCAGGGCGGCGGTCGACACGTCGAGGGTGCCCTCCTCGGCGCTGTGGCGCACGAGGGCGGCGAGCTCGGAGGCCGATCGGGTGCCGCTCAGCTCCTCGGCGGGCTCGACCCCGATGCGGCGCAGGATGAGGTTGGCGGTGTCGTTGAGCACGACGATGACGGGCCTGAGGAGGGTCGTGAAGCCCATGAGGAAGGGGGCTACGAGGCCCGCGGCGCGCATGGGGTCGGCCAGGGTGGCGTTCTTGGGGATGAGCTCTCCGAGCAGCATCGAGAAGGCGTTGACCACGATGAGCGCGATGACGACGGCGGCGCCGGTGGCCACGGACTCGGCCATCCAGCGGGTCATGAGGCCCGCGAGCATGGAGGACAGCGCGTCCTGCATCGTGTAGCCCAGCAGGATGGTGGTCAGGGTGATGCCGACCTGGGCCCCGGACAGGAGGGTGGACAGGCGCCCCAACGCCCGCCGGACGGTCTCGGCCCGCTTCTCACCTGCCGCCGCGCGGGTCTCGACCGTCGAGGGGTCGAGGGCCACGAGGGAGAACTCCCCGGCGACGAACAGGGCGGTGCCGACGGTCAGGACCACGCCCAGGGCGATCATGAGCCAGTCGGTCATGGGAGCCCGCCCGTGGTGCCGACAGAGCCCTCAGGCCGGTCGGCTCCGGCCCGGCCCGAGCCGGAGCGCTCGGGGTGGGGGTGGTCAGGGTGGGACAGGTCAGGATGTTGGTGGGGGCGGGCTGATCGCCCGCGGGCCCGTCTGGACGCCGGTCGCATAGTGGTTGGCACGGTATCACCGGCGAGCCCGCCCCTAATGTCGACCGGTCATGTGTCCTTCGACCGGTCATGTGACTCCCGACCGCCCATGTGACGTCAATCCGACGGTCGGGAGTCACATGACCGGTCGAACGCGGTGGGGACGGCAAGACCTGTGTCTTTAGTCCCGTGTCGGCGTGCGACCGGCCCACACCTGCCCGTACGATGACGAGGGACACAGCAGCCCCCGTGCCCGATCCGTCGTGACCGTGCAGGGGCTGCTACCGATGTTGACCGAGGAGGGACAGGCGGTGCCCACGCACAACGGCCCCACGGCAGGGTTCGGAGCCAACGAGTGGATGGTCGAGGAGCTGCGGGAGGCCTGGTTGGCCGACCCCACCTCGGTCACCGAGCAGTGGCGCGCCCTGTTCGAGTCGCGGGCGGGCGCCGCGCCGAGCGGCCCAGGTCCCGTCGTCCACGCTGAGATCCCCGAGATCCCCCAGATCCCGACCGCGGGCACGGCTCCACGCCACCAGCGCACGAGCGTCCAGGACGTCACCCGTTCCGACCTGCCGCCCGCACCGGCCTCGGACACCGCCCCGCCGACCTCCCCCTACGCCCAGCGCCTGGCCCGCCAGCACCTGGGCGAGCTCGAGGGCGAGGCCTACCCCGACTCCCAGGTGCGTCTCAAGGGCGCGGCCGCGCGCACCGCCAAGAACATGGAGGAGTCCCTGTCGATCCCGACAGCGACCTCCGCGCGCGCCGTCCCGGCCAAGGTCCTCATCGAGAACCGGGCGATCATCAACGCCCACCTGGCCCACACCCGCGGCGGGAAGGTCTCCTTCACCCACCTCATCGGATGGGCGGTCGTCGAGGCCCTCTCGGAGATGCCGGGCATGAACGTGTCCTACCGCCTTGACGACTCGGGCCGTCCCAGCCTCCACGAGCCGGCGCACATCGCCTTCGGCCTGGCCGTCGACGTCCCTGCCCCCAACGGGGAGCGCCGCCTGCTCGTGCCCTCGATCAAGAAGGCCGACCTCATGGACCTGGCGGGCTTCGTGGCCGCCTACGAGGCCCTCGTGCGCAGGGCCCGCGACGGGGCGCTCGACGTCGAGGACTTCCGCGGCACGACCATCACCCTGACCAACCCGGGCATGATCGGGACCCTCCACTCGGTCCCGCGCCTCATGCCGGGCCAGGGCGCCATTATCGGGGTGGGCTCGATGGACTACCCGGCCGAGTTCGCCGGTACCTCGGCCGAGACCCTCGCCCGCCACGGGGTGGGCAAGGTCCTGACCCTGACCTCGACCTACGACCACCGGGTCATCCAGGGCGCCGCCAGCGGGGAGTTCCTGCGCCTGGTCGAGCGCAAGCTCCTGGGCCTCGACGGCTTCTGGGACCGGTCCTTCGAGTCCCTGCGCATCCCTCACGAGCCGATCCGCTGGGCCAGGGACACGACCTACGACCCCGAGCTCGAGACCGGCAAGCCCGCCCGGGTCACCGAGCTCATCCACGCCTTCCGCCAGCGGGGCCACCTGGCCGCCGACACCGACCCGCTCACCTACCGCCTGCGCCGCCACCCCGACCTCGACCCCGCTTCCTACGGGCTGAGCCTGTGGGACCTGGACCGCACCTTCCCCACCGGCGGCCTGGGCGGCACCGAGCGCGCCACGCTGCGCCAGATCCTCGACCGGCTGCGCGGCGCCTACTGCCGTACCGCGGGCATCGAGTACATGCACATCCAGGACCCCGCCCAGCGCCTGTGGTGGCAGGAGCGCCTCGAGGGCGAGTGGAGCTCGATCGACGGCGCCGAGCGGCGCCGGATCCTCACCAAGCTCGAGCAGGCAGAGGCCTTCGAGACCTTCCTGCAGACCAAGTACGTCGGGCAGAAGCGGTTCAGCCTCGAGGGAGGCGAGTCCCTCATCGTGCTGCTCGACCGGCTTCTCGACGCGGCCGCCCACGACGGCCTCGACGAGGTCGTCATCGGCATGGCGCACCGGGGGCGCCTCAACGTCCTGACCAACATCGCCGGCAAGTCCTACGGCCAGGTCTTCGACGAGTTCGACGGCAACGGCGTCATCGAGGGCGCCGGGACCGGGGACGTCAAGTACCACCTGGGCACCGAGGGCGTGTTCGCCGGCACCGACGGAACGGCCGTGCGCGTGTCCCTGGCGGCCAACCCCTCCCACCTCGAGACGGTCGACGGCGTCGTCGAGGGCATCGTGCGAGCCAAGCAGGACCGGATCGGCCTGGGAGAGAAGGGCTACACGGTCCTGCCGGTCCTCGTCCACGGCGACGCCGCCTTCGCCGGCCAGGGAGTGGTCTACGAGACCCTCAACATGAGCCAGCTGCCCGCCTACCGCACCGGCGGAACCGTGCACATCATCGTCAACAACCAGATCGGCTTCACCACCGGGGCGGCCTCCGCACGCTCGACCACCTACGCCACCGACCTGGCCAAGGGCCTTCAGGTCCCGATCTTCCACGTCAACGCCGACGACCCCGAGACGGTGGCCCGCGCGGCCCAGCGCGCCTACGAGTACCGGGCCACCTTCCACAAGGACGTCATCATCGACCTCATCTGCTACCGGCGCCGGGGCCACAACGAGGGCGACGACCCCTCGATGACCCAGCCGGTCATGTACCGGCTCATCGACTCCCTGCCCTCGACGCGTGAGGTCTACACCTCCGACCTCGTGGGCCGCGGTGACATCACCGTCGACGAGGCGCGCGAGATCACCCAGGCCTACCACGACGAGCTCGAGCGGATCTTCGCCGAGACGCGCACCGCCCACGCCTCGCGCCGCAACCTCGAGACCCTCGACGCCACCGACCCAGCCCAGGTGGGCCGTCCCCGCACGAGCCTGGAGGTTCCCGCCTCCCAACGCGCCGGCCAGGGCATGATGCTAGGCTGGACCTCCGCCGTGCCCCGCGAGCTCGTCGAGCGCATCGGGGACGCGCAGGTCGCCTACCCGCCGGGCTTCACCGTCCACCCCAAGCTCGGGGCGATGCTGGACAAGCGCCGCCGCGCCTCGCGCGAGGGCGGGATCGACTGGGGCTTCGGAGAGCTCATCGCCGTGGGCTCCCTGCTCATGGAGGGCGTCCCGGTGCGCATCGCCGGCGAGGACGCCCGCCGCGCCACCTTCGCCCAGCGCCACGCGGTCCTCCACGACAACGTCTCGGGCGCGGAGTGGACCCCGCTGGACTTCCTCACCCCCGACCAGGCGCCGCTGGCCATCTACGACTCCCTGCTCAGCGAGTACGCGGCACTGGCCTTCGAGTACGGCTACGCCGTCGAGCGCCCCGAGGGCCTGACCGCCTGGGAGGCCCAGTTCGGGGACTTCGCCAACGGCGCCCAGAGCGTCATCGACGAGTACATCACCTCCGCCGGGCAGAAGTGGGGCCAGCGCTCGGGGCTGGTCATGCTCCTGCCCCACGGCCAGGAGGGCCAGGGACCCGACCACTCCTCGGCCCGGATCGAGCGCTACCTGCAGATGTGCGCCCAGGACAACATGCGCGTGGCCATGCCCTCGACCCCCGCCAACCACTGTCACCTGCTGCGCGAGCAGGCCTACTCCCGGCCTCGCAGGCCGCTCATCGTCTTCACCCCCAAGCAGCTTCTGCGCCTGCCCGCGGCCACCTCCCCGGTCGAGGACTTCACGACGGGAACCTTCTCCCCCGTCATCGGCGAGGTCGACCCGGCCCTGGCCACGGGCGAGGGCGTCACCCGCGTCCTGCTGTGCTCGGGCAGGGTCTTCTACTCCCTGGCCGAGGAACGCGCCCGCCGGGGCGAGACCTCGACGGCGATCGTGCGCCTCGAGCAGCTCTACCCCCTGCCGGTCGCCGAGCTGGCCGAGGCCCTGGCGCCCTTCGCCGGCGCCGAGCTCGTGTGGGTCCAGGACGAGGCGGCCAACCAGGGCATCTGGCCGTGGCTCGCGCTCCACCTGCCCGACACCCTGACCGGGGGGCGCCTGCCGCGCCGGGCGTGCCCGCCCGAGGCTGCCTCCCCGGCCGTCGGATCGGCCGGCGCCTACCGCCGGCAGCAGGAGGCCATCATGGAGGCCGCCTTCGCCCGGGGCTGAGACGAGGCACCGGACCCGCCCAACGCGCCGGGTCCGTCGGCGGGCCTCCGGGCACACGACCGCTCCGGGCCGCCATCAGGTACCGGGGCGGGGCCAGTTGGTCCCACCGGAGGGCCGTGGGGGACGGTACCGTCATGTGTCAGCACAGCACGCGGCACCGCCGGCCCGCCGCGCACGTCAGACGAGGGGGTAGTGACGTGGAGTCCACGCGGATCCACTTCATCGGCGACGAGCTCGTCGCCGGTTACGGCGACGCCCGTGCCCTGGGCTGGAACGGGCGCGTCATGGCCCGCACGCCGCGCGAGCTCGACGCGCTGTGGACCACCCTGGCGGTCCCCGGGGAGACGACCACCGAGCTGGCCGACAGGTGGCAGGCGGAGGTCGCCCTGCGCTCGACGTCCACCGGTATCAACCGGCTCGTCATCGGCCTGGGCGTCGCGGACGTCCTGACCGGGGTCTCCCCGGCCCGCAGCCGCCTGGCGGTGGCCAACATCCTCGACAAGGCGCTGGGCGAGCACCGCGAGTGCTTCGTCGTGGGCCCCCCGCCGCTGCCGGGGGCGGACCCCGACGCCACGGCCGCGCTGTCACGAGCGGCAGCCGAGGTCTGCCACCGCCGGCGCGTGCCCTACGTCGAGGTCTTCGAGCCGCTGCGCAACCACGAGCAGTGGACCTCCGACGTCGCGGCCGTCCAGGGCCGCCACCCGGCGCAGGCCGGCTACGGGCTCATCGCCTGGCTCGTGCTGCACCGGGGCTGGTACGAGTGGCTCGACGTGCGCCAGCCGTCCTGATCCCACCCCGCCCAGGTCGTCCCGACCGGCCTCCAGGATGCCGAACACGTCACTTTGAGCCCGACTACCCCGGAAAAAGTGACGTACTCGGGATCAAGGTGACGTGTTCGACGGCGGGCCGGCACACGCTCAGTGACCCAAGGCCCAGCCCCGTGCCTTGTCCCGCTGCTCCCAGAACTCCTTGTACATCCCACCCGCGGCCAGTAGCTCGGCGTGCGTCCCGACCTGGGCCACGCCCCCGGCGCCGTCGAGGACCACGATCTGGTCGGCGGCACGGATCGTGTCAAGCTTGTGGGCAATGACCAAGACCGTGGCCCGGCTGCGTAGCTCGGCGAAGGCCCGAGCCAGATTCGCCTCGTTCTGGGCGTCTAGGGCTGAGGTCGCCTCGTCGAAGAGCAGCACCGGTGCGCGCTTGAGCAGGGCGCGGGCAACCGAGATGCGCTGGCGCTCGCCGCCAGACAGGGCGGTACCGCCCTCACCGACGCGGGTCTCCCAGCCCTCCGGAAGGCGTTCAACGATCTCAGACACACCCGCCAGCTCGGCAGCGGCGAGCACCTCCTCGTGGCTGGCTCCGGACCGACCCACGCGGATGTTGGCCTCCAAGGTGTCGTCGAAGAGGTAGACGTCCTGGAAGACCATGGACAGCTGCCCCATGAGGTCTGCGGTGGTCATCTCGCGCACGTCCGTACCGCCAACCCGCACCCTGCCGCCGTCGACGTCCCAGAACCGGGCGATGAGGCGGGCCACCGTCGTCTTGCCCGAGCCCGAGGGCCCCACCAGGGCCGTCATGGTGCGCGGCGGGACCCTCAGCGAGACCCCGTCCAGCACTGGCGTGTCCGCCTCGTAACGGAAGACGACCTTGTCGAGCTCGAGGGCACCGGGCTCCGGCAGGGCAGGCGAGGAGGCGGGCTCGGGCAGAGTGGGGGCGTCGAGCACCTCAGCGGCGGTGGAGATCGACGGGGCCTGCATGAGGAATCCCATGCGCAGCTCCCCGACGTTGGTCAGGTACTGGACGACCTGCAGACTGACTCCGATGACGGCCACAGCCTCCAGGGGGGCCAGGTTCCTGGACAGCGCCCAGGAGACCGTGAGCACCATCATGAGCACGGCGATGATCTGGGCACTCATGCCCTGGACGATGTTGATGCCCGCCTCGGCCCACAACAGGATCCGCGCGCGGCGGCGCTCCTCGGTCAGGGCGGCTGCCAGCGCCCTGTCGCCCTGGCACTCGGTCCGGCCGCAGGCCCGCAGCACACCCTGGCACCGGGCGTACTCGACGATCCGTTCGGCGAGCTCGACGGCGGCGGGCTCCCGGAAGCGCCCGCAGCGCAGGTCCAGGTGGTTGGCGCCCACCATGAGCAGGACGTGGACCGCCAGGCACCCCGCCAGGAAGGCGCCCAGCGGCGGGTACCACCAGGTCAAACCGGCGGTCAGGATCAGCATCGCCACCGTGTCGGTGACGATCCCCGTCATCGCGTGAGCGTAACTGTGGCCGACCTGCATGGCCCCGGAGGACACCAGACGCGACAGACGTCCTGCCGCGGTCGAGACGAACCAGCCCAGGGGCAACTTGGTCAGCCTGTCGCCGATGAGGTCGTGGAGGCGTCGCATGACCAGGAAGGCTGAGCCGTAGGCGCTCTTCTCCCGGTGGTAGATGGCCACGGCCCCGGCTCCAGCAGACACGGCCAGCACCACCAGCCAGCCGCCGGCGCCCAGTCCGCCCGAGGGGGCGTCGCTTGCCAGGGCGGTCGACAGCTCGATGAGGGACAGCAGGCCCGCCCCCTGGACAGCTCCCGCCACGACGCGCAGGGCCATGGCCCGGGCGAAGGGCGTGCCGGGCCCTTCGGGCCGCAGCCGCGAGTACTCCCTGAGGATGTCGGACAGTCCCGTGATGCTCATCGGTTCATCTCCTTGTCCTCGGTATTCTGCGTGCCCAGGGCGGCCCGTGGACGATGGTTTCCTCGGGCCCGCCCGGCATCCCGGCTGGGGGCTTCGACAGCGCCGACCGCTGCGACTGCGTCCCGCGCCGGCGAGGTGGCGGCGCCCTGAGGGCTCGAGGCGCGCAGCAGGCGCTGGTAGAGATCGACCCCCTCGATCTCCTCATGGGTGCCGGCCGCCACGATGCGTCCACGGTCCAGCAGGACGATCTGGTCGGCGTCGCGCACCGAGGCGGGCCGGTGGTCGATGACCAGGACGGTGCGTCCGACGACGAGCTCGGAGACGGCTTCCTGGAGCCGGGCCTCGCACTCGGGGTCGACCATGGCCACGGCTTCGTCGAGGATCAGCACAGGGGCGTCGAGCAGCAGCGCCCTGGCGATCCCGATGCGCTGCTCCTGCCCGCCGGAGAGCCGTGTCTCGGAGCCGAGCACGGTGTCGTAACCGCGCGGCAGGGCCATGATTCTCGTCATGGACCCGGGCGCGCCGAGCCGCCTGCTCGACCTCGGCGCGCGAGGCACCAGGGCGGCCCAGGGCGATGTTGTCGTGCACGGAGGCGCGCAGGACCTGGGCGTCCTGGAGGACGAAGGCGATCCGGGAGTAGAGCTGCTCGGTGGTCAGCTCGCGTAGGTCGACCCCGCCCAGACGCACCGTGCCTGCGTCGGGGTCCCGGAACCGGGCAACCAGCCCGGCGAGCGAGGACTTGCCGGCCCCGGAGGGCCCGATGAGCGCGGTGAGCGTCCCTGGGGCCAGGGTGAGGTCGACGTCGTCCAGGGCGACGGTCTGCCCGTAGGACACTCTCACGCCCTCCAGGCGGACCTCGCAGTCCGCGGGGACGGGACCGGCCTCGCCGGGCACCTCCATGACCGGAAGGTTGAGCACCGCCAAGATGCGAGCGGCGGCGGCGCCGGCCATCTGGTAGTTCCAGATCAGACTGGTGACCTGGTTGATGGAGTTGGGCAGTGTGATGGCCGCCAGGCAGGTGACGACCACCTCGACGGGGGTGACCCAGGCGCGTCCCGTCATCCACGCACCCGCGCCTCCGGTGAGCAGTACGATCATGGGCGTGGAGGCGACGGCGGAGGTCAGCGCCGCGGCATTGACCATCGGCCTGTTCCACTCCTCGATGAAGTCCACGGTGTCCTGGGCGGCCCTGGCGTAGCGGTGGTGCGCCTTGCCGGTGATGCCGAAGGCCTTGACCACCTGGATCCCGGCGACGAATTCGACCATTGAGGCCGAGACCCGGTCGAGCTTGCGGTCCAGCTCCAGGCTCCGATCGGTCGAGCCGCGCATGAAGAAGGCGTAGACCACCAGGTAGACCGGGACACAGACGATGGTCAGCACACCGAGCCGCCAGTCGATGATGAACGTGTAGGCGGCCAGCGCGATGGGCATGGCGACCGACGAGACCATGTCGACGGGCCGGTGCGCCACCAGCGTGTGGAGGTTCTGGACGTCGTCCTGGAGCACCTTGCGCACGTGTCCGGAGGTGTTGGCCGAGAACCAGGCCAGGGGCACGCCGCCCAGCCGCTCGACCAGCCGCGTCCTGATGGAGCCGACGAGCACGACATCGGCCAGGTGGGTGGACATGAGCGCAAGAAAGTAGACGAAGAGCCGCCCGGTGAACGTGCCCAGGAGGAGCACGAGCGCCCCGTGGACGACGGCGCGATCGGGTGGGACGCCGTCGTACCATGCCTGGGTGAGGTGGTTGCCGATGGCCACCAGTGCTACGAAGGGGAAGACCCCCAGGACGGCGGAGCCGACGGCGAGGATCCGTCCGATCCACAGGGGTCCGCGGACTGGTCGTAGAAGGTCGGACAGGGCGCTCCGGCCCGCTCGGGTGTCGAGCTTCGTGTCGGCACCGAGCGGGACGCCCTCGTCCCGGACCGGCGCGACTCGGCGCACGGTGGTGGTGTCGTTCATCGTCATCCTTGGGTTCTGTGGCTGGGTCTCGGGCTGCCGCTGGGCTCGGGATCGGTAGGTGGAGCGAGCTGCCAGGTGCGGGCGCGGTTGCCGAGCTCGGGCGTCCACGACTGGAGGTGGCACTCCCGGTCGGCGACGGCCTCGATGAGCTCCGGGTCGTGGGAGATGACCAGGACGGTGGACCCTTGCGAGGCGAGGGTGCGCAGCCGTGCCGCGATGGCGCGCAGGTGGCGGTGGTCGACGCCGGAGGTCGGCTCGTCAAAGACGTAGAAGGAGGCGTCCGAGGCCACGGCGGCGGCCACCACCAGGCGCTGCTTCTGACCGCCGGACAAGGACATGGGATGACGGTCGGCCATCTCAGACAGACCGAAGGACTCCAGGAGCTCGTCGACGTCGGCCTCGCCGCACTCCACCGAGCCCAAGGCGACCTCCTGACGGGCTGATGCTGCGAAGAGCTGGCGGTTGACGTCCTGCATCACCAGGGCGGAGCAGGTGGTGCGGGCGCGGGCGCCCATCGCCTTGCCGTCGATCGTGATGCGTGAACCGCGCGCGGCCCCGGCCAGCCCGACGAGCACCCGAGCGAGGGTGGACTTGCCGACCCCGTTGTCCCCGGTCAGGACGGTGACCTCCCCGGCAGGCAGGTCGAGGGCGGGCAGCTCCAGAACCGGGGTGCCACCACGACCGTAGGAGAAGCGCAGGCCGCGCACGCTGATCCCGTGGTCCAGCGGGGGCGCCGCGGGGTCGGCGGGCAGGAGCCTCAGCCGCCGGGTCCCCCCTGGGCGCCGCAGGCTCCGCAGCCCTGCGGCCAGGCGCTGGTCCTCCGGGGTGGCGAAGAACTCGGCTCCCGTGCAGTCTCGGGTGACGCGTCCGCCGTCCATGACCACCACGCGGTCCGCGAGCCCGGCCAGGAAGTGGAGGCGGTGCTCGGCGACGACGACGCTCCACCCGGCGCCCTTGAGGTCCCCCAGTACCCGGGCCACGTCGTCGATCGCCTCGGGTGAGAGGTTGGAGCTGGGCTCGTCAAGCAGCAGCAGGTTCCCGTTGCCCGTGGTGGCGACCGCGCACGCGACCCTCTGAAGCTGCCCGCCGGACAGGGCGTCCAGACGGTGACCCAGCAGACCGGTGATGCCGAACAGGGTGGCGGCTCTGCTGACCTGCTCGGCGATGACCGGGCGGGGCTCCCCCGCGTTCTCCGAGGCGAAGGCGAGCTCCTGGAGGACGGTGGTCGTGAAGAACTGGGTACGGGGGTTCTGGAAGACCGATCCGGACAGGCGGCCGAGCTCTGCAGGACTCAGCGCGGTAGCCAGCGCGCCCTGGACCTCGACCCGACCGGAGAGGTCACCGCCCCACAGGTGCGGTACCAGGCCGTTCAGGGTCTTGAGCAGCGTCGACTTTCCGCACCCTGAGGCGCCGGTGACCAACGTGAGGCTGCCGCGGGGAAGGTCCAGGTCGACCCCGCTCAGGGCCTGAGCCGGGGAGCTCGCGCCGTCCTGTGGCTCGGGACCGGTTGCCGGGTGCGCGGCGGCCTCGTAGGTGAAGCTGAGGTCCTCCACGCGCAGGGCCGACGTCGTGGTCGAGTGGGTCACCTCGGTCCTCCGCCCGAGATCAGGAGCCGGCTGGTGACCACCGTCGCCACCAGGGCGAGGGCCCACACGAGGTCGGGCAGCCCGAGGCGCAGCCGCGTCAGGCTGGTGGGGCGGGTGGTCGAGCCCAGGCCGCGCAAGGTGGCGGCGGCGCTCATCTCATCGGCGACCCGTGTGCACGAGGCCAAGAAGGGCACGAGCAAGTGCTCCAGGAAGCGCAGTGGGTGGAGCAGCACACCTACGCCGGGGCGATTCCACGCAGGACCATGGCGTCGCACACGGCGCGGTACTCCTTGGCGGCTACCGGGAGGAAGCGCAGAAGCACGAGCACCGGTACCGTGAGGGCCACCGGCACTCGCATCGAGCGCAAGGCCACGAGGAGCTCACCCACCTGGACCACCTGGACCGCGTAGACGGCCACGGCAGTGGCCACCGTCACGCGCAGCACCCAGTAGGCGGTCGTCACCACGACGGCGCCCAGCACCGAGGGACCGGCCAGCGGCACCAGGTAGAGGCACGCCACGCAGACGAGCTCGGCGCAGGCGAACCCGGACAGCAGACCCCAGGCCCCGATGCTGGCCAGGGCGATCCACCCGATCACCCCTGCCATGAGGCTCGGCGCCAGCTCACCAACGGACAGCGCGGCACCGTTGAGGACGACAACAGCGACCAGTGCCGTACGAGGGTCGGGCCTCACGCCACGGCCGGCGCCCAGCAGCACCTCGACGCTCCCACCGGGACCGAACTCCTGAGCAGCAGCATCCGCCCGGGGCGCGGCGGGCGCCGAGTGCGCCGACCTGACCGTGGTCGTCATCCGGCCAGACCCGCCTTGGCGAAGTGCCGCTGGAGGACCGAGTTGCCGAACGCACCGCCGACCAGCCCCAACACGAAGACGCAGACGCCCCAGGCTGCGAGCATCGTCGGGGAAAAGAACCAGGCCAGGGAGTCAGCGTAGGCCTGCCCCATGGAGTCAGCGATGTAGGCCCGGTACGCCTCACGGTTGAGGATCATGGGCAGCCACGGCCCGACGTACCACAGCGACAGTACGGCGTAGGCCAGGGCGTTGGTCCTGGGGTCGCGGAACTTGCGCCCCGCGGCGATCAGGTCACTGACCAGGCCCAGGAGACCCGAGATGGTGAACAGGTACCAGGGGTGGCCGCTGAGCATCATGAGTAGACCGACCACGACGCCGAGGACCGCCATGGCCCCGACCTTGCGGACCCGAGCCCGGTACAGCGCGAGGGTCACCCCGTTGGCGATGATGCCCAAGGCGAAACCGACGAACATCATCGCGGGGTTGATGACACCGAGCATCCCGGTGGAGAAGAGCAGCACGAAGTAGACGGCGGAGAAGACGCCGCTGTTGACGAGGTCGCGGGTGGTCACGGACATCCTTAGTTCACGAGCGACGACAGTGGAGCAGAACCTTAGGTTCGCCTTACCTTACTGCCTCCCCAGCAAGGAGGCCACCCCTCGGGAGCGCCCAGCACCCACCTTAACTTTATGATTATCATTCTCAATAGCGCGGCACGGGCTCGCCCCTCCGCTCCCGCACGACCTACCCTGCAACCAGGTCCCGACGACGAAAGACCACGACGGAGGCACCCAGCAGCAGCGCTGCCGCCAGCGCCAGGCCCGCCACGGCGAGACCGTCAACGGCGTCGACCGGGAGCCTGCCCACGAGATGGAGAGGCGAGAGGTCGCGGGACCACTCCGGGAGCCTGAGAGCCTGGGCCAGGAAGCCCACGACGAGTATCCAGCCCAGGACCAACCACCCCGCTGGGGCCCACCGCGGTCCGCAGGCCGCCAGGGCGGAGCACAGGCAGACGGCACAGGCCACCGGCACCGAGTAGCCGATCCCGACCGAGACTGCCGTGGTCATGTCGGCCCGGTCCCCGGTGACGGCCCACGTGCTCAGGCCCAGCAGGAGGCAGGAGGTACCGAGCACGAGCTGTGCCCCGAGGAGGGCCACCGCCCACCAGGCCAGCCACGCACGCGTCCGGGGCACCCGAGTGGAGGTTGCCGCACCCAGGCGCCCAGAAGCCTCCTCGGCCGCCAGTCGCGCTCCGGCCTGGCTCCCGACGGCCACGGCGCTGGCGCTCATGACGATCGTGGCGAGCATGACGAGCAGGTCGGTCCCCCGCTGCACACCCAGCGCCGTGAGCACGGCGGGGTTGGTCTGGGCCATGTCCTTTACCTCCTGGCCCAGAAGCCCCATGACCAGCGCCCAGACGCAGGCCAGGGTGAGCCAGCCGATCATGCCGGGTCCGCACACGCGCCAGGCCAGGCCGCAGCTGGTCGCCAGCCACCGGCGGGCGCGCTCCCGGCCGCGCCGCGGGGCGATCGCTCCTGCGCCGAGGTCGCGCCTGCGGGCCACGACGGCGGTGACCACCAACTGAAGGGCCGTGCCGACCCCGTAGGCGAACAGGGGCCATGCCTGCGGGGCGTCGAAGGCCCGGACCTCAGGAAACCACCCCAAGGGGCTGAGGAGGGCGGCCCGCGAGCCCACGGTGTCGCCTGCGGCCCGCGAGAGGAAGGCGACTGCCGTCAGGCTCAGCCCGAGGAGCACGGCCGTTCGGACGCTCTGACACAGCTGAGCCAGGAGAGTGCCCGCCGAGGCGAAGAAGAGGGTGCAGGCGGCCACGCTGACGGCATACCAGACCGAGCCCGCCACGGGCAGGTCGAGGGCCACCATCCCGACGGCCGAGAGGATCGCTCCGCCGACCACGGACGCCCACAGGAGCACGGTCGCCGCCGTCAGCGGTGCGAGCCTGCCGACCGCCGCCGCGGTGACCAGCTCGCAGCGACCTGACTCCTCCTCCTGGCGGGTCAGTCGCACGGCGAGCACGACTCCCAGGGTCGGGAAGAGGATCTGCCCCATGAAACCGACCTCGTAGGCGGCGATCCCTCCCAGGGTGGTCAACCCGTACCCCTGGCCGTTGAAGGCGACGGTACCCGGGGAGACCTCGACCCACCGGGCGTAGGCCAGCCGTTGGTCGATGGTGGGGTAGAGCGCCTCGATGCTCCTGGCCACGCCCAGGACGAGCCCGGCCGTCAGGAGCGGGACGGCGATCAGCCACGTCCTGGCGGTGCGGGCCCCCAGGAGCACGAGGCGCGCCGTTGCGGCCAGGGGCCGCTGCCCGGCAGCGGGCCGCAGCCGGCTCATGACACGCCGTCCGGGGAGGCGGCGTCGGCACGCTGCGCGTAGTGCGCCATGAAGAGCTGCTCGACGCTGGGCGGTCGGACCGACAGGTGGGTGATGCCCGCGGCACTGAGCGCCCCGATGACCGCGGCCAGCCCCCGGCCTGCCACGAGCAGGCGGGTCCGGGGTCCCCGGGCGTCTCGGTCGCGCTCGAGCCCGGTCACGCCGGCAATTGCCGCCAGGCCGCGGGGCTCGCTCGAGGTGATCGCCTCGACGGCAGTCGGAGCCTGGCGGCGCAGCTCCTCCAGGGGACCGCTCGACACGGTCCGCCCGGCGCGGATGACCGTCACCGAGTCGCACAGGGCCTCGACCTCGGCAAGGATGTGGCTCGACAGGAGGACCGTGACGCCCTGGGCGGCTCGTTCGGCGACCACCTCCTGGAAGACGACCTCCATAAGCGGGTCGAGCCCCGAGGTCGGCTCGTCGAGGACGAGGAGCTCGGCTTCAGTGGACAGCGCCGCGATGAGTGCCACCTTCTGACGGTTTCCCTTCGAGTAGGTCCGCAGGCGCCGGCCGGGGTCGAGCTCGAAGCGCTCGATGAGCTCGTCGCGTCGTGACGGGCTCACCGATCCCTGGAGGCCCCCGAGCAGGTCGATGCACTCCCCACCGGACAGGCCGGGCCACAGCTGGGTGTCGCCGGGGACGTAGGCCAGGCGGGCATGGATGTCGACAGCCCGGGACCACGCCGGCATCCCAAGGACCTCCACCGTGCCGGAGTCGAGACGGATCTGCCCCAGCAGCGCGCGGATCGTCGTTGACTTACCCGCTCCGTTGGGGCCGAGGAACCCGTGCACCTCCCCGACCCGCACACCCAGGTCGAGACCGTCGAGGGCACGGGTGCGCCCAAAGGACTTGACAAGCCCCTCGGCACAGACGACCAGTTCTGACAGTGACTCTCTCATGACAGTCACTGTACATGATAGCGTGGCGCTGTCGCCATATGGCGGGAAGAGGCTGCTCAAGGAGGATCTGTGGCGCCCAAGGACCTGCGGCCCGAGAGTCCGGCGGCGCACGCGGACACCCGGGCGCCTGCCCCTGCCCACGTGGCTGACCGGCAGCACGCAGCCACCGAGGACGCGCCGCAGCCAGGACTGCGAGCGCGCAAGAAGGCCGCCACGATGCACCACATCCAGGAGACCGCCCTCGCCCTGTTCTCGGCGAACGACTTCGACGCAGTGAGCATCGAGCAGATCGCCGCCGCCGCCGAGGTCTCCCCCTCGACGGTCTACCGCTACTTCGGCACGAAGGAGGGTCTGGTCGTGCGCGACGAGTACGACGAGCCCCTCCTTGCCGCCGTCGGCTATCACGTGGCACGCGGCGCGGACCCGGCCAGCGCGTTCCTGGCTGCCCTCGACTCGATCTGGGAGGAGCACTTCGTCATCGAGGACGCCTCCACCCGTACGCGCATACGCCTGTGGATGGAGGTCCCCGGGGTACGCGCCGCCGGCTACCTCATCATCGAGGAGCGCATCGACGAGTTCGCCCGGGTCCTGGCAGGCACGGGACGGTGGACCTTCCCCGAGGCACGCGTCCTAAGCTCGACGGTCACGGGGATGCTCGTCGCGGCGCTGCGCAACTGGTACGAGACCGACACCGGGGGTGACTGGCGCGAGCACCTCACCGAGGTCAGCTCGCTCCTGCGCGGCGGCCGGGCTCCCTGGGCCCAGCCACCGCGGGAGTGACCCCGCGAGACGGCGAGTCGGCGCCTCACGCCCAGCAAGGGCACGAGTGAGTTGAACGCGTGGTACGAGAGCACGGTCGGCTCGATCCACGGCTCGGCGCGTATCTCCGGGCAGCGTGCCTACGAACCCGCATCGAAGACGACTGCGACGTGGGAACGCCGTGACCGGGCGATCCTGGGGCCGGGGAACCGGGAGACGATCATCACCCCGGAGGAGACGGCGCATATCCGGGCGGTGGTCAACCATCCCAACCGGCGTGTGGACCGCCCGTCCAAGAGCCTGCTGGCGGGGCTGATCACCTGCGCCAAGTGCGACAACACGCTCGTGTCGTCGGGGTGGCACCGGGGCGAGACATGTATCGGGAAGCGACGCTTCCACCGCTACCTACCGCTGCCAGCAAGTCCCGAGCACGGCGGACTCGTCGTATCCGCTCACGGCATCGAAACCCTGGTCGGCGAGGCCATGATCACGCGCCTAGCCGCGACCACCCTGCCCACCACCGACCCGGGTGAGGATGCGGGAGTGTCGGCGATCGACACCCTTGTCGTCAAGCCCGCAGACCCCGGCAAGCGCGGTGCGAGGTTCCGGCCTGAACGCGTGGAACTCACCCCATGGTGATGCGATCACCGTTGCCACCAACGACGAAGCTGCAGCGGTGAACGAACGTATCCGCACTGGGCGCATCGAGCGGAGCGAGGTCGACGATGCCGTGACAGCAACCGGCAGCGACGGCCTCAGTATCGGGGCCAGTGACCTGATCCAACCCCGCGAGAACGACACCCGGACCGGGGTGGCGAACCGGCGACCGTGGATAGTCCAGCACGCCACCGGCGACAGCGCCGTGTATGCGAGAGAAGCAGCGAGCGGGCACAGGAGGCCCCGCGCGGTCACTCTGCCCGCCGAGTATGTGGCCGAGCAAACGCACCTGTCCCACGCTGCGACCGCGGACGGTGTCCAAGGCGCTACCGTTGACGCCTCGCACACGATACTCTCGGAGACGATTAGTGCTGCGGGGGTCTATGTCCGCATGACCCGAGGCAGCGAGACCGACCGGCTCCACGTGGCCGCCGAGGACCGGGCCGACGCACGCCTCGACGCCCAGAGTGCCGCGCACCATGCCGAGGACGACCAGAACACAGCCGTGCTCCACAAGGCTGAACCGTCGGGTGGTTCGGGAGGTGCAAGGCTCGCACCGAGCAGCACTCCGCGACCGGCCCGCACGCGGCTTGTAGTCCTGTGGAGCATTCGACGACTGGACATGGTAAAGAGATGAGTGACTTCACCTTGGATGAGCTTCTGGCGGTCGAACATGCGGGGTGGCAGTCTCTGTGCGACTCAAAGGGCAGCACCTTCTACAGTCAGCTCATGACCCTCGAGGCGGTCTTCATTCTCGTCAACGGTGCGGCGATGAGTCGAGACGATGTTGCTGGCTCACTCGACGGTGCTCCTGGCTGGGATTCATACGAGATCACCGAGGCGCGGCTCATCCCGGCGGGAGAGGACTGCGCTGCTCTCGTCTACCGGGCGGCGTCGTCTCGCGCAGACCTCGCGGAGCCCTTCGTAGCGCTCATGTCGAGCGTCTATCGCCGCATCGACGGACGACCCAGACTCGCGCTCTGCCAGCAGATCACCATCACCCACTGACAAGGCTGCCGTCACCTCAACACGCGCGGGCGCTGAGTGAGGCTTGCCGCATGCCCACGCTCGAAGCACTTGCCGCCTTTGCCCTGGCGTCGGTGATTCTTGTCGTGATTCCTGGGCCGAGCGTGTTCTTCGTGATCGGCCGTTCGCTCTCCGACGGCCGACGCGGCGGTCTGATGAGCGTGCTCGAAAACGGGCTCGGCGCGCTGCCGCTCGTCGCGGCGGTCCAGGGCCACCACCTCGCCCAGGTCGTCCCGACCGGCCTCCAGGATGCCGAACACGTCACTTTGAGCCCGACTACCCCGGTAAAAGTGACGTACTCGGGATCAAGGTGACGTGTTCGACGGTGGGCCGGCACACGCTGCGAGCCAACGCCTCACGCCCAGCACGACCGCCCAGCACGACGTCGCGGCGGCACCCCGTGAGAGTGCCGCCGCGATCTTCGGTACGAGGGTCCGGGTGGACGCGCCACCCGGACCGGCGCACGGGCTCAGGCGTTGGGACGCTTGCCGTGGTTGGCCTTGCTCCCCGCCCGTGCACGACGCTTGCGCCCGCGCTTGCTCATAGTCGCCTCCTGATGTGAGAAACTGCCCCACCAGGGGCACGGAACACGGGACATCCTCGCACACCCGCCACGGAGCGGCCAGCGGCAAGCCAGTTGCACCGGTCACGCCCCGTCCCGCGCCTCAGTCGCGGGTGCGGCGGATCGTCCCCGAGATCGTCCCCGGGACCGTCTCAGAAGTCACCTCGGTGACGGTCACCGAGGTGACTGAGGTGACCGTCACCGAACCGGTCGTCGTCCTCACGCTCGAGACCGAGCGCAGGAGCGACAGGCGCCCGAGAACCCTCGCCCGCAGCTCGGGGGGCGCCTGCTCGACGCAGCGCGAGCGCAGGATGT
This sequence comes from Actinomyces howellii, assembly GCF_900637165.1. Classification (GTDB taxonomy): domain Bacteria; phylum Actinomycetota; class Actinomycetes; order Actinomycetales; family Actinomycetaceae; genus Actinomyces; species Actinomyces howellii. Next base: position 2,884,867 of record NZ_LR134350.1, on the reverse strand, counting down.
CGCGCAGGTGGGTCTCGGCGTCGGCCACGCGGGAGCAGTGCTCGCAGGTGGCGACGTGGGCCTCGAGGCGGGCGGTCATGTCGCCGTCGCACTCGTGGTCGAGGAAGCGCTCGAGGTGGGCGCGCGCCTCGGAGCACGAACAGGGCTCGTCACGCTGGGAGCTCCCCATCTCAGCCCACCTCCTCATCGCTGCTGTAGCCCAGCTGACGGGCGTGGTCGGCCAGGAGCTCGCGCAGCTGGCGTCGCCCCCGGTGGAGGCGGGACATGACGGTGCCGATCGGGGTGTCCATGATCTCGGCGATCTCCTTGTAGGAGAAGCCCTCGACGTCGGCGAGGTAGACCGCGAGGCGACGGTCCTCGCTCAGCTCGCCCAGGGCCGCCTTGATCTCGGAGTCGGGCAGCAGCTCGAGGGCGAGGTTCTCGGCGCTGGGCAGGCCCACGGAGTCGTGGGAGGCGGCGCGGTGGAGCTGCCAGTCCTCGACCGAGTCGGCGTCGGACTGCAGCGGCTCACGCTGCTTCTTGCGGTAGGAGTTGATGAAGGTGTTGGTCAGGATCCGGTAGAGCCAGGCCTTGAGGTTGGTCCCCGGCCGGTACTGGTGGAAGGAGGCGAAGGCCTTGGCGTAGGTGTCCTGGACCAGGTCCTCGGCGTCCGCCGAGTTGCGGGTCATCCGCAGCGCGGCACCGTAGAGCTGGTCGAGGTAGGGAAGGGCGTCGGCCTCGAAGCGGGCGGCCCGGGCCTCGTCGGACTCCCCGGCCGGGGCACGGTCGAGGGACTCGCCCGTGGCGTCGAGGTCGACGGCGGGCGGCTCCTGGCCGTGGCCGTCCGAAGGGCTGAAGTCGTCGGTGTCCGTCATCGGCCACGAGCCTAGCCCCCGCAGGGCACGGCGTGGCGAGCCCGCCCCGGTCGGGCGGGCTGGTCCGCCAGACGCGCCCCGAGACGCTCGGGGCGGAGCCGACCTGCGGCGGGCGGGCGCGGTGGTTGTGCACGCTGTCATCACCTGGCCAACGACACCGCCGGTCCGCGCATTCCCGACCGGATCCCGGCGGCCCCGACCAGTTCCCGGCCGGTCGAGGCCCGCGGTCCGGCGAGGCACTGGCCGCGGCGCCCGTCGTGGGCGAGGATGGAGCCATGGATCTTCTTCGCGCCGTCGCCCGCCCGCTGCTCGCCGCCCCCTTCATCATCGAGGGCATCGACGCCGTCGCACGCCCGGGGCACCACGTCGAGAAGTTCGAGAGGGTTCAGCCCGCCCTCGAGCGCGCGGGGCTGCCGCCAGTGCTCACCTCCGACGCCAGGATGCTCACCCGCGCCACCGGTGCGGTCACGGTCGCCGCCGGGCTGGGGCTGGCCACGGGCACCTCGCCCCGCACGAGCGCCTGCCTCCTCGCCGCGCTCAACGTGCCGCTGACCGTCATCAACAACCCGGTGTGGGCGGTGCGCGGGGAGGACAGGCGCGCCACGCTCGCCGGCCTCCTGCGAGGCGCGGCGCTGGGAGCCGGCCTGGCCCTGGCCGCCGTCGACCGCCAGGGGCGCCCGTCCCTGGCCTGGGAGATGCGCAACCGGCGCCAGCAGCGTGAGGCCATCGAGGCCGCCCAGGCCGCGGTCGCCAGGCGGTACGCGACGACGCGCGCCTGACCGTCCCCTCCGGCCGCCTGCAGGACCTGCCCGGCCGCCCGCCTGCGGTCCCTGCCCGGCCGCCCGCCCCCGGCGGGGCCCTCACGCAGGGACCGCCCAGTCGGCCGAGAGGGCCCGTCACCTGGGCGTCACACCCTGGCAGTACTCTTGTCTCCCGGGCACGCGGGCCGGGCACGCCGGCGCCGCGCGGCCATCAGCCCAGCACGCCGACCACGGAGACCTCAGTGACCCAGCAGGACGACCAGCGCTTCCCCGCCGTCGAGATCGAGGACGCCGATCTCGTCTACACGCTGACGGACGAGGCGCCCATGCTCGCGACACACTCGCTGCTGCCCATCGTCGAGGGCTTCACCCGCGCGGCCGACGTGAGCGTGGCCCGGGCGGACATCTCCCTGGCCGGACGCATCATGGCCGCCTTCGGCCACGCCAGCGACGACCTGGCCAGGCTCGGCACGCTCACCCAGTCGGAGTCGGCCACGATCATCAAGCTGCCCAACATCTCCGCCTCGGTGCCCCAGCTCAAGAAGGCGATCGCCGAGCTCCAGGCGGAGGGCATCGAGGTTCCCGACTACCCCGAGTCCCCGTCCACCGACGCCGAGCGCGAGGTCCGAGCCGCCTACGACGCCGTCAAGGGCAGCGCCGTCAACCCGGTCCTGCGCGAGGGCAACTCCGACCGCCGGGCGCCGATCGCCGTCAAGGCCTACGCCCGCAGCCACCCGCACTCGATGGGAGAGTGGAGCCCGCAGTCACGCACCCGCGTGGCCATGATGAGCTCAGGCGACTTCCGCCACAACGAGGCGTCGACCATCGTCCCGCACGACGGCACCGTGCAGATCAGGCTGCGCCCGGCCGACGGGTCCGACACCGTCGTCCTGCGCGAGACCCTGCCGGTGACGGCCGGCGAGGTCCTCGACGCGACCTACATGTCCGTGCGCGAGCTCGACGCCTTCCTCACCGAGCAGGTCGCCGCAGCCTCCGCCGAGGAGGTCCTGCTGTCGGTCCACCTCAAGGCGACGATGATGAAGGTCTCCGACCCTCTCATCTTCGGCCGTGCCGTGCGCGCGGTGCTGCCGGCCACCTTCAGCTCCTTCGGGGAGGTGCTTGAGGAGGCCGACCTGCGCCCGGAGGACGGGCTCGCCTCGATCCTGGCAGGTCTGGACGGGCTCGCCGACGGCGAGCGGATCCGCGCCTCGATCGCCTCCGAGCTCTCCCAGGGCCCGGGCATCGCCATGGTCGACTCGGACAACGGCATCACGAACCTGCACGTGCCCAGCGACGTCATCATCGACGCCTCGATGCCGGCGATGATCCGCTCCGGCGGGAAGATGTGGGACGCCCAGGGGCAGATGGCCGACACCCTGGCGGTCATCCCCGACTCCTCCTACGCCGGGGTCTACGAGGCAGTGGTCGAGGACTGCAAGGCCAACGGGGCCCTCGACCCGGCCACGATGGGCTCGGTGCCCAACGTCGGCCTCATGGCCCGCAAGGCCGAGGAGTACGGCAGCCACGACAAGACCTTCCTCGTGCCCGCCGCCGGCACGGTCGAGATCGTCGTCCTCGACGGCACCGGCCTGCCAGCGGGCACGGTCCTGCTGTCCCACGAGGTCGAGGCCGGGGACATCTGGCGGGCCTGCCAGACCCAGGACGCCCCGGTGCGCGACTGGGTCCGCCTGGCCGTCACCCGCGCCCGCGCCTCGGGGGCGCCCGCCGTCTTCTGGCTCGACCCCACCCGCGGCCACGACCGTGTCCTGACCTCCCTGGTCGGCGCCTACCTGACCCAGGAGGACATCGAGGACCTCGACATCCGCATCCTCGACCCGGTGGCCGCCACCCGCCTCAGCCTCGAGCGGGCCAGGCAGGGACAGGACACGATCTCGGTGACCGGCAACGTCCTGCGCGACTACAACACCGACCTGTTCCCCATCCTGGAGCTGGGGACGAGCGCGAAGATGCTCTCGGTCGTGCCGCTCATGAACGGCGGCGGCCTCTACGAGACCGGGGCGGGAGGATCGGCGCCCAAGCACGTGCGCCAGCTCCTCCACGACAACTACCTGCGGTGGGACTCCCTGGGCGAGTTCCTGGCCCTGGCCGAGGCACTGCGCCACGTCGCGCTCGTGACGGGCAAGACCCGCGCCGCGGTCATGGCGGACGCCCTCGACGCCGCCACGACGACCCTGCTCAAGGAGAACCGCTCCCCGGGCCGCCGCCTGGGAACCATCGACAACCGCGGCTCCCACGCCTGGCTCGCCCAGTACTGGGCCGCCGAGCTGGCCGCCCAGGAGGCCGACGCCGACCTCGCGGCCAGGTTCGCGCCCGTGGCCACCCTGTTCCAGACGGTGGGTGAGACCATCCAGGCCGAGCTCGCCGCGGTCCAGCGCCAGACCGTCGAGATCGGGGGCTACTACCACCCCAACGACGAGCTGACCGAGGCCGTCATGCGCCCCTCGGCCACCCTCAACGCCATCATCGACATGCTCTGAGGCGACCTGGCTGCAGGCTCGGGACCTGACACAATGCGCCCATGACCCCCACCCCTGAGACTCCTCCGGCCGGCGCGGCCCCCGCCCCCTGGCCCGCGCCGGCTCCTCCGGGGCCTCTTGACGCGACCGTGGCCCTGCCGGGGTCGAAGTCGCTCACCGCCCGCGCCCTCCTGCTGGCCGCCGTCGCCCAGTCCCCCACACGCCTGAGCGGCGTGCTGCGCTCCCGCGACACCGAGCTCATGATCGGGGCGCTGAGCGTTCTCGGTGCCCGGTTCACCGAGGCCGACGACACCGGCACGCTCCTCGACGTCCTTCCCGCCCCCCTGCCCCTGCAGGTGCGTACCGGCCCTGACGGGACCGGGCGGGTCGACTGCGGCCTGGCCGGGACGGTCATGCGTTTCGTGCCGCCGCTGGCCGCCCTGGCCGACTCCCCCGTCGTCTTCGACGGAGACGAGGCGGCGCGTCGTCGACCGCTCGCCCCGGTGCTCGACGCCCTGGCCCGCCTCGGCGCTGAGGTGACCTGGCTCGGCGGGCCCGGGTACCTGCCGGTCCGCGTCGGTCCTGGCACGGGCTCCCTCCTGGCCGCGCCGGCAGGAGGCGCCGCCTCGCCCCCGGGCCCGTCGGACTCCCCGGGCCCGTCGGACTCCCCGGGACCGCCGGAATCCCCGGGCCCGTCGGGACCGCTGGGCCCGTCGGAATCCTCGGGCTCGCCGGGACCGTCGGGTCCCCCGGGTTCGCCACGGCACGTCGAGGTCGACGCATCGGCCTCCTCCCAGTTCCTCTCGGCCCTCCTGCTCGTGGGCTCCCTCGTGCCCGGCGGGCTGTCCGTGACCCCCACCGGCCCGGTCCCCTCCGAGCCCCACGTGGCGATGACCGTGGCCTGTCTGCGCCAGCGGGGCCTGAGCGTCGAGGAGCCGCACTCCGTCGCGGTTCCGGGCGGCTCCTCCGGCTCTGCGCGCACCTGGACCGTCCTGCCCGGTCGCCCCACCGGGGGCAGTGTCGACATCGAGCCGGACCTGTCCAACGCCGGCCCCTTCCTGGCCGCCGCGCTCGTGGCCGGGGGCGAGGTGCGCGTCCCCCGCTGGCCCTCCTCAACGACGCAGGCGGGGGACGCCTGGCGCGAGCTGCTGCCGAGGATGGGCGGGTCGGCGGCGCTGCACACGGAGGGTGACGGGACGTCGACCCTCGCGGTTCGCGGCGACGGGACCCTGCGCGGCATCGACGCGGACATGTCCGAGGTCGGCGAGCTCGTCCCGACCGTGGCGGCACTCGCCCTCCTCGCCTCGGCCCAGGGGCACGGAAGCCGGCTGCGGGGCGTGGCGCATCTGCGCGGTCACGAGACCGACCGCCTGGCGGCCCTCGTGGCGGAGATGACGAGAGTGGGGGGCCGCGCCCGGGAGACCGACGACGGCCTGGTCGTCGAGGCACTCGACGACGGCGCCCTCCACCCAGCGCTCATGCGCACCTACGGTGACCACCGGATGGCGACCTTCGCGGCCCTCGTCGGCCTGGCCGTGCCCGGCACGCGCATCGAGGACGTGCCCACCACCTCCAAGACCCTGCCCGGCTTCCCCGCCCTGTGGCACCGCCTCCTGGGGGTCGGGAGCCCTGGCACGCCGGACCACCAGGCAGGCAGGCCGGGACCGCAGGACCCGAGGTCCGGCTCCCGCCCCGCTCAGCCCCCGCGGGAGGGCGGCTGATGGCCAGACGGGACACCGGCACCGACGACCCCAGGGTGCGGGTACGGCCCGGCCGCGGGTCCCGGCCGCGCACCAAGCTCCGCCCCTCCCACGACGACGCCGTCACCGGCGCCGTCACACGCATCGACCGCGGCCACTACCGCATCCGGCTCGACGACCCCTCCCTGACCGAGGACGGGACGGGCGAGATCACGGCGATGAAGGCCCGCGAGCTGGGACGCGGCCGGGTCGTGGTCGGGGACAAGGTGGCCGTCGTCGGCGACACCTCGGGGCGCAGCGGCACCCTGGCCCGCCTCGTGCGCATCGAGCAGCGCACGACGCTCCTGCGGCGCTCGGCCGAGGACGGCGAGGGGGCCGGCACCGAGAGGCCGGTCGTGGCCAACGCCGACCTGCTCGTCATCGTCGTCGCCGTCGCCGATCCTGAGCCCCGTCCTCGCATGATCGACCGCTACCTCGTGGCCGCCTACGACGCCGGGATGGAGCCGCTGCTCGTCCTGACCAAGTCCGACCTGGCCGACGCCGGCCCGTTGCTCAGCCTCTACGCACCGCTGGGTGTCCGGTCGGTGGCCACCCGCCTCGACCCGGCCAGTCCTGCCCAGGCCTCCCGTGCCGCCGGCTCAGGGGTCGAGGAGGTCCGCGCCGCCCTGGGCGGGCGCACGAGCGTCGTCGTGGGCCACTCCGGGGTGGGCAAGTCCACCCTCATCAACGCCCTCGTCCCGGGCGCCGAACGCGTGACCGGGCACGTCAACGAGGTGACCGGCCGGGGCAGGCACACCTCGACCAGCCTCCAGGCCCTCGAGCTTCCGGGCGGCGGCTGGGTCATCGACACCCCTGGGGTGCGCGCCTTCGGCGTCGCCCACGTCTCAAGCGCCGACGTGCTCAGGGGATTCGCGGACCTGGCCTCCGTGGCCGAGGACTGCCCCCGGGGCTGCACCCACGAGGCCGGTGTCATCGACTGCGCCCTCGACGCATGGGCCGACGGGGGCCCTGACGCGGAGGAGGCCGGGGGTCCCCGGGTCGATGAGGCAGAGCTCTCGCGACGCCGGGCCCGGGTCGGCTCCTTCCGGCGGCTGCTCGCCCCGTCCCTCGAGGCCGAGGACCCCACAAGGCCCGCCGGCCGCTGAGGCCCTCCAGCGGGTCAGGACGCGGCCTCCTCAGCATCGGCCTGACCCGGCGGCTGCCCGCACGTGCGTCCACCGACCTGGGCGTGCCAGGTCGCGGCGTCCTCGCTCACGGTCTGGATGACCGCGTCCAGCGTCCAGTGCGCGGGCCAGAAGTCCACGAGGTAGAAGTCGACAACCGCACCGTCCTCGACCGCACCGGTGCGAGCCGGGTTCGCCTCGTCCCTGCCCCGGGCGCTCACCCGCACGCGGTACGGACCCGGCTCGAGCTCCAGGGGTCCTGAGGTGTCCCCGGCGAAGGTCTGCCAGGTGGGTGCCGCGCCCTGAGGGATGACCGTGGAGACCTCGACGACGTCCTCCCAGCCCTCGGTGTCGACCGGCGGCTCGGCGTCGTGGAGGCGGATCGTCACCCGCGACCCCCCGCTCATCCTCGCCAGGCACAGGTAGATCCCCTTGGGGTCGGCCGCGCCCACAAGACCGTTGTCCTGTCCGGCAAAGAAGCGGTCGTAGTCCCCGTCCCAGTAGCCGTCCGCCGCCCACATGAGATCGAGGATCCCGTAGTCGGTGTAGACGACGTCGTCGAAGAGCACCCGCGCCATGCCGTGATCCTATCGTGACCTCCGTCGACACGGCCCCCGAGGGCGCGCTCCCCTCGCACACCCCCTCCCCCTCTTCCCCGAGATCGGGACTTATGGGGTGGTTTCAGGTGGTGAGTGCAATGGTGGTGTCGTGTTCTGTTTTCTGCAGGAGCCTGTTGAAGGCTTCTGCGGGTGTGGCCCAGTCTAGGGTCTGGCGGGGGCGGGTGTTGAGGAGGTGCTGGGCCTGTTCGAAGGCGTGGAGGGGGTAGGTCGACAGGTCGGTGCCTTTGGGGAAGAACTCGCGGATCAGGCCGTTGGTGTTCTCGTTGGTTCCTCGTTGCCAGGGGCTGTGGGGGTCGCAGAAGTACACCTCGAGGTTGGTGGCGGTCCTGAAGCGGGCGACCTGGGCCATCTCGCCGCCCTGGTCCCAGGTCAGGGACCGGGCCATGGAGCGGGGCAGGCCCTTGATCATGGTCTCCAGCACCGTGGCCACGGTGGTGGCGGTGTGGTCGGTCAGCAGCGGGGCGATCAGGACCAGGCGGGTGGTGCGTTCGACCAGGGTGATCATCGCGGTGCGGTTGCCCGCGCCCATGACCAGGTCGCCCTCCCAGTGGCCTGGCACGGCCCGGTCGGCGACCTGGGCCGGGCGGGTGCTGATACGCGCGTCGGCCAGCCAGGGCCTGGAGGCCAGGGGCCCGGCCAGGGCCGAGCGTGGCACGCGCCGACTCCGCCCGGTACGCAGCCTGTAGTGACGGCCCAGCTCGGCGCGCAGCGTCCCTCGGCCCTGGACGTACAGGGACTGGTAGATCGTCTCGTGGCTCACACGAAGATCATCGCGCTCGGGGTGGTCCGCAGCCAGACGGCGGCTGATCTGCTGGGGCGACCACCGCTGTCTCAGGCCCTGGACCACCAGGGCCCGCAGCTGGTCGTTGGAGTCCAGCACACGCGCCTTGGGCCGTGCCCTGGCGGCCCGGGCCTGGGCGTGGCGGGCCTGGGGGTCGTAGGCCTGCCGGCGGGCCTGTCAAGTTTTTTGTGTAAGCGGGTTGTTCAGAGGTGGGGGTTGATTCGGTCGGGGTAGGCGGTGGCGAGCTGGGCGAGGGCTTGTTTCCAGTTGGTGGTGATCCGGCCCTCGACCACGCGTGGCTTGGCCTTGCGCTTGTCCGCGGGCAGGTTCCTGTCCTTGTCGCGTTCTCGTGCCCGCTTGTCCTCGATGTTGCAGATCGCCAGCCACAGCAGCTTGACAGCGGCCTCGTCGCTGGGGAAGTGGCCCCGGTTCTTGGAGATCTTGCGTAGCTGGTAGTTGAGCGACTCGATGCTGTTGGTCGTGTAGATGACCCGGCGCAGCATCGGCGGGAACGCCAGGAACGGGGTGAAACGCTCCCACGCCCTGTCCCAGGTCGCCACCGTCTCGGGGTACTTGTCCCCCAGGGGAGAGCTGCTGAAGGCCGCCAGGGCCTCCAGGGCGGCCTCCTCACTGGGGGCGGCGTAGACCTGCTTGAGAGCAGCGGCGACCTTCTTACGGTCCTGGTAGGCCACGAACCTCATGGAGGCACGGATCAGGTGCACCACGCAGGTCTGGACCATGGAGTCGGGCCAGGTCGCCTCGATCGCCTCGGGCAGGCCGGTCAGCCCGTCACAGCACACGATCAGCACGTCCTTGACGCCCCTGTTGGCCAGCTCGGCGCACACGTGCGCCCAGAACGAGGCGCCCTCCTCGGCCTGGACCCAGATACCCAGGACGTGCTTGATCCCGTCCATGTCCACACCCACGGCGATGTGGGCCGAGCGGGTGGTGACCCTGTGGTCGACGCGGACCTTGACGCGGATCGCGTCGAGGTAGACCACCGGGTAGAACTCCTCCAGCGGGCGGCGCTGCCAGTCCAGGACCGCCTCGGCCACGGCGTCCGTGATCCTGCTGATCGTCCCCACCGACAGCTCCACACCGAGCGTGGACTCCAGGTGGTGGCGGATCTCGCGCACCGTCATACCACCGGCGTACAGGCTGATGATCATCGAGTCCAGACCGTCCATCCGCCGCTGCCCCTTCCTGACCAGCCGCGGCGTGAAGCTGCCGGCCCTGTCGCGGGGGACCTCGATCTCGAACGAGCCGACCTCAGAGCTGATCGTCTTGACCGTGGTGCCGTTGCGGGCGTTGCCACGAGCCACCGGCGCCTGCTCGCCCTTGTCGTAGCCAAGATGCTCCGTCAGCTCAGCCTGCAGACCCCGCTCCAGGGCCTCCTTGAGCAGGGCCGGCAGCAGCCCGTCGGCGCCCGTCAACCCCACCTCACCCGAGTCGATCCGCTCGAACAACCCGTCCAAGCCACCCGAGGCAACAAGATCCTCAACCACGCCCCGCCCACCAGCAGGACCAGTCTTCTCATCAGTCACAGTCATCAGTCCTTCAAAGAGGGCTTACACAGACCATTGAACACGCCCCTGCCGGCCCCCGCCGGCAGCGACCTCGCGGCTGACCGTGGAGACAGCCACCCCCAGGAACCGGGCGATCGAGGCCAGGGAATCACCCCTGGCCAGGCCCGCAGCGATCGCGCCGCGCCCCTGAGCCCCCAGACGCCTGCCGTGCCCGGTACCCCGGACCATCACCTCGAACCCGTCCCCCGACCCGCCCCGACCACGCCCAGCAGGCCTGGTCGTCCCGACCATCCCGCCCTCCCTGGCCCCGTGCCGCATCCTCATACCCCACAGCCTGCACCAGTCCGACACCGTGGACTGAGGCACCGAGAAACAAGCCCCCGCCTCGCGAGCCAACCAACCCGACTCGATCAGCTCCCGCACACCATCGCGAACCACACCAGGCCACACCCCACGCACCACAACCAGCCCCTCTCCCAAGCACCACCCATTGCACTCACCCCCTGAAACCACCTGGCACCTCGAGATCGGGACTTATGGCACCTCGAGATCGGGACTTATGGCACCTCGAGATCGGGACATCTGGTACGTCTTGGCGCTCGGGCCGCCCAGACCAGGACGGAGGGGTTAACCTCACTGTGGTACAGGTGTACCGGCGCGGACCACCGGAAAGGAACGATGATGATCACGGTGCGCAGGGTCATGGGTGTGGAGACCGAGTACGCCCTGGTCGACAGGGACGACCCCGCTGCCGACCCCGATGAGCTGGCACGGGCGCTGCTGTTCGAGTACGCCCGCGCGGCCGCGGGCCGTGGCGAGCCCGGCAGCGCGCACGTGCCGTCGGCCGAGGGACGGGTCATGGACGACGGGGCGGGGACCCGGTTCGACTACTCGGGCGAGCTGCCCACCCGCGACGCGCGCGACGGCGCCGACCACGATCTCCCGCCGGAGGCGCGCACCAACCAGGAGGCCGGTGCCGTGCTCACCGGGTCCCCCACCCGCTGGGTCAAGCGGGTCAACGCCTTCGAGTCGCACTACTACCGTGGCTCGGCCAGCCACGCGGTCAACGGCGCCCGACTGTACGTCGACCACACCCACCCCGAGTACGCCTCCCCCGAGGTCCTCGGGCCGCGTGAGGCGGTCCGATACGACCGGGCCGGCGACCTGCTCATGCACCGCGCGGAGGCGGCCCTGTCGGCCACGCGCGGGACACGGGTGCAGGTGCTCAAGAACAACGTCGACGGCCACGGAGCCGCCTGGGGCGCGCACGAGAACTACGCAGTGCGCCGCGACGTCGACTGGGACCTGCTCACCGCCGTCCTCATGCCCTTCCTCGTCACCCGCCAGGTCATCGGCGGGTCAGGACGCGTGGGCATCGGGCCGTCCAGCCAGACGGCGGGGTTCCAGATCTTCCAGCGCGCCGACTACGTCGAGCAGGATGTCTCCCTCTACACGACCCGCGAGAGGCCCATCGTCAACACCCGCGACGAGGCGCACGCCGACCCTGCGCGCTGGCGGCGCCTGCACGTCATCACCTCCGACTCCTCGGTCATGGCCGTCACCGCCTTGCTGCGCATGGGCTCGACAGCGGCGCTGCTGTCCCTCGTCGAGGCCGATCCCGACCGGGCGCGCGCCCTTGCCTCGCGACTGGCCTTCGCCGATCCCGTTGGTGCCCTGCGCGCCTTCTCCCACGACCCCGCCCTGACGACCCGCTGCGAGCTAGCCGCCGGGGGCACCGCGAGCGCGGTGGAGGTCCAGCGCGCCTTCCTCGACGAGATCCTCCAGGCCGCCGACGGCGGGACGGACACCGAGACCCGCGAGGTCCTCGACCTGTGGGGAGAGGCCCTCGACGCCCTGGAGCGCGGCCCGCTCCAGGCCGCGCACCTGGTGGAGTGGTGCGCCAAGCTCATGGTCCTGGACCACCTGCGTGAGCGCTACGGCTGCGGCTGGGACGACCCGCGCATCCTGGCCGCCGACCTGCGGTTCAGCGCCGTCGACCCTGCCGTCTGCCTGGCCGCCGCCCTCGAGCGCAACGGGACGGTGCGTCGGGTCCTCGACGACGAGGAGGTGTCGGCCGCCGTCGAGATCGCCCCGGCGCACACGCGCGCCGGAGGACGGGCGGCCTTCTTCCGGGCCTTCCCCGACCGGGTGTGGGCAGCCGGGTGGACCTCGCTGGTCGTGGACACCGGCTCCAAGCACCTGCTGCGCGTCTCTCTGCCTGACCCTGCCCACCCCACGACGGCTGAGGTCGAGCGTGCGCTGTCCACGGGAGCCGACGTCGTCGGCTGCCTTGAGGCCCTGGGGGTTGAGGTCCCCGCCGTACCGCAGATCTTCGCCTGGGACGAGGGGTACTACGCCACCGACGACGACAACGAGTGACAGCCGAACCGGGCACGACGGGGCCAGCCGCGAGGGGGCCTGCCAGGACCTGGGAGCAGGTCGGGGCGCGACCTAGTCTGGGGCCGCACGACATCACCCCAACTGGAGGCACTCCATGACCACCACCGATATTCCCGCCACGATGCGCGGGGTCATCATGCACGCGCCCGGAGACGTCACGGTCGAGGACCGGGAGGTCCCCCGCGTCGTCGAGCCGACCGACGCCGTGCTGCGGGTCGAGGCCGCCTGCATCTGCGGCTCCGACCTGTGGCCCTACCGGGGCGTCCAGCCCGTCGAGGACCAGCCCATGGGCCACGAGTACGTCGGGACGGTCGTCGAGGTGGGCTCCGCGGTCCGTGACGTCAAGGTCGGCGACTTCGTCGTCGGCTCCTTCTGCGTCTCGGACAACAGCTGCGAGATCTGCACCTCAGGCTTCCCCTCGCGCTGCGTCAACGGGGGCTTCGTGGGCGGCACCCAGGCCCAGTACACGCGTATCCCCCAGGCCGACGGCACCCTCGTCGTCGTCCCGGGCGGCAAGCCTGAGGACCCCGAGGTCATCGCCTCCCTCCTGGCCGCATCCGACGTCCTGGGCACCGGCTGGTTCGGCGCCGTGGCCGCCCAGGCCGGACCGGGCAAGACCATCGCCGTGGTCGGCGACGGCGCCGTCGGCCTGTCCGCCGTCCTGGCCGCCAAGGCGCTCGGCGCCGAGCGGGTCATCGCCTTCTCCCGGCACGAGGACCGGGCGGCCCTGGCCCGGGAGTTCGGCGCCGACGTCGTCGTCGCAGAGCGCGGGGACGAAGGCGCCGCCAAGGTCAAGGAGCTGACCGGCGGGTTGGGCGCGCACGGGGTCGTCGAGGCCGTGGGCAACCAGGTCTCCATGGACCAGGCGATCGCCTCGTGCCGCCCGGGAGGCCACGTCGGCTTCGTCGGGGTGTCGCACGGGGTGAGCCTGGACGGCCAGTCCCTGTTCTTCGCCGAGGTGAGCCTGCTCGGCGGGCCGGCACCTGTGCGTCGTTTCCTGCCCGACCTCATTGACCGGATCCTGGCCCGCGAGATCGACCCGGGGAAGGTCTTCACCATGCGTCTGCCACTGGAGCAGGCCGCCGAGGGCTACGAGGCGATGGACGAGCGGCGCGCCATCAAGGTCCTGCTGGAGGTGTGAGCGAAGGTGTACGTCACTCGCGGCTTTTGGCTCCCCGAGCGACGACACGACGTACCGAGATGGCGGAATTCTGCCGTTCTCATGGTTCTTCGTGGGGCAGCACCACTCAAAAGATGCGAATGGCGTACACCTTCTGACACCTGGACGACCCGGCCGGCGCACCGCGGGACCACCTCGGCGCTGCGTGCCCGCGCGGCCCCCGCCTCGCCGCTACCCTCGTGCCATGAGCACCACCGAGCGCCGCTGGCGCGACGACCTGCACCTGGCGCACACCATCGCCGACCAGGTCGACCCGCTCACCCAGGCGCACTTCGACGCCCAGGACTTCGAGGTCGAGGCCAAACCGGACCTGACCCCCGTGACCGCCGCCGACCGCGAGGCCGAGCAGCAGATCCGCGACTACCTGTCGCGGGCCCGCACCCGCGACTCGGTGCTCGGGGAGGAGTTCGGGACGACCGGCCACTCCCCCCGCCAGTGGGTCATCGACCCGATCGACGGCACGAAGAACTTCGTGCGCGGAGTGCCGGTGTGGGCCACGCTCATCGCCCTGGTCGAGGACGGCGAGGTCGTCGTCGGCCTCGTCTCGGCCCCCGCCCTCGGGCGGCGCTGGTGGGCGGTCAAGGGCGGAGGGGCCTGGTCGGGTCGGTCGCTGGCCTCGGCCCGCAGGCTGCACACCTCGAGCGTGGCGATCCTTGAGGACGCCTCCCTGTCCTACGCCTCACTGTCGGGGTGGGCGCAGACACGGCGTCTGCGCGGCATGCTCTCCCTCATGCAGGAGTGCTGGCGCACGCGTGCCTACGGCGACTTCTGGTCCTACATGCTCCTGGCGGAGGGCGCGGTCGACCTGGCCGTGGAGCCCGAGCTCGAGCTCTACGACATGGCTGCGCTCGTCCCGATCGTCACGGAGGCGGGGGGTCGTTTCACCTCGCTGGCCGGCGAGCCCGGGCCCTGGGGAGGCAGCGCGGTGGCCACCAACGGGCTGCTCCACGAGGTCGTCCTGGCGCGCGTGGGCGAGGAGACCGACTGACCCCCTCCCCCGATATGCTCGGGGACATGACCGTCAGGAACGAAGCGGGCGCGCCTGAGGCATCCGCAGACGCGCCGGCTCGAGCCGCGCTCGACCTAGCCGGTCGCCGCGCCGTGGTCCGGGACTTCCTGACCTCCCGGCGCTCCCGCCTGAGCCCAGCCGACGTCGGTCTGCCCACCAGGGGCGGTGAGCGGAGGGTGCCGGGCCTGCGGCGCGAGGAGGTGGCCGCGCTGGCAGGGGTGAGCCCGGACTACTACACGCGCCTGGAGCGCGGACGGCTCGAGGGCGCCTCCGACAGCGTGCTCATGTCGTTGTCGACGGCGCTTCGCCTGAGCGACCTTGAGCGGGAGTACCTGTTCGACCTGGCCCGCGGCCCTCTGGGCGGGCCGGCCCCGCGCCACGCCGTCCGCGAGGTGCCCCCGGCCGTCCAGCACGTCGTCGACCGGATGGACTCCCCGGCGATCGTGGTCAACACCTCCCAGCAGCTCCTCCACGCCAACGCCGTGGGCAGGGCGCTCTACGCCCCCGTGCTGCAGCACGGGGGCGAGAGCTTCGCCACCTTCGCATTCCTCACCGAGCAGGCCGCGGACTTCTTCGAGGACCTGGAGCGGGCCTGCGCGATGATCGCCGCGACCATGCGGCTGGACCTGGCCCGCAGCCCCGGTGACGTCGACCTGAGGTCCCTGGTCGAGGAACTCCTGGGGGCGAGCGAGCGCTTCCGCACCGCCTGGGCGCGCAACGACGTCCATGAGCACCGGACCGGGACGAAGACCTACCGCCACCCGGTCGTGGGTCGCCTCGAGCTCGACTACGCCGTCTTCCTGCTTCCGGGCACCCCGGGGCTGGGCATGACCGTGTTCAGCGCCGAGCCGGGCAGCGCGGCCGCCGAGCGCCTTGTCGAGCTGGGGCGCCGGGCGCGCGATGAGATGAGGACAACGCCTCCCGGGCGGGAGACGACGGGCGACGCACGGTAGCCTTCCTGCTGCCCCTCACCTTCTCACTGGGAGAACTATGAACTGGCTGCACGCCATCATCCTCGGCATCGTCGAGGGCATCACCGAGTTCCTGCCGGTGTCCTCCACCGGCCACCTCAACATCGTCGAGAAGATGCTCGGCTACGACATCGACTCGGTGGGGATGACGGCCTTCACCGCGGTCATCCAGATCGGGGCGATCCTCGCGGCGGTCGTCTACTTCTGGAGCGACATCGTGCGGATCGTGCGGGCGTGGGTGACCGGCCTGGCGCGCAAGGACGAGCGAGCCAACCCCGACTACGTGCTGGGCTGGGGGATCATCCTGGGCTCCCTGCCCGTGGCGGTCCTCGGGCTGGTCCTCAAGGACTTCATCGAGGTGACCGCCCGGTCCCTGTGGATCATCGCCGGCGCGCTCATCGTGTGGAGCGTGGTCATGTGGCTGGCCGACCGTCGCGAGAACCTGACCAAGGACATGAGCCAGGTCTCGATCAAGGACGCCCTGGTCATCGGCGGCTTCCAGGCGCTGGCCCCGATCTTCCCCGGCATCTCGCGCTCGGGGGCGACGATCTCAGCGGGCCTGTTCCTGGGCTTCGACCGGGTGACCGCCACGCGCCTCAGCTTCTTCATGGGCATCCCGGCCCTCATCGCCGCCGGGCTGCTTGAGGCGATCACGGCAGCCGACCACATCACGGCCACCGTGGGCTGGACGGCGACGCTCATCGCCACGGTGACCTCGGGTGTCGTGGCCTACGCGACCATCGCCTGGCTGCTGCGTTTCGTGTCCTCGAACAAGTTCACCGGCTTCCTCATCTACCGGGTCGTCCTCGGCGTGGTCATCATCGCCCTCGTCGTCTCGGGAGTCGTGGCCGCCTGAGAGCGAACGGACCGCCGCCCCTTCCCCTCCCCCCCTCTCTCCCCCTCCCGCACCCTCCCGCGAGATCGGGGGAACTGGCACCTCGAGATCGGGACAAACGACACCTCGAGATCGGGACAAACGACACCTCGAGATCGGGGGAAGTGGCACCTCGAGATCGGGACAAATGACACGCCGTACCCGGTGCGAGGCCGCCGAGTTTGCCGCGCTGCCGTGGTGCCGTGTCAGATGCGGCGAACTCGAGGTGTCATAAGTCCCGATCTCGCGGGTGCGGGCGGGGCCGGGCCGGGCGCAGCCGCCTCGATGGTACGGGCGGTGACTGGGACCACATAGGATGTGGCTGTGGTGAAGAGCTCCCCGTTTCTTGACGTCGGCCTGTCGCTGACGAGCCTGCTCCTGAACGCGGCTCAGCTCGCTGTCACGCCCTCACCGGTTGCCGTGGCGGGCACGCTCGACGCCTCCCAGCGGCTGTGGGGCGACATCTGCCGCCTGAGCGGGAAGGACAAGGGAACCCGGGCGTTTGCTCAGCGGGTCGCGGAGAGGCTGGACGACAGGCTGAGGACGGTCTCCTCCGACGCCGATGAGCAGGAGATCCGGGGGGCTGCCACGGCCGTCGGGGCCCTTCTCCGTGAGGTCAGCACGGACGACGCTGCCGTGGTTGAAGCCGTCCGTCATCCGGAGGGCCTCGGTTCTCTGCTCCGACGGCGCGCCGCGCCTCATCGAGAACTCGTCGCTGCCAGCGCTGAACCGTTCTTCGACGCGCTGCTGCCTGCGGTCGCCGAGGAGTTCGCGCGACTGGCCCCGGGATCGCCACGTTTTCAGGAAGGTGCGCTCCTCCAGCTCCTCGACGGTCTCGACCGGATCGAGGAGGGGCTTGGAGACCTCCAGCACGGACAGGACGAGATCAGGGCGGGGATCGTTGGGATTCATGACCGGCTGAATGACTTTGCCAGCATCTGGCCTGCGGCCGCCCCTGAGCGCATCCGCTTCGGCAGCCGGCCCGCGCGTGCTCCCCACTTCATCACCCGCGGCGAGCAGGAGGCCGCACGCAGGTTCGTTATCGACGCAGCCGAGCCGCTCACGGCGCTGACGGGTATGCGCGGACGGGGCAAGTCCCAGCTGGCGACGACGGTGGCCGCCCACTGCGAGGAGGCCGGCTGGCCGCTGGTCGCCTGGATGACGGCGAGCTCCCGTGAGGCGCTCGTCTCGGCACTGGCCGAGCTCGGCCAGTGCCTGGGGGTGAGCACCGAAGACGCTCACAGCCCCGAGGTCCTGGCCGGGCGCTGCCTCGATCGGCTGCGTAGTACCGAGGTTTCTGACCGCCTCATTGTCCTGGACAATATCGAGAGCTTTGACGACCTGAGGGACCTGGTTCCGACCGGCCCGGGGCTGCGGGTCCTGGCCACGACGACCCGCACCCAGGTACCCGGTCACTGGCAGCAGGTCCCCGTGGATGTCTTCAACCGGGAACAGTGAGCTTTTCTCACCGGGGTTGTTTGTTGAGGCTGATGATGACGAGGGCTGTGGCGGTGATGTGGGTGATGGTGTGCGGGTCGAGGGTGACGTGTTGGAGGGCCTTGAAGTGCTTGAGCATGGCATTGGCCCTCTCGGCAGGCGAGCGCAGACTGGCGTGCAGATGGTTGTAGGTGGCGTCGTCGGGGCAGGGTCTGGCGCCCTTGACGGGTGTGAGCACGCCGATGCCGGCGCCGATGTAGCCCTTGTCGGCCAGGGTGGGCATGCCCTGGGAGGCGGCCTTGTACAGGGCGGGCAGCGCGTGGGCGCGCGCAGCGGTCAGGTCGTGGGTCGAGCCCGGCTCGACCGGCGAGACCCACACCGGGAATCCGGTGTGGTCGGTGATGACCTGGACGTTGCCCCCGAAGGCCTTGTGCTTGCCCGAGTACCACGAGTGGTTGCCCCGTTCGGTGCGGGCTGCGACCCTGTCGGTGCGGATCAGGGTGCCATCCAGGCACACGAAAGGCTCACCCTTGTGGCGCAGCTGGGTGATGACCTCGATCAGGTCAGGGGCCTGGGAGGAGATGACCTGGAGGGCCTCATGCAGGTACCTGTAGGCGGTGGCGATCGAGATGCCGGCGTCTCGGGCCAGGGTGCGCATGCTGGTGGCCTCGTTGAGCCAGCGCAGCACCATCACAGCCTGCACCCAGGGCGTCGCCGCCCTCTGATGAGGCCGAATGTCGTGCCAGCGGCGGTGAGCCGCCAGCCAGGCTGACACGGTTCGGGCGGTAGCGGATGGCACGTCAAGGGTGGCACGATAGGACAGCATGCGGGGACCTCGCATTCAGGGGTGCTTCTTTGGTCAGAACCCATCCTGGATGCGCTCCCCGCGTGCACCCCCACACGACACGCACCCTCCCCCAGCATCCCAACGATCAGGCCGGGTGCACGCCCCACCCCGGTGAGAAAACCTCAGTCTGTGGCCAGGCTCCTGGATGACAACGACGGCGACGAGAAGACCGCTGCCGCCATTGCGGAGGCGCTCGGGGACCTGCCCGTGGCTGTTGCCCAGGCGGCCGCCACCATCCGGGACAACCGGTACACCTTCAAGGTGTACCTGCTCGAGCTGAAGAACTATCCGATCTCCGATGTTGTCACGAGGGTCGAGGGCGAGGACTATCCGGATGCGGTCGGCTCAGCGCTCCGGGTCGCCTATCGATCCGCACTCAAGAGAATCACCTCGAAGAACAGCAAGCAGGGCGAGATCGCCGAGGCGCAGCTGGGGGCACTCTCGCTGCTCGCCGCCTCCGGGGTGCCCGAGCGTTGGCTGACGCCGATGGATGGTGGTTCACCACGGACCCGCCGGGCGCTCACCGCACTGGTGGACGCTTCGGTCTGCGAACGCTCCGAGGACGGGACCCGGGTCCGGCTCCACCGTCTGCAGGCCCAGGTCATCCGCGAGGACTGGGCGGCGGGCTCCGAGGCCGGGGCTCGCGCGACCGAGGCCGCCGTCACTGTCCTTGCGGCGGTCGACATCACCTCCCGGGAGTCCTTCGAGGAGCAGCGTCGTGAGGCACTCGACCTGGCCGAGCAGCTCCGGACGGTCGCCGCGTGGGAGGATCGCTCTGGTCAGGACCCCTGGGGCCTGTTCTCCGATCCCAGGACCGCTTGGACGCTCGCCCACGCCATCAAGGAGACCTCTGAACTCGGCGCTCCTCAGGAGGCCCTGAGCCTCGCGGACGCGGTGGACCTGTGCGCCACGGCGCTGGGAGATGACCACGACCTCACCCTGGCGTGCCGCAACAACCTCGCCTCCGCATATCGAGGCGCAGGTCGCCTCGATGAGGCCATTGACCTGAGCGACAGGACTCTCTCCGAGCGCGAACGCGTCCTGGGACCCGATCACCCCGACACCCTGGTCACCCGCAACAACCTTGCCGGCGCCTACCAGGACGCGGGTCGCCTGGACGAAGCCATCGACCTGTTCTAGCGGACACTCACCGACGCCCTGCGCATCCTGGGTCCTAAGGACGCTCTCACCCTGACTATCCGCAACAACCTCGCCGGCGCCTACCAAGACACGGGAGACCTAGAAAAGGCCCTCCCCCTGTTGGAACAGACCCTCACCGACCGCCGGGATGTCCTCGGCGCTGACCACCCCGACACCCTGACCAGCGGCAACAATCTTGCTAGCGCCTACCCGGACGCCGGCCGACTCGACGAGGCCATCGACCTGTACAAGCAGACCCTCAGCGATCGCGAACGCTTCCTGGGAGCGAATCACCCTCACACGCTGTCCGCCCGCAACAACCTCGCGACCGCCTACCAAGCCGCCGGCCGACTCGACGAGGCCCTCAGCCTGTTCAAGCAGAACCTGGCCGATACCCAGCGCCTTCTGGGATCAAACCACCCCAACACCCTGCTCTTCGGTATGAACCTTGCCAGTACCTACGAGGCGGCAGGTCGCCTAGACGAGGCACTCGTCCAGTGGCAGCAGACGCTCGCCGCCGCCTACCGCGCCGCGGGCAGGGAGGAGGACGCCGCGACCCTCGAACGGGAGGACCCGTCCTCCCAGGAGGACTCTGGGGACACCGGGAACACCGAGGACACCGAGGGTCTCGACTCGCCGGAGCCTGCCGGTACCTGAGGCCGGCCATTCACGTCGCACCCCTGTGAGAGGGTGCAGCCATGCGGATCCTGCACACCTCCGACTGGCACCTGGGGCGGACTTTCCACGGCCGCGTCCTCGACAGTGCCCAGGCCGCCGTCGCCGACCACCTCGTCGAGCTCGTCGAGGCCGAGTCGGTTGACGCCGTCGTCATCTCGGGGGACGTGTACGACCGCGCCATCCCTCCCACGGACTCCGTGCGCCTGCTCGATGACACGCTGCGCCGCCTGAGCGACCGGACCCGCGTCGTCCTGACCCCCGGCAACCACGACTCCGCCCAGCGCCTGGGCTTCGGCTCCGACCTCCTGCGCGAGTCCCTGACCATCCGCGCCCGCGTCGCGGAGCTGGACCGGGCCGTCGTCATCCCCGACGCCGAGGGCTCACCGGGCCTGTACGTCTACGCCCTGCCCTACCTCGACCCCGACGCCGCCCGCCAGAGCCTCCCGCCACTGCTCGCCGACAGGCTCGGCGAGGAGCCGGGCCCTCGGGCCTCGACGGCATCTGACGACGGCACTGGACCGAGCACCAACCGCACCAGCTCCGACCCTGACACCGACCCCGATCCTGACACCGACCCCGCAGGCTCCCCGGACCCCGACTCCTCCGCCACCGGAACCACTGCCCCCGGGCTCCTGGCCCGCTCCCACGAGGCTGTCGTCTCAGGGGCGCTGCGCCTGGTCGCCAAGGACCTGACAGCCCGGCGCGCCGGTGCCACCACCCGCGTGCCCGCCCTGGTCATGTCCCACGCCTTCGTCGTGGGAGGGCAGGCCAGCGCGGACTCCGAGCGGGACATCCGCGTCGGTGGCGTCGACTCCGTGCCCGCGGGCGTCTTCACGACCCTCGGCGGATCCCCCCTGGCCGACGCGAGCGGCGGCCTGGACTACGTGGCCCTGGGCCACCTGCACCGCCCCCAGGAGATACGGACCCCCGGGCCCGGGCCGCGCCTGGTCTACAGCGGCAGCACCCTGCCCCTGTCCTTCCCCGAGGCGCAGACCACCAAGTCCACCGTCCTGCTCGACATCGGCCCCGACGGCGTCACCGGGCTGGAACGCATCGACACTCCCTGCCCCTACCGGGCCGTCACCCTGCACGGCACCCTCGATGAGCTCCTCGGCCCCGCCCACGCCGCCCACACCAGCCACTGGGTGCGCATCGAGCTGACCGGCCCCCTGGAACCCGACGCCATGACCCGCCTCAAGGAACGCTTCCCCGACCTGCTCGCCTTCACCCACCATCGACCCGAGCCCACCAGCCGTGAGACGGTGACGATCACCCGAGCCTCAGACCCCCTCACCGTCGCCGACCGGTTCCTCACCCAGATGCTCGGGCGGACCCCCGAGGACGCCGAGCACACGGTGATCGCCACGGCCTACGACGCCGTACGCGCCGCCCACGGGAGGGACCGCTGATGCGCCTGCACCGCCTGACGATGACCGGCATCGGCCCCTACGCCGGCACCCAGACCATCGACTTCGACCGCTTCTCCGACTCCGGACGCTTCCTGCTCACCGGCCCCACCGGGGCGGGCAAGACGACCATCATCGACGCCATCGTCTTCGCCCTATACGGGGAGGTCGCCGACACCTCAGGCTCCTCGCGCCACCGCATCCGATCCACCCTGCTCGACGGATCCGCCCCCAGCGAGGTCGACCTCGTCTTCTCCACCTCAGCCGGCGTCTACCGGGTCCTGCGCACCCCGGAGTACCAGCGGGCCAAGCTCCGCGGCACCGGGACAACCCGCCAGAACACCACCGTCAAGCTGTGGCGGCTGGCGGCCCCTGACGGCGATCCTCTCGACGAACCCGTCACCCGCGTCGGGGAGGCCGACGCCGACCTGCGCCGCATCGTCGGCCTGTCCCGCGAGCAGTTCACCCAGACCGTCGTCCTGCCCCAAGGGAGGTTCGCCCAATTCCTGCGCGCCACCTCCGAGGAGCGGCACCGGCTCCTGCGGGACGTCTTCGGCACCGGGATCTTCGACGCCATCCAGGACGAGCTCGCCGAGAGCCGACGCCGCGCCGAACGAGAGTGCCAGGACGCCCGTCAGCGCCTGCGCGCACGCGCCGAGCTCCTCTTCCCCCTCCTGCCCCCAGTCGACCTCCCTCCCGCACCACCCACCGAGACGCCCACCGAGCCCGCACCCAGCCCCGCCGAGCGGTTGATGACCCTTGTCGAGGCGGTACGTCCCGACTCCGATGCCATCGCCGAGATCGGACAGCTGGCCCTCGCCGCGGCCCACCGCGAGGCGGCGCCGATCGAGGCAGCGCTCGACGAGGCGCAGCAGCGGAGCAGAGCCGCCGCACAGGCCGTGGCCGAGCAGGCCTCGCTCCAGGAGCGTCTGACGCGCCGCGCCCGCCTCATCAAGGAGCAGGAACGGCTGAGCTCATGCGCCGAGGCCGACAGGGCCCAGGCCGAGCGCCTCGACCTCGCCCGCCGCGCCACAGCCCTCACCCCGGCGATCTCCCAGGCAGACCGGGCCGCCGACGCCGCCCGGGCCGCAGCCACCGCGTTCCGCTCACAGGACACGGACCCTGCCAGCACCGCCCTGCCCCCGCAGGGAGACGCCGGGCGCGACGAGGCCACGCCGCCCGGGGCCCTCGGTGCACGCACCTGCGCCACCGTCAGCGACGCTCTTGACGGCCTCACCGGACTCCTGGCCGACCCACCATCCGGCCCGCCGACGCCCGAACCCCGGACCGACCCGACCTCGCGACTGCGGGCCGCTGTCACAGCCGCGCAGCACCTGTCCGTCACCGCCCAGGAGCTGCGCACGCAGGCCGGCGCCCTGTCCGCCCTCGTCGAGACCGAGGCCGGCCTGCCCGAGCGCGCCGCCCACCTCGAGCAGGCCCGCGAGGCACTGGCCCGTGGCGAGGACCAGTGCGCCCGGCAGGCTGCCGAGCTCGAGGCCCGCCCCGCCCTGCGCACCGAGATCCTCGAGCGGCTCACAAGCGCCCGACAGGCCGGAGCCGCGCTCCCCGAGCTGCGCGTCGCCCGGGACGCCGCCAGCGAACGCCTCGAGGCCGGCCGACGGGCCGAGGACCTGAGGCCGCGGATCGCCGCCGCCGCTCAGGCCGTCGACGACGCCGCCGCGACAGCCCGGCACGCCGGGGACCTCGTGGCCTCCCGGCGCCGCGCATGGATCGCCGCCACCGCCGGAAGCATCGTCACCGAGCTCGTCGAGGGCGAACCCTGCCCCGTATGCGGATCCACCGAGCACCCCGCCCCCGCCTCCCCCGAGGCCGGGGCAGTCAGCCGGGCGGAGGTCGAGGCCGCCGAGGCCGACCAGCGCCGCGCCGACGCCGCCCTCGCGGCCCGAGCCAAGGAGCACGACGCGCTCCAGGCCGAGCACGCCGCGGCCCAGGAGGCCTGCGGCTCCCTCAGTCCCGACGACCTGGCCGTCGCCCTCGCCACAGCACAGGAAGCGCTCGACGAGGCCCAGCGGGCCGCCGAACCCGCTGCCGCCCTCGAGGCCCAGCTCGACGAATTCGCCCACGCCACCGAGGAGCTGCGCGACCGGCTGGCCGAGCAGCGCACGCGCACCGCCCAGGAGAGCGCCGCCCTCGATGCGCAGGCACGTGCCCTCGAGGCCGACCGGGAACGCTGCGCCTCCGCCCGCGCCGAGCACGACTCCGTCGCAGCCCGCCGCCAGTCCCTGACCGCCGGCGCCAGCGCCCACGAGGAGGTCGCGGAGCTGCTCACCCGTGCCGAGCAAGCCACCCGCGCCGCCCTCGAGCGCCGCGCCGAGCTCGCCACCGCGCTCCAGGAAGCGGGCTTCAGCTCCTCCGCCCAGGCCCGGGCCGCCGCCCTGACCGGGGCCGACCTCGCCGCCCTCCAGGCAGAGGTCGAGGCCGCGGCGGCTGCCCGGGCTCGCGTCCACCACGCCCTGACCGACGACGAGTCCATCGCGACACTCACCGGCACCGAGACCGCCGACGTCGAAAGCGCTCGCCGCACCCAGGCCGAGGCGGAGGCCGCCCACGCGGCCGCCCTGGAGGACCGCGAGCGCAGCCGCGCCGCCAGGGCCCGCCTCGAGCAGGTCGTCACCGCCGTCAACGAGGCCGCCACCGAGCTGGAGACCTCGATCCGCGCCTCCGGGACGCTCATGGAGGTTGCCGCCCTGGCCGAGGGCCGCAACAACGCCTCCACGCCCCTGGCCACCTGGGTCCTTCTCGAGCGCTTCACCGAGGTCCTGGCCTTCGCCAACACCCGCCTGGCGCAGATGTCCTCAGGGCGCTACGAGCTCATCCACGTCGACAACGAGTCCGGCTCAGCCCGCCGCAAGGACCGCGGCCTGGGACTGGCCGTCGTCGACCGCTTCCACGCCCCCGGTACGCGCGACCCCCGGACACTGTCCGGCGGGGAGACCTTCTACGTCTCACTCGCCCTCGCACTCGCCCTGGCAGACGTCGTCACCGCCGAGTCCGGCGGCATCTCCATGGAGACGCTCTTCATCGACGAGGGATTCGGCTCCCTGGACCCCGAGACCCTCCAAGCCGTCCTGGCCGAGCTCGGCCGCCTCCAAGCCGGAGGCAGGACCGTGGGCATCGTCTCCCACGTCGAGGAGCTGCGCCGCCAGATCCCCGACCGCATCGAGGTCCGCCGCTCCCCGACCGGCTCCACCCTCACGACCACCGCACCCTGAGACCCGGCCCGCACCCCTCACGCCAGATACCGCACCCATACCGCACCCTCACCGCAGCACGGACGGCCGGCACAGTCGCGCTCGCCCGCACGCCGACCGGGACACCGCCCCGGCAGGCCCTGCGAGGGCACCGGACAACCGCCGGCTCCGCTGTCCGCACAGCCTGCGCAATGTCAGCAGTCCGCGCAGCCTGCTCCGCTCAGCTCCGGGCGAGCTCGGCAGCCAGGGCCTTGCGCTCCGAGGCGTCGTACCACAGGAGGTCAGCCTCCGCGGTCCGCTCAAAGGCCTCCTCGTCACCGGTGCACGCCAGCGCGACATCCGCCTCCGCGGCCGCCTCGTCAACGAGCAGGGCCGCCACACGCTCCCAGTCCACCTCACCGAGGACCTCGACCGTCCCGGGCAGCACATCACCGCCCACCACCAGCTCCCGGACCTCCGTGGGATCGAGGTCCGCGGCCAGCACCACCCGCCGATCCGCCAGCCCTGGCCCCCCAGCGGCCAACAGCTCGACGGAGGCGTCAGCGGCGCACAGGCTCGCCGAGACCTCCAGGCCCTCCTCATCCTCCTCCGGCAGCGCGGCCGCCAGCGCCGCCGTCACGGCATGGGCACGGCGGGCACTGACTCCAGGAGCGGACAGGTCCGCGGCGGTGGCAGGCAGGTAGACACGCATGGACACAGTCTCCCCGACAGCACTCGACAACACCGAATCGGCCCGCCGCACCTCCGGCACCCGACGCTGCTGCCACCCTGACCATTCCGGCCCACCGAAGACGCCCGCCACAACCCACACCATGACAGTGATGCACATCATTACCGCGGTCGCACTCGGGCCCTCACCTCGACAACGGCGAGATCCTGCGGTTCCGTCCTCGTCTCGAGCACCCACAGGAGACCCGGCGAAGCCCTCCATGTGCAACACCACCCTCCATGCACATGGAGACACCCCGGCAGCCCGAGCCCGCAGACGGCCAGCTCCGGAATATCAAGGAAAAGACAGGGTACCGACTCGAAGGAGGGGATCGTTTATGTGTCAATCACCCTGCGGCCTCCCGCGCTCGGTGGTCCACGACGGCCGGTCCCCGCCGAGCGCACGACGAGCCCGCCTCCCGAGAACCCTTCCACTGCGTGCTGTCGCGTTGAGGGTGGCAGGAAGACGAGCCCACCCGCCCCAGAGCCCGTCCCTCAGCGCCGGTGGCGTCCGCGAGCCTCCGGGTCATCGGGAGGCGGAGGCGGGGGCGCCACGACCGGGGGCAGACTGCCCGACAGCGGGCCGACGGGCTCCTGCGTCCCGCTGCCGCTCATGACACCCGCCCCCACGGGCGCCTCCCGAGCACCGTCCGACTGTGCGCCCGCCTCGACCTCCCGGGCGCCCTGCGACCGCGCGCCCTCCCTGGCTCCTCGCTCACGGCGACGCCACAGGCGCAGGCGGGACCGCGAGGACCCAGCCGCCCTACCTGCCCCCGCCTCGGGGTCGACCCTGTCGGTCAGCTCGGCCAACGCCCGGCCCAGCGGGCTGGCGGGGGCAGCCGCCAGGACCGAGCGCCCCTCCATGAGGCACTGGTCAGCCGTGAGGTCGTCCTCGGGCAGGGTGAGCACGTCCTCCATCCCACCAAAGCGCGCGAGCACCTCACGCACCGACCGCGACGGGGTCGGACCCGCCACCGAGGCGCGCACCCGGTTGACGACGACCTGCACCCGCCCCGCGGGTCGGGTCCCGTCACCGAGGTCGGCGCTCAGCTGGAGGAGGCGGCGCACGCTGACCGGGTCGCAGGCGCCGACCAGGACGACGACGTCCGCGCGGCGCACGAGGTCAGCCGCCACCGCCCCGCGGCCCGGCTCCAGGGTGTAGCCGTCGACCGAGTCGTCAATGGCCCCGCCGGCCACGTCGACGACCGTCCAGGCGGCTGCGCGCCGGCACTGGTGCCACACGTCAGGCATCGCCGCCGGAGGCAGCTCTCGCCACCGGCCCGGCCGCCCCAGGCCCGACAGCAGCCACTGTCCCGGGGCCACCGGGACCAGGACCTGCCCCAGGGCCTCGTCATCGAGACGACCGCGGCTGGCCAGGCGTGCTGCGGTGGCCAGCGCCGAGGAGTCCTCGGGCAGCCCGAGCAGCTGCGTCAGGCACGGCGCCTCGACGTCGGCGTCGACCAGCACCGTGACCCCACGAGCAGCCAGCCCGTGGGCCAGGGAGGCCGCCACGACCGAGCGGCCCGGCGAGCCGTGGGGCCCCCACACGACGACGAGCCCGCCCAGGTCCTCCTCGAGCGCCTGCTCACCGGGATCCGACGCGCCGCCGGAGGGCCGTGAGGAACCGGCCCCGGCCTGCGTCGCCTCAAGCTCGGCCCACAGGTCCTCGTCGTCCCCGCCGTCCGCGTCCAGGGGCGCACCTCCGGCCCACGGCTCGTCCGCCTCGGCCGGCCCCTGCGCGGGGGGCCGTCCGGGCACGCCAGGACCTGTCGCCTGCACCCCAGGCGAGAGGCCCTGCGACCCCCGCGACCCCTGCGACCCCTGCGAGGAGGCCAGCTCGGACCCCTGCGAGGAGGCCAGCTCGAGCTCCCGGGCCACGCGCTGGAGACGGGCCCGCACACGCCCGGGGTCGGCATCGAGGTCCTCGATCGCCCAGCCGGCGGACTCCCAGCGCTCAGCCTCGTCGGGCGGGGTGAGCAGGACCCCCGCCGCCCCGGCGTGGTCGAGGCGGTCCAGCACGGTGCGGTCCAGGTCGTCGAAACCGGTGTCGACCACGACCAGACGCGCCAGCCCCGCCATGGCTGCGCTGAGCAGCTCGGCGGTGTCGGCGCACCGGCGCACGACCACCAGACCCGAACCGGGCCCCTGGAGGGCGCGCAGCACCTCAGAGTCGTCCCCCGACAGGGCGAGAAGCACCCCCCTGTCCTGGCGCTCCACGGCCATCTCAACCCTCCTGGCCGGTGGGCACGAGGACGAGACCCCCCGCCTGGCCCACGGCGGTGAGCACCGCCTCGAGCGCCTCGGAGGGGACGAGCACCTCGACCTGGCTCGTCGTGCCCCCGATGAGGCTCGTGCCCGCCTCGCCCACGGCCGAGACCGTCAGGCCCTGGGCGACCATCTGCGCCCCGGCGGGCTCCGCCCCGTCGGCCTGCGCGCCGGTGGTCACCGGCGCCTGCTCACCGGGCAGCACCCACAGCTCGACGGCGTCGCCCGTCGAGGTCCCGGCGGGCAGGCCGGAGACGACCTCGATGACGACGGCTCTCAGGTCCTGGTCGGCCGCGGAGCCGACCGCACCGGTCGGCAACAGCTCACCCGCGTCCAGGGACCGGGTGGACACGGCGTCGGCCGGGAGCGAGCCCGCGGTCACGTACGCCTGCGTCCCAGGGTGGGAGTCGACGAGGGTGAGGACCCCCTCGGCGGTCAGGTCCGTGCCGGGTGCGACGTCGCGGGTCAGGACGTAGACCTGCTCGGTGTCCGCCGCGGCGTCCACGGCCCACGCCCCCAGTGCCACCGAGGCCCCGACGAGCACGAGCCCGCCGGCGAGCCGGGGGTCGCGCCACGTGGGCCGACGCCACCGTGCCACCGCCTCGGCGCGGGCGTCAGGGCGGGACTCAGGGCGGGCTGACGACGTTCTCCGTGCTGGGATCACGGGCTCCTCCTCGTGGCTGTGGAACCCAGGGGCGTCCGCATCAGTACTTTAGAAGCCCGCAGGGATGTTCAGGGATGGCGCGTACGGCTAAGCAATGAGACAATCTTGCCATGAAGGACAAGTTCTTGACCATCACCGAAGTTGCCGAGAGCCTCCAGCTGTCCGCCCAGGGCGTGCGCGCCCTCATCCAGTCGGGCGACCTGCCCGCCATCCAGGTGGGCGCACGCAACCTGTGGCGGGTGCCGGAGAGCGCCTTCGACGAGTACGTCCAGAACCGGCTGGCCGCCACCCGACAGATGGTTGCCAGCCGCAGCGGCTCGGAGGAGTGACCCCGCGGTGCGCAGCTGCCTCAGCGGCTGCGCACCGCCTCCACCGCCCCCAACGCGACCGTGACCACGCCGCCATCCACCGGCGCGGTCGCGGAACGAGTCGTGGCCGTCTCGGCTGTGTCGACGAGGACGTCGAACCAGTCCGCCCCGACGCGCACGACCCGCCCCACGACATCGCCCCCTGACAGGACGACGCGCACCCGAGCCCCGAGACGGGCCAGCTCGCGCAGCGCGCCCTGAAGGGTCGGCGTGCGCCGCGCCCGACCACGGGGCGCCGGTCCGGGCAGCGGCCCGGCCACGGCCAGAGCGTCGGTGGGCACGATGGCCTGGAGGCCGTCTCCCTCGTCGACCAGGACGAAGCCGTCCTCGGCCCGGAGCACGACGCCGTCGACATGAGCGCCCGACCGGGTCCGCAGCCAGACGTGCCGGCCCGGCGCACCGCGCAACCGGTCCCCCATCCTGATCTGCGAGACCTCGGCCTCCGCCAGGTCCGCCGACTGCGCCGCCAGGTCGGCCCGGCGCTCGGCCTCGAAGCGGCTCTCAAGGTCTGCCAGGAGGTTGTCCCAGTTCATGGGGGCAGCCCACCACAGTCCGCCCCGCCGGCCAAGCCCGACCACGAGCCACCGGCTCGCGCAGCCTCTCGAGCCCCGTCGAGCAGGCTCGCGAGCACGACGGCCCGACGAAGGTCTTGACAGATGTGTCACAGATGATCCAGGATCTAAGCGCACTAAACATCATTGCCAGCGACGGAGGATGTCATGCGCACCCTGACCCAGCTCATCACCATCGCCATCGTCTCCGCTGCCCTCACGGTCGCCCTCGCGGTCGGCACCGCAGCAGGCGTGCACGGGCTCCTCGAGACCCCCCTCGCCTGGTGGGGTCCCTCCCAGCTGACGACCTGCCTCGCGACACTCGGCGCCTCGGCCGGGGCGCTCGGCGCCGCCTGGCACCTCCTGTCCGCCCTGCTCGCCCTGGCTGCCACGCCGGTGCGCGGCGCCCGGGAGGGATCGGCGGCCCAGGAGATCCTCTGGCGCTGGGGCGCCCCAGCCGTGCGCCGCGTCACCGCAGGCGCCCTCGTCGCAGGCCTGACGGCGAGCCCGGCGCTGGCGGCCGACTCCGACCCGGGCACCGACGACCTGGGATGGCGTCCCACGACGAGCCAGGAGACCCCCGCGGCCGAGGCACCGGCCGACGACCCCGGTGGATCGGACCCCGCGGCGGGCGAGGACGAGGCGGGGACGAGCGGGGACGACCCCTCGCGGGGCGGGTCCCCCTCGCCCTCCGAGCACGTGGTCACGGCGGGAGAGTCCCTGTGGTCGATCACCGCCGACGCGCTGGGACCCGGCGCCCAGGACGCCGCGATCGCCGAGGCCTGGCCGCAGGTCTACGCCGCCAACACCCCGGTGGTCGGATCCGACCCCGACCTCATCCACCCCG
This sequence comes from Actinomyces howellii, assembly GCF_900637165.1. GTDB lineage: Bacteria > Actinomycetota > Actinomycetes > Actinomycetales > Actinomycetaceae > Actinomyces > Actinomyces howellii. The sequence continues at coordinate 2,854,428 of NZ_LR134350.1, read as the reverse complement.
GCACCCCGCTCACGATGCCGGCTCTCGAGGACGACGGGGCCGCCAGGCCGGGCTCCGCACGCTGACCGCACAAACCGCACAAACCGCACAAACCGCACAAACCGCACAAACCGCACAAACCGCATGACCACCCCCCGACCCATCCGACAGGACGACGACGATGAGTGCGACACCCACCGCCCTGACCACTGACGAGGCCCCGCCCCGGGCTCCGCGGCGATCCCACGGCACAAGCGCCCGGGCTCTGAGCACGACCCGACACGCCCCCGCGGGCAGGGTCGTCGAGCACCCGAGGCTCACCGCCGCGCAGCCGCGCACCGACTGGGACCGCATGCGCTTCCAGCCCAGGCTCGCTCACGAGGACACCGAGCAGCCGCGGGGCGGCCCGGAGGAGACGACCACGACCCGGATGCCGGACCCGGCACGCAGTGCCGCCTCGATCGTCCAAGCGGCCTGCGAGGTGCTCACCGGACACCGCCCTGCCGACCAGCTGGCCCGGTGGACGACGCCTCAGCTCTTCGACGCCCTCGCCCGCAGGGCCGGACTGGCCCGCCGCCTCCTGGGTCCGCGCCCGCAGGCCACCCGGATGCGCGCCCGCTCGGTGCGCGCCCAGACCGTCGCGCACGGGGCCTGCGAGGCCACGGTCCTTCTCGACGACGGCTCCCGGGTGCGCGCGGCCGCGGTGCGCCTCGTGGCCCACCGCGGCAGGTGGGTGCTCAGCCACCTGGAGATCGCGTGAGACCGTCCCTCAGTGCTTGTCCGACTGCCCGTCCGACTGCTCGTCCGACTGCCCGTCCGGCGCCTGGAGGCTCAGCGCTTGCGCTTGCGCGAGGCGCGGCGCTGGGCGCGGTTGCCGACCGCGGCCCGCTGGCCGCCCTCGGCGCCGGAGCGCGTCGAGGGCGCCCCACCGCCGTCCTGGGTACGGGCCGTGCCGTCCTCGCCCGGGGCCGAGTAGGTGACCCGGCTGTCCATCGCCTGCTGGCCGGTCGAGCCCAGGACCGTGCCGCCAGCGCCTCCGGCTCCCGCCGAGCCGGCCTGGACCCGGATGCGCGCAGCGCCCGTGCCGTCGGCCGTGGCCACCGTCTGGGCCGCCTCGGCGGTCCCGTCGGCCTCGGCCCTGGCGGCCGCGGCCTCGAAGCGGGCGGCGTTGGCGAAGATCTGCTCGACGGTCTCCTCGCGGATCCCCTCCATCATCGCCTTGAACATGTGGGCGCCCTCGTTGGCGTACTCGACGAGGGGGTCGCGCTGGGCCATGGCCCGCAGGCCGATGCCCTCCTTGAGGTAGTCCATCTCGTAGAGGTGCTCCCGCCAGCGCTTGTCGACCACCGCCAGCAGGACGCGGCGCTCCAGGGTGCGCATCGGCTCCTCGCCGAGCTGGGCGCGGGCGAGCACGTTGCCGTCCAGACGCCCCTCAGCCTCCTCGTAGGCCACCGCGGCGTCCTCGGCCAGCTCGGTCGACAGGCGCTCGGCGGTGAGCCGGTCGACGCCGCCGACGGCCTCGATGAGCTCCTCGCTGGTGAGCGAGACCGGGAAGAGGTGGCCCAGGTCGTCCCACAGGGCCTCGAGGTCCCACTGGTCGGGCCGTCCCTCGGCGGTGCGGGCGCGCACGATGGTGTCGACGGCCTGGGAGCGGAAGCGCTCGACCTGGGGCTCGAGGTCCTCGCCGTCGAGCACCCGGCGGCGCTCGTCGTAGACCTTCTCGCGCTGCTCGGTCATGACGTCGTCGTACTTGAGGACGTTCTTGCGGATCTCGTAGTTGCGGGACTCCACCTGGCGCTGGGCCGAGGCGATCGCTCGGGTGACGATCTTGGACTCCAGCGGCACGTCGTCAGGGTAGGCGCCCGAGGCCATGATCCGCTGGGCCGCCCCGGAGGCGAACATCCGCATGAGGTCGTCCTCCATCGACAGGTAGAAGCGCGACTCCCCGGGGTCGCCCTGGCGGCCGGAGCGCCCGCGCAGCTGGTTGTCGATCCGCCGCGACTCGTGGCGCTCGGTGCCCAGCACGTAGAGCCCGCCGAGCTCGACGACCTCGTCGTGCTCGGCCTTGCACGCCTCGCGCGCGGCACGCAGGGCCTCGGGCCAGGCCTTGTCGTAGGCCTCGGCGTTGTCCTCCGGGTCCAGGCCGGCCTCCTTGAGGGCGGCCACGGCGATGTACTCCGCGTTGCCCCCGAGCATGATGTCGGTTCCGCGCCCGGCCATGTTCGTGGCCACGGTCACCGCGCCCTTGCGCCCGGCCATCGCCACGACCGCCGCCTCGCGGGCGTGCTGCTTGGCGTTGAGGACCTCGTGGGCGATGCCCCGCTCGGTGAGCATGGCCGACAGCGCCTCGGACTTCTCCACGCTCGTGGTCCCCACGAGGACCGGCTGGCCGGTGGCGTGACGCTCCTCGATGTCGTCGACGACGGCCTGGAGCTTGGCGTTGACCGTCGTGTAGACGAGGTCGGGCTGGTCGATGCGGATCATCGGCTCGTTGGTCGGGATCGGGACGACCCCGATCTTGTAGGTGCCGGCGAACTCGGCCGCCTCGGTCTCGGCGGTGCCGGTCATGCCCGAGCGGGAGCCCTCGGGGTAGAGCCGGAAGTAGTTCTGGAGCGTGATCGTGGCCAGGGTCTGGTTCTCGGCCTTGATCTCCACGCGCTCCTTGGCCTCGATGGCCTGGTGCATGCCCTCGTTGTAACGCCGGCCCGGCAGGACACGGCCGGTGTGCTCGTCGACGATGAGCACCTCGCCGTCGCGCACGATGTAGTCCTTGTCGAGGGCGAACAGCTCCTTGGCCTTGATCGCGTTGTTGAGGAAGCCGATGAGCGGGGTGTTCTCCGACTCGTAGAGGTTGTCGATGCCCAGGTAGTCCTCGACGCGCTCGATCCCGGGGGCGAGAACGCCCACGGTGCGCTTTTTCTCGTCGACCTCGTAGTCCTTGCCCGCCCGCAGGCGCTGCGCGATCCTGGCGAACTCCTGGTACCACTTGTTGACGTCGCCCGAGGCCGGGCCGGAGATGATGAGCGGGGTACGGGCCTCGTCGATGAGGATGGAGTCGACCTCGTCGACGATGACGAAGGCGTGCCCGCGCTGGACGAGGTCCTCGGGCCGCTGGGCCATGTTGTCGCGCAGGTAGTCGAAGCCGAACTCGTTGTTCGTGCCGTAGGTGATGTCCATCGCGTACTGCTCCCTGCGCTGGGCAGGGGTCTGGCCGGTCAGGATGCACCCGGTCGACAGCCCCAGGAACCGGTGGACGCGGCCCATGAGGTCGGACTGGTACTCGGCGAGGTAGTCGTTGACCGTCACGACGTGCACGCCCTTGCCCGTCAGGGCACGCAGGTAGGAGGGCATCGTGGCGACGAGGGTCTTGCCCTCACCGGTCTTCATCTCCGCGATGTTGCCCCGGTGCAGAGCCGCCCCTCCCATGATCTGGACGTGGTAGGGGCGCATGCCCAGGACGCGGTCAGCGGCCTCGGCGACCGTGGCGAAGGCCTCGGGCAGAAGCTGGTCGAGGGTCTCGCCGTCGGCGTAGCGCTCCTTGAGCTCCTCGGTCTGCTCCTTGAGCTCCTCGTCGGTGAACTCGCGGTAGTCGTCGGCCAGGGCCTCGACCTGGGTCGCGATGGCGTCGAGCTTGCGGAGGGTGCGTCCCTCACCGATGCGAAGGATCCTGTCGACGATCGACACGCTTGGCCTCTCCCTTGTTCGTGGCGGTCCCAGGTGGCTTCCGGGGCAGGAGCCCGGTGCCGCCGGGCACAGACGCCCCTCATGGTACGTGCGCCGGATCGGCGCCACCGTGTGGGATCGCTCATCGCGATCAGCCTGTGCCGTGCAGCCCGCCCTCCGGCGGACGCCTCCGGCGGGGACCGGCCATGAGCACGGGGACCGGGTCTCGTGGCCCCCGCCGCACCCGGCCGCGCTGGGCTGCTGCCTGGTCGGGCACCTGGCAGGCACTGGCCGGGCCGCTGCTGGCGGCCCTGCGGCTCGTCCTGCCCCCGACCTGCGCGGGCTGCGGGCGCTGGGACACGGTCCTGTGCGCCGGCTGCCGCGAGCTCCTGCGAGGCCCGGCCCTGCCCGTGCACGCCGATGCCGCGGTCGGGCTCGACGTGCGCTCGGTCGCCCTCTACGCCGGGCCCGTGCGCGCCCTGGTCCTGCGGTGGAAGAACGGGGCGAGGGAGGACCTGGCCGAGGTGCTCGCCGAGGTCGGCCGCGAGGCCGGGAGGCAGTGGGCACGGTCCCTGGGAGCGACGACGGCGCTGGTCGGCCAGGGGCCGCTGTTGGTCGTCCCTGCTCCCTCGGGCAGGGCCCGCCGCCTGCGGGGCAGGCTCGTGGCCGCGGACCTGGCCGACGCGGTGGCTCAGGGAGCGGCCCGGGGGTGGTGCCCCCCGGCACCTGCGGCCGTGCTCAGCGTCGACCTCCTGCGCCGCCGCCGCGGACCGGCGCACCAGGCAGGCGCCTCAGCCCGCGGCCGACGCCGCAACCGCGCCGTGCCACCACGTGTCCTGGCGCCGGTCGAGGGCGCCGCGGTGCTCCTCGTCGACGACGTCGTGACCACCGGAGCCACCCTGGGCGCCTGCGCCCGTGCCCTCGAGGCGGCCGGTGCGCGGGTGCTCGGGGCCCTGACCGTCGCGGCCACTCCCCCGCCGGGCGGGCCCCGGGGCGCCACCCTCCCGCCCGCCGTGCCCGTCCCCGGTGAGCAGACCGCCGGAGCAGGCGGGGCAGGCAGGGAAAGGCAGGGACAGGAGCACCGGCGTCGGTACGTGACCAGGCCGTGACCTTCCCGGGCTCGCGCCAAAGGGCGGCATCACCCCTGATGGTGTAGGTTATGAGACACCGCACATAGGCGTGCGCAGGGGCTGTCATCCCCCTCGCGCCCCGGCACTCAGGAGGTGGTGGACGACCATCCAGAGCCCGCCGCGAGGTGCGGCGGGTGTCCTTCAGCCCATCCCCCAGGGGATCATCAGAACCCCAGAAAGAGGTTCCAGCCATGGACATCACCGTCGTCGGCCGTAACGCTGAGATCAGCTCTCGCCTACGGGACTACGTCGAGGAGAAGACGACCAAGGTCGAGCAGCTCGACCCCCGTGTCCAACGTGTCGAGGTCGAGATCACCCACGAGCGCAACCCGCGCCAGGCGGACACAGCCGAGCGCGCTGAGATCACAGTCGTCTCCAAGGGCCCGATCATCCGCGCCGAGGCCAGCTCCTCCGACCGTTTCGCCGCCTTCGACATCGCGATGGGCAAGCTGACCGAGCGCCTGCGCCGCGCACGGGACCGCAAGAAGGACCACCACCGCTACGTCGTCGACGTGCCCGGGCAGGCCCCTGCCGCCGCCCCGGCGGCCGCGGAGGAGGTCGTCGTGCCCGACACCGGCGACGCCCCCATCGAGGACACCCCGTCGGCCCCCACCCAGACCGGCGTGGCCGTCGAGTCCCAGCTCGGCGACTCCCCGGTCATCGTGCGCCAGAAGCTACACGAGGCGGTGCCGATGACCGTCGACGAGGCGCTCTACCAGATGGAGATGGTCGGCCACCCCTTCTACCTCTTCATCGAGAAGTCCACCAAGCAGCCCTGCGCGGTCTACCACCGTCACGGCTGGACCTACGGGGTCATCCGCCTGGACGCCCAGGTCCTGTGACGGCCCCACAGACCTGACACAGGTGCTCTGCGGGGACGCCGGGCAGCTCCGTCTCGCGCACCCGGCGTCCCTGGCGCCCCGTGTCCTCTCGCGCCCTCTCGTGCCCTCTCGAGGGGGCACGAGGCCTCTTGTGGCCCGGTCAGGGCGTCCCGCGGGTCACACGAGCGGGTAGGACACGTCGCTCACGTCGGTGGCCACGACCCGCCACGTCGTACGGGAGCGCTGCCAGACCCGGTTCGACGCGTCGGTCAGGCTCATCACCTTGCCGACCCTGTCGGAGGCCATCGCCACCGCGCCGCGGGCACCGACCGTCGCTGACGTCGTGCCCGCCACCTGAAGGACCCGCACGTCCCGGACCTCCTCGTCCTGACGGTGGGGCGCCAGGACGGCGACGCTCACCGTGTCGTACCAGGACACCGAGCTCGTCTCGGCTCCCTCCGCCCCGACGAGGTCGAGGGGATCGCCCAGGCCGACGGGGACGCCGTCGTCGTCGCGCCGCACCACCGCGACCGAGACCCGCTCGTCCTGCCCCGAGCGGTGCCTGACCGCGCATCGGGCCGACTCCGCGGACAGGTCGAAGGCGATGACCTGCCTGCCCTCGAGCCAGGGGACGGACAGCTCGGGCCTCTGCCCGACGTGGTTGACCACGGTGAGCGTCCCGTCGGCGGCCGTCCACACCCAGGCGTGGCGGTCCACGACAGGGGGCAGGAGACCGCCTGCGGCGGCGTCGGCGTCACCCGCCGACAGGATGACGCTGGCGGCCGCCTGGCCGGCACCGGCGCGCAGGAGGCTGGAGGCCGACAGGACGTAGACGCTCCCGTCGGTGCCCACGGCGGGGTGACGGGCACCGGTCGTGCCCAGGGCCGCGGCCGCCACCAGCGTCGCCCGCGTCGAGCTCGTGCCCTGGACGACATTGCCCCCGCTCATCCCGACCAGGGGGCCCGGCGAGGCGGTCACCTCGGGCAGGCTCGCCGACTGGGGAAGCAGCTCGCCGTCGAGGTAGACGCTGACCCGGGACACCGAGTCGATCTCCCGCAGGCTCTCCCACAGCTGGGCCACGAGCAGGGGCAGGTCCTCCTCGGGGACCCTGGCACGCCCCCCCGTGAGCCGGACGACCGCCGTCCCGGCCGCGGGTTCGGCGACCTCCTCCTCGAGCACCGCCCCAGCCGGCAGGGCGGTCACGACCCCACCGGCGAGCCACGGCGAGGGCCCGGACACGAAGGCCTCGACGAGGTCGGGCAGCAGGGACCCGCGCGGCAGCCAGCGCAGCTCGGGGACGAGCCGCTGCCTGTCCGGGGTCAGGAAGTACAGCGCCGCGGCACGAAAGCTCGAGGACAGCCCGCTGACCGGCACGAGCACACCGGGAGGCAGGGTCGCGATGCGCCACTGGCCGTGGGCGTCGGCGGCCAGGGTGAAGGTCGCCGTGTAGCCCGCCGCGTCGGCGGCCGAGAAGATCCCGTAGTCCCCGACCGAGCCGAGCAGGTCGGCCTCGACACGCACCGAGCCGTCCAGGGCGCGGGTGACGACGGGCTCCTCGGAGCCGGGGTAGACCCGGACGGTCTGCGCCGGGTCCCAGGACCCGGCCGCGGAGGTGAGCAGGAAGCTGCGGGCGGTGGCGAAGTCGTCGAAGAAACCGGCCACGCACGCCCGCAGGAATCCCGAGACGATCTGCTCGGGGGAGGCGTCCACGGCCGGGCCGGCCGCGGTCTGCACGAGCATGGAGTCCTCGACCTCGACGACGTCGGACTCACCGATCTCGCCGGCGCGCGGCGCCCCGGCGCAGGCCCCCAGCCCGAGCGCCCCGAGCGCCAGCGCCGCCAGCGCCCGCCGGCGTGAGGCTCCCCCGCGCCCCGCGGGTGCGTCGTCCCGCGCGCTCACCGGCGGCCCTCCGACCTGCCGCGCCCGCCGCTGTCCTCGGGGGTGCGGGCGCTGGGGGCGTCACCCGGGCCGACGACCGTGACCCGGCGCGGTCCGGCCGCCTGCTCCCCGTCCCGGGCATCGGCCTGCTGCCCCGACTCGCGGACCACCTCGGACCGGCGGGAGGCCGGCGCGGGGGCCAGCGTGCCGCCCGGAGCCGCCGAGGCCTCGCCCGCGGCGCCCCCGCGGCGCGTGGCGGCCCGCGCCACCCCGGGGGCGTCGTCGGGGACGACGTCGAGAGGCCCGGGCAGGGTGTAGGTCCCCGGCGCCCCGCCGGGACCCAGGGAGCGGGGAAGGACGAGCAGGAAGGAGGCACCGTCGGCGGGCCAGCCCCAGGCGGTGATCGTGCCGCCGTGGAGCGAGGCGTCCTCGAGGGAGATCGACAGGCCCAGGCCGGTGCCGCCCAGGGTGCGACGCCTCGAGGGGTCGGCGCGGTAGAAGCGGTCGAAGACCTTCTTGACGACGTCGGGGCTCATGCCCACGCCGTGGTCACGCACGCGCACGGCCACGGAGTCCTCTCCGGCCGCGACGGTGATGTCGATGGGCGAGCCCTCGGCGTGCTCGAGGGCGTTGACCACGAGGTTGCGCAGGATCCTCTCGACGCGGGTGGTGTCGACCTCGGCGACGACCGGCTCGGCCGGGGCGTCGACGCGGATCTCGGAGCCCTTGGCCTCGATGTGCACCGCGACGAGATCAAGGACCCCGCGCAGCACTGCCACGAGGTCGGCGTCCTCGGCGCGCAGCTGGACGCGGCCGGAGTCGATCCTCGAGATCTCGAGCAGGTCGGAGAGCATCTCCTCGAAGCGGTCGACCTCCCGCATGAGGATCTCGACGCTGCGTGCCGCGAAGGGGTCCTCGATCTCCTCGCGCGCCGCCCAGATCTGCTCGGAGGCCAGGCGGATCGAGGCCAGCGGGGTCCGCAGCTCGTGGGAGACGTCGGACACGAAGAGCTTCTCGACCTTCGACAGGTTCTCCCAGGCCTCGATCTGGGACTCCAGGGAGGCCGCCATGTCGTTGAAGGACCGGGACAGGGCGGCGATCTCGTCGTCACCCTGGACGACGAGCCGCTCGTTGAGCCGTCCGGCGGCCAGGCGCTGTGCCGCCAGGGAGGTGCGCCTGATGGGGATGAGCACCCGCCAGGTCAGCGCCCACACCCCCAGGATGAGGATGAGCAGGAAGCCGGTCCCGGCGATGAACACGGTCTGGGTCGTGCGCTCGATGACCCGCTCCTCGGGGGCCAGGGAGTAGACGATGTACATCTCGTAGGTCCCGGCCACCGGCAGGGACACCCGGGAGCCCACGACCAGCCCGGGCACCTCCCCCGCGGTGTCGGGGATGGTCACCCACTCGTAGTACTGCTTGCCGTCCGCGCCGTCGGCGACCTTGTCGCGCAGCTCGTCGCTGACCAGGGACAGGGGCACCTCGCCGGTCGAGACGTCGTTGATGATCTGGGGGGCCGACTCCTGGGGGGAGCGCTTCATGACCACTCCGACGACCCCCGCCCCGGAGGAGGACTGCCGGATGTCGGCGACCTCGTCCTCGACCACGGAGGTGACCTCGTCGGTGGTCGTGGCGCTGGAGTCGTCGAAGGCCTGCTGGGCGATGGTCACCCGCTCCCAGGCGTCGACGAGGACCGTGTCCTTGCGGTCCTCGTACACCGCGTTGGCGATCCGGGAGTTGACGGCGTTGAGCAGGACGACGATGAGGATGACGCCGGCCACGGTGGCCATGAGGGCCATGCGGGTGGCCAGGCTGCGCCTGACGGCGCGGACCGGGGTGTCCGGACGTCGCGGGGGCCGCGGCCCGGTGCGCGTCTGGGGCGGCTCGCTCATGCGGGCTCTCTCACTCCGGTGGGCACCCGTTCGCGCGGGGGGTCAGGGGACCGGTCCCAGGGCTCACGCCTGCTCGCCGGCGCGGTATCCGACGCCGCGCACGGTCACGACGATGACCGGGTGCTCGGGGTCGTGCTCGATCTTGGCCCGCAGGCGCTGGACGTGGACGTTGACCAGGCGGGTGTCGGCCGCGTGCTGGTATCCCCAGACCTGCTCGAGCAGCTCCTCACGGGTGAAGACCTTCCACGGTGTGCGAGCCAGGGTGACGAGGAGGTCGAACTCGAGGGGCGTCAGGGCGATCTTGGTGTCGCCGCGCTTGACCTGGTGCCCCGCCACGTCGATGTCCAGGTCGCCGGCGCGCACGTGCTCGGCGTTGCCGCCGTCGACGTTGCGGCGCAGACGGGTGCGCACCCGGGCGAGGAGCTCCTTGGACTTGAAGGGCTTGGTGACGTAGTCGTCTGCGCCGGCCTCCAGGCCCGCGACGACGTCCTGGGTGTCGGTCCGGGCGGTGAGCATGATGACGGGGACGTCGGACTCGGCGCGCAGCCTCGTGCAGATCTCGACGCCGTCGACACCGGGGAGCATGAGGTCGAGCAGGACGAGGTCGGGCCGGGTGTCGTGGAAGACCTCCATGGCACGGGCGCCGTCGGCGCAGAAGAAGGGGGTGTAGCCCTCGGCCTCAAGCATGATGCCGATCATCTCTGCCAGGGCGGTGTCGTCGTCGACGACGAGGATACGGGTGCTCATGGGTCTATCCTGTCACGAACCTGGAAGTTTCATGGGGACGCCATGCCCTGAGCCGACGCGGCGAAGGACACACACCCGTCTGGTGGATGCCCGCCGTGGGCTATCTCCTCCTCAGGACGGATCTCGCGAGGGGCCCTGCGTGGGACAGTGTGTCCATGTCGGATCACTCGAACGGATGGCTCCCGCCCACCGAGCAGAGCACGGGCCCCCAGGACCGGGCCGTGCCCCGGTACGGCGCCTACGACCAGGCCCCTGCGGGCCAGTACGGCCAGGACCACCAGCAGGGCCAGTACGGCCAGTACGGTCAGCACGGTCAGTACGGTGCGGGTGCCGGCTCCTACGGGCTGCCGACCGGTGGCTTCGCCCTGGCACCCAAGCCCGGGATCGTCCCCCTGCGCGCGCTGGGCGTCATGGAGATCATCTCCGGCGCCTTCGACGCGATCCGCGCCAACCCACGGGCCATGCTCCTGCCCTCCCTGCTCATCATGACGCTGACCGGGCTGGTCTCCGCGGGCATCAGCTACGCGGCCACCGAGGCGACGGCCAGCACCCTTGACGACCTCGCCTCCAGCGACGGGCAGGTCCCCCTGGACACGTTCCTGGGCGGGACGGGCGGGATGCTCGGCACGATCGCGACCACGGTGCTCACCATCCTGGCCGGAGTGGTCCTGACAGGCGTGCTCATCATGGCGGTATCCCGCTCGGTCCTGGGCCGTATCGCCACGCCCTCGGAGATCTGGCGGCGCACGAGGTCCCGGATCTGGGCGCTGCTCGGCCAGACCCTGCTCATCGGTCTCATGAACGGGCTCGTGATCGTCGTGACGCTCGGCACGGCCACCTACGTCGGCTTCCGGCTCATCGACTCCTCGGCCAGCTACTCGGGGGCCTCCATCGCGGCCACCCTCATCATCGTGTTCCTCCTCATGCTCGCCGCCCTCATCGGCTCGCTCTACCTCACGACACGACTGTGGCTGGCGAGCTGTGCGCTCATCCTGGAGAACATCGGCGTGTGGGAGGGCATCCAGCGCTCCTGGACCCTGACCCGCCGCCACTTCTGGCGCGTCCTGGGCATCCTGCTCCTCGCCAACCTCATCACCACGGCGCTTGTGGGCGTCGCCTCCTCGGCGGTCGGCGGGCTCGGCAGCATCGTGCTCGTGGCGGTCCCCAACGGCATGGCCCTGTACATGGCTCTGAGCAACTTCCTCACCTCGCTGCTCCAGGCCGCCGTCCTGCCCTTCACGGCGGCGGTGACCGCACTGACCTACATCGACCTGCGCATGCGCGACGAGGGCCTGGACGTCGAGCTGCGCCAGGCCGCCGACTCGTGAGCCCCACCCGGACCCGATGATGAGTGCCATGTCCCAGGCAGCCGGTGCCGCCCTGCACCGTCTCGAGGCACGGGCAGCTCTCCTCGCCGCGCCCGCCGCCCCGGCGACCCCCGACGCCGAGGAGGCCCGCAGGCGAGCCGAGGCCGAGCTCGCCAAGCCCGTGTACCGGGAGCAGGAGAGCCTGTGGTCGGTGATATGGCGGTGGATCCGCGATCACCTCGACCCCCGGGACGTCGTGCCCCAGGTCCCGGAGTGGCTCTCGGTCCTCATCGTCCTGGTCCTGGCGGCCGTGCTCGTCGTCGCGCTGTGCCGCATGCTCACCAGGATCAGCGTGCTGCGTCGCGGGCGCGTGGGCGACGGACTCCTGTTCGACGACGACCGCGACTCCGCCGCCCTCGTGCTCGCCGCCGACGCCGCCGCCGGGTCGGGGGACTGGGCCACCGCGGTCATCGAGCGGTTCCGGGCGATCATCCGCTCACTCGACGAGCGCGGCGCGATCGAGGACTACCCGGGGATGACCGCTCGTGAGGCGGCTGACCTGGCCTCGACCGCCATCGGCGCGATGTCCGCGGACCTGGTGCGGGCCGCGGCCCTGTTCGACGCGGTCCGTTACGGCGAGCTCGTCGCCGAGCCCGCCCAGGACGCCTGGATGCGTGAGCTGGCTGACCAGGTGGCGCGGGCGCCGGTCACCGACCTGGCGGAGGCCGCCCGATGAGCGCCGGGACGCAGTCGCCCCCGCTCGGCACGGCGGACCCGCGCCCGGACCAGGTGGTGGGCCGCACCCTGCGCGAACGCCTGCGCCTGTGGAGACCCTTCGTCATCATGATCGCCGGCCTGGTCGTCGTCGCCGTGCTCACCGTCATCGTCAAGCCCGGGAAGTCGACGGTGCCCTACGCCCTCGACAACCCGGGCGCCAACGGGGCGCAGGCCCTCGCCCAGCTGCTGCGCGACGAGGGCATCGGGGTGTCGAGCGCCACGACGGTCAACCAGGCCGTCAGCGCCGGCGCCCAGGGCGCCACCATCGCGGTGCTCAACGCCCGCGACCTGTCCGTGGCCGACCAGGCGCGCCTGGCCGGCTCCGGAGGCGACGTCGTGGTCCTGGGCACGCGGTACGCCGACCTGTCGGGGCTGACCTCCCTGACGCCCACGGGCGCCTCGGCCACCTCGGACACGGTGCTGGCCCCGCAGTGCCCGGACGAGGACGCGGTCGCCGCGGCCTCGCTCATGGGCTCGCGGGGAACGGTGCGGATCGACGAGACCGACGGGGCCGTGGGCTGTTTCCCCGTCGCCGAGGGCGCCTACGCCTACGCGACGGCCCCCCTGGCCACCGGGGCGACCCTCCGCGTCGTCCCGGACGCCACGGTCGTGACCAACGAGAGACTGGCACAGGCCGGCAACGCCGCCCTGGCCATCCGGGCCCTGGGCCACCACGAGCGGGTCGTCTGGCTCGACGGCTCCCGCCTGTCGTCCACCGGCTTGTGGGACTCCCCCACCGTGCCCCCGTGGCTGCCGGTGGCCCTCCTCCAGGCCGCAGTCGTCGTCCTGGCCCTGGCCGTCGTCCGCGGACGGCGCTTCGGGCGCGTCGTTGTCGAGGAGATGCCGGTCGTCGTGCGCTCCACCGAGACGACCATCGGCCGCGGCCGGCTCTACCGGCGCGCCGCCGACCGGGAGCGCGCCGCCCAGGCCCTGCGCGCCGGGACGGCCGCCCGCCTGGGCCGTCTCCTGGGGCTGACCCCCGCGGCGGGGCGTCATGAGCTCGTCCAGGCCGTCGCCCGCGCCAGCGGGAGGCAGACGGAACATGTCGACCGGGTCCTGTACGGGCCCGTCCCCCACGACGACCGGTCCCTCGTGGACCTGGGCGTCGAGCTTGACCGACTCGAGAGCGAGGTCCATCCACGATGAGCACATCCACGATCCCCGAGGGCGTCGGTCAGGGCGCCGCCCCTGCACCCACAGGGGGCCCCGACGCCGACCCCCGCGAGCGCCTTGTCGCGGTGCGTTCCGAGGTCGCCAAGGCGATCGTCGGGCAGGACGCCGCGGTCACCGGCCTGGTCATCGCGGTGCTGGCCGGAGGGCACGTCGTGCTCGAGGGAGTGCCGGGAGTGGCCAAGACCCTGCTCGTGCGCTCCCTGGCCCAGACGCTGGCGGTGGACACCCGACGGGTGCAGTTCACTCCCGACCTCATGCCCGGCGACGTGACCGGCTCGCTCATCTACGACGCCCGCAGCGCGGAGTTCTCCCTGCGCGAGGGGCCGGTGTTCACCAACCTGCTCCTGGCTGACGAGATCAACCGCACCCCTCCCAAGACCCAGGCGGCGCTGCTCGAGGCGATGGAGGAGCGCCAGGTCTCCATCGACGGCACGCCCCGCCCCCTGCCCGACCCCTTCATGGTCGTCGCCACGCAGAACCCCGTCGAGTACGAGGGGACCTACCCGCTGCCCGAGGCCCAGCTCGACCGCTTCCTGCTCAAGCTCGTCCTGCCGCTGCCGGAACGCAACCAGGAGATCGAGGTGCTCTCGCGCCACGCCACCGGCTTCGACCCGCGCGACCTGGGCGGTGCCGGGCTGAGCGCGGTCGCCGGCCCGGCGGACCTGGCCGCCGCGCGCGAGCAGGTCCGCACGGTCGGCGCCTCGGCCGAGGTGCTGGGCTACATCGTCGACCTCGTGCGCGCCACGCGGACCTCGCCGTCGGTGGCGCTGGGTGTCTCGCCGCGCGGGGCGACCGCCCTGCTGGCCTCGGCCCGGGCGTGGGCCTGGCTGTCGGGCCGGGGCTACGTCACCCCTGACGACGTCAAGGCGCTGGCGCTGCCGACCCTGCGTCACCGTATCCAGCTGCGGGCGGAGGCTGAGATGGAGGGGGTCACCACCGAGTCGGTCGTCAACGGCGTCCTGCGCTCCGTGCCCGTCCCCCGCTGAGCGCGGGCACGAGGCCGAGAGGAGGAACCGTGTACCTGACGATGCGCACCGTCTGGCTGCTCGCCGCCGCGCTCGTGGCCATCGTGGCCGTGCCGCGTCCGCTGACCGCCGTCGTGTGGAGCTCGGTGGTCGCTCTGCTCGTCGGCGTCGACGTCCTGGCGGCCCCCTCCCCCAGGCAGCTGAGGGTCGAGCGCCGCGTGCCCCCCTCGGTCCGCCTGGGCGAGTCGGTGTCCACGACGCTGACGGTGACCAACACCGGGTCCCGGCCGGTCAGCGTCCTCGTGCGCGACGCCTGGCCGCCCTCGGCGGGCTCGACGCGCGAGCGCTCGAGCCTGAGCATCCCGGCCGGTGAGCGCCGACGCAGCCGCACGACCCTGACCCCCTCGCGCCGAGGTGACCGGAGGGCCGACCTCGTCTCCGTGCGCGTGCTGGGCCCCCTGGGGCTGGCGGGCCGGCAGGCCTCCCTGCTCGCGCCCGCCACCGTGCGGGTGCTGCCCGCCTTCAGGTCGCGTCGTCACCTGCCGAGCAGGCTCGCGCGCCTGCGAGAGATGGACGGTCGCAGCGCCGTCATGGTGCGCGGGGCGGGCACGGAGTTCGACTCCCTGCGCGAGTACGTCGTCGGGGACGACGTGCGTTCCATCGACTGGTTCTCCACCGCACGCCGCGCAGAGGTCCTCGTGCGCACCTGGCGCCCCGAGCGGGACCGCAGGGTGCTCATCGTCATCGACAGCGGCCGCCTGGCCGCCGCCCGGCTCGACGACGAGCCGCGCATCGACGCCCAGATCGAGGCGGCCCTCCTCATGGCGGCGCTGGCCACACGGGCCGGCGACCGGGTCGACCTGCTGGCCGTGGACTCCCGGAGCCGCGTCCAGGTGCGCGGCGAGTCCGGTCCGGCGCTCATGAGCGCCCTGGCCAACGCCCTGGCGCCCCTTGAACCGAGCCTGACCGAGACCGACTGGGCGCTGGTGGCCTCGAGTACCGAGTCGATCCTGTCCCAGAGGGCGCTCGTGGTCGTGCTCACCGCCCTGGACGGCTCGGGCGCCCATGCGGGCATGCTCAGGGCGCTGGCCTCCCTGTCACGCAGCCACACGGTCGTCATCGCCTCGGTCAGTGATCCTGGGCTGGCTCGCCTGAGCGCTGAGCGCTCGGACACCGATCGCGTCTACATCGCTGCGGCGGCCGAGCGGGACCTCATCGAGCTCGAGGCGGTGCGGGCCAGGCTGCGGCGGGCCGGGGTGGAGGTGGTCGAGGCCGGGCCTGGTGAGATCGCCCCTGCGCTGGCCGACACCTACCTCGCGCTCAAGGCCGCCGGACGGCTGTGATGGGCGTGCTCGGTATCAGCCCGCCCGGTGAGCCGGGCACGGTGACGGGCCCAGTGACGGGCCCAGCGACAGGCTCAGTGACGGGCTCAGCCCGCCTCGGGCGCCACCGCGCCCGCGGCCTCCTCCACGATGTCGCCGGTCTCCCCGGCCAGGACGGCCCGACGCCCCAGGACGAGCGTGTAGGCCCACAGTGCTGCCAGCGCCAGGACGCCGATGACGCACTTGAGCGCCCAGTGCAGCGGCGAGGGGGTGACGAAGCCCTCGATGAGGCCGGCCACGACGAGGGCGACGGCCATCCCGACGGCCACGGTGATGAGCGCCCTGCCCTCCTGGGCCAGCGCGACTGCGCGGGACCGGGGGCCGGGAGCCAGCAGCGTCCAGAACATGCGCAGCCCGGCGCCCCCGGCGATGAACACGCAGGTGAGCTCGAGCAGCCCGTGGGGCGTGATGAGGGCGAAGAACAGCCCGAGGCGGTCGTGGTCCGCCATGATCGCACCGGCCTGCCCCAGGTTGACGGCGTTGAGGTACAGGACGTAGGCCGGCAGGATCCCCGTGATCCCGGCGGCTACGCAGACGACGGCGATGCGCGCGTTGTTGGACCACACGAGGGCCGCGAACTCCTGGGAGGAGTAGGTCGAGTAGTAGCTCTCGAACTGCTGCCCGGCGTAGTCCGCCAGCTCCGAGCTCGTACCCAGGGCGCTCATCGCCTCAGGGCTGCGCAGCGTCCACACCCCCACGAGGACCGCCAGCGCCACCTCGACGAGGGCCACGCAGACCGTCCACCAGCGCAGGCGGTACAGCGCGGCGGGCACGGACACCGTCCAGAAGCGCAGGGCCTCGTGGACGCTGAGCTCCCGGGTTCCGGTGATCCTGCCGCGCGCCGCGGCAACGCGCGTCGACATCTCGCTGATGACCTGGGGGTCCGGGGCGCCGGCGCGGATACGGGTCAGGTGCGCGGCGGCGGCCCGGTACAGGCCGACGAGCTCGTCGGCCTCGGCGCCGGAGAGCCGACGGCGTCTGACGAGCTGGTCGAGGCGGTCCCACTGGTCGCGGTGCGCGGCCACGAATGCGTCGATGTCCACGAAAGGAGTCTGACATGGTGGACGAGCCACCGTCGTCGTCCGAGCGGATGATGACACCCGAGCTCATGATCACCGGCGAGGCGGTCGCCCTCGAGGTGGCTCCGGCGTCTGTCGGCGTGCGCCTGCTGTCGGGAGCGATCGACTACTCGATCTACGCCGGGGGCCTGTTCCTGACGAGCATCGGGGCGGTGGCCCTCGTCGAGACGTCGGGCTTCGCCTCCGACGCCCTCGTGCTTGTCGTCCTGAGCAGCATGCTGGCGCTGTGGGTGGTCGTCGTGCCCCTGGCGGTCGAGGTCCTCTCGCGCGGACGCTCCGCCGGGCGGCTCGTCGTGGGCACGAGGGTGGTGCGCGACGACGGCGGGGCCCTGCGCCTGCGGCACAGTCTCGTGCGCGTCCTGCTGGCGAGCGTCGAGATCTGGTCCTTCTCAGGGGTCGTGGCGGCGGTCGCGTGCGTGGTGACCAAGCGCGGCAAGCGTCTGGGGGACCTGCTCGCGGGGACCTACGTCGTGCGGGACCGCCCCGGGACGCGGGACGCCGCCCCGCTCATCATGCCCCCTGAGCTCGCCCAGTGGGCCGGGCAGGCCGATCTGCGGGCGCTGCCGGGCGATCTGGCCCTCGTCGCCCGGACCTTCCTGCAGCGCGCCTCGACGATGCGCCCCGAGGCCCGTCAGCACCTGGCCTACCAGCTGGCGGCCAGGGCCGAGCCGTACGTCTCCCCGCCGCCGCCCCCGGGGACCAACCCCGAGCGCTTCCTCGCGGCGGCCCTCGTCGCGCGCCGTGACCGCGAGCTCTTCCTCGAGCTGCGGGACCGTCGGTCCGATGAGCGGGCGCTCCATGCCCTCGAGGAGCTGCCCCACGAGATCGCCCCGCCCCGGTGAGCGTGCTCGCCCGAGCCGGTGCGCCGTCGTGCTCTCAGCCCTCGGGCGCGGCCTCGGTGGCCACCTGGGCCCCGGACAGGGACTCCGACAGGGACTCCGACAGGGACTCCGGCAGGGACTCCGACAGGGCCCCGGACACGGTCTCGGCCTGGTCGACGAGCAGGTGGGGCACGCCCTCGTGCACCGGGTAGGCCAGTCCCGCGGCCACCGCCACGAGCCGTGGCCCGCCGTCCGGGTCGCTGACGAGGGGCTCCCCGGTGGCCGGGCAGCGCAGCGCCTGGCACACCCAGGGGCTCAGCCCGGGCACGTGCGGGCCTGGGGTGGGTCCAGGGGTGGGCGGCATCTCACTCCTCCTTGTCGCCGCGCAGGACGCGCAGGTGGCCCCGGCGGGTGATCTCGCCGTCGCCCAGGCCAGTGAGATGGTCGGGCAGCGTGTCAGGCTCGTGGGTCACCGGCCCGGGCATGATGCCGCCGGGCCGACCTGCCCGTTCGGCACGGGGGGCCTGGGGGCGAGGTGCACGTGAGGCCTCGCGCACGGCGTCGGCCAGTGCCGTCAGGTCGTCGTCGGAGGGCGGCGCGGGGGCGAAGTCCGTGGCCAGCCGGATCACCTGCCAGCCCCGTGGGGCGGTGAAGGACTCCACGTGCCTGGCGCACAGGTCGTAGGCCTCGGGCTGGGCCTCAGTGGCCAGGGGGCCCAGCACGATCGTGGAGTCGGCGTAGACGCTCGTCAGGGTGGCGACGGCGGGGTTCTCGCAGCCGGGCCTGCGGCAGCGTCTCACTCTTCTCACGAGCGCAGGTTATCGTGCGGAGGCACTCGTGCCGACCCGCGCCGCCGTCTCAGGCCAGGTCGGGGTCGATCTCCTCGGGACGCCGCCCCAGGAGGAGGGCGACCTGCTCGACGACGACCCGCCGCACGAGCTCACCGAGCTCGGCCTCGCTGTGCGCCCGGCTGGTCACGGGGCGCCGGTAGACGACGATGCGGGCGGGCAGGCCGGCCCGGGCCTCGGCGGCGAAGCCGCGTCCCAGGACGACGCCGCCCTCCCAGGGCGCCGGGTCCGAGGGCGGCACCTCCTCGACGGCGAACTGCATGTCGGCGACCTGGGGCAGGCGCCGTGCCAGGTCGCTGGCCGCCGAGACGACCACCTCGTCGAAGTGCTCGGCCCTCGTCCGCCAGGCGGGGAGGTAGGGGGGCAGGAGGGGACCGCGCAGCCCGCGGCCGTGGCGGTCGCGGCGACGTGCGGGGACCGGTACGGGGGCGGGGCGTCTGGCCTGCGTCATCTCGCCAGCCTATCGGCCGGTCCTCCTCAGGGGTCTGAGCGCATCGCCGGCCACGGGGCCGCTGGGTCAGCGCAGGACGAGGTTGCGCTGGGTCAGCGCCTGGGCGTCAGCCACCGGGGAGAGCGTCGAGACGAGCGTGCCCGCCGCCTCGCCCTCGACCTGTGCGGTGACCGTGACCGCGGCGCTGAGGTCCTGCGCCTGGGAGGAGGTGATCCTGAGCGCGCCGACGTCCTCGGGGACCGTCGGGGTGACGGTCGTGGAGGCCGGGACCTCGACCTGGGTGGTCCACTGACCGTCGGCGGCGGTGAGGGTCACCGTCGAGGGCGTCGTGCCCGAGTTGGTCAGTGCGAGCGCGGGAGCCATCCCGTTGCCGCGAGGCAGTGCCACGACCGCCGCCTCGAGCGCGCCGGGTGAGGCCGCCTGCGCCCAGGCGACGTCGCGCAGGGCCGTGCCCGAGCGCTCGGGGTACTCCCCGGCGCTGCGCACGAGGCTGACCGCGGCTCCGACCGGGGCGTCCGATGTGACCCGTACCCCGTAGCTGCCCGGCGTGGTCCCCGCCAGGGAGATGTCGAAGACCGCCCCCGGGTCGACGACGACCGACTCGGCGCCTGCCAGGGGCTGCTCGCCCTGGTCCCCGATGAGCGAGACGGCGACGGTGGCCGGCTCCTGCCCGGGGTTGACGACCCGCACGACCGGGGACCGGTGGACAAGGCCCGTCTCCCCCGCCGCCCCGGCACCGGTGGCCTCCTGGTCGGATGCCTCTCCCTGGTCGGCGCCCTCGACGAGGACGACGCCGGGGACGGTCAGGTCGGTCGAGGGGGCCGCGCCCGGGGAGATGACCTCCGTGCCCGCGGCGGTCTCACCGTTGAGGGCCTCGGTGACGAGGAAGGGCACGAGGGTGCCGCCGTCGGCCTCGACGCTCAGGGCCACGCGCGAGTCGGTGGCCCCGGCGGACTCCAGGAGCATGCCGACGGTCTGTCCCGCCGGGACGACGACCTGCCCGTTGGAGGGCAGCGCGATCTCTCCGGTCGAGCCGTAGAGGCGGACCGTGGCCGTCACGACGGTGACACCCGGGTTGGTCAGCCGCAGCTCGGCGGAGGTGCCGACGGCCGAGGAGCCCCCGACCATCCAGGACACGGCCGAGGGCGGGGTGCAGGGCGCTGTCGTCAGGCCGCGCAGGTCGCCCGAGGCGGTCAGCGTCGTCACGGCGCCGACCGCGCCCGCCGGCTCCGTCCCGCCTGCCTCGACCGTGAGCAGCCCGCCCTCGGCGGTCTCGAGCGTGGTGGGGGCGTCGAGCTCGGTCCCGCCGTAGGTGATCGTCGCGTCCTGTCCCGTGGGGGTCAGCGTCGTCGAGGAGGTCGTCTCCCCCAGGTCGACCCCGCCGATGGTGTTGCGCGGAGCCTGCGGGCAGGCGTAGACGACGTCCGCGGCCGGGCCGGTGACCGTGGCCGGCTCGACCTGGGTGGTCGTGGGGCGGGGCGTCGTCGTGCCCCACCAGGTCATGGCGGTCCCGGCGCCCACGAGGGCCGTGGCCGCGACGAGGGCCACGACCCGCCTCAGGGTCGCTGTGGCCGGCCTGCCGACGGTCCTGGAGCGGTTCATGCCTCTGACCTCCGGCGTCGCAGGGGAAGGGCGGCGATGGCGGTGACGACCCAGGTCACCTGGACGATGCGCACGAGGAGGGTCGTCGCGGGTGCGTCGTGGGTGACGACGAGCTCGCCGTCTCTGGCCGGGACCTCGAAGGCCTGCCTCCACTGGCCGCTGCCGTCCCGGACGGTGGTGGCCCGCAGGTCCTCCCCCCCGAGGGTGGCGCTCCAGCCGCTGTCGGCGCGCTCGGCCAGGACGAGGGTGCGGGTCGTGCCGGAGCCCTCGATCCGGGTGCGCAGGTCGGTGGAGGACCAGGGCAGGACCGTCGTGCCCTCAGGGCCGACGAGCACGGCACGGGCGGCCTCGGTACCGTCCTGGGGCGCGACGCGCCATGAGGCTCCGGTCGTCGTCCACGCCAGCTCCTCGAGCCCGGGGGTCGAGCTGAGCCCGGCCCGGGCCGTGGCGGTCATGTCGTCGGCGGCGCGGTCGGTGAGCAGGACGACGGACACCCCGTGGGCGGCCAGGTCGGCGGCGACCTGCTCGTCCTGGCCCGCGACCGCGCGCGCGACGACGTCGGCGAGCTCGGCGTCGGCGGGATCGTCCAGCTCGGTGGGAAGCGGGTCGGTGGACGTGGCCCCGGTCAGGGGCTCCTCCCCCGCCGCGGGGACCCGGTCGCGCAGCTGGGCGGCCACGACGTCGGGGACGACGTCGGTCAGCTGGGTACCGGGGCCCCGCCAGCTGTGGACCACGATGCCCTCGCCCGTGGCGTCGTCGCTGGAGGTGAGGACCAGCACGCGTCCCGCTGCCTGGGAGGACTGCATCTGGGAGGCGATGACCGGGACCTGCTGCCCGGCGCCCCGGAGGGCCATGACGAGGGCGTCTGAGCCCGCCGCGGAGGAGGTCCGTGCCGACAGCGCCCAGGAGGCGCCGCACACGACCGGGCCGAGGAGGGCGAGGACCGCCACGACGAGGGCGACCGCGTGCCTCGGCCCGACGGCGCGGCCCACGAGGTCGGCCCGCGCCGCGTCGGCGCCCGCCAGGGCCGCGGCCAGGAGCCCGGCCAGGGCGAGGCTCAGCCCGGTCCCGGCCCAGCCGTGGACGGTCACCGAGTCGGTGCCGTCAGGCAGGGTGCCCACTGCGGTGGTCGTGCGGGTGCTCAGCGCGGCCAGGGCGAGCCCGCCCAGGGCCATGAGGACCCCGGCCCTGGCGCGGGCGCCGCGCCGTCCGGGCACGAGCAGGCCCAGGAGGGCCGTCAGCGGAACCACCACGAGGAGCGCCTTGACCGCGAGGGACAGCAACGGGGCTCCCACGAGCGACTCCAGGTCGAGCGGCAGGCCCACGACGAGCTCGATGGCGCTGGGCGCCGGGACCTCCACGGGGACCCCCAGGTCGGTCAGGAGGTAGCGCAGGGCCCACGAGGTGCCCTCGTCCCCCAGCAGGCCGAGGGCCGTCAGCCAGGCGGGTGCGGCGGTGGCCAGGACCGGCACGACGGTGAGGAGGAGGCGCAGGGCGCTGCGGGGTGAACGGAGCGCCAGGAGCAGCAGGCCCGGGACGATGAGGGCCGCGGTGGCAGGCGCCGCGGCGACGACGACGGCCAGGAGCAGCCCGGCGACCGCCGCGGCGGTCGGCGAGCCGGGACCGTAGCGCTCGGTGAGGGCGGCGCGGGCGGCTGCGCCCAGGGCCGGAGCGCCCCGCCGATCCGCGGCAAAGTCCTCGTCAACCGTGTCCTCGGCCTCGTCGGTCGCGTCGGACTCGTCGTCGCCGGGGCCCCGGTCCTGCGCCCCCGTCTCCGCCTCGTCAGCGGTGGCCGCCTCGTCAGCGGACTCAGCGGGGTCGGCGGCTCCGGTGTCCCGGGCCGTGTCGTCGGCGTCGCCTGCGTCGCCTGCGTCGCCTGGGTCATCGGCGTCATCGGCGAGGGTCGCCAGGTCCTCCATCCGCTCGGAGGCGAAACGGTCGAGCTCGGCCTTCTCCCGGCTCGTGGCGTGATGGGCGTCCACGAGCCCTGACAGGACGACGTCGCGCCGGTCGGCCCCGACCGCGCGGGCCAGGGCGGTCAGCGCCCAGGGCAGGGTGAGGTGGACGAGGACGGCCGACAGCCGCCCCTGTCCCACGCCCAGCAGGAGCACAGGTGACAGCGCCCAGGCCAGCGCCGCCCAGGCGCGCAGCCCGGTGCGGCGCGTCACGCAGCCCGCCGCGAACCACGCGCCCGCCGCGGCCACCGGGAGCGCCGCGAGGAGGAGGGCGTGGACGAGCACGTCGCCGTCGCCACCCACCCAGGAGGCCACGGCCCCGGCCAGGGCGAGGAGGGCAAGCAGCGGGGTCGGGGTGCCCGGGTAGCCGTCGGCTGAGGCGGCCCAGCTCGACCACGCGGCCTCCCAGGTCTGGCGCCAGGGTGCCGACAGGCCGGCCAGCGCGCCTCCGGTCAGTGAGCGGGTGAGCAGGAGGCCGGAGAACCCCATGACGGTGAGCCCGACGACAAGAGCCACGACCGAGCCCAGAACCCGGCGACGGCGGCGGGCCAGCGCGGCGAGCTCGCGCAGCTCGAGCTCGCTGGGGGCCGCGGCGCGGGCGAGGCGCTCGCGCTCCTGGCGCCGACGGTCCCGGCGCATGGACCGGATCTCGGTGGGCTCGACGTAGAGGCGCGCCAGGACGGAGCGGCGCACCTCCTGGTGGGCCGCCAGGCGCCGTCTGCCCGCCCGGATGCCCGGGCCCCGACCGGCAACCGTCACCGCCGCCCCCAGCTCGTCACCGGCGAGGGCGGGCTCCTTGGTCACCAGGCGCCACAGGGCTCGGGCGGAGCCGAGCAGCACGAACCACACCAGGAGCACCGGCACCGGGTGGGTCGAGAAGGTGGCCCACGCCGTGAGCTGGGCGGTGCGCCGGGCATGGAAGGAGCGGTCGGGATCGGGGTCTCGGAGCGGAGCGGGGACGCCGGGCTCCTGCCCCGCGCTCCTCGTCCTGCGGGTGCCCTGGGCCGGCCTCAGCCCGAGGTAGGAGGCGCGCCGGTGGCGCAGAAGCGCCCGGGGCACGACGATGACGCGGTGCCCCGCCAGACGCACCGCGCGGGAGAGCTCCAGCCCGTCGCCGAACACGGGGAACAAGGCGCTCGTGCCCTCGAGCTGGTCCCACACCGCACGGTCGATGAGGGCACCGGCGGTCCCGACGGCCAGGACGTCGCTGCGGTCGTCGTACTGGCCCTGGTCGATCTCCCCCTCGACGATGTCGTTGGCGCGGCGCGCCGAGGCGGTGGTGCGCAGCCCGACCTCGAGCAGCTCCTCGGGGCGGTCCCAGTCGACCTGCTTGGGCCCGGCGAGCGCCACCGACCGCGCCGCGACGACGGCGGTCGCCAGCTCCTCGAGGCAGTCCGCGCCGGGGGCCGAGTCGTCGTGGAGCAGCCAGAGCCAGGACTGGCCCGGCGCCTCGGCGCGGGCCGGGTCGCCGGAGGCGGCGGCGCGCGCCTCCTCAGCGGGGGTGATGGGCGACAGCGCCCCGGTCGGCCCGGTCAGGCGGTCCTCGGACCGGTCACGCAGACCGTCGCCGGCCGTACCGAGCAGGCCCCCGGCGTCCTGCCCGCGCGGGCCGCGCCGCCGGTTGCCGGCGGCGACCAGCTCGGCGTAGCGCTCCAGCCCACGGGACACCGCCCCACCGAAGCCGGAGGCCTCAGGGACGTGGACGATACGCACGTCGGTGACGTCGTCGACACGGGAGGCCGCCACGGCCTCCTCGACGGGGGTGCCGTCACCCAGGCCGTTGACCCGCGAGGCGACGTCGACGACGAGCAGGACGTCGGGAGGCACCGTCTGGTTCCGGAGCGCACGCAGCGAGTGGGGCAGGAACGGGGTCACCCCCGCCGTCACGAGGACGGCGAGGGTCTGCGCGCCCAGGGCGCGGGTCGAGGGGCCGGGGACGGCCGGCCCGCTCATACGGCGCGGCGCTTGAGCTTGCGGCGCTCACGCTCCGACAAGCCGCCCCAGATGCCGAAGCGCTCGTCGTTGGCCAGGGCGTACTCGAGGCACTCCTGCCGCACCTCGCAGGTCGCGCACACGCGCTTGGCCTCACGGGTGGAGCCGCCCTTCTCAGGGAAGAAGGCCTCGGGGTCCGTCTGGGCGCACAGTGCGCGCTCCTGCCAGGCGAGCGGCCCCTCATCGAGGCCCTCGTCGCCGAACAGAAGGAGGAGCGCCTCGTCGTCGGCGTCGTCGGTCCGAGTGAGCGGACCGTCACCGAGGATGTTCCACACGATGGGCTTCCCTTCCGAGTTCCGAGCTGGTGACACCGAGGAAACTACACGGGTGTCAGATGTTGGAGTCAAGCACGGGGGGCAAGCGTCACCCATTCGTGATGAAATGGCGTCGTTCCGCCGAAAAATCGACGTTAACAAGCCGGTCGCGAGCGCTAGCATCCCCGTTCGACCACAGGCTGGCACGGCACGCTGGGGACCCCTTCGGCGCGACCTGAAGGGAGGCTGGGAACCCACCCCCGCCCCTCCCGCGGCAGCCGCGACCCCTGATTCAATCTGCTCATGACCACTGCGCAGACCGACCCCCTCGTTCGCCTCCTCCCCACCTCGGCGGACTCCGACAGACCCTGGCTCGTGTGGTACTCCGAGGAGGAGCGGATCGAGCTGACGGGCCGGGTCCTGAGCATGTGGCAGGCCAAGACAGCAGGACTGCTCTGCGAGGAGCTGGGCGACCGGCCCGACGTCCAGGTGGCGATGAGCACCCACTGGAGAACAGTCACCTGGTGCGGTGGTACATGGCTGACCGGCGGTCTTGTGAGGTTTTGCACAAGAGATGGTGAGGGCGTGCCGATGAGGACGGCCTCCGGCTCCCCCACCGGTCCCGGCACGGCCAGCATCGCCTTCGAGGCCCGTGACCTCGACCCCCGGGCAGGGCTGCGGATGCTCGTCCCCCGCCCCTCCCTGGCGCTGCGCAGGGACGAGGCGCTCGAGCCGCTGGTCCTCGACGGCGTCGCCGACCTCATGGCCCAGCCCGACGTCTTCGTCCCCGGTCCCGTGAGCGCCGAGGCCCCCGCCCTCGTGCGTGAGGACGGCGCTGTGCTCACGCGCCGCGGGCTTGTCGAGGCGCTGCCCGAGACCAGGGCGCTCAGGGCCCAGGAGGCAGGAGCACGAGCCGTCATGATCGACTCTGAGGGGTCGGCCGCCGTCCTGGAGGTGCTGGCTGCCTGGCGGCGGGGGCTGAGCGCCGTCATGGTCGACGCCGGGGCCGCCCCCGGCCTGCGCGCGACCGCCGCCCGCCAGGAGGGCGCTCCCCTGTCCCCGTGAGCCTCGGCCCCGCAGGAGCCCCGGCAGGGCCCGGCAGGCGCCGCGCTGGGCCCCAGGGCCCCACGGCGGTCAGGGCACGTCGGCCTGCACGACCGTCCCGGCGCCCTCGACGGCCAGCGTCCTCTCGTCGGCACCCACGAACACCGCCTGGCCCCGGGTCAGGCGCTCCTGCCCTGCCGGCGTCGTCACCGTCGTCGTGCCCTCGACAGCCAGGACGATCCGCGGTCCCCTGCCGGGGACCTGGGTCCGGGAGTCGGAGGGGACGACCGTGGTGACGAGCAGCTCGAAGTCGTCGACCGGGGCGTAGTAGGCCCGGGTGGCGCGCGAGAGGTACTCCGGGGCGGGGCGCACCGGTGGCGCGGCGACGTAGTCGACGCAGGCGAGCATGGCCGGGACGTCGACGTGCTTGCTCGTCAGTCCCGCGCGCAGGACGTTGTCGGAGGAGGCCATGACCTCCACGCCCAGGCCGGACACGTAGGCGTGGACCGATCCGGCCGGGACGAACAGGGCCTCCCCCGGCTGGAGCGTGACGGGGTTGAGCAGGAGGGCCGCGGCCACCCCCGGGTCCCCCGGGAAGGTGCTGGCCATCTCCACGGCGTTGGTGTCGGCCCGGCGCGACGGCGACGCCCCCGCCTCCAGCCGCTGGGAGATCTCCCCGACCAGCTCGTCGACCTCAGCGGGCTCGGGGCGGGAGGCCTTAGAGACGAGGTCGGAGAAGACCTGCCTGATCCCGAAGCGCGTCGGGTTGAGACGCAGGGTGCGGCGCATGCGCCGGGCCAGCGGGCTCGACAGGTCGGCGAGCACCTCCGCGGCGCGCCGCGGTGCCCTGAAGCCCGCCACGGCCTCGTAGCGGGTGAGGGCCAGGACCATCTCGGGCTTGTGGTTGGCGTCCTTGAAGCTGCGCCGCGGGCTGTCCATCGCGATCCCCTCGCGGTTCTCCCGCTCCCAGCCCGCCTGGGCCTGCTCAAGGTCGGGGTGGACCTGGAGGGACAGCGCGCGCTCGGGGGCGATGACCTTGAGCAGGAAGGGCAGCTGGGGGCCGAACCTGCGCACGACGTCCTCCCCGAGCAGGCGGGTGGGGTCGGCGGCGATGAGCTCGGCCAACGGGGGACCCCCCACGACCCGGGTCGGACCCGCCTCGTGCGCACCGAGCCACAGCTCGGCCCAGGGCTCGGAGTCGGGCTCGATCCCGAGGAGCTCGGGGATGGCCGTGGTCGAGCCCCAGACGTAGCGCTGGCGTGCACCGTCGAGTCGTTCCATGACGGCAACATAACGGCTCACCGCCCCACGGCCCGCCAGGCGGGGCCCGCCCGCGCCGGTGAGGTCGGCCCCGGCGCCGGCCCGCCCCCGCCGCCCGGTGACAGGACTGCACAGGGCCGACCCGGCCCGCCCCGCCGGGGGGTCGGGCTGCACCGGAGGGAGGTCATGGGTCAGACTGTGCCCATGCGAGGCATCATCCTGGCCGGCGGTTCCGGCACGCGACTCAACCCGATCACCCTGGGCACCTCCAAGCAGCTCGTGCCCGTGTACGACAAGCCGATGATCTACTACCCGCTGAGCACGCTGATGCTCGCCGGGATCCAGGACGTCCTGGTCATCACGACCCCGCACGACGCACCCAGCTTCCACCGGCTCCTGGGGGACGGCTCCCAGCTCGGGGTCAACCTGTCCTACACCGCCCAGGAGGTCCCCAACGGCCTGGCCCAGGCCTTCGTGCTGGGCGCCGACTTCGTCGGGGGCGAGTCCGCCGCCCTGGTCCTGGGGGACAACATCTTCTACGGCCCGGGCATGGGAACCCAGCTGCGGCGTCACACGAGCCCCGACGGCGGCGTCGTCTACGCCTACCGCGTGGCCGACCCGACCGCCTACGGCGTCGTCGAGTTCGACGCGGAGTTCAAGGCGCTGTCCATCGAGGAGAAGCCGGCCCGCCCCAGGTCGGACTACGCGGTGCCCGGCCTGTACTTCTACGACAACGACGTCGTCGAGATCGCCCGCAACCTCAAGCCCTCAGCCCGCGGGGAGTACGAGATCACCGACGTCAACCGCACCTACCTCGAGGCGGGGCGCCTGACCGTCGAGGTCCTGCCCCGCGGCACGGCCTGGCTCGACACCGGCACCTTCGACTCGCTGGCCGACGCGACGAGCTTCGTGCGCACCGTCCAGCACCGCCAGGGCCTCAACATCGGCTGCCCCGAGGAGGTCGCCTGGCGCATGGGCTTCATCGACGACGACGGCCTGCGCGAGCGCGCCGAGCCCCTCGTCAAGTCCGGCTACGGCCAGTACCTGCTCGGCCTGCTCGAGCGCGAGCGCCGCTGAGGCCCCGTCGAGCCTGGTCGAGCCCAGTCGAGCCTGGTGGGCCGCCACTGCCGGCGGCCCACCAGGGCGAGCGCCTCAGTCGTCTAGACTGAGAGGCGCAGCCCCGCCTACCGAGGAGTCCCGAGGAGTCCCATGCCCACACGCCGTCCCAGAACGCTGGTCATCATGCCGGCGTGGAACGAGGAGGAGGCGATCGGGGCCACGATCCGGGAGCTGCGCGAGGTCGTGCCCGGCTACGACCTGCTCGTCGTCAACGACGGCTCGCGGGACCGCACTGCCGAGGTGGCCCGCGCGGCGGGCGCCCTCGTGCTCGACCTGCCGTACAACATGGGTGTGGGGGGAGCCATGCGTGCCGGGTACAAGTACGCCCGGCGCTTCGACTACGACCGCACCATCCAGGTCGACGCCGACGGCCAGCACGACCCGCGGGACATCGACGCCGTCCTGGAGGGGTTGTCGCGGGCCAACATCTCCATCGGCGCGCGCTTCGCCGAGGTCGGCACCTACCGGGCCCGCGGTCCGCGCCGCTGGGCGATGCTCCTGCTGGCGGCGATGGTCGGGCGCATCAGCCGCACACGGCTCACCGACGTCACCAGCGGCTTCCGCGCGGGGGACCGCACGGCCATCGACCAGTACTGCCGCTACTACCCTGCCGAGTACCTCGGGGACACGATCGACTCGCTCGTCATCGCCGTGCGCTCAGGGCTGAGCGTCACCCAGGTCGGGGTCTCGATGCGCCCCCGCCAGGCCGGCACCCCGTCGAACAACCCCGGCAAGGCGGCCGTCTACCTCGTGCGCTCCATGTTCGCGCTGTTCATCTCGCTGACCCGGCGTCCTGTCGACCGGGGGTCCCCCTCACCGGGGGCCGGCGGGGAGGCGGTGCGCTGATGCTCACCCGCGTCTTCTTCATCCTCGTGGCCGTGGCCATCATGCTCTTCGTCATCGGCCTGCTGCGCTCGCGCAAGCTTCGCGAGAAGTACGCGGCGCTGTGGATCCTCGTGGGGCTGGCCATCGTCGTGCTCGCGGTCGTCCCCGACCTGCTGGGCGCCCTGGCGGGCGCCCTGGACATCCAGGTGCCCTCCAACCTCCTGTTCGCCCTGGCGATCTTCCTGCTCCTGGGCGTGGCCCTGCACCTGTCCCTCGAGATCAGCCGCATGGAGGACGAGACCCGCGTCCTGGCCGAGAACATCGCCGTGCTCGACCTCGTGGTCCGGGAGGCGGGGCTGACCGCGGACCTCGAGGGGCGCCGGAGCGCTCCGGAGGATCCCCAGGCCCCTGACGCGGGTGCGCCCGGGCAGGAGGGGCCGGCATGAGCAGCACGTCCCGGGGCCGGGTGAGCGTGTGCATGGCGACCTACAACGGCGAGCGCTTCGTGGCCGAGCAGATCGCCTCGATCCTGCCCCAGCTGTCCGCCCAGGACGAGCTCGTCGTCGTCGACGACGCCTCAACCGACTCCACGGTGGCCGTCGTGGAGGACCTCGCCGCCCAGGACCCTCGGATCCGTCTGACGGCCCGGGCGGACAACCGGGGTTACGTGCGCACCTTCGAGGAGGCGCTGTCCCTGGCGAGCGGGGACCTGCTCCTTCTCAGCGACCAGGACGACGTGTGGACGCCGGACCACGTCGAGGTCCTCGCCTCCGCGCTGGAGGACGCCGAGGTCGCGGCGACGAACCTGGGCACCCTGGGCGGGCCGGAGGCGATCCGCGGCCCCTACGGGCAGGCCGACTGGCACCTGCGGGCCTCGGGCTCCCGACGGGCCTGGCGCAACGTGCTCGGCGTGCTGGCGGGCAACCGGCCCTACTACGGCTGCGCGATGGGTGTGCGGGCCGAGGCGCTGGGCCGGGGCCTGGCCCCCTTCCCCACGTTCCTCGGGGAGTCCCACGACCTGTGGATCGCCCTGTACGGCAACCTCCGGCGCTCGATGCGCCACTGCCCCGAGCGCACGGTCCTGCGACGGTTCCACGAGTCCAACCAGACCCCCAACCGCCCCCGGGGGGTGCGCGCCGCCCTCGGCTCGCGCCTGCTGCTGGTGCGCTGCATCACCGAGCTGCGGCGCCGGGGTCTGTGAGGACGGCTCTGAAGAGGGACGACCTGTCTCCGCGCTGTCTCAGTGCTGTCTCAGCGCAGGGCGTGGCGCAGCAGCGGGCGCACGTCCCTGCGGGCGCGCAGCGCGCCGGGCAGGAGCGAGAGCGCGTAGGCCCTTGAGGTCAGGTGCTGGCGGGCCGCCCGGGAGGCCCGCCGCCAGCCCAGTGCGTCCATCCGGGCGGCCTGCTGGGCGAAGAACCGACGCTCGTCGGAGAAGCGCGGACCGTCCAGGAGAGCCTCGGAGGACAGGCTCGCACCGTGACGGCGGTATCGGAAGACGACGTCGGGCACGACCGCCAGGCGGGCGCCGGCGGTGATGAGGTCCATGAGCAGCCCGACGTCGAGGATGATCTCGTAGTCGGGCAGGAACCTCACGCCCTTGAGCGCCTCGGTCCTCAGGGCCAGGCTGGGCCAGTACAGCCAGTCCCCGACGAACAGGGACCGGGCCAGGTCCTCACCAGCGAGCACGTGGGTGGCCCGACCACTGGGGCGCAGGAGGTCCTTGACGCGGTCGCTCAGGGGCAGGACCGGCGCGCCGGAGCCGTCGACGACCTCGACCCCGGGCTGGATGATCTCGACCCCGGGCAGCCGGGCCGCGGTGCGCTCGATGGTCTCGACGTACCGCGGGCCGAGCAGGTCGTCGCAGCCCATGAACACCGTGTAGACGCCCTCGGCGAGCTCCTGGCAGCGGCTGAAGTTGCCGATGATGCCCAGGTTCTCCTCGTTGCGCAGGTAGCGCACCCGCTCGTCGTCGAGCCCGGAGAAGAAGCCGGAGACGTCCTCGGGGTAGCAGTCGTCGACGACGGTCAGCCGCCAGTTCGGCGAGGTCTGGTCGAGCACCGAGCGCACGGCAGCGTAGAGGTAGTCAGGCTCCCCCCAGAAGGGGATGAAGATGTCGAGGGCGACCGGTGCGTCCGTGTGCGGGGCGGGCTGGGCCGGGAGCCCGCTGCCGTCCTGCCGGTCCCGGGCGCCGTGAGCGCCGTCGGCTCCACCAGCACCGTGAGCGCCGTCGGCTCCACCAGCACCGTGAGCGCCGTCGGCTCCACCAACGCCGTAAGCACCGTCGGCTCCACCAACGCCGTAAGCACCGTCGGCTCCACCAACGCCGTCAGCACCGTCAGCGCGGTCAGCACCGTCAATGGCCTGGCTCATCGTCTCCCGCCTCCTGTGGTCGTGTCCTTCATCGCGCCTCCGCGACCGGCCAGGCCGTCGCGCAGCCCGCGCGCGGCCCGTGCCAGCCGCCCGCGCCTGCCCGGTGCCAGCGCGGTCACGATGGCCAGGTGCCGGGCCTGCTTGCCCACGGCCCGCAGGCACCACCGCGGGTGCCTGCGGCCGTGGCGGCGTACCAGCGTCACGAGGTTGCGCACCTGGTAGTAGTACCGGAACTCCGCGGCGACGGTGATCGGCAGGCGCCAGGGTCCCAGCCCTGCCCTCACGGTCGTGCCGAGCTGGTGCTCGATCTCCACCGGGGCGACGACGGGTACGGCTCCGGCGTCCAGGGCGCGCAGGTAGAAGTCCGAGTCGACGCCGTCGATGAACAGGTCCTCGGCGAATCCGCCCAGCTCCCGCCACAGCGCGCGGGTCACGAGCAGGCCGGACTGGATGGGCTCACCGCCCACGACGACCGGGTCCTGGCCGTCGGTCCCCGGCAGCCGGCGGATGTTGCCCGCCGCCCGGGGCCCGACCATCCCTGCGGGCACGCCTGCGGCCCGTGCCGCGGCATAGGCCTCGACCTGGGCGGCGACGTAACCCGGAGGCAGGAGCGAGTCCTGGTCCACGGTGAGCACGGCCTGGCAGGCGGGGTCGAGGTGCTGCGCGCCCTCGTTGAGGGCCGCTGCGATGCCCCGGTTGCGGTCGTGGACCACGACCTGCGCGCCGTGGGCCCGGCAGTCGGCCAGGACCGCCCGCGTGGCCTCGGTGGCCCGTTCGGGCCCGTCGTCGACGACGACGACCTGCTCGACCTGAGCGGCAAGGGCCTCGACGGCGCCGACCAGCCCGGGCCCCGGGGCGAAGGCGGTGACGACGGCGCCCACCCGGTCGATCCGGTCGGGCAGGTCGAGCGGCGGGGTGCTCATGAGCGGGGCTCCGTCCCTGGTGAGGCGTCCTCGGCGTCCCGGGCGTCCTCGCCGTCGGCAGGGCGCGCCGGGCCCGGGGCGCCCATCCGCCCCAGGGTGCGCACCGCGCTGGGTGCCAGGACGAGGAGGATGAGCAGCTCGGAGCAGGCCATGCCGACCGCGATGACCGTGGCGCTGTGGGCCACGCCTCCGAGCACCATGACCGCCAGGCCGCCGACGGCGGCGATGACCGTGGCCCGGAAGACCTTGTGGGCCTGCCCGGTGGGGATGAGGAGGTTGCGCAGCAGCGGGGTCGTCGTCGAGATCGCGAAGAAGGCCAGACCGAAGCCGGCCGACACCGGGTAGGTCGCACCGACCTGGGCGCCGTAGAGGATCGAGCTGATCGTCGGGGTCAGCACGGCCAGGCCCAGCGCGCCGACCAGGCCCAGCGCCGTGTGGGCCATGATCGCGAGCCTCTGGCGGCGGCGGGCGGGTGCTCCCTGGAGCTCGAGGACCCAGCCCTGGAGGGCGTTGCCCAGCGCCTGGACGAAGAACAGGGCGTAGCGGTAGATCTGGTCGGCGGAGGCGAACTGGGAGGAGACCACCGGGGTCAGGGTCGCCGTGGCAACCGGGGAGGGGGTGTAGGCGTAGGCGGCGCCGACGAGGTTGGCCCCCGCCGCCCCGCCCATGCCGCGGATGTCGGCCCAGGTCGAGCGCAGTCCGGGGAAGGGCGGGCGGGGTCCTGGGAAGACCCGACGGCGGAAGAGCACGAGGCCCGCCACCATCCCCGCCCCGAGCATGATCGGGTAGGCGATGGCCTCGTGGGTCAGGAGCATGACGGGGATGGCGATGACGGTGGAGACCGCACGGGGAAGGGTGTCGTAGTAGCCCAGGAGCCGAGGGTTGCCCACCCCGATGCAGTACCACTGGGGCGACATGGCCGTCAGGACGAAGGCGACAGCCATGACGGCGGCCGTGGCGCGCAGCGACGGCATCGCGATCACCGCCGAGGCGACGGCGCACACGGGGGCGACGATGACGCACATGACGAGGCGGCTGGCCACGGAGGCGGTGTAGAGCTCGTTGTGCTCGGCCTCGGTCCGCATCCGGGCCACACGGGCCGGGCCGACGTAGTTCCAGCCCCAGGTCACGACGGTCGACCCGAAGACGCCGATCGACATCGCGGTGACGATCGTCGACCAGCCGGGTCCCACGAGGCGCGCCGCGGTCGGGGTGGCGATGAGCGGGGTGATGAGGGTGAGCAGCGGCCATCCGGTGAAGCCCACGAGCCTGAGGATGACGCGACGGGCCTCAGAGGGCACGGGCGCCCCCCTGCCGGGCGGGGGCGGCTGGCGGCGTCAGGAGCGCGCGGCGCGGGCGGCGGTCGCGACGGCTCGTCAGGAGGAGCATGCCAGGATCCTAGATGATGGCCTCGGCACGGGCCCTCCCGCCGCCGGGCTCGTCCCGTGCGCCCCGTCGCGCGCGCCTGCCTGCCGCGCTGGTCGCACACGGGACGAAGTCGGCGAGGACCCGGAGCGGCACGTATGCTCGAGACGGCCGGTGGGGATGCTCCCGCCTCGCCGAGGCACGGACCGGGAGGGCATCGTGATCGACAGCAGGACGCGCGTGGCGGCGGTCGTGGCCGCCTACCGGCCACCGAGCACCCTCGTCGAGCACGTGCGCGCCGTGGTGCCCCAGGTCGCCGGGGTGGTCGTCGTCGACGACGGCTCGCCCTCCCAGCAGGCCGAGGCGGTCCTCGACGCCCTGGCCGGCGCGGGGGCCCACGTCCTGCGCCGCGAGACCAACGCGGGGATCGCCGCGAGCCTCAACGCGGGGATCGCCTCGGCCCGGCGCCTGTTCGACCCCGAGCTCGTCGTCACACTCGACCAGGACTCCACCGTGTGCCCGGACTACGTCGAGGCGGGGCTGCGCACCTACGACCGGGCCCGGCACGCGGGCCTGGACGTGGGGCTCGTGGCCGCCGAGAGCCACGGGGAGGCGGAGGCGCTCACCGACGGGCGCGAGCGCGGCTTCGCCCTCGCCTTCGACCCGCTGCAGTCGGGGACGTTCCTGCCGGTGCGCACGATCGACAGGCTCGGGCCCCTCGACGAGGGGCTCGTCATCGACGGCGTGGACTCGGAGTACACCGCCCGCGTGCGCGCGGCCGGCATGAGGGCTGTCATCGCCCCCGGGTGCCGCCTCGACCACGCCCTGGGGGAGCGCGAGCCCGCCCAGATCCTGGGACGACGCATCGGCTCCCTCACCTACTCCCACCACTCCCCTGCCCGCGTGTACTACATCACCCGCAACCAGGTGATCATCGCCCGACGCTACCTGCGCAGCAGCCCGGGCTGGGTCCTGCGCCGCAGCTGGAAGGAGGTCCAGGGCCACGGCATGCGCCTGGTCCTGGGGCGTGACCGCCCCCTGACGCTGCGGGCGATGGCGGCGGGGACACGCGACGCCGTCCTGGGCCGCTCAGGGGCGATCCCCGACCGGGACCTGGCGAGGCTGGTCCCCCGCCGCTGAGCGCACACCCCGGCCGTGCCTCGGCCTGCGCGTTCGTACCGTGTGCCTCCTCAGCGCACCTCTACCGTCCGCTCTGGACGCACACGGTACGAGCTCGACGCTGGGAGGTACGGGGACCAGGCAGCAGGCCCGGCGCAGGGCGACGCAGGCCCGGTACGGGGACCAGCCGGCAGGGGTCAGCCGAGCGTGGCGACGTAGGCCTCGAGGCGCTCCATCGAGTCGGCCGGGATGAAGCCGGTCGCCTCGATCTTGCTCAGGTCGAGGGTGGAGATGAGCGGGCGCGGGGCGACGTCCTGGCCCGCGAAGTACTCCTCGGTGGTGATCGGGGTGACCGCCTGCGGGTCGTGGCCGGTCAGCTCGTAGACCCGCTTGGCCACGTCCGCCCAGGAGACGACCGGGCCCTCTCCGGAGAGGTTGTAGGTGCCGTAGTCGGCGCCGGTGCTCAGCAGGTGGATGATGCCTGCGGCGAGGTCCGCTGTGAAGGTGAGGCGGCCCGTCTGGTCGGCCACGACCTTGGGGGCGACGCCGCGCTCAGCCAGGGAGGCCATCGTCTTGACGAAGTTCTTGCCGTCGCCCACCACCCAGCTCGTGCGCACGAGGTAGTGCTGCGGGACCCCGGCGACGGCGGCGTCGCCACCGGCCTTGGACTGCCCGTAGACGCCCAGGGGGCTGGGGTCCTCATCCTCGGTGTGGACCTCGGCCGTGCCGTCGAAGGTGTACTCGCTGGAGATGTGGACGAGGGTCAGCCCGTGGGCGGCCGCGGCGCGGGCGAGGTTGGCCGGGCCGGTGGCGTTGGCCCTCCACGACAGGCGGCGCCCCTCAGGGGTCTCGGCGCCGTCGACGTTGGTCCACGCCGCCGCGTTGACGATGACGTCGTAGGACGACCAGTCCCACTCCTCCATCGCCCGGGTGTCGGAGATGTCGACCTCGGGAAGGTCGACGCCGGTGGCGGTGTACCCGGCCTCGGGCAGGCGGTGCATGAGCTCTCGCCCGAGCTGGCCGTTGGCTCCGGTGACGAGCACCCTGCGTCCGCGAGCGACCGGGGCGGGGAAGGGCGTGACGTCCTTGAACCGCGGGTGTCCGCGGTCCTTGTCGGACTGGATGGCCTCCTCCAGGGGGATCGGCCACGGCACCGCGGCGGTCTCGTCGGCGAGGTTGAGGAAGGTGTACTGGGCGTCGGGGGACCAGTGGTCGTTGACGAGGTAGGTGTAGGCGGTGTTCGGCTCGAGCGTCTGGTAGGCGTTGCCCACCCCCCGCGGGACGTAGACGGCCACCGACGGGTCGATCTCGCAGGTGTAGACGGCCCCGAAGCTCGGGCCCTCGCGCAGGTCCACCCAGGCGCCGAAGACCCGCCCGGTGGCCACGGAGACGAACTTGTCCCACGGCTCGGCGTGGATGCCCCGGGTCACCCCCACCTCGTCGTTGAAGGAGATGTTGTTCTGCACGGGACCGAAGTCGGGCAGCCCGAGGGCCACCATCTTCTCGCGCTGCCAGTTCTCCTTGAACCAGCCGCGGTTGTCCCCGTGGACAGTCAGGTCGATCCGCAGGAAGCCCGGGATCGGGGTGGTCTCGATGCCCAGGGGCTTGGCGGTTTCGGTCATGTCGTGCACGTCCTCGTTCCTCGGGGTTCCTCAGGCGCCGCGCTCCAGGGCACGCCCCGGGCCGGCTGCCTGCGAGTGTAACGCCGACCGGTGCCCGGCGCCGCAGGCGGCCCACCGGGCAGCACCGGGAGGCACCGGCTGGCGAGAGTCCCGGCCCGGCCGCCAGCCTCAGTTGACGTTGAGGGAGACCACGGCGTAGAAGTACGCCGCCACGGCCAGGACGGCCACGGCGATGCGCAGGCAGCGTCGGTCCAGGGACCAGGCGGTCGTGAGCGCCAGGATCGGAATGAGGACCATGGCGTAACGGGGCTGCATGGCCACCGCCGACCCGAAGACCGCGGCGAAGGCGATGTTGACCGCCGGGCCGATGCCCAGCAGCGAGACCGCGCCGCTCTGTGCGAAGCGGCGCTCGACCCAGCCGCGGCCGGGGTGGAGCCAGGCCACGGACACGAGGGTCGCGATACCGCCCCACAGCACGAGGGTCGGGAAGAAGGACGCCTCCGTGCTTGCCGGCCAGTTGGCGGTGAACAGGCCCTGGAGGGAGTCGTCGATGTAGTACAGGCTCCCGGTGAGGTCGACGCCCCCCTGCGGGTCGCCGACCAGTCCGGCCGAGGGAAGGGCCAGAGCCGTCTTCATCCTCATCCAGCCCAGGCCGACCACGAGCGCCGCCGCCGGGGGAACGAGGATCGCGGCCCACCCCGGTCGCCTGCCGTCGTCGTCCTCGCGGCGGGGGGCGATCCGCGTCCAGGCCAGGAAGAGGAAGGCGGCGATGACGACGAAGGAGTTCTGGAACTTGACGAGGGTGACGACCGCTGAGATGGCGATGAGGGGCCACAGGGGCCACTGCCCTCGGGCGTAGAGCAGGGCGGCGAGGAGGACCGCGGAGCCGCACAGGAGGTTGGGGGCGTCGGGGCTGATGTAGGCGTTGGTCACGCGCAGACCGGGCATGGCGCACACGACGACGGGGATCCACACGGCCAGCCACCACGAGCCGGCTGTGCGACGGATGAGGTAGGCGAGCATGACCATGCCCAGGCCCAGCCAGATGGCACCGGTGAGCCGGGCCGCGGTGATGAGGCTCAGGCCCGGCACGACGGTCATGATCGCCTGGGCCATCCACGCGGTCGAGAAGTAGTAGACCGGTGAGTGGATGCCCGCGGTCGAGTGCCCGTCCCACGGGTAGGTCGCCAGGGGCTCGTCGATGCCGCAGCGGCCGACGTAGGTGACCTCGGTCTGCTCCATGCCGAAGCCCCTGCACGAGGAGGCCTCCCGGGCGAGCTCGTCGACGGTCTGGCCCTCCCGGGCGAGGATGCCCCGGGTGGCCTTGTCGACGGCGTCGACGTAGTTGTACTCGTCGATGGGCGACAGCGCCGGGTGCGCATGGACGTACCTGGCCGTGACGACCCCGGCGAGGACCATCATGAACACGGCAACGAGGAGCCATTGGGCCCATCGGGGCAGGGCGGCCGCGCGGGTGCGCAGCCCGTTGACGAGGCCTGTCATGGTCGACCTTTCCGGGGCGGAGCTGGGCAGGGTGGGAGGGCACGGGGGACACGGAGGGCACGAGGGGCACGGGAGACACGGGAGACACGGTCCGCCGGGACGGACGGGGCGAGCGGCACTGCGATCATAACGGCAGCGGTCCTGACCCGAGGGCGCCTCGGGTCAGCCCCAGTACTCGACGTGCGGGTCGCGCAGGACGACCCCCCGCCACCTGTCGAGGGACGCCTCCTCCTCGGGGGTGATGCGCACCTGACGGGTCGAGGACTCCCGGTGGATGAGGCGGGCGGCGTTGACGCACACGACACGGCCGTGGTCGACACCGAGCTTGAGGCACAGGTCGACGTCGTTGAAGTTGAGCGGCAGGGACTCGTCCATCCCCCCG
Organism: Actinomyces howellii; assembly: GCF_900637165.1. GTDB lineage: Bacteria > Actinomycetota > Actinomycetes > Actinomycetales > Actinomycetaceae > Actinomyces > Actinomyces howellii. The sequence goes on along the minus strand of NZ_LR134350.1, from coordinate 2,816,180 downwards.
ACGGACAGGAAGTCCTGTCTCCGGCAGGCCAGGCAGGCTCCGGTGACCGCCAGGTAGTCGACGTCGGCCTGCGCCATCGGGTGGGTGGGGTCGTCGACCTCGAAGATCCTGGCGTGCATGGGCAGGCCCTCGGGCGGGCAGACCGTGCCGATGTGCTGGAGGCGCCTGCGGTCGCCCAGGAGCAGCCGCGCGCCGACGGCCGCGGTCCCCGGGCGCCCCAGGGCGCCGAGCATCTCCTGGAGCCAGCCGGCCTCGAGGGGCTCGACGTCGTCGTTGAGCAGGAGGAGCACCTCGGCCCCCGTGGCCAGGGCGCCGGCGTTGACGGCGCGCGCGTAGTTGAAGTCGCCCTCGGTGCGCACGACTCGCAGCCGCCCGGGCCAGGCCTCGGAGCACCGGTCGAGCAGGTCCTGCGGGCAGGAGGCGTCGACGACGAGGACGACCTCGACGTCGATCTCGGCGTCGAGGTCGAGCAGGGTCGGGCCGACGGTGCGCGCGAGCGCCTCGAGGAGAAGGTGGACCAGGACGTGCTCGGTGCCGTCCTCGATCGTCCTGGAGGCGAAGGCGGTGGGGACGACGACCCCCACGGAGCGCGCCCAGCCCGGGCGGGCGCGCGTGACGACGCCACCGGCCGAGGTGGGCACGACGAGGGCGTCCTCGCCGGTGCGCCGCAGGTGGGCGCGCACGGTCTCGAGCCTCTCGTGCACCGAGCCCGTCGTCGTGGGGCCCGCCTGCTCGACGAGGACCGCGGGGCAGTGCTCGGGGTGCTCGGCCAGGTCGGCGGCCCGCACGAGCAGGTCCCACTGGCTGAGGACCGGCCCCAGGGCCCGGACCCGCTCGAGGAGTCCCGCGGACAGCAGGACGACACGCCCGCTCACCGGGAGCTGGGCGAGCAGCTGGGGCATCCACCTCGGGGCGCGGCGTGCACGGCCCTCCACACGGTGGTCGACGGTGACGAGGTCGGCGCCGCGCTCGACGGCGTAGTCGGACACGACCCTGAGGGCCCCGGGATCGAGGCGGTCGCCGGCACGCAGGAGCAGCGCGAAGGGCGTGTCGACACCCGGCCCGCTCATCCAGTCCGCCTCCACCCAGCGGTCCTCGGGCCCGGCCATGACGTCGAAGGACTCGCGCGTGGCCGCCGTCGCCTCGGCCTGGCCGGGGACGACGAGCAGGGTCACCCCGGTCACGACGAACGCCTTCTCACGACGCGCCGGGCCTTGAGGGCGACGCGCACGGCCGGGTGCGAGCGGATCGTCGCCAGCTGGGCCTCACGCACCGCCAGCGCGGCCTCCAGCTCCCCGACCCGGGCCGAGGCCCGCGCCAGCTCGGCGTCGGTACGCCCGATGCGCTCGGCCTGGTCACGGATGATCGAGGCGCGCACGGCGCCGGCGGCCTCGAGGGCGCCCACCCGGGCGGCGAGCTCCGCGCAGCGCTGGGCCAGACCGGCCTCGACGGCCTGGTCCTGCTCGGCGCCCACGCGGGCGTGCACCTCGGCGTCCCGTGAGGCGAGCTCTCGGTGGTCTTGGTCCTGCCCCGTCATGGGGACAGCATAGTGTGGCGGCGGACCTGGCCGATGATCAGCCCGGTAGCATGCCGCCCATGCGGATCGCCCAGGTGTCAGCCCACTACCCGCCCAACTTCGTCTCCGGAGGCACCCTTGTGCCCCAGCGTGTCGCGCGGTACGTCAAGGGGGCCGGGCACGAGTCCCTCGTCTACGCGGGCTACCTGGACAAGGACCGCAGGCCCCTGGAGACCTGGACGGAGACCGACGAGGAGGGCGTCGAGGTCACGTGGCTGGTGACCACGCCCTGGACGGCGTGGACCGACCCGCACAACTACGACAACCCGGGCGCGACCGCGGCCTTCAGCCGGTGGCTCGAGCGCACGGCCCCCGACATCGTCCACGTCCACTCCCTCCAGACCCTGGGCGTGGGTCTGGTCGAGGCCGCCCACGCCGCGGGGGCGAAGGTCGTGGTCACGATGCACGACTTCTGGTGGTTCTGCTCGCGCCAGTTCCTCGTCGACCAGTCCATGCGGCCCTGCTCCCTGGTCACCGAGTGCGGCGCCTGCGACTGCGACGCCGCCCCCTCGATCGCCGGGCGCTCCGAGCGGCTGCTCCGGGCCCTGGCCGACGCCGACCTCGTCCTGGCCCCCTCCCGGTCGGCGGCGCGGGTCCTGGCGGCCAACGGTGTCGAGCCTCGGGTCCTGCGGGTCAACGAGAACGGTCTGCTCGACGCCCAGCTGGCCCGCCTGGGGCCCGAGCCGGTGGCCCGGACGGGCACGGGCCCCGTGCGCCTCATGTACGCCGGGGGGATGCAGGAGATGAAGGGCGTCGAGGTCCTGGGACAGGCGGCGCGGCTCGTCGGCGAGCGCGAGGGGCTGGTTCTGGACGCCTACGGGGTCGAGGCCCGCGTCGACGCCTCCACCCCGTCGTGGTTCCGGGCGCGCCCCGCCTTCGACCCCGCTGAGCTCCTGAGCGTCCTGGACTCCCACGACGTGCTCGTCCTGCCGTCGATCATGCGCGAGTCGCACTCCATCCTGACCCGGGAGGCGCTGGCCGCGGGCCTGGCCGTCGTGTGCACCGACACCCTGGGTCCTGAGGAGGCGGTGACCGACGGCGTCAACGGCTACATCGTCCCGGCGGGCGAGCCCAGGGCCCTGGCCGAGAGGCTGACCCACCTCGCCGACGACCCCGTCGGCGCGCGGGACCTGACGGGCCGGGGCTCGAGCTCGCCGATCCGGTCCTTCTCCGAGCAGGGGGCCGAGCTCCTCGAGTACTACGCCGGCCTCGTGGAGGCCCAGGACGACGAGCTCGAGGCGGTGCGCCGGGCCCAGGCCCAGCTGCTCGACAAGGTCCTGTTCATCATCGGCATCGACGGTGCCCCGCTGCGCTACCGCGCCCACCTGCCCGCCGAGGCCCTGCGCATGCGCGGGCACGAGGTGGTCGTGCGCCACTACCGCGACCCCGCCCTGCTGGGTGACGTCGAGGACACCGACGCCGTCGTGCTCTACCGCGTCCCGGCCACGGTCCAGGTCCTCGACCTCATCGAGCGCTTCCGTACCTGCGGGCGCGAGGTGCCGATCCTCTACGACGTCGACGACCTCATCTTCGACTCCTCCCTGCGCGGCACCCTCGACGGGCTCGAGAAGCTGAGCGAGGCCGAGGAGGAGCTGTGGTGGCACGGGGTCGACCGCTACCGCACGACGCTCGAGGCCTGCGACGGCTTCGTCGGCTCGACCGACATGCTGTGCCAGGAGGCCACCCGCCTCACAGGACTGCCCTCCTACCGCTACGCCAACGGCGTGGGGACCCTGCTGGCCCAGGCCTCCGACCGGGTTCTCCTCGAGGAGGGCGCGCGCGAGGACTCGACGGTGACCATCGGCTACTTCTCGGGCACGACGACCCATGACGCGGACTGGGCGATGGTCGAGCCCGCGCTGGCCGCCGTCATGCGCCGCCACCCCGAGGTCCGCCTGCGTCTGGGCGGGCACCTCGAGCCCACAGGCGCCCTGTCGGAGTTCGCCCCGAGGATCAGCCGCTCCGGCTTCGTCCCCTGGTACCGGCTCCCCGAGCTGCTGCGGGCCACCGACATCTGCCTGGCGCCCCTGACCGGGGACTCGGTGTTCAACGAGTCGAAGTCGGCTATCAAGTGGCTCGAGGCCGCCCTCGTGTCCCGGCCGACCGTGGCCACCCCCACCGGTCCCTTCCGGGAGGTCATCGAGCACGGGCGCACCGGGATGCTCGCCTCGACGACCCAGGAGTGGGAGGAGGCCATCGAGGAGCTCGTCACCTCCGTGGCGCTGCGCACCTCCATCGGCGCGGCCGCCAGGCGCGAGGCGCTGCTCGAGCTCTCACCGCGCACCCAGGGGCGGGTCTACGAGGACATCCTGGTCGACGCGGCCCTGCACCTGCGCCGCAACGGGCACCGCACCGACTCGACGTGGGAGCCGGTGGCTGACGACGAGCCCTTCTCCGCTGCTGACGCACCGGTCGACCCCTACACGGTGCCCTCGCGTCCGGGGGTCGTCCTGCCCCGGGGCCTGGCCCGAGCCCGGCGGCTGGGGCGGCGCACGCTCGTCGTCGCCCGCTCCGAGGGACTGGGCTCGGTGGCACGTCGGACGGCACGGAAGGTCTCACGCCGCATGCGCCGCTGAGCCTTCTGGGGTCCGCGGGGCCCTGGAGCCGAGCGCTGCACATCATTGACTCCGGCGGCGGGAACGAACCCGCGACATTCCAACGGACATTGATCGTTCTGTCGCACTCGGCCCGTGTCTCCATGTGCATCGCAAGGACCGATGCACATGTCAGGCTCCCGCGGCCGCCACGGCGACGGCAACCGGTTGAGGAAAACGGCGGGATTCCGTCGTTCTTGCCCCACCCCCACACCGCTGTTATGTGCATCACATGATGCGAGTGGCTCGGCGGCGCTGATGAGCAAGTCCCCGGGCTGGGCGGCACGGGCGGGCGGCACGGGCTGGGCGGCACGGGTCCGTTGCCCCTCCCGCTCCCCCTCCTCGAGATCGGGACATATGACACCTCGAGATCGGGACAAGTGACACCCCGAGATCGGGACATATGACACCTCGAGATCGGGACATATGACACGGCCGGGCGCACGCCCGGCGCGGGCCCCAGCCGTCACCGGGGACCGCCATCAGCGGTCGTCAGGCAATCTCAGCGCAGAGCAATCCGCGTGATGCCGGGTCGTCGTCGGGCAAGCGGCGGGACCGGGTGACGGTGGCCCACAGGGACGCCGTTCCTCCCCGGACCGTCCTGTTGCTCCGCACCAGCCCGTAAGGAGGTCATCACCAGGGCGCGCTGCGGTAGGCACCGACGGGCACGGACTACGGCGCGAACAGCTAGGACGTCGAAGACCCGCGGCCTGGAGCCGCCGGCCGGTGCCGGGTGCCTGCGCTGGCCGCGCCCCGACCCGACCCGCAGCACAGCGCCCGCCCCAGGACGCTCCTGCGCCCCGTCGTGCCATATGTCCCGATCTCGAGGTGCCATATGTCCCGATCTCGCGGTGTCATATGTCCCGATCTCGGGGAGGGGAGGGAACCGGACTCGTGACGTCGACCCCGGAACCGTTCCGCCCAGTGTCACCCAGTGACACCCAGTGCCACCCAGTGCCGCCCAGCCCGCGTCCCCCACTCCGTGGACTTGCTCAGCTAGGGACGCGGCCCCGTGCGACCGACCAGCCCGTCGCGCAGGCCCTCGACAAGGGCGCGCGCCCGCTGGCCGCGACGGTCGGCTACCAGGGCGTTGAAGGCCGAGTACTTCGTGATCCACACGGCGTAGCCGACCCGCCAGGCCACGGGCAGCAGCCCCGAGCGGATCAGGGCCACGGTGTTGCGGGCGAGGTAGTAGTTGCGCACCGGCCCGTGCATGTGGACGGGCTGACGGCGCCCGGGGATGCGCACGACCTCGTCACCCAGGGAGTGGGTCATCCGCGCCCTCGGGACGACGAGGAGCCGGTAGCCGGCCCGGCGCGCCCGCAGCCCCCACTCCAGGTCGACGTGGTCGATGAACAGGTCCTCGTTCATCGGGCCGACCTCCCGCAGGGCGTGCAGGTCCACGAGGCACCCCGAGGCGATGAGGAAGGCGACCTCGAGGAAGGGCGAGCCGAGCTCCTCGGCGGTGGCCCGCCGGGGCCCCCAGCGCCGGGCGACGTAGACGAGCTGGTCGCGTCCGCCGCGGTCCTCCCCCACGAGCGGGCCGACGGCGGCCACGGGCCGCTGGCCGGGGGCCTCGAAGGCGGTCATGAGCAGGGACACCATCCCCTCGGCGGGGGCGGAGTCGTCATCGGACAGGAGCACCCAGCGCGCACCCAGCCGCTCGGCCTCGACCACCCCTCGGTTCTGCGCGGCGGCGATGCCCGTGTTGCGCCCGAGCTCGACGAGCAGCGCCCCGACGGCGGCGCAGGCGCTGCGCACCGGCTCGAGCTCCTCGGGCAGCGAGCCGTTGTCAACCACGATGACCCACCGGCACTGGCCTGCCAGGGCCTCGAGCAGCTCGGCGCAGTCTCCCTCAGGGTGGTAGGTGACGACGACGGCGGCCACGTCCCGCCCGGCGCCCGTCACCTGAGCCGCCCGGCCAGGCGCCAGCGGATCTTGCCGACGACCCCGCGCAGCCCCGTGGAGCGCACCACCCGCACGGTGGCGCGCAGGTCGCGACGCACCGCGGCCATGAGCGGCAGCGGCCGGGTGACGGCGGGGGTGAGCTGGGCGTGGTCCGCCGCGCGCCGGGGCGCGGCGCAGTAGTCGAGCAGGGGTCCCAGGGTCGTGCTCCACGGGAACTGCGCGGCGGTCCGGCGTACGTTGTCACGGCAGCGCCCGGCCAGCTCGGGGTCGGTCAGGATCCGGGTCAGGGCCCCCGCCAGCGCCTCAACGTCCTCGACCGGGACGCAGGCCCCCAGGTCCCGCGCCTCGACGAGGTCGCCGAAGGAGTCCCCGGCGGAGCACACGATCGGCAGCCCGGCCCACAGGTAGTCCAGGATCCGCGTGCGGAAGGAGAAGGCCGTCTCGATGTGCTCGAAGTGCGTCGAGACGCCGATGTCGGCGTCCATGAGGTAGTTGACCCGGTCCTCGTAGACCACCCAGTCCTCGTGGAAGAACACGTGGGAGCCGGTCAGGCCCAGGCGGTCGGACTCCTGGCGGGTCCGGGTGGTCATGTCCATCTCGGGCACGTCGGGGTTGGGGTGCTTCATGCCCAGGAAGAACAACCGCACCTCGGGGACCGAGCGGCGCACGACGTCGACGGCGCGCACGACCGACAGCGGGTCGAACCAGTTGTAGACGCCGCCTCCCCAGATGATGACCGGGTCCTCGGGGCCGATGCCCTCGATCGTGCCCTTGATGGGGTGGCGGGTCTGGGCGGCCGGCAGGTCCGAGGTCCCGAAGGGGACGACGTCGATGAGGCTGCGCAAGGAGGGGTCGGCGTCGTAGGTGACCGGGTTGATCCGGCCCGAGGCGGCCAGGTGCCCCAGCCACAGGTCACGCTGCTTGTCCGAGGCGCACACGAAGAAGTCCCCGCGGGAGACCTGCGCGTTCAGCTCGGTCAGCGCCCGGGCCAGGGCGGCGTGGCGCTGCTCGGCGGGCTGGTACTTCTCGACCTCGAGGGACTCCAGGTGGAAGGGGTCGTACAGGTCGATGACGACGCACTGGGCGACCTCCTGGAGCCAGGGGAAGGTCGCGGCGATGTACCCCTGGATGATGACGACGTCGCAGGCCTCGACCTCGGCCCGGAACCCGGAGACGTCGACGTGGGCGGCGGTGAAGCCCTCCCCCTGCCGCTCGCACACGGCGAAGGTGAGCAGGCGCACCGGGTGGCCGCGGTCGGCCAGGTGCGCCGAGATCTCCCAGGCCCTGATCGCCGGCCCGGCCATCCGCTCACGGATCGTGTCGAGGGTGACGACGACGACGCGCGCCATCGCGCTGCCCGCGCCGCCGGGCTCGGGGGCGTCCTCAGGCAGCGGGCCGCGGTCCGTGGCCTCCGTGGCCTCCGTGGCCTCCGTGGCGTCGGCATCGGCCGGCGCCCTTGTCGTGCTCGGGGTGCTCATCTGGCTGTCCTCCTGTCCCCGCCGGGCTCCCACACGCCCTCCATGGCCACGGGCCCGCCTGCCTCGTGCACCGGGCCGCCGGTCACCTGGAGCCAGGCGATCTCCCGGACGAAGTCGACGACCCGGGTGCCTCCGGCGTCCAGGATGCCGCCGTGGACGGGGAAGCTGCCGGGCTGGAGGGGAAGGTGCGGGATGAGCAGGTCGATGTGCCCGGCACCGTTGAGGGTGCCCAGCTCCACGCCCTGGTCGGCGGAGAAGCTGCTCCACAGCTTCACCCCCTCGATCGTGTCGACGCTCAGCACGATGCTCGGGGCCTCCACGGGCCGGCGGGCCGTGAAGTGCAGGCGCAGGAGCACCGGGTCGCCGGTGGCGACGACCGAGCCGGTCTCGTGCCCGTCGGCGGTGAGCACCTCGACCCGGCTGACGAGGGCGTCGGAGGTCCCCCACCGCACACGCCCCTCGTCGTCGATGCGGATGTTGGAGCGCGCGGCGTCGGCGTACTTCTCGAGGACCGTGCGGGCGGGGCCGACCTCCTGGAGCACGCCGTGGTCGAGGTAGGCGGCCTGGTCGGCCATGGAGCGCAGCTGGGGCAGGGAGTGGGACACGACGACGACCGTGCGCCCGTCGCGCCGGAACTCGGCGAACTTCTCGGCGCACTTGTCCTGGAAGGAGGCGTCACCGACCGCCAGGATCTCGTCGACGAGCATGATGTCGGGCTCGGTGTGGATCGCCACCGAGAAGCCCAGCCGCACGTACATGCCCGAGGAGTAGTTCTTGACCGGCTGGTCGATGAACTCCTCGACACCGGAGAAGGCGACGATCTCGTCGAACTTCCTGTCGATCTCCCTGCGGTTCATCCCCAGGATCGAGCCGTTGAGGTAGACGTTGTCCCGCCCCGACAGCTCGGGGTGGAAGCCCGAGCCGACCTCGAGCATGGCGGCCATCCGGCCGCGGCGCGTGATCGTCCCGGCGTCAGGCACCAGGATCCGGGCCAGGCACTTGAGCAGGGTCGACTTGCCCGACCCGTTGTCCCCCACGAGGGCGAAGGTCGAGCCCTGGGGGATCTCGAGGGAGACGTCCTTGAGGGCCGCGAAGTCCCGGTAGGCGGCGGTCCTGCGCCGCAGGAGGGCCGACTTGAGGGTGTTGTTGCGCTCCTGGTAGACGCGGAAGGTCTTGGACAGCGACTCCACGGAGATCGCTGCCTCGGTCGTGGTCGTGGTCATCACAGTGCCTCCGCGAGCCTGGCCTGGTGGCGGTCGAAGACCCTCCACCCGATGAGGAACGCCCCCAGCGACAGGGACACGACGATGACGCTCGTGGAGAGGTCGGGCATCCGGTTGTCGTAGAGCAGGTTCCTGAAGGCCTCGATGAAGTGGTAGAAGGGGTTGAGCCGGTAGACGTCGAAGACCGTGACCCCGTGGAAGGAGCCCAGGGTGGAGGAGGTCTGCTCGACGAGGGACTGGGGGTAGACGATCGGGTTGGCGTAGAACCAGATCTGGAAGATGATCCCCATGAGGTACTGCAGGTCGCGGAAGTAGACGTTGGCGATCGACAGGAGCATGGCCACGCCCGTGGCGAAGAGGGTGAGCAGCGCCATGAGCACGACGGCCGGCAGGACGTAGAGGTAGGGGGAGCCGCCTAGGACGATGATGGCGACGAGGAGCACGGCCATCTCGATGCCCCAGGAGTACAGCCAGGACAGGGAGTTGGACACGAGCAGCGCCGAGCGCGGGAAGTAGACCTTCTTGATGAGGTTCTCGTTTCCCACGAGCACGCCCATGCCGCCATTGACGACGTTGGTGAAGAAGCTCCAGGGCAGCAGGCCGCACATGAGCCACAGGGCGAAGATGTGCAGCCCCGAGGGGTCTCCTGCGGCCGGCTCGATCTTCATGACGAAGCGGAAGACGAAGGAGTAGACGAGCATGAGGGCGATCGGGTTGGCCAAGGACCACAGCTGACCCAGCGCGGTTCTCTTGTACTTCCCCTTCACCTCGCGCATGGTGAGGTTGTAGAGGAGCTCGCGGGACTCCCGCAGGTCCGTGAAGATCGCCAAGGCACATCCTTCAATCCAGGCAGTTCGCGTCGCAGCGCGCTGCGCCCATCATAGGGGAGGCCCGCCGGGGCGGACCTCCCGTCCGCCCCGGCCCCGCAGGCACCCGGCGGCGCCGTGCGAGGCGCGCCAGCACCCCCGGCGCCCGGCGCACGGTGAGACCTGCCACGCAAGGTTCACAGGCAGCGCAAAGCGTATACGCTGGCTGGCATGCGTCTCACAGTGATCGGATGCGGATATCTCGGTGCCGTCCACGCGGCGGCCATGGCGGAGATGGGACACGAGGTCATCGGCGTCGACGTCGACGAGGCCAAGGTCGAGGCACTGGCCCGCGGCCGGGCCCCCTTCTTCGAGCCCGGTCTCAACGAGCTCCTCGAGCGCAACGTGGCCGCCGGCCGCCTGAGCTTCACGACCGACCCCGGCGCCGTGCGCGGCCGGCAGGTGCACTTCATCGGGGTGGGCACCCCCCAGTCCCCCTCCGGTGCCGCGGACCTCAGCTACGTCGACGCCGCGGTCGAGGCCATGTTGCCCCATCTCGGGCACTGCGCCGACGGTCAGGAGGTCGTCGCGGGCAAGTCAACGGTTCCGGTGGGCACCGCGGCCCGGTTGGCGCAGGCCATCGACCCCACCGGGGCGGCGCTCGTGTGGAACCCCGAGTTCCTGCGCGAGGGCTTCGCCGTCGACGACACCCTCAGTCCCGACCGGATGGTCTACGGCCTGCCCGAGGACCCGGGGACCGCGCAGCGCGCCCAGGCCGTGCTCGACGAGGTCTACGCCCCCATCCTGCGAGCCGGCAAGCCCAGGCTCGTCATGGACTACGCGACCTCCGAGCTGGTCAAGATCAGCGCCAACGCCTTCCTGGCCACGAAGATCTCCTTCATCAACGCCATGGCCCAGGTGTGCGACACCGTCGGGGCGGACGTGACGGCGCTGGCGGCGGCCATCGGGATGGACGAGCGCATCGGCTCGCGCTTCCTGCGCGCCGGGATCGGCTTCGGCGGTGGCTGCCTGCCCAAGGACATCCGCGCCTTCCAGGCCCGCGCCGCCGAGCTCGGGGTCGGCCAGGCCCTGGGCTTCCTGGCCGAGGTGGACAAGGTCAACGAGTCGGTGCGCCGCTCGGTGGTCGACACCGCGCTCGGCCTGCTGGGCCCGGAGCCGGGTGGCGCCCGGGTCGCGGTGCTCGGGGCGGCCTTCAAGCCGGACTCCGACGACATGCGCAACTCCCCCGCCCTCGACGTCGCGGCCGACCTGGCCCCTTCGGTGGGCTCGGTCGTCGTCGTCGACCCCGAGGCCGGCCCGCTGCTGGCCGGCCGCGAGGGGCTGCCCTACGAGGTCGCAGCCACGACCCAGGAGGCGCTGGCCGACGCCGATCTCGTCATCCTGGGCACCGAGTGGCGGCAGTTCACCACGCTCGACCCGGTCGAGGCCGCCGGGCTCGTGCGCACGCCGGTGGTCATCGACGGTCGTAACGCCCTGGACCGATCCGCCTGGAAGGCTGCGGGCTGGGCTTACACTGGCATCGGCCGTCGGTGATCCCCCCGGCGGGCCTCTCGCCGACGCGCTGCCCGGACCGCCGGCCCGCGCCCACGGCACCGCCCCGTACCCTCCCCTCGCCCGCAGCGGTGGGGCCCGCTCAGGACACCGATGAAGCTCTTCGTACAGATCCCCTGCCTTAACGAGGAGGGGACCCTGCCTCTCGTGCTCGACACCATCCCCCGGCGGATCGAGGGCGTCGACGAGGTCGAGATCCTCGTCATCGACGACGGCTCGACCGACCGGACCGCCGAGGTCGCCCGCGAGCGGGGAGTGACCCACGTCATCAGCCACTCGCGCACGATGGGCCTGGCACGCTCCTTCCGCGACGGGGTCGACTACGCCCTGGCTCACGGCGCCGACATCGTGGTCAACACCGACGGCGACAACCAGTACAAGCAGGAGTACATCGGCGAGCTCGTCGCCCCGCTCGTGCGCCATGAGGCGGACATCGCGATCGCTGACCGGCAGACGGCCCAGATCGAGCACTTCTCGTGGTTCAAGAAGCGCATGCAGCACCTGGGCTCGCAGGTCGTCAACTACGCGGCGGGCACCGCCCTGCCTGACGCGGCCTCAGGCTTCCGGGCCTACTCCAAGTACGCGCTCGTGCGGCTCAACGTCGTCACCCAGTTCTCCTACTGCATGGAGACGATCATCCAGGCAGGCAACAAGCGCCTGCGGATCGTGAGCGTCCCGATCCGCACCAACCCCAAGACCCGCGAGTCCCGGCTGTTCTCCAACATCTTCCAGCACATGGCGAAGTCGGCCCAGGCGATCACCCGCTCCTACCTCATGTTCAAGCCCCACGTCGTGCTGGGCTCGATGGCGGCGGCCTTCGGGGTCATCGGTCTCATCCCGTTCCTGCGCTTCGGCGTCCTGTGGCTCATGGACGCCGACGGCGGTCACATCCAGTCCCTCCTGTTCGGCACGCTCATGCTCGTCGGGGCGCTGCTCAGCATCGCGCTGCTCGTCATCGCCGACCTGCAGCGCACGAACAGGGTCCTGCTCGAGGAGACCCTCGAGCGCATCAAGGGCATCGAGTACGGCCGGACCGACGCCCCGGGACCCGGCGGGGACCGGGGCGAGGACGAGGAGCCCCGCCCGTGAGACGTGTCCTGGCATTCGGCACCTACGACGTCGCCGCGCACCCCCGGGTCGGGGTCCTCCTGGAGGGACTGGCCGCGACCCCGGGGTGGACGGTGCGCGAGCTCGACCTCCCGCTCGGCCTGAGCACGGCCGAGCGGGTGGCGATCCTCAAGCAGCCCTGGCGCCTGCCGGTGCTCGCCGGCCGCCTGGCGTCGCGCTGGGCGAGGCTCGCGGCGGGCAGCAGACGCTTCCGGGGGGAGCGGGCCCCCGAGGCCGTGCTCGTGGGGTACATGGGTCACTTCGACGTCCTGCTGGCCCGGGCGCTGTACCCACGCACGACGATCGCCCTCGACCACCTCATCTTTGCCGCGGGCACCGCACGGGACCGGGGGGAGGCTGGCCTGCGCGCCCGTCTCCTCGAGGTCCTCGACGCCCTGGCCACGCGCGCCGCCGACGTCGTCGTGCTCGACACCGAGGAGCACGCGGCCCAGCTGGCTGCCGGCCCCCTTCGGCGGGCGGTGGTCGTGCCCGTCGGCGCGCCGCGGTCGTGGTACGAGGCGGGCCGTGAGGCGGCGGACGGGCACCGCGAGCCCCGGCGGGACCACGACCGTCCTCTGTCGGTCGTGTTCTTCGGCCTGTTCACCCCCTTGCAGGGCGCACCGACCATCGCCGAGGCGCTGCGGCTGCTGGCGGAGCGCGGTGCCCCGGTGCGCGCCACGATCATCGGCTCCGGCCAGGACCGGGCTCAGTGCGAGCAGATCCTGCGCGGGGTGCCGGTCACCTGGGTGGACTGGGTGGCGGCCGACGACCTGGCGGGGCTCGTGGCCTCCCACGACGTGTGCCTGGGCATCATGGGCACGACCCCCAAGGCCAGGGACGTCGTGCCCAACAAGGTCTTCCAGGGGATGGCCGCGGGCTGCGCAGTCGTCACCTCCGACACCGCTGCCCAGCGCAGGGCGCTGGGCGACGGTGCGGTGCTCGTCGAGGCGGGCGACCCCCGAGCGCTGGCAGAGGCCCTTGAGGTGCTCGCCACCGACCCCCGGGCCCTGGCGCGGGCCTGGGAGGGTGCCTCGCGGACCGCGCTGGCCTACACCCCCGAGCGGGTGGTCGCACCTCTTGTGGCGGGGCTGGGCTCCCGGGACCGGGGAGGGCAGCGGTGAGCCGGCTGGCCGCCGCGCTGCGCTCGACCCCGGTGAGGCTGGGGTTCCTCGTCGTCGCGCTCGTCGCAGCGGTGTGGGCGGTGGCCTCCCAGTGGGAGGAGGTCCGTGCGGCCGTCACCGCGATGGGTCCGGCCGCCGCGGCGGGCGCCCTGGCCGCCGGATGCGGCTACGTCCTGCTCACCATGCTGGCATGGCGTTCCCTGCTGGCGGGTGCCGGCACCCGCCTGCCGCTGCGCACGGCCTTCTCGGTGTTCTTCGTCTCCCAGCTGGGCAAGTACCTTCCCGGAGGGGTGTGGAACGTGCTGGCGGCCGCCGAGATGGGGGCCGACCACGCCATCCCCCGGCGGCGCTCGGTGTCGGTCATGGTCGTCACGGTCGTCGTGTCCACCGTGACGGGACTGGCCCTGGCGGCGGGCACGATGCCCTTCGCTCCCCCGCAGGTCGCCCGGACCTACGGCCTGAGCGTCCTGGCGCTGCCGGTGCTCGTCGTCGTGCTCCTGCCACCGGTGCTCAACCGGATCCTGGGGCTGGCTCTGCGGGCGACCGGCCGCCCGCCCCTCGAGGCGCCGCTGGGATGGCGGGCGGTGGGCGCCTGCGCGGCCTGGACCCTGGCCGCCTGGGTCGTGGCGGGCCTCCAGGTGTGGGTCCTGGCGGTGGGCACGGGCATGGCCGCGTCTGCCTCCGCCCTCGTGCTGTGCGTGGGCGGCTACGCCCTGGCGTGGACGGTCGGCTTCCTCGTCGTCGTCGTCCCGGCTGGTGCCGGGGTCCGCGAGGCCGTCCTCGGTCTGGTCCTGGCGGGCACCCTGTCCTCCGGGGGCGTCGTCGCGGTCGTCCTGGCCTCGCGCCTGGCGCTGACCGTCGCCGACCTGCTGGCGGGGGCGGTCGGGATCGTCCTCGTGCGGCGCCGGCCGGTCCGGGGCGGGAGCGGGGGTCGCTGAGGCCGGTGCACTCAGGCCCTGCGACGGGGCCGGGCGAGGCGAGGACGATCGGTCTCTCAGCCTCGGCGTCGGCGCAGGACCTCGACCATCCCCGCCGCCATGATCAGGCTCCACGAGACGCCGGTGACCGCCGCTCCGAGGACCAGGGTCCTCGGGGCGTAGGTGAGGCGCAGGACGTGCTCGCCCGCCTCGGGCACGTAGACGGCCACCGCGGCGTGCTCGGCCTCGACGAGCTCGACCTCCTGACCGTCGAGGACCGCCTGCCAGCCGCGGTCGCGCAGGGGGTCGGCGATGACGACCCAGCCCGGGCCCTCGGAGCTGATCTCGACCTCCATGGCGTCGGTGCTCAGGTCCCTGCTCGTCACCGTGGCGTCTGAGCCGGAGACACCGCGAGCCGCCTCCGGGTACTCCAGGACCACCGTGTCGGCGTCGACGGCGCCGGTGTTCATCGAGTGGATGCGCCACGTCGGGTCCTCGATGACGACCTCCTCGGAGGCCCAGCGCACCCGCGGCAGCGCCGTCTCGCGCTCGAAGACCACCGAGTCAGAGGAGTGGACGAGGGTGAGGCCGTCGTCACCTGCGCGCAGGACCCCCAGGTTGACCTCGCCCGAATCCTGCGCCCCCAGGGTCAGGCTCGCCGAGGTGCCGGACAGGCTCAGCTCGGCGTGCCAGCTCCTTGCGGGGTCGACGTCCTCGCCGGGAAGGAGCAGCATGCCCGCCTGCCCCGGGGCACCCTGGATCGTGCCCTCGGTGCGCGTGATCACCTCTCCGGTGAGGTCGTCGACGATCGACAACGACAGCGTCCCGGGGTCCGCGCGCAGCCCGCCGTAGCCCGAGCAGTCCAGGATGATCCCTCGGAAGGGACCGGTGAGGCTCGTCGTACGCAGGCTCCCTGAGGACTCTGACAGGACGAGGTGGCGCTGCGCGGCGGCAGGCTCCTCGCGCAGGCCCGGGACGAGGTCGGCTCCGGACTGCACGACGTAGCGCACCGCGTAGCGGTCGAGGACCCCCGTGGGCTGGCTCTCGGCCAGGATCCCGAAGGGCAGGGCGCTGTAGGTCGCGGAGTGCGAGTAGCCCGGGAAGGCCGTCTCGAAGAGCTCTCTCCACTCGGGGGACAGGAAGGAGTGCCCGGTCAGGGCGCGCTGCCGGTAGGCGGTCGAGGTGCCGGGCATCATCGTCTGGTTGACCGAGGCGTAGCGGTCCTGCCCGAGGTCGGCGTCGAGGAGGGCGTGGGTCTGCGTGCTCGGGTAGAAGGCGCGGACATCGCTCAGGGACCACCAGCGGCTGGCCACCCCGGTCCCTGTCACCGCGGTGACGAGCAGGCTCGTGGCGACGGCCAGCGCGGTCGTCCGGCGCCCCGGCCGCAGCCAGGCCGCGAGGAGGGGCAGTGCGACGAGCGCCAGGGCGATCCACACGGTGCGCAGCTCGTCGGCCGCCGCGGAGGAGCCCTCCTCAGCCACCTGCCCGGCGGCCGAGGCGGTCTCGCACACGACAGGCACGACGATGAGCGCTGCGAGCCCGACCCGCACGGCCCCCGTCCCCAGGCTCCGCCAGGAATGGCGCCTCAGGCGCAGCGCCACGGGCGCGAGCAGCGCGTGCAGGCCGCATGCGGCAAGGACGGCGGTCAGGAAGCCGATGACGACGCGCACGCGGCCGATCGGGCTGGTCGAGATGCCGGGCAGCTCCTGGAGCGCCGCGAGGACGGGGCCGCCGTAGTAGACCGCCGAGCCGGCCAGGACGAGGGCCGAGGCGGCGTAGAGGACGAGTCCGCGCGGCAGCGGGTCTCGCGCGCCGATGAGCAGCGCGGCCACCACCAGGACGAGGACTCCCACACCCACGTAGGACAGGCTCTCAACAGGATGGGCCAGCCACGCGCTCTCCATCGAGTCCGGCGCTCCCAGGAGGGTGGCGGTCAGCGAGGAGGCCAGGGACTGGGAGGGCAGGGAGGCCGAGGACCGTGAGGCCCTGTCCGCGAAGTCGACGAAGCCGTTCATGACCCGCACGAAGGGCAGGACCTGGACGGCGGCCAGGCCCACGCCCAGGACCAGGCCCGCGGCGCAGCCGAGCAGGCCGCGCAGCACCTCGCGCCAGCGGCCCCCGGTGGTCAGGACCCGCACGAGGAAGTAGGGCACCGCGGCGTAGACCGAGTAGACGAGCAGTGCGGGGAAGCCGCCCAGGAGCATCGATCCCACGACGAGGCCCAGCGCCACCACCCGCCATCGGCTGCGCCCGGTGGCGATCCCGTCGACCGCCCAGAACAGGAGGGGGACGAGGGCCGCCACCCGCGTCTGGGGCCAGTTCGTCCACGCCAGCATGAAGCCGCTCGTCGTATAGGCCAGGGCCGCCAGGGGCGCCGCGGCCCGCACGAGGCCGAGGCGCCGGCGCAGCAGGAGGTGCATGCCGATCCCGATCGCCACGATCTCGGTGATCTTGACCATGGCCGGCGCCATGCGTGCCGGCAGGAGCCACCAGGCCCATGACAGCGGAGAGAGCATGGCCGAGTTGGGCAGGGACATCAGCTCCGAGCCCCCGTTGGAGTAGGGGTCCCACAGGGCGAGGTCGCCCTCGCGGGCCGCCTGGGCGATGAGGACGGCCATGGGCGCCGCGCTGTCGACCGTGTCCCAGGGCAGGAGGTTCGTGGGCTCGAGGTCGCGCAGCGTCGCGTTCCACGGCGCGAAGTACGACAGGAGGTCGGTGGCCAGGAAGACACGGGAGGGCAGCAGGCCGGGAGCGACGACGGCCAGGGTGAAGGCCGCCAGGAGGCACCACCCGAGGTAGGCCAGGCCCAGGTCCCAGCGCTCGGCCGGGCGCAGGCGGGCCAGGCGCTCGGGCACCTGGAGACGGGGACGGCGGGGAACGGGCATGGGAGGACGGGGCTTCTTTGCGTGAACGGACTGATGGAAGAGCGGTGCCGTTGGTCGAGCCGCCTGCGGGCGGCTCGACCAACGGCACCCACCGGCTCAGCGGGCGACCCCCAGGGTGTCCCTGCGGTCGGCGTTCCAGTCGCCCACGAGGACACTATCTGACGGACGGCCGTAGGGCTGGGTGATGTCGGCGGCTCCTGCGGTCATCGTGTTCTTGACGTAGTAGGTGTTGGAGCGCCGCACGGCCAGGGTGTCCTTGCCGTCACCGTCCCAGTCGCCGGTCAGCACGACGTCCCCTGCCCTGCCGTACCCCACGACGACGTCGGCCGCGCCCGAGCCCAGGGAGTTCTTGACGTAGTAGACGTTGCCGCGGCGCACGGCCAGGGTGTCGGTGCCGTTGCCGTCCCAGTCCCCCACGACGACCTCGTCGGTGGCCCGTCCGTAGGCCACGGCGACGTCGGCCGCTCCCCCGTACATCGAGTTCTTGATGTGGTAGACGTTGCCGCGGCGCACGGCCAGGGTGTCGGTGCCGTTGCCGTCCCAGTCCCCCACGAGCACCTGGTCGGTGGGCTCGCCGTAGATGAAGGTGCGCAGCGACTCCCCGGTCGTGTTGGTGTTGCGGAACCCGACCACGGCACCGTCGCGGCGGGCCAGGGTCGTGACGCCGTCACCGTTCCAGTCCCCCGCGAGCATGAGCGAGCTCGACAGCCCGTACCGGAAGACCGTGCCGGCCTGCGCGCTCCACGAGTCGTTGAGGTAGATCGTGCGCGTGGTCGAGGCCGGGGTCGCTGAGCCGCTCGACATCTGGCTCTGCGCGGTCGAGCGGACCTGACCCAGGGTCGAGTAGCCGGCGTCCCCGGGGCAGGCGGTCCGGCCGACATCGCGGTGGCCGGTGATCCTGGGCAGGGAGATCGTCTGGCCGGCGGCGTACTTGTCGGAGGAGCGGAAGGTGAAGGAGGCCGACCCCGTGGCGCTCGAGACGCCGGCGCGGGCGAGGAACCAGCCGGAGATCTTGCCGACCGCCGTCACCTGGGCCGAGGAGGGGCTGACCGAGGTGTAGGTGCCCATCATCGAGATGCCCATCGTCCCGGTGTTGGCGCCGTAGGCGTGCCCGCCCACGACCATCTTGCCCGCGGCGGCGTTGAGCGTGCCCGAGCGTCCCTCGAAGACCTGCCCGTACTTGTCGACGAGGAAGTTGTAGCCGATGTCCCCCCAGCCCAGGGTGACGGCGTGGTAGTAGTAGATGCCCCTGACCACCGAGGCGGACTGGCTCGCGGTGTAGCTGTTCGTCCCTGCCGTGTGGTGGACGACGACGTGGGAGGCCGCGACGTGGTTGGGCGTCCAGGTCATGTAGGCGGAGTTCGCTCCCCACTCGGCCCGGGTGTGCACGGGGACGGGAAGACCGTTGGCGGTCGTCGTGGCCGCCAGGATCGTGGGCAGGGACGGGTTGACCGAGCTGCCGGCGCTCGTGCCCGCAGGCGGGCTCGCGCCCTGGGTGCTGGTCGGCTGCTCGCCCTGCTGACCCTCCTCCTGCGTCTCCTGCTCGGGCAGGGGCTGGGCCGGGGTGCCCATGTCGGTGGCAGCGGTGGCCTCGTCGGCCGCGGCGGGGTCCTGGGCGACCCCTGTGGGCTCGGCCTCGGCGCTGGGCAGGTCGGCGACGTCGAGGACCTCCTCGCCCACGGGCTGCCCCGGCACGAGGGCGAGGGTGAGGTCTGCCGGCAGGTCGGCCGCGTCCCCCACGACGGAGGCCTGCACGGCGTCGGCGCCGCCGGTGATGAACTCCTCGGTGCCCGCGACCCCGGTGGCGTCGTCGCGCCCCGCACCGGAGGGCTCGTTGAGGAACCACTGCGACCACGTCCCGTCCTCACGGACCCGCAGGTAGACGCTCAGGGACTCGGGCAGGCTCCCCGTCCAGGTGAAGCCCGCGACGAGGAAGTCATCGACCTCGACGGGTTCGGTGAGCAGGACCGCGTCGGCCTCGGGGTCGACGCCGCCGACGACCGCCGGGGCCACGAGCCCGGCAAGGAGCTCGGCGCGGGCCGGCACGACCGAGGTGCCGTCCGCGGTCCCGGCCGCACCGTCCTGAGCGGCGCCACCGTCCTGAGCGGCGCCGTCGAGACCTGCCTGGGCCGCCTCGGTGACCTCGCCCTGCGGGGTGGTCAGCTCGAGGAGCTGGACCGGGCCCTCCTCAAGGGCCGGGTCCTCCTGGGCGAGGGCGGTGGGAACGAGACCCGCGGCCAGCAGCGGCACTGCTGCTGCGAGGCGGAGAAGTCGGGAGGCCGACATCGGGACTCCTTTCACAAGGGCATGAGGACACGCAACACCTGGGGGCTAGTGGTGCGTGTGTGACGAATGTGGTCAGTGGGAACAGTACTCCCTCTCACCGTTCCACGGAGCCGGCTTTGACCAGGCTCACGTAACCACACCGGTGTCATCCCCCAGAGCCGCGTGCCACCGCGGTCGTGCAGGCGCGGGACGGATGAGCGCGACGCGCTGGTGCCGACCTCAGCCGGCCGGCGGACGGTCGGGCTCGGCCCGGGCCCGCCGGGGGCCGTCTCGCGGAGCCCCCCGCCGCACCGGGCCGGGGCGGGTCGAGGGGGCCTGTGGCATGATGTCGGCGGTACGAGGGCTGCATCGCGCCTGACCGACCACCGACCCCCACCCACGGAGCCTCCATATGAACGTCCTCATCACCGGCGGTGCCGGCTTCATCGGCGCCAACTTCGTCCACCAGACCCTCGTGCGCCACCCCGACGCGACGGTGACCGTCCTCGACAAGCTCACCTACGCCGGCAACGAGGGATCCCTGGCCGACCTCGGTGACCGGGTCCGGCTCGTCGTGGGGGACATCGCCGACGCCGACACCGTCGACCCGCTCGTCGCACAGGCGGACGTCGTCGTCCACTTCGCAGCCGAGTCCCACAACGACAACTCCCTGCGCGACCCCTCCCCCTTCGTCCGCACCAACCTCGTGGGCACCTTCACCCTCCTGGAGGCCGTGCGCCGTCACAAGGTGCGTTTCCACCACGTCTCCACCGACGAGGTCTACGGCGACCTCGAGCTCGACGACCCGGCGAAGTTCACTCCCACCACCCCCTACAACCCCTCCTCGCCCTACTCGGCCTCCAAGGCCGGCTCCGACCTGCTCGTGCGGGCCTGGGTGCGGTCCTTCGGCGTCGAGGCGACGATCTCGAACTGCTCGAACAACTACGGCCCCTACCAGCACATCGAGAAGTTCATCCCCCGCCAGATCACGAACCTCATCGACGGGGTGCGCCCCCGGTTGTACGGTGCCGGGGAGAACGTGCGCGACTGGATCCACGTCCTGGACCACAACGACGCCGTGTGGGACATCATCGAGAAGGGCAGGATCGGGGAGACCTACCTCATCGGCGCTGACGGCGAGAAGAACAACAAGGAGGTCGTCGAGCTCATCCTCGAGCTCATGGGCCACGAGCCCGACGACTACGAGCACGTGGCCGACCGCCCCGGCCACGACATGCGCTACGCCATCGACAACTCCAAGCTCGTCTCCGAGCTCGGCTGGTCCCCGCGGTTCACCGACTTCCGCTCCGGGCTCCAGGCGACGATCGACTGGTACCGCGACAACGAGTCCTGGTGGCGCCCGCTCAAGGCGGAGGTCGAGGCCAAGTACGCCGCCCAGGGACAGTGACTCCTCGCCCGACCCCTCGCCCGACCCCTCAGAGACCCCGCGGAACCCGCTAGGACCCGCGACCGACGCCGGCCGGCCCGTTCACGTCAACGGGCCGGCCGGCGTCGTTGCGGGCACACCCCTACTCGCAGGCGGTGATGCGCCAGATGACCGCGGTGTCGAGGACGGCGACCAGCTCGAAGCCCTCGCTCGTGTCGACCTCGGTGAAGCCGGGGTAGCGGGCCTCGAAGTCCGCCTGGGGGAGGCTCTCGTCCTCGTAGTACAGCGGGGTGCCGCCCTCACCGCGGATCACGCGACAGACCTCGGGATCCGACAGGATGGAGCTGAAGGCCGAGGCCAGGTAGCGCTCGGCCCCGCCCGTCACGCCGCCCTCGAGACGGAACAGGCTCGAGCCCTCCGAGAGCACGGGCACCAGGCCCGCCCCCGAGCTCGGGACCCCGTAGACCACCGCGCCGTCGAACAGGTCGGCGGAGTCGGAGACGATGAGGTCCATCTCGGCGTCGGAGACCCAGGCGGGGTGGACGAGGGCGCTGTCCTGGTAGCCCCGGGTGATCCACCGCTCGTTGCCCACGAGCAGGCCGCCCAGGACGAGCCCCACGAGGAGCACCGGCGCGACTGCCGCGGGAAGCCGCCTCCTGGGGCGGTCGCGCACCCACCTGAGGACCGGGTCGACCACCGCCCGGCAACCGATGGCCGCGAGCACGCCGACCACGATGCTCTCCAGGGCGAGGTACCGGCTGTCGTCACCCCAGAACCCGCCGACAAGCGCCGACCACGGTCCGGTGGGCAGCGAGATGAGCACGACGAGCAGAGCGCTGACCAGCCAGACGAGGGGCAGCCGCCACGCCCCGGCGCGCAGCATCGAGGCGATACCGAGGCCCGCGAGCACGACGAGGAGGAGGTAGGTCGTGGGTACCGCCTCGATCGGCGCCAGGAGCAGGGCCTGGGCGAGGCCGTGGCCGAGTGTCGTCGGCGCGCGGGGGAAGGCGGCCATGTCCCGCAGAAGGGGCACGAGCGGCATGAGGAGGACGGGGACGAGGAGGAGGGCGGCTGCCGCCACGGCGCGTGCGGCCCGGCGTGGGCTGCGGGAGCGCTGCGAGACCGCGCTTCTGAGTGCCTCGAGCGCACCGAGCACGCACAGGACGATGAGCATCCACTGCCCTCCCCCCGGGTGGGCGGCGGTCAGGGAGGCGACCGACAGCACGGCCAGGAAGGCCACGACGCCACGCCGGGAGCCCGGCCCCTGACCGGCGGCCGCAAGGGCGGCCAGGGCACCGGGCACGAGCACGATCGACAGGCCCGCGGCGGCGTGGCTGTGGAAGTACAGCAGGAGCGCGGGTGCCCACATCGTCGTCATCGCCGCGAGCGGCCCGAGGACGCGCACCCACCAGGGCTGGCCGAGCTCGTGGAGCAGCAGGGCGGTGAGGAAGGGCAGCAGCAGGGCGCCGATCGTCACGAGCGCGATGTTGAAGGCCAAGGGGGTGGAGATCGCGTCGGGCAGGATCGCGGTCAGGGCGTGGAAGGTCGCCGAGTAGAAGCGCCCCCCGTTGAGGGAGGTCGCCGCGCTGATCGTCGAGGCGTCCCCTGTTCGCCGGATCTCCTCGATGAGGTTGAGGTGGAACATCGCGTCGTGGTTCTGCAGGATCGCGTAGGGGCGGCGCATGGAGCGCGCGAGGACGCCGACCTGGAGGACCATGGCCGGCAGCGCCGCTGCCAGGCAGACCAGCGCCGTGCGTGCCACGTCCTGGACCCCGGCCCAGCTCGGGGCCCGGTGCCTCGGACCCGAGCGCCGAGCCGCCAGGAGACGACGGACGGGGTAGACGGCGCACGCGCAGGCCAGCACCGCGGCACCGGTCACCGAGGTCCACGGCACTCCGAGGAGGGGCATGACGAGCGTGACGACCGCCGTGAGCAGCACCGTGACGACAGGGCCGGCCCCCAGGACGACGCCGCTGCGGGAGGTGAAGGCGGCCACGACGCTCGCGCCTGGAAGGACGAGGAGGACCAGGAAAGCGACGCACGTCGCCATGGTCCCGATCCATAAAGTCATCGGGAATAGGCCTTTCGGGAACGCTGGCCGGGGAGTAGGCGCTCCCGTGCTCGTCCGGGCGCGCACTCGCATGCTAAGCGCTGCACCGACGACGTCATGGCCCGACATGTTGCGACTGGAGCACGATCCGGCTTGTCAGCGCTGACATTCTGCTTTCCAGCGACGAAATGCACCGGGTGCTCGCGGAATACGTCGGCAGAACGATCGACACCGTCGGAGCGGTGTTCGTTGACACGCTCAGCACGAGGGCGTCCGGGCGCCGGCTGGCGGGTCCGGGTCCCAGGCAGTCAGACCGGGGCCGGTGGCCCGCAACCTCAACAGGACGAGGGGGTCACACCCCGGTCGACCCGAACCAGAGGCGGTAGTAGCGCCAGAAGTTGCGGTTGCCGTAGCTCGAGCAGGAGTCCCCCGATCCCTGCATGTTCGCCAGGGCGGCGGCGTTGGGCTGGTAGGGGGTGTAGTTGTACAGCGCCGCGGTGGCCCGGTTGGTGATCGTCACGCTCGACGAGCCGCAGGAGGCGGTGGGGTGGTAGGCGATCTCGTAGGTTCCCCCGGCCCGGAAGCGGAAGGAGGTGGGCTGGGCCCCGTACTGCACGAGCCGGGAGGCGGCGTAGTAGACCTGGGAGGCGAGCCCGGCGTATGTCGGGTCGCAGGGGGACCCGTCGGGGCAGCGGAATCCCATCGCCTTGGAGTACCGGGCGGCTGTGAGGGAGGAGCCGGAGGCGGTGACCAGTCCCTGTTCCTTTTGCAGGATGACGAGCAGGACCCGGGGATTGACCCCGCAGGCTGTGGCGGCCTTCGAGATGATGGTCGCCGCGTCCTCACCGGCCGCCCCCTGGTAGGGGGCGCAGAAGGACGAGGTGAGCGTCGGCGTCGTCATGCGGTAGTCCTTGAGGCACGCGGTCCCGTCGGCGGCGGGGGTGCAGCGGGGGTTCTTCTCGACGAGGAAGGCGCGGACCTGCTCCATGCTCATCGCCCCGGCGTTGAAGAACTCCGCGTCGGAGATGATCGTGCCCGCCGTGAAGGAGGCGCTGCCCCCCTGCCCGCCCGCGGGGGGCGGGGCGGCGCTCGGGGTGGCGCCGGGGTTCGTGGCCGCACCTGTCTGGCAGGTGGTCTCCGCGCGGGCGCCGCGGTAGACCCCGGGGGTGTCGGTGCCGTTGCCGTCCCAGTCCCCCGCGAGCGCCGTGTCGGTCGGGCGCCCGTAGGCGACGACCTGCTGGGCCGGCCCCGAGCGCAGGTCGTTGCGCATGTGCCACTGCGAGCCCCGGCGCACGGCCAGGGTGTCGGTGCCGTTGCCGTCCCAGTCCCCCACGAGGATCTCGTCGGCAGCGCGCCCGTAGCCGAACACGACGTCGGCCGCCCCTGAGCCCAGGGAGTTCTTGAGGTAGAAGACGTTGCCGCGGCGCAGCGCGAGGGTGTCGGTGCCGTTGCCGTCCCAGTCCCCGACGAAGACCTCGTCCCCCGCGCGCCCGTATCCCACGATCGCGTCGGCGGCCCCGCCTGTCAGGGAGTTGCTCAGGTGGTAGACGTTGCCACGGCGCACCGCGGGGGTGTCGGTGCCGTTGCCGTCCCAGTCCCCCACGAGGACCGTGTCGGTCGGGCGCCCGTAGGCCAGGCCGGTGGTCGGCGCGCAGGTGCGGCTCGCGCTCAGGAGCGTGAGGACGCTGGCCCGACGCAGGCCGACGGTGTCCGATCCGTTGCCGTCCCAGTCCCCCACGAGCGCCGTGGCGGGTGAGCCGCCGACGGCGAAGGCGATGTCCGCGCTGCCCGGGCGCCAGGAGTTGGCCAGGTAGAAGGAGCAGCGGTCGCCTGCTGTGCACGCCTCGGCGGCCGAGGCCGGGGCGGGCGCGCCTGCCGGGGCCAGGAGGGTGACGAGGCAGGTGGCGAGCACGGTGAGGACGACCAGGGGGAGGCGACGCATCGGCGTCCTTTCGTCGACGGGCGGGAGGTGGGGGCACCAGCCGCAGACAAAGAACTCCTGTTACTGGTGTGACTCATGGTGTCAGTGGGACACGCTACCGTCCCATCCCGCCTCCGTCAGCCTCGGCCGTGTCACGGTTTCCTCACCGGTTGCCGGTCATCGCGTACCGAGCCGCGCACGAGCGGAATCGCGCTCAAGAGCTCGGGTGGGGTCATGACCTCGCGGGCCGCCTCAGCCGCGGGCGATCATCCTCCCGGTCAGTCGCAGGCGGTGATGCGCCAGATCGTGGCGGTCGGGCTGGAGGCGACCTCCTCCATGCCCTCCTCGGGCCAGTGCGCGAGCTCGGCGTCCCAGCGCACCGGGGCCTCCTCGAGCCCTGAGCCCTGCCGGTCGACGGCCAGGTAGTACTCGGCGCCGAGCCGGTCCAGGAGCTCGCAGGTGCGGCTACCTGGCCCCAGCTCGGGGGCGGTGGCGGCCAGCTCGGCCTCGGCGGTTCCCGTGGTCGGTGCCGACCGGGTGGGGTAGACGACCCTCACCCCTCCCAGGGACCACAGGTAGGAGGTGCCCAGGGACGGCGCCCCGAGGACGACGGCGTCCTCAGGCAGCAGTCCCGAGGCACCCTCGTAGAAGTCGACCTCCTCGGGGGTGATGAGCGTGCCGTAGGCGATCCTGTCGGCGTCGTGGACCGAGGCCCCCAGGGCGATCGTCAGGGGCAGCCTCGCGCCGGCCGCCGCCAGGGCGACGACGAGGAGAGCGGCGGCCGCCCGCCGCCCCGGCCACCGCGTGAGCAGCCGCTGGCAGCCCGCGAGGGCCAGCGGGAGGGCCGCGATGAGCACGAGGGGCTCGATCCGGGACTTCTGGAGGTACCACGGGAAGCCGATCTGCCTGCCCCACCACTGCGGGCCGCCGACGAGGACGACGAGGACGAGGGCGCTCAGCGCGGTGACCGTCCACAGGCGGGTCCCGTCCTGGCGGCCGCGCGCCCCGAGCACAGCCAGGACGAGGAGGACGAGGCCGGCGGGCAGGCCTCGCGAGGCGAGCGGGCCGTACTGGGGCAGGTCGAGCAGGGCCTGTCCGAGGGTCCCCAGGGCGCTTCCTCCCGGTCGGGAGTAGCCGAGCACGGAGGCCAGGGAGGCGCGCATGAGCCAGGCGCCCACCGCAGCGACCAGAAGCACGACGACGGCGACGGCCACAGCTCGCCGTCCTCGCAGGCCGCCTGCGCGCAGGCGGCGCGCCCCGGCCAGGAGCGCTGCGGGCCCCAGGAGCACGGCGAGGTTGAACAGGCCGGTGCCGTGAGCCAGGACGGCGCCTCCCCCGGCACCGAGCAGGAGCAGGCCGGCACGCAGGGCTCCGGTGGTCCGCCCGGCCCCAGCCGCCGGGAGGGTGCGCGCGAGCCGCACCGCCACGACGAGCACGCCGGGCAGGCACAGGACGGACAACGCGTAGGGCCACGCCGCCAAGGAGGTGAGCAGGACGGTGGGCACCGCCACGCACGCCGTGCAGGCCACCGTCGTCACCGCCACCGCCCGGGGCCAGTGAGGGAGCCGCTGCGATCCGGGGCCTCCCAGCACCTCGACGCCGAGCGCGGCGACCCCCAGCGGCCAGCACAACGCGCCGAGGACGACGACAAGGGCGTTGGTCGCCACGACCGGCGCCCCCGGCAGGAGCGCGGCCGTACCGTGCCAGAGCGTCGGGTAGTAGGTCGCGGCGCCCTGGTAGAGCAGGGCAAGGCCCCCGAGGGCCGAGGCGCTGCCCGACTCCCTGACGGCCTGGACGCCGTTGAGGTGGAAGACCGCGTCATAGGCCTGGACCGGCGAGTCCGGTGAGCCCGTTCCGGCGAGCAGCCCCACCCCGACAAGAACCGCGGCGCAGCCCGCCGCCGGAAGTACCCCTGGAGCGGGACCTGCCGTCTCAAGCCCCGCCCACCTGCTGCCGACGAGCACGGCGGGCACGCTGAGCAGCGTGGTCACGGCGGCGACGGCCGCCCAGCCCCAGGGCGCCCAGGTCAGGCCGACCGCCGAGGCGAGGAGCTCGGCGACACCGACCGCCAGGCAGCTCAGGGGCAGCGCCGCACCCGCTGAGGACCAGCCGCGTAGCCCCCAGGCGCGGGCCACGGCCCAGCCCGGGACCGTGAGCAGCACGGCGCCCGTCACCGCGCAGGCGGCCAGCGCCCACCACCCGTTCACGGCCTCGCCGCTCCGAGCGGTCCCACGCTCACTCCTCCCACCCGCAGGCGGTGATGAGCCACAGGGAGTGCGTGCCGTCAGTGGCCACGAGGCGCAGCGCGCCGATGGGGAAGTTCTTGAGCGAGTTGCGCCAGCGGGCGCGTTCCCCGCCCGCGGGTACGCGCCCCTCGGAGCGGTCGGCGTCGAGGTAGAGGTAGTGGGCCCCCAGCCGCCCCAGCGCGGCGCAGACCTCGGGGTCGGTGCGGATCTGGGTGGCGTGCTCCGAGACGTAGAGGCGGTCGGGCTCCGAGTTGCGCCGCAGGCTGGGGAACACGACCTCCGTGCCGGTCAGGGACCAGTAGTAGGCCGAGCCGTTGGTCGGCTCGGACAGGATGATCGCGCCCTCGGGCAGGAGCTCGGCGGAGGACTCGAGGAACTCGCGCTCCCCGGGGGCGAGCATGACCGGCCACACGCTCACCTCGGGCTGGTAGGCGTAGGCGACGACCCGCTCGTGGAGCGGGGCCCGCACCGCGGCGGTGGCCACCGGCACGACGACCGCCACGAGGGCCAGCGCTCCGGCGACCACCCGCCGCCACCGGGCCCCGCCGCGGGGCCCGGTGCGCTCGCGCACGGTCCTGAGGTGGGCGAGCGCCTCCCGCAGGGCGGTCATGGCCAGGACGAGCACCGGGATCTCGAGCAGCGGCAGGATGCGGGACTTCTGCACGTACCAGGGAGTAGCCAGGATGTGCAGGGGGCTGGCGGCCCACACCGAGGCCACGAGCAGCAGCATCGCCAGCGCCGCGGCCAGGACGGCCCAGCGGTGGATCTCACGGCGCACCGACACGACGACCCCGATCATCGCCATGACGGTCAGGAGCGCCGAGCCGACACCCGCGTCGGGGATCCGGTAGATCATGACGTCGTCGCGCAGCGCCTCGACGAAGACGGTGGAGACGACCGCCCGCGAACGGCTGTAGGACAGGAGCATCGACAGCTGGTCCCAGAAGACGTGGGCGCCGGCCACCACGAGCAGGACGAGGGCCGCGCAGGCCCCCAGGACCACGAGACGGGAGTGCGGGGTGCGCCCCCACCATCCCCGCACCGCCTCCATCGAGGCGACGAGGAGGACCGGCGCCCCCAGGATCGCGAGGTTGAAGGCGGCCGCGCCGTGGACGTAGACGAGTCCCATGGCGGCCAGGGCGGCAGCCAGCGCGCCGCCCCACGGGGACTGCGAGCCTCGGCGCAGGTAGAACGCGGGAACCCGGCGGGCGGTCACGATGAGTGCCAGGACACCGGGAAGCAGGCACACCGACCAGCCGTAGGGCCACAGGGTCGTCATCATGACGAAGGGGGCGGTGGCAGCGGTGGAGGCCAGGGTCCCAGCCAGGACCGGCATGCCGTCGAGCACGGTGCGCCTGCCCACGGGGAACAGCGCCGCCAGGAGGGAGGCGCAGCCCAGGGGCCACACGACCGACAGCCCGAGGAGCGCGACGAGGTTGGCGCTGGTGGGGATCGTCCCGGGCAGGATCGCGACGAGGGAGTGCCAGGCGACGGGGTAGTAGTGGATCTCACCCCAGTACATGGGCGCCAGGGCGCCCACCGGGTAGGCGTCGAGCAGGGTGCGCACGTAGGCGGCGGCGTTGAGGTGCCACACGCCGTCGGAGGCCTGCATGGCGGCGTCGATGTCCTGCGCACCGATCATCCACGCCGTGCCCGAGACCAGTGCCGCGAGCCCCAGGGCGATGAGCAGCGGCGGCCAGGGTCGCGGCTGGGGGCCCGGCTGCCTGCCCCGCATCGTCAGGCGACGCAGGGGCAGGGCCGCGCAGGTGAGGACGGCCAGGCCCCCCAGCGCCGTCGTCCGGGTCCAGGGCAGACCCGTCCAGTGGCAGACGACCGCCAGCGCGCCGAGCTCGAGGGCGGCGATGGCGGGGGCCCCCGCCAGGGCCTGGAGGCGCAGAACTCCCAGGCCTCTGAGCAGGACGTAGCCGGGGACGAGAAGGATGGCGAGGAGGACCAGCGCTGCCGTGAGGGCCACCGCTGGTGTCACTCGCCCCCACCGATGGTCAGGCGGGGGGTGCCGGCCCACAGCGCCGGGTCGGTGGCGCGGCGCCCGTCGAGCAGGAGCCGCACACCGGGCAGGTCCGCGGGCGTCAGGCCCGCGTACTCGGCGTGGTCGGCCTGGACGATGACGACGTCGACCGCCTCACCGAGGTGGTAGGGCGTCCAGCCGAAGGCGATGATCTCGGGGTCGGAGTACATCGGGTCCTGGACGAGGACCTCGGCGCCCTTGGCACGCAGGGCGGCCACGGTGGGGAACACCCCGGAGAAGGCCGTCTCCTTGACTCCCCCCCGGTAGGAGGCGCCCAGCACGGCGACCCGCAGGCCCGCCAGGTCCCCCATGACCTGCTCGGCACGCCCGACGACGTAGTCGGGCATCGTGGCGTTGAAGCTCCGGGCCGTGCGCACCACCGACGCCTCGGGGTCGGTCGACAGGTACAGGCGCGGGTAGACCGGGATGCAGTGACCGCCCACAGCGATGCCCGGACGGTGGATGTGGGAGTAGGGCTGGGAGTTGCAGGCCTCGATGACCTTCTCGATGTCGAAGCCCGCCTTGTCGGCGTAGACGGCGAACTGGTTGGCCAGGCCGATATTGACGTCGCGATAGGTCGTCTCGGCGAGCTTGGCCATCTCCGCGGCCTCGGCGGTGCCCATGTCCCACACGCCGTTGGGGCGGGGCAGGTCGGGGCGCGGGTCGAAGTCGAGGACCTGCTCGTAGAAGGCGATGCCTGCCCGCGTCCCGGCCTCGTTGAGGCCGCCGACGAGCTTGGGGTAGCGGCGCAGGTCGGCGAAGACCCGACCGGTCAGGACGCGCTCGGGGCTGAAAACGAGGTGGAAGCCGGTGCCCTCGGCCAGGCCGGAGATCCTCTCGATCATGGGCTTCCAGCGGTTGCGGGTCGTGCCCACGGGCAGGGTGGTCTCGTAGGACACGAGCGTGCCCGCCGTCAGGTGCTCGGCCAGGGAGGCGGTCGCGGCGTCCATCCACGTGAAGTCGGGCTCCCAGGTGGCGTCGTCGACGAAGAGCGGGACGACGAGGACGACCGCGTCCGCGCCGGGGACGGCCTCAGCGTAGTCGGTGGTGGCGCGCAGGGCACCCGTGCCGGTCGCCGGGCTGAGGGCCCGGAGCTTGTCGGCGAGGTGCGCCTCGCCGGGGAAGGGCTCCGTCCCGGCGTTGACCGCCTCGACGGTCGTGGGGTTGATGTCCACCCCGATGACCTCGTGGCCCTTCTCGGCGTACTGGACGGCCAGGGGCAGGCCGATCTTGCCCAGGGCGACGACGGCGATGCGCATGCGCTCTCCTTTGTGAGCAGTGTCCGGAGGGCTTCAGCCTACCGCCTTGCCCCGGCTGGTCAGGAACGGCTCAGACCGTGGTCGGCCCGCCGTCGATGAGGGTGTCGTAGGAGCCGCGCACGACCGACCAGTCCCAGCGGTCCAGGACGTCACGCGCCTGGGCGTCACGGTAGCCGAGGTCGTCGGCCAGCGCGCGGATGCGCTCGGCGGCCTCGGCGGGGGTGCGCACGACCCACTCGGCGGGGAACAGCGCACCGGGCCCGCCCCAGGCTGCGACATCGGGCCAGTCGCGGCACACCGGCAGGGCCCCGGAGGCCACGCCCTGGATGAAGCCCTCGTGGGTGCCCTCCCGGCGGGAGGAGGAGACGATAACGGCCGCGTCCCGCAGGTGCTCAGCGACCGCGTCCGTCTGCCCGGTGACGGTCACGCACTGCCCGAGCCGGTCGATGCGGGCGCGGACCTCGGAGGCCGTCCGTGCCTGGGAGGCGGTGAGCGAGCCCGTCGCGGGGAACTCCGGCCCGATGAGCAGCAGCCGCCAGGAGGGGTCGTCCTGGCGCAGCAGGTCGAGCACGTCCAGGGTCCAGCCGGGGTCCTTGCGAACCGAGCCCCACCCGACCATGGCGATGGTCCTGGCCGCCTGCCCGGTCTTGGGCAGGTGGTAGTCGGTGAGCACCGAGCGGTTGGGCAGGGTCACCCGCTCGAGCTGACAGGGCAGGTCGAGGCTCTCCTCGAGGAGGGCGCGGATCGCCGGGGCGACGGTGAGCAGGACGTCGACGGCCGACCAGTCGATGAGCTGGGGCCAGGGGGTCGAGGCCTCGAAGGAGTGCACGCGCACGATGACGCGCGCCCGGGGCGCCAGGTAGGGGCGCACGAGGCTCATCCACACCGCGGCGGCGGCGCCCCACTCCACGAAGACGGTGTCGGCCCAGGCCAGGTCCTGCGCGACGGCGGCCGGCACCTGGGGCGGAGGGCCCCCGCGGGCGGCGCGCAGGCGCTCGGCCACGAGGCCCTGCCTAGAGGGACGAGCCGGCAGGACCCCGGGGGCTCCCGGGTCCAGGGTGCGCACCTCGTAGCGGGGGTCTGCGCGGTAGTCCTCGACGATGTCGCGCACGAAGTTCCAGTTCGTCATCGAGACGAACAGCACCCTGCGGGGGCGGTCCCGATCCGCTCCCGCGTCCTGTCCTGCGGTCTCGACGGCACCTGCCGGCAGGGCCCCGTCGCCCTCCGGGGCCACGTGGGGGGAGGTGAGCGCGGACCACGCGCGGGAGGCGTGGAGAGCACCGAGGTGGTCGACGGGTTCCTCGGCCAGCGCCGAGGGGGACGAGGAGAAGTGCAGCTCGGGGTGGAACAGCAGGCGCAGGACCGACTCGAGGAGCTCCTCGGTGCGGTGGTCCTCGCCCTCGCACCAGGAGGCGTCCGCCAGGGCGAGGGTGGCCTCGAGCGCGGTGCCCCAACGGCGGGGCTCCTCGGCCGCGTCCAGGCAGACCGCGGCGTCCTCGACGGCCAGGACCGCCTGCTCGGGCCCGGTCAGGCGGGAGGCTGCGGCGGCGAGCAGGCCGCGCGCCCGGCCCGTCGAGCCGCGGTCGGACAGGAAACGGGCACGCCGGGCGACCTCGATGGCGCCGTCCAGGGACCTGCCGCGGCTCCGGGCGAGGGCCAGGCGGCTCAGGGTGAGGGCGACCAGCGCCCTCTCCCCCACGGGTGAGGACGCCGCCCGGGCGAGCATGCCGATGAGTCCTGTGGCCGAACGGGGCATGTTTCCTCCTGTGGTTCAGGAACGGCGGCGGGCGGGCACCATCTTGGTGAGCACCGAGGCCCCCATGAGACGCAGGGGCGCCTCACGGGCGAGGATAGTCAGCGGGCTGCCGGTCAGCAGCGTGGAGGGCCTGCCGTGGCGGCGTCGGGCGGCGCTGAGGGCGATCAGCTCGCCGGCAGGAACCCGTGGGTCGAGGCAGGCCCTCAGCAGCGCGGTCTCAGCCCGTGACAGGACGGAGCCGTAGCCGGGGGCGAAGGCCTCGAGGTGGGCCGAGGTGGCCTGGAGGTCGGCGCGCTCCGGCTCGGTCCACAGCCCCGGGTCGGGACGGTAGTGGACGGCGCCGAACAGGTGGATGCGGGTCATCTTGGCGGCGACCGCGCGCCGCGAGCGCAGGTCGAGGTCGCGGGCCCAGTCCGCGTCGAGCAGGTCGTCGAGGAAGCCGAGCTGCTCGGCGAGGGGCCGCACGACGTAGGTGACCCGGTCCGAGGCGTCCTCACCGATGAGGTAGACCGGTCCGCGGGAGTCGTAGGCGGTGGGGACCGTGGCGAACATGCGGGTCACCATGGCCACGTCCCCTCCCACGGTGGCCCCCTCGACGAGGGACAGCCCCTCGCGGGCGAGCATCGCCACGCTCATGAGGCCCAGGGGTGCCGAGCGGTAGGACAGGCGGTCGGCCACGAGGGAGGCGGCGGCCAGGCCGCGGCCGATGAGCGCCAGACGCAGGGCGAGCGGCCGGGGCAACCGGCTGCGGCGCGGGCCGAGCCCGGCCAGGCACGGTGCGACCAGCCGGCTGGGGCGCGGGGCCGGGGTGGGCACGATCCGTCCGGGGGCGCCCAGGGCCAGGCGGGGGACGATGAACTCGGCACCGGTGGCGCGGGCCAGGCGCAGCCAGGAGGCCACCGCCCCGGGGGCCAGGGAGTCGTCGGAGCCCATGATCGACACCCACGGGGTGCGGGCGGCCCGGATGCCCGCGTTGAAGGGGCCGGAGGCGGAGGGCCGGGGGTCGCGGTGCTCGAGGTAGCGCACGCGGTCGCGGTGGGCGGGGTCGATGGCCTGGGCGATCTCCTCGGCCCGACGGTTGTGGCACACGACCGTCACGCAGGCCTCGGGGTTGCCGTCGAGCACGGAGGCGACGGCGCGGCCCACGGGTCGGGCCGGGTTGTGGCAGGCGATGACGACGTCGACGAGGGCGGCGCCGGGTGCCGGGCGGCCCAGGTCGGTGCGCTCGGTGGTCGGCGGCCCGGGGGGCGGGGTGCTCATGGCCTGCCCTCCCCCGCCGGGCCCGGGCGCACGGGACGGAGCGCCTCGTCGCGCGACCAGGGGCCGGTGCGCGGGGCGAGGGCCTCGCGGTAGGCGCGGTTGTAGCCGGCGGCCACCACCGGCGTCGAGAAGGAGTCGCCGATCGTCGCGGCGATGCTCCGGGCGCTGACCTGGCGTGTTGCGCCGTCAAGCTCGATGACCGCGCGGGCCCAGTCCTCGGGGTCCCGGGAGTCCAGGAGCCGGCCGCTCAGCTCGGTGAGGTACTCGCCCTGGCCGCCGGTGGAGCCCACGACGCAGGGCCTCCCGGCGATGACGGCCTCGGCTGCCGAGACGAAGAAGTTGTCGGCCCGGGTGGGACCGAGGAAGAGGTCCGCCCCGGCCAGGGCCCGGCGGACCCCCGTGGTGTCGAGGGAGCCCGTCAGCGTGATGCGGCCGGCCAGGTCGGGGGCGGCCGCGCGGGCCTCGACCTGGCTGCGCAGGGGGCCCTCCCCCACCCAGGTCAGGTGGGCGTCGACGCCGCGGGAGACGAGAGCGGACACGGTCTCCAGGGCGAGGACGGGGTCCTTGCGCTCGATGAGGCCCCCGACGCCGACCATCCTCAGGGACCCGTCGGCGCGGTCTCGGCGCTCGGCCGGCTCGTAGGGCTCGACGATGCAGGGCACGACCCGTGTCGGCCGCCCTCGTCGCACCGTGCGCACCGGCGCGGCCAGGAAGTCGCACACGGCGGTGGCCACGTCGGGCAGGGCGAGCAGGCGGGAGACCGCCGGCAGGGCCAGGCGCGCCGGAGCCGGCAGCGTCCCGGGGGTGGTCAGGGCCGACCAGTGCTCGGTGTGGACCCAGGGGACCCGGGGCCGGCTCAGGGCCAGGGGCTCCAGGGCGGAGAAGGCCATGGAGTGGACGATCTGGGCGTCCTTGAGGGCGGGGCCCAGGGCGCGGGCCGCGCGGGCCACCGACACCGGGTCGGCCGGACGCATGGGGATGCGCAGCACCTCGACCCCCTCGTGCCGCAGGCGGCGGGTGGCGTCGTCGTCCCCCGGGGGGACGAGGTGGACCACCCGGACCTCGTGGAGGGTCGCGATAGCCGCCAGGTCCCGCACGACGAAGCTGCCCCGGGCAGGGGCCCTCGTCGTGGGGTACCAGGTCGTCACGGCGGTGATCCTCATGAGCCACCCTCCTGCTCGACGGCGGTGTCCTGCGGGGAGGCGGGGACCCGCAGGGACGGGTCGACGGCGGCGGCCCGCTCGTCGAGGGCGCGCACGGCGTCCCACCAGGTGCCGACCTGCTCTTCGGCGCTCAGGGTCCGGGCCGCCCGGTGGGAGGCGGCCTTGCCCGCGGCGACGGCCTCATCGTCCAGGGCGTCGATCGTGCGGGCCAGGGAGGCGGCGGTGAAGTCCTCGGTCACGGCGCCCAGGCTGTGCTCGGTGACGACGCGGGCCATCTCCGGGCTCGGGGAGACGACGACGGCCAGGCGGGCCTGGACGAAGTCGAAGAGCTTGTTGGGCAGGGTGTGGCGGTAGTTGAAGGACACCGGGGGGATCGAGAAGACCCCGACGTCGTAGCCGGCCAGGGTCTCGATCAGCTCGGCGTAGGGGACGGGGTCGATGACCCGCACCCTGCCGGGGGGAAGGTCGGCCGCCTGGGCGCGCAGCGCCTCGATGACGGACGGGTCGTTGCGGGTGAGGTAGAGGTCGAGCGTGGCGTCCCTCGTCGTCAGCCCCATGGCCTCGACCATGATCTCCAGGTGGCGGTCGGGGAGCGCTGCCCCGGAGTGGACGAGGCGCAGCGGTCGGCCCGGGCGGGTCTCCACGGGTGTGGGCTCGCCGCGGCGGTAGGGCGTGGCGTTGGTGACGACCCCCGCCCTCAGCCCGTACTCGCGCTCGTAGGCCTCCGCCAGGCCCTGGGCCACGGTGGTGACCGAGTCGGCGCGGGCCACGTAGGTGCGGCACAGCCAGCGCACGTAGGGGGCCACGAAGAGCCTCCAGCGGGCGACCCCCTCCTTCTGCCTGGGCGCGTACTCGTGGAGGTCGGCGTGGACGCCCCCGGCGGGCCTGAGCCACAGGGCCAGAGGGACGGTCTCGGCGTCGTCGGCCAGGACCGCGTCCCAGGAACCGGGGACGAGGTGCTCACGGCACCACGCGACGACCTCCTGGCCGGCCTGGGCGTCCTCGAATCGGCGGGCGATGAGGGCCGAGCGGTCCAGGCGCCAGGACACGAGCCCGTCGGGGATGCGCACGTGACGGGCCACGCCCTCGGGGGCCTCGCCGTAGCCGCAGGTCGTCACCTCGTGGGTGGGGGTGAGCAGGCGCACCTGCTTGAGGACCCGGGCGTCGGAGACGATCGGGGAGAAGGAGATGATGAGCAGACGCGGCCGGCGCGAGGCCCCGGGGCCGGCGTCCTGGGCGAGGTGGCTGGTCGTCGGTGTCATGCGCGGTCCCCCATAAGTGCCTGGCGGTAGGCGCCCAGGAGCGCCTCGGACTCTCGCTCCCAGGTGAGCGAGGGGGCCGCGGCCCGAGCGGCGGCCCGGTAGCGTCCAGGGTCGGCCAGGATCGTCGCGATGGTCTGGGCCAGCGCACCGGGGTCCTCGCCGTCGAAGACCTCGCCGACCCCCAGCTCCTCGACCACCGCCCGGATGTCGGGCAGGTCGGCGGCCGCCACGGGCAGGCCCGCGCGGATGGACTCGAAGAGCTTGTTGGGCAGGGCGAAGCGGTAGGACAGGCAGGTGGGGCGCACGTGGACCACCGACAGGTCGGCGTCGGCCAGCGCCTGGGCCACCTCGTGCGGCGCCACGGGGCCGACCCGGTGGACGCGGTCGGCGACCCCTGCTCGCCGGACGTCCTCGTCGAGGGCGGCGAGGTAGTCCGGCTCGCCGTATCCGAGCATGACGAGGTGGACGTCCTCAGGCAGCTCGGCCAGGGCGGCGACGGTCTCCTCCAGGCCCCGCGAGGTCGTCAGGCGTCCGCCGTAGGCGATGACGCGGGCCTCCGCTCCCAGGCCGGCCAGCTCGCGCAGCCGTCCTCGGGCGGGGTCGGGTGGCGGGCCCGCCACCGGGATGTTGCGGACGAGCACCGGAGGGGCCGACAGGCGGTAGTGCTCGTCGAGCCACTCCACGATCGAGGGGGAGACGGTCAGGACGGCGTCGGCGCGCTCGATCCCGCGGGTCTCGATGGCGGCCTCGACGCGGGGAGCCACCGGCCGGTCCGGCCGCACGTTGCGGTGGCGCCACAGCTCGTGGGAGTCGTAGACGAGCCGGGCGCCGCAACGGTCGACGACCCACAGGGCGGGGGCCAGGGTGTTGGCGTCGTTGGCGTGGACGACGTCAGGGCTCCAGGCCAGGACGGCTCGGGCGGCCCGCAGCCAGTAGGCCGACAGCGACACCGTCCTGTAGGCGCGCATGGCCGCGTCCGCCCCGGCACGTCCGACGAGGGCTCCTGCGGCGGCCAGGCCCCGCCGCACCGCCCGCGGCCCCCGGGAGGGCTCAGGGGGCGAACCGGCTGGCGAGTTGGGCTGGTCGGCCTGCGCGACCGGGCCGGAGGCGTCGTCGGCGGGCGGGGCCGGGTCCGGCCCCGAGGCGGCGGGTCGGTCACCTCGCATCCGTGCCGTGATCCCGCCCAGGCCGAACTCGCGGAGACGGTTGATGTCGACGCCGTCGGCAACCTCCTCGAGACCGGGCCCGTAGCCGGCGCGCGGCCGCGCCACGGCGAAGATACGCACCGTCGCGCCGGCGGCCCGCAGGGAGGCCGCCTCCTTGAGCACCCGGGTGTCGTTGTGCGCGTCGTTGTAGACGAGCATGGCCACTCGGGGACCACGACCCTGGGAGCGCGGGAGCCTCGGTGTCGTCATGAGCCCTCCTCGGTGCGCTCAACCGGCCCGTCACCGTCCAGGAGCCCGGCCAGGGCCGCCTGCTGGGCGAAGTCGGGGGCGGCGGCGACGACCTCGTCGAAGGTTCCCGCCGCCTCCAGGCGTGCCTCGCGCATGAAGCACACCTGGTCGGAGTGGCGGATCGTGGCCAGGCGGTGGGCCACGACGATCACCGTCACCTCACCGCTCAGCTCGGTGACGGCCCGGGTGACGGCGGCCTCGGTGGCCGTGTCGAGGGCCGAGGTCGCCTCGTCCATGATGAGCACGAGGGGCTCGGCGTACAGGGCCCGGGCGATGCCCAGGCGCTGGCGCTGGCCGCCGGAGAGCTTCATGCCTGACTCCCCGACGGGCTCCCAGATGCCCTCGGGACGCTCCTCGATGATGTCGAGCAGCTGGGCGCGGCGCAGGGCGCGACGTACCCGTTCGACGTCGATCGTGCTCGTGTCCCAGGACAGGGCGACGTTGTGGGCGACCGTCGAGTCGAACAAGGACACCTCCTGGGGAACGTAGCCCACCCGGGAGCGCCACGAGCGCAGGACCTGGCGCAGGTCGGTGCCGTCGATGCGCAGCTGGCCGCTGGTGGGCTCGAGCAGCCC
Organism: Actinomyces howellii; assembly: GCF_900637165.1. GTDB lineage: Bacteria > Actinomycetota > Actinomycetes > Actinomycetales > Actinomycetaceae > Actinomyces > Actinomyces howellii. The sequence goes on along the minus strand of NZ_LR134350.1, from coordinate 2,778,366 downwards.
GAGGATGAGGTCGACCAGGGTCGACTTGCCCGAGCCGGAGGCCCCGACAAGGGCCAGGGAGGTTCCGAAGGGCAGGGCCAGGCTCACGGAGTCGACAGCCGGTCGCTCGGCCCCGGGGTAGGTGAAGCTGACCTCGTCGAGCACCAGGGCGCAGGCGTCGTCGGGCAGGTCCTCGCCCGCGGCGACCTCGGCGTGCTGGGCGCGGTTGACGCGACCGTCCTCGATCTCGGCCAGGACCCTCTCGGCGTGGGGGATGTTGGCTCCGGTCTGCCCCATGATCGTCTGGAAGCGGGTGATCGAGGGCACGACCCGGAAGCCGCACACCCCGAACAGCGCCAGGGAGGACAGCGCCTCGTTCATGCCCCCCTGGGCGTAGCCGATCCCCCCGGCCAGGACGAGCCCGCCCACGAGCGCGATCTCGAGCATGTAGCGGGGCACCGCCCCCAGGAAGGACTGGTCGGCGCGGGCCACAGAGGCGCGGCGCCGCTCGGCCAGCACGACGGCCTCGAGCTCGGCGGCCTTGTCCCTCAGGGTGATCTCCTTGAGGGAGTGGACCATCTCGGAGACCAGGCGCACCGCCTTGACCGAGTAGGTGCGGTTGTCGCGCCCCGCTGCCACGGCGCGGCGCAGGACCCACAGGTACATGACGGCGGCCACGAGCACGAAGTACAGGACCGTCACGACCGCCATGAGGGGCCGGGCGACGATGAGGACCGCCATGACCGCGATGAAGGTGCAGACCTCTCCGGCCAGCTGGGTGAAGGGGATGAGCACCCCCGAGACCGTCGAGGCCACTCCGACGTCGGTGGAGCGCACGAGGTCGGTGGAGTGGCGGCGCAGCCGCTCGGACCACGGGGCGTAGAAGAAGGAGTCGAGCAGCTGCGCGCCGAGGTTCTGCTCGAAGTCGGCGAAACGCCGGGTCGACACCCGCTGGATGAAGATCGCCAGGAGGTCCTTGGAGATGATGAGGAGGCAGACGACGGCGAGCAGAGCCGTCATGCCCCCGCCGGCGTCGATCCTGGCCCCCAGGACCGGCACGGTGATCGAGGCGCCCGTCATGAGGGGGGTCATGAGCAGGGCGAGCAGGCCCAGGGCGGCGACGTCGAGCAGGGACAGGGCGGAAAAGAGCCCCGCGAAGGTCAGGATGAACCGCGAGCTGCCGTCGGGCAGCACCCGCAGCAGGGATCGCACGGTGCGCAGCAGCAGACTCACCCGGCGAGTATATCGGCGCACCGGCCCACGAGACCGTGGTGTCCGTGGGCGGTCGCGCACCACCGGGCGGGCCCCGGCGGGCACCGGGCGGGCATGAGGGCAGAAGTCCCCTCCCCTGTGTCCCTGTGGCCCGAACGGCGGCCGCCTACTCTTGACCCCATGAGACCCCTGTACTGGTTCCTGCTCTCCCTTGCTCTTCTCGTCGGCGGCGTCGGGATGATGCTCGTGCCTCACGTCGGGCCCGAGCCGAGCTACACCTGCGTCGAGGAGGGCCAGCCCTCCTCGGGCTTCGCGATCGAGATCGACGGTCAGGAGTGCCTCCTGAGCCCGGGGGACTTCCAGGCCTACTGGCACTATGAGCGCGAGTCCGCCCTGCCGGTGCGACGTGCGGGCCTGGGCCTGTTCGTCGTCGGCCTGGGCCTGGGCGTGACGGGGATCGTCTCGGCCGCGCGGCGCAGCAGGCGCTCCGCCTCCGCGGCTCCTGCCGCAGCCTGAGCCCTTGCCGCGACAGGAGCTCTTGCCGCGGTCGCTCCACGAGCTCGACGTCGACGCGCGCAGCCTGTCGGACCTCGATCGACACCCCCCACTCCCTCCCGCCTCCCTCCCGCCTCCCTCCCGCCTCCCTCCCGCGAGATCGGGACTAATGACACCTCGAGATCGGGACATATGACACCTCGAGATCGGGGGAAGTGGGACGATTGCCTGTGGTGGATGCCGTGGTGGTTGTGTCGGGTTGAGCGTCGTGCGGGTGCCTGCGGACGGTTCTGCTCCCCGCCCCGGCTTCGGGTCTGGCGGGAGGGTGCTGATCTCGTGCTGGGCCCGGTCGTCGGCATGGCGGGACTGGTCGACAGGGCCGCACTCGGGCGGGGCTGTCGGTCCTCACGGCTCGGGCGTCCGGGTGCGAAGGTTCACACCCACCCTTGACGTGATGCACATAACAGCGACCCTGTTGTCAGGGCGCCCCAGCGAAGAACGGCGTCATCCCGTCGACCTACCAGCCAGGACCTCGAGGCAGAGCCGGCGACGGAGGCCCGATATGTGCATCGGGGCCCCCGACGCACATGAGCGCACGTGCCACCTGCTACAAAACGATCATTCAACGTTGGAATCACAGGCATCCACCTCGACGGTCAGGATGGTTGATGTGTGAAACACCTCCCGGGGTCTGGTGGGCACACCGGCCCGGGGGCGCCACCAGGTCAGCAAGGCCGGGACGTGGCGGAGCGGGGATCCTCAACCCACCAGCCCGTTGACGACGGTGACCTGACTGCACGCTGCGAAGGCATCCCCCGAGCCACCCGGCCGTCCCCGACGGGGCGCGCCACCGGGCAGCACATGCCCAGGCGTGCCACTTCCCCCGATCTCGAGGTGTCATTAGTCTCGATCTCGAGGTGTCATATGTCCCGATCTCGGGGTGGGTGGTCATCATCTAGGCTGCGGGCATGCGCGTTGTGTCCGTCGTCGGTGCCCGTCCGCAGTTCGTCAAGCTGGCGCCGGTAGACGCCGCCCTGCGGGAGGCGGGCGCCGAGCACGTCATCGTCCACACCGGCCAGCACTACGACCCCATGCTCTCCGAGGTCTTCTTCGCCGACCTGGGGATCGCGGCCCCTGAGGTCCACATGGGCGTGGGATCGGGCAGCCACGGGGCACAGACCGGCGCGATGCTCGCGGCCATGGACGAGGTCCTGGCCGAGCGTCGACCGGACTGGGTGCTTGTCTACGGCGACACGAACTCCACGCTGGCCGGCGCCGTCTCGGCGGTCAAGCTCCACCTCCCGGTGGCCCACCTCGAGGCGGGCCTGCGCTCCTTCAACCGGGCGATGCCCGAGGAGATCAACCGGGTCCTGACCGACCACGCCTGCGACCTCCTGCTCGCTCCGACGGAGGTGGCCGCAGGGCACCTGGCCGCCGAGGGGCTCGCCTCGCGCACGGTCGTCGTCGGCGACGTCATGACCGACGTGCTCCTGTCGGTGCGCGACGCCGTGGCCGGGTCCCCCTCACCCGTCACGGTCGACCTCGGGCTGGGGGCGGGCGGCTACTACCTGGCCACGATCCACCGGGCGGAGAACACCGACGACGCCGCACGGCTGGCGCAGGTGCTCGACTCGCTGGCCGGGCTCGACCACCCGGTGGTGCTCCTGGCCCATCCGCGGCTCGTGGCCAGGTGCCGGGAGCACCGCATCGCCCTGGAGGACCGCGGTGCCCTGCGGATCCACCCGCCCCTGCCCTACCCCGGACTCATCGCGGCGGCGCTGGGCTCGCGCGGGGTGGTCACCGACTCCGGCGGGCTGCAGAAGGAGGCCTTCCTCCTGCGCGTACCGTGCACGACGGTGCGTCCGCAGACCGAGTGGGTCGAGACGGTGGACCTGGGGTGGAACGTGCTCGTCGAGCCCGGCCCGGGTCTTGTGGCCGCGGCCTCACGCCCGCGTCCCGTCGAGCCCCCGGAGGCTCTGGCTCATCCCTACGGCGACGGCCACGCCGCCCAACGCGTCGCCCTGGTGCTCGCCGAGCGCGCTGGGCACGAAGGCCGCTGAGACCACCGGGCCGGCGCGCCTGGCACTGATCCTCCCGCATCCGGCTCAGGCGGCCTCAGCCCTCCTCCGGCGGCACGGCCCGGCCGCGTGCCAGGCCGTCCCGGTCCTGGGCGTCCCCCAGCCCGGCTCAGCCCAGGTCCTTAAGGAGCACCTGCGCGGCGCGGTCAGTGGCGGCCCCCATCGAGCGCTCGGCCAGGACCCAGTCCCGCAGGCGCGCACGGGCGGCCTCAAGGACCTCTGGCCCCGCGGCCTCGGCCGCCTCCCGCTCGGCGAGGACCTCGAGCATCGCGGCCGCCACCTGGGCGGGGTCGAGGTCGCAGGCCCGCCCGAGGCCCGCCGCCGGGATGTCGGCGCGGGCCGGGCCGGGGCCGGCGTAGACGACAGGCGTCCCGCAGGCCAGGGCGGCAAAGATCTTCGTGGGGTAGGCGAAGTCGTAGCCCAGCCCGGGGCGGATCGAGACCACCGACCCCACGGCCCCGCGCTGCCAGGCGGCGGCCTCCTCGGCAGGGACCGTGGCCCGCAGGCAGATCCGGGGGTCTGCGTCGGCGAGCGCCTCGAGGTGGTCCCAGTCGCTGCCCTGCCCGAGGTAGACGAGCTCGACGTCGGGCCGCTCGGCGTGGACCAGGCGCAGCGCCTCAATGAAGACCCCGGCACCCTGCCACTCCGAGGCGGTGCCGGCGTAGAGGAAGTAGGGGGCCCGGGGAGCCGCCGGGGCGGTCGGCCCGGAGCTCGTGAAGGTCTCGGTGTCGATGCCGTTGGGCACGACGGTCACGCGCCGTGCGCCCAGCTCGGTGACGCGCTCGCCCACCCCCTGGCTGACGGCCAGCACGTGCGCCGCCCCGCCGAGCACCGCGGACTCGACCACCCGCAGCGCGCCGACCACCCAGCCCGGAGCCCCGGTCGAGCCGGCGGCGTCGGACCACACGTCGGCGGCGTAGTAGGCGTAGGGCAGCCCGCGCAGGGCGCACACCGCCCGCACGGCCGCGCCGGTGGTCGGCGGGGGCTCGGCGAGGACGAGGCGGGGCCGGGGCGCCGCGAGCAGCCGCGCCACCAGCGGGAGGTCGAAGCTGAGGTAGGAGGCGTAGCCGCGGATGTAGCCCGTGTCGTCGCGCAGCGCGGGAGCCGAGCGGACCGCCACCCCGGGGTCGGCCGGCGCCCGGAGCCCTGGGGGAAGCGAGGTCAGGACCGTCACCGGCTCCCCGCGCCGTGCCAGGGAGCGGGCCAGGGAGCGCAGGCGCAGCGCCGCGGCGGCCGGCTCGGGCGCGTAGAGGCGTGAGGCGATGACGACGCCCCTGCCCCGCGCGCGCCGTGCGCGGCGGGTCACCGCCGCGAGGGCGCCGACGGCGGCCCCCGCCGCCACGACCCCCAGCGCGCCGACAGGGGTCACCCGTCCGAGGACCGCGCGACCCACGGCGCCGCCACCGGTCGGGCCGGCCACGGAGCGTCCCGCGCGGGCCGCCGGGACCGCCCTGAGCCTCACAGCGAGACCGTCTGCCCGCTGGCGGCCGAGGCCAGGACGGCGTCGATGACCTCGAGCGTGGCCGCGCCCTCGGCCATCGTGACGATCCGCGAGGGGTCCCCGCGCAGTGCGTCGCGGAAGTTCTCCTGCTCCAGGGCCAGCGGCTCGCGCTTGGGGATGGCGTAGCGGATGACGTCTCCCTCGGTCACCCCCCGGAAGTTGGCGATCTGGTCCCAGGTCGAGGCCACCGTCCCGTTGGCGTGGAAGGTGAGGTCGCCGGTGAGGGTGTCGGCGACGAAGGCCCCCTTCTCACCGGTGACGATCGTGACCCGCTCCTTGAAGGGGGTGAGCCAGTTGACGGTGTGGTTGACGATGACGCCGTTGGCCAGCAGGCCGGTGGCGACGACCATGTCCTCGTTGTCCCTGCCTGATCGGTGCGTCACCTGGGCGCTGATCGATCGGTAGGGGGAGCCGGCCACCCACGCGGTCAGGTCGATGTCGTGGGTCGCGAGGTCCTTGACCACCCCGACGTCGCTGATGCGTGCCGGGAAGGGGCCCTGGCGGCGGGTGAGGACCTGGTAGACCTGCCCGAGCTCGCCGGCGTCGAGGCGCTCGCGCAGGGCCCTGAGGGCCGGGTTGCAGCGCTCGACGTAGCCCACCGCACCGACCAGGCCCCGGTCGGAGAAGGCCTCGGCCACGCGGCGGCCCGCCTCGGCCGAGTCGGCGATGGGCTTCTCGACCATGGTCGGCACCCCGGCCTCGGCCAGGGCGAGTGCGACCTGCTCGTGGTAGACGGTGGGGACGGCCACCATCGCGGCGTCGATACCGGCCTCGATGAGGGCGTGGACGTCGCCGAGAACCGGCAGGTGCCCGGCGACCCCGAAGCGGTCGCCGCCGGGGTCGGCCACGGCGACGAGCTCGAAGCCCTCGGTGGCGCGGATGACACGGGCGTGGTGGCGCCCCATCGAGCCCAGGCCGATGAGGCCGACGCGCAGGTTCCCGCTCATCTCAGGCACCCGCCTTGACCGTGGCCGTCACGGCCTCGACGACCCGGTCGAGGTCGGCCTGGCTCAGCGAGGGGTGGACCGGCAGCGACAGGCACTCCCGGGCGGCCTTCTCGGTGCCCGGCAGGTCCAGTCCCGGGGCGTAGGGGGCCAGGGAGGCCAGACGGTGGTTGGGGATGGGGTAGTAGACCCCGGAGCCGACCTGCCACTCCTCGCGCAGGGCGGCCTGGACCGCGTCGCGCTCGGTGCTCGTGGCCCCCTCGAGACGGATCGTGTACTGGTGGTAGACGTGGGTGAAGCCCTCGGGCACGTGGGGGGTGACGACCCCGGGAACCTGACCCAGGCCCGCGTCGAGGACCGCGGCGTTGGCCTGGCGCTGCTCGGTCCAGGTGGCCAGCCTCGTGAGCTGGACGCGCCCGACGGCCGCCGCGACGTCGGTCATGCGGTTGTTGAAGCCGACGAGCTCGTTGGCGTACTGCGCCTCCATCCCCTGGTTGCGCAGGAGTCGGACCCGGCGGGCCAGCTCGGGGTCGGAGGTGGTGACCATGCCACCTTCCAGGGAGGTCATGTTCTTGGTGGGGTAGAAGGAGAAGGAGCCCCAGGCGCCGAAGGCCCCCACCGGCGTCGAGCCGATGGCGGCGCCGTGCGCCTGGGCGCAGTCCTCGAAGACCGCCAGGCCGTGGCGCCGGGCGACCTGCCCGATCGCGTCCATGTCGGCGGGCAGCCCGTAGAGGTGGACGACCTCGATCGCGGCGGTCCGCTCGGTGACGGCCGCCTCGACCGAGGCGGAGTCGAGGGTGAAGGTGACCGGGTCGATGTCGGCGAAGACCGGGGTGGCACCGGCCGCGGCCACCGAGTTCCCGGTGGCCGCGAAGGTGAAGGAGGGCACGATGACCTCGGCGCCCTCGGGCAGCTGGGAGGCCACGGTCGCCAGGTGCTGGGCCGAGGTCCCGGAGTTGACGGCCACGCTCAGCGCGCCGGGGACGACCTGGGCGGAGAACTCCTCCTCGAAGGCCGCCACCTGCGGGCCCTGGACCACCATGCCCGAGGCGATGACGGCGTCGACGGCGGCGCGCTCCTCGGCACCGATGATCGGCTTGGCTGCGGGAATGAACTCGCGTGACATCAGTGGCTGACCTCTCGGATCGTGTTGTCGGACTCTTCGTAGACGGTACCGGTGACCGGGCAGGTCCACCGCGGGGCCCCCTGCGGGGACGGGTCAGCGGGCTCCAGCGGCCTGCCGGCGCGTCCCACCCAGCCGACTCGGCGGGCCGGGACACCGGCGACGAGGGCGTGAGCCGGCACGTCCCGGGTCACGACGGCGCCCGCGGCCACCGTCGACCACGCACCGATCCTCACCGGCGCCACGCACACGGCGCGAGCCCCGATCGAGGCGCCCGCCTCGATGGTGACCCCGACCGGCTCCCAGTCCTCGGCGGACTTCAGGGTCCCGTCGGGGTTGACCGCCCGAGGGAAGTGGTCGTTGGTCAGGGTGACCGCCGGGCCGATGAAGACGCCGTCTCCCAGGACGGCGGGCTCGTAGACCAGGGCGTAGTTCTGCACCTTGCAATGGCGCCCCATGCGCACGCCCTCACCGATGTAGGCACCGCGCCCCACGACGCAGCCCTCCCCCAGCACGGCGTGCTCACGCACCTGGGCCAGGTGCCAGATCGAGCTGCCGTCACCGATGACGGCCTCCTTCGAGACGTCCGCGCTCGGCGCGACACGGGGCGGTCCTGCTGGCTCCATCGGTGCTCCTTCGTCGTGGCGGAAGGGTCTGGGGGGCGCCGTACGAGCGCGCACCTTGCCCCATCCTAAGCCGCAGCGCGTGCGAGAATGCACGCGTGGCTACCGCAGACGGCACTCCTCCCCCGGGCGACCAGCAGGTGACAGACGCCTGGCTCGTCGTCCCGCTGTACAACGAGGCCCAGGTCGTCCGCGGTGTCATCGAGGAGGCCCGGAAGGTCTTCCCCCTCGTGGTCGCCGTCGACGACGGGTCGGACGACTCCTCGGCCGCCGAGGCGGCCGCGGCGGGGGCCGTCGTCGTGCGCCACCCCATCAACCTCGGCCAGGGGGCCGCCCTGCAGACCGGCATCACCTACGTCCTGGAGCGCACCGAGGCGGCGTACCTCGTCACCTTCGACGCCGACGGCCAGCACTCGGTGGCTGACGCCGCCGCCATGGTGGCCGCCGCCCGCCAGGAGGACCTGGCGATCGTGCTCGGCTCACGGTTCCTCGAGGGCCCCTCCCCCGTGGGCTGGCTCAAGCGGCTCGTGCTCAAGACCGCCGCCGCCGTCGCCTCGCGCACCACCGGGATGCGCCTGACCGACGCGCACAACGGCCTGCGCCTCATCCGCCGTGACGCGGCCACCGCCCTGGACCTGCGCCAGAACAGGATGGCGCACGCCTCCGAGATCGTCCGCCAGCTGGGGGCCACCGGCCTGCCCTGGCGCGAGATGCCGGTGCGCATCGTCTACACCGAGTACTCCAGGGCCAAGGGCCAGTCGCTGTGGAACTCGGTCAACATCCTCGTCGACCTGCTGTTCTCCTGAAGGGGCGAGCGCCGTGAGCTCTCAGATCATCATCCAGACCGTCCTCATCACCGTCATCGCCGCGGTGGGGTGGATGATGCTGCGCTCGCCGGGGGGCGCGCGCCACCAGGCCGGTCGACGGCTCGTGACCCTGGCCTTCGTCCTGTTCGCCGTCGTCGCCGTCTCGGTCCCCTCCCTGACGACGACAGTGGCCCACATGGTCGGGGTCGGACGCGGCGCCGACCTGCTCCTGTACGCCCTCGTGGCGGCCTTCCTCGTCCAGCTCCTGTCGTCCTTCCGCAGGTACGCCGCCCAGGAGCGCCAGATCACCCGGCTCGCGCGCCGCATCGCGCTCGACAACGCCCCCGAGCCGCCCGGCGGGCGGACCGGCCGGTAGCCGAGAAAAGACCGTGGCTCGCAGCTTTTGACCTCCGCCTGCACGAGTCGGGACGACGGACCGCGCCATCGTGCCGATTCCCGGCATGCCCGGTCTCCGGTCGGGTGAGAAGTCGCGAGCCACGGTCACCTGCGCGGGGCTCCCGTGCTCCGGCGGGGGTCAGGCCCCCGTCGCGAGGCGCGCACCTCGAGCTCCTCTCGCAGTCGCAGCCCCGCCCCCACCGACCAGCGCAGCGGCGCCTGCCACGGGGCGGGGTGGGTACGGCCGATGTACCGGCGCGCGGAGTCGTGGTGGGCGCGGATCATCCTCTCGGGGCGGGCCTTCCAGCTCGCGCCCTGCTCGTGGACGACCTCGGCCTCGGTGACCTGGAGGTTGAGCCAGCCGGCGCGCCCGACCCTCGCCCCGAGGTCGACGTCCTCGAAGAACATGAAGTAGTCGTCGTCGAAGCCCTCCAGGGCGCGCCACGCCGCAGCCGGCAGGAGCAGGCAGGCCCCCGAGAGCCAGCCCACCGTGCGCACGCCGCCGTCGTCGGTGCCGTGGTAGGCGCTCGTGAAGGGGTTGGAGGGCCAGACCCGCCCGAGCACGGCGTGCCCCGCCCCGCCGACCAGGGAGGGCAGCGCACGGCCTGAGGGGTAGATCGTGCCGTCGGGGTTGAGGAGCCGAGGACCCAGGCAGCCGGCACGAGGGTGGGCGCGGCCAGCGTCGATGAGCCGGTCGAGGCTGCCCGGTCGCCAGACGATGTCCGGGTTGGCCACGACGACCCAGTCCTCCTCGAGGTCCTGCGCCGCGAGGTTGGCGCCTCCGCCGTAGCCGCGGTTGACGCCGTCGCCGACCACCCGGGCACCGTGGGCCGCGGCCAGGCGCTCGACCACCTCGTGCTCCTCGCCGTTGTCGGCGATGACGACCGTCACCGGCCGGGAGGTCGCCTCGCCCAGCGAGGTGAGGAAGCGGTCGAGCTCCTCACCGGGGTTGTAGGCGACTGTGACAACTCTCACCGTGTCGGGGTCGCTCGCGGGACCCGGCTCATCGCGGTCCGGCTCTGGCGTCGTGTGCCTCATGCGCCGGAGCCTATCGGAGCCCCGTCGCAGCGCGGGCGGCCAACGGACCCGCACCCCGACCCCACTCCTGGGCAGCGTGCGGGCCTGCGTCCCGGCCGATCTCCCCGCTTCAGGGGGTGAGGCGGCCCACAGTCGTTGAAGCAAATCACCGCCGCCACCATGAGGCAGGACACGGACGCGGGGCGAGCCGTTCCATATGATCCTCATCGTGCCCACCTACCCCACCAAGCACGCGCGGCACTCCGCCAAGGACCTCACGCGCCACGTCGCCAGGAAGGTCCTGCTGGCGTGCTTTGCCGTCGTGCTCTTCCTCGTCTCCGGCGCGGGTTTCGCCTACCACGACCTCATGTCGCAGCTCAACCGCATCGACGTCAACGACATGCTCGGCTCGGACCGGCCCACGCGCGCCGAGCCGGCCACCGACAACTACGAGGGACAGGCGGTCAACATCCTCATCCTGGGCTCGGACACGCGCTCGGGGGCCAACAACGTCGACAACTCCGAGGGCTCGGAGGACGTGGCGGTGGCCAGGTCGGACACCGCGATGGTGCTGCACATGTCGGCCGACCGCTCTCGGATCGACGTCGTGTCGATCCCCCGCGACACGCTCGTGTCGATCCCCGAGTGCACGACCGCGGACGGTCAGACCGAGCCGGCGATGGAGGACACCCAGTTCAACGCCGCCTTCGCCAACGGCGCGGGCACAGGCTCGGACGCCGCTGCCGTCGGGGCGGGGGTGGCCTGCACCATCAAGACCGTCGAGGCGCTCACCCAGGTCCGCATCGACGAGTGGATGGTCGTGGACTTCAACGGGCTGTCGACGATGGTCAACGCCCTGGGCGGGGTGCCGGTCTACGTGAGCGAGGACATCGACGACGCCGACTACACGGGACTGGTCCTCGAGGCGGGCTGCCACACGATGGACGGCACGATGGCCCTGCAGTACTCGCGGGTGCGCCACGGGGTGGGAGACGGCTCGGACATCTCGCGCATCGCCCGCCAGCAGAACCTCATGAGCGCGATGCTGCGCACCGCCCAGTCCAAGAACCTGCTCACCAACGCGGGCGAGCTCTACAGCTTCCTGCGCAGCGCCCTGGCCGCGCTGACGGTCTCCGAGACCTTGTCCCTGTCCACGCTCACGGGCCTGGCACAGTCCGTCCAGGCCATCGGCATGGAGAACGTCAACTTCATCACGATGCCCAACGAGCCGGCCTCCTGGGACGCCAACCGGGTCGTCCCCTCGGCCCAGGCCGAGGCGGTGTGGACCGCCCTGCGCGAGGACACGCCGGTTCCCGAGGAGTCCGTCACCGTCTCGGCCGACGGCTCGACGCCCGCCGCCACCGACCCCGCCGCCACGGACCCTGCCGCCACCGCTCAGGAGGCGCCGACGACCCAGGAGCAGGCCCCGGCCACCGTCCCGTCGGCTGCCGCGACGACCAGCGACCCGGCGGCGCAGTGCCGCTGAGCCGCACGGTCACCGGAAGGAGACGCACCCAGCCGTGACACCCGCCGACGACGCCGACCTGCCTCCGTCCATCACCCCGGGCTCCGGGGGCCGCGGGGGACGCTCCGGGGGCAGCGGGGGCCACGGGCCCCGGGACGCGGGGGCACGACGCCCTGACCGCGCCCGCCAGGCGGCTGCGGGCGGGGCCCCGCGGCCGGTCCCGGGAGGTCGGTCCGACCAGCCGGCCCGCCCCGCAGGCTCGTCGGCTCAGCCCTCCGGCCGACCCGCCCAGCCGGCCCGCCGACCGGCCCGGCCCGTGGACAGGCGTGCCCCAGGGGCCGCACCAGGACCCGGCGGGGACCGTGCACCCGGCCGGTCGGCGGCCGGAGCACCGCGCCAGTCCGGGCAGGCGCCGCCCCCGACCGGGCAGGCGCCGGGCGCGAGGCAGGGCACCAGCCGTGCCCGCCCGGGCTCCAGCGCCGTCCCACTCGGCAGCTCCCCCGCCCGGCGCCCCGCGGCCACCCGCGCCATGCCCACGGGTGGCGCTCGTGCGGCAGGCGCCGGATCTCCCGGTCCGGTCCCCCACGACCCCCGCCGGGGCCAGGCCGGAGGCGTTGAGCCCCTGCCGCAGCCCCACGCGCCCGCCCCCTCGGGGCGCCGGCGCCGTCGGCCCCTGCGCTGGGTCGCCGCGGTGCTCGTCCTCCTGCTCGTGCTGGTCGGCGGCCGGCTGCTGTGGCTCTACCACGACGTCAACTCCAACCTCCAGCGGGTGGACGCCCTGTCGGGTGCCGCGGACACCCCGGGAGAGACCTGGCTCATCGTCGGCTCGGACTCCCGGTCCGACGGCGCGGTCGCCGACGGCACCGAGGGCTCGCGCTCCGACACGATCATGCTGCTCCACAAGGCGGAGAACGGGCAGGCCTCCCTCACCTCGATCCCACGGGACACATACGTCGAGATCCCCGACTACGGGGGCGAGAAGATCAACGCCGCCTACTCCTACGGCGGCCCCCAGCTGCTCGTGCGCACGGTGGAGGCCCTGTCGGGGCTGACCATGGACCACTACGTCGAGGTCGGCATGGGCGGGGTCTCCCAGATGGTCGACGCCGTCGGCGGCATCAACGTGTGCCTCGACTACGACGTCGACGACGCCGACTCCGGCCTGGTCTGGGACACCTCCCAGGGCACGTGCCAGGACGTCGACGGCGCGAAGGCCCTCGCCTACGCCCGGATGCGCAAGTCCGACCCGACCGGGGACATCGGCCGCGGCCTGCGCCAGCGGGCGGTCATCTCCGCCGTCGTGTCCAAGGCCGTCTCGCCCGCCACGCTCATCAACCCGTGGCGTCAGAACGCCCTCGTGGACGCCGGCACCCAGGTGCTCACGGTCGACGAGGACTCCGCCATGATCGACCTGGGCCAGATGGTGCTGGCCTTCCGCTCCGCCTCCGGCGCGGGGCTCTCGGGCGCACCCCCCATCGAGTCCCTCGACTACGAGCCGGGAGGGATCGGCGCCGCGGTGCTGCTCGTCGACACGACCGCCCCGGACTTCTTCGCCAAGCTGCGCGAGGGCACCCTGACCGAGTCCGACTTCAACCAGACCTCGAGCTGAGGTCGGTGGCGCGCCGGGACCGGTCGTACCGGGACCGGTGGCGCGCCGGGCCGCGCCGCCGCTCAGCCGATGGCCGGACGGTTGGGGTCGGCCCTCCAGGCGCTCACCGCCGAGGCGACGATGTCGTCGAGGTCGTGCTCGGCCCGCCACCCCAGGACCCGTCCGATCCGCGTGGCGTCGCCGATGAGCTGGGGCGGGTCACCCGCCCGGCGCGCGAGCTCCTCGGGTGCGCGGTCGACCCCGGTGGCGGCCAGGACCTTGGAGACGACCTCTCGCACTGACGACCCGGTCCCGGTGCCGACGTTGAACACGTGCTCGCTCATCGACCCGCCGCCGGCCAGGTGGTCAAGGGCAGCGATGTGGGCGACCGCCAGGTCGTGGACGTGGATGTAGTCGCGCACGCAGGTGCCGTCCGGGGTCGGGTAGTCGGTGCCGAAGATCTTGGGGGTCTCGCCCCGGGCCAGGCGGTCGAGCACCATGGGGATGAGGTTGAGCGTCGCCATGTCGCCCAGGTCGTCCCAGCCGGCGCCGGCCACGTTGAAGTAGCGCAGGCCCGCCCAGCGCAGGCCCCAGGCCCGCTCGCAGTCCGCCATCATCCACTCCCCGATGAGCTTGGTCTCCCCGTAGGGGTTGATGGGACGGCAGTCGATGTCCTCGGGCACCACCTCGACCGGCGGCATGCCGTAGACGGCCGCGGAGGAGGAGAAGATCATCTGGTCGACCCCGGCGGCCTCCATGGCCAGGAGCATGGCGGCCAGCCCGCCGACGTTCTGCTCGTAGTACCAGGCGGGCCGCTCGACGGACTCGCCGACCTGCTTGCGTGCCGCGAAGTGGATGACGGCAGTGACCCCGTGGCGCTCCATCGCCGCCGTGAGCACCTTGACGGCACCCCCGGAGGCGACGTCGAGCTCGACGAGGGTCGCCCCGCTCACGCGCTCGGCGGTCCCGTAGGACAGGTCATCGACGACGACGACCTCCTCCCCCCGCTCGAGGAGAAGACGGACGACATGGGCGCCGATGTAGCCTGCGCCTCCGGCCACGAGAATGCTCATGCCCCCAGCCTACTCCCGGAATCGAACAGAAACGCACACGATCAAACAAGGCTGTCTGTGGCAGACGCCACAGAAGCGATGCCGTGGACCCGGGCCGGGCCCGGCGCCCGCACCTGCGGCCGCTTCGCGACGCCGAACACGTCACCTTGAGCCCGACTACCCTGGTAAAAGCGACGTGTTCGGGACCAAAGTGACGTGTTCGGCGTCGGGACGATGGCCTGCGGCCCGCACCCGCTGGGGAGGACTGGGGCGGGCTACCGCGTGCGGCGCTCTCGCAGGGCGGCCCCCTTGGCGTGGGCCAGCGCAGCCAGGTCGGCTTGGAAGCGGAGCATGTCCTGGCGGATCCGCTCGGCCTGCGGCCCGTGGCCCGCGCCCAGGATGCGTGCGGCGAGCAGGCCGGCGTTGCGCGCCCCGCCGATGGACACGGTGGCCACCGGAACCCCCGCGGGCATCTGGACGATGGACAGCAGGGAGTCCATCCCGTCGAGGTGCTTGAGGGGAACCGGCACGCCGATGACCGGCAGCTCAGTGACGGCGGCGAGCATGCCGGGCAGATGTGCCGCTCCTCCCGCCCCGGCGATGATGACGCGCAGCCCCCTTCCGGCCGCCGCCCTGCCGTAGTCGATCATCTCGGTGGGCATCCGGTGCGCCGAGACGACGTCGGCCTCGTAGCCGATGCCGAACTCCTCGAGGGCGTCGGCGGCGGCGCTCATCGTCGGCCAGTCGGAGTCCGACCCCATGACGATGCCGACCTCCACCGGTCGTGGCTGATCACTCATGCTGCTCCTTTCGATACCGGGGCGAGCGGACCGCCCCAGCAGGTGTGCTCCGGTCGGATCCGGCACGCTCCGCTCACCGGTCCTGATCCTGGTCCTGGGAGGGCTGCTCGCCGCGCAGGAGGGCGGCGACGGACCGGGCCCGCCCGAGAGCCGTCTGGAGGTCCGGGGCGCCGCCCGGGCCGACGGTGAGGTTGACGTGGCCGAGCTTGCGCCCCGGACGCCAGGCCTTGCCGTAGAGGTGGACGCGCGCCCCGGGGTCGGCGGCCGTCGCCAGCTCCAGGGCCCGCGGCCCGGGCTCCTGGGGGCCGCCGATCACGTTGACCATGACAGTGGTCGCCGCCGTGGGGGTGGTCTCCCCCAGGGGCAGGTCGAGGACCGCACGCAGGTGCTGGGCGAACTGGCTCGTCACCGAGCCGTCCTGGGTCCAGTGGCCCGAGTTGTGCGGGCGCATGGCCAGCTCGTTGACGTAGAGCCGCGTGCCGGCCTCGTCCTCGACGGCGAAGACCTCGACGGCGAGCACCCCGGTGACCCCGAAGCGCTCGGCGACCACGCGCCCGATCCGCTCGGCCTCGGCCACGGCAGACGCGTCGAGGCCCGGCGCCGGGGCCACGACCTCGGCGCACATCCCGTCGACCTGGAGGGTCTGCGCCACCGGCCACACGGCGACCTGCTCGCTGGGGCTGCGGGCCAGGAGCACCGCGAGCTCACGGGTGAAGGGGACGGCCTGCTCGACCAGGAGGCTCGTGACGGCGCCCCCTCCCAGGCTCCCGCCGGCCCCGGCGCGCGCCGGGGCCTCGTCGTCGGCGCGGTCCTGGGCACCGCGGTCCTGCGCGTCAAGGACGCCCACAGCGCGGGCGGCGGCGGTCTGGGCCAGCCATGAGGCCGCCTCGGGCGCGTCGAGCTCATCGGGGCCGCCGACGAGCAGCACACCGTGGCCGTCGTAGCCGCCTCGCGGGGTCTTGAGGACCACCGGCCAGCCATGCTCGGCCGCGAAGGCGGTGATGAGCCCGCGCATCGTCTCGACGTCCCCGCAGACCTCCGCCCAGGCGGGCTGGGGCAGACCGGCCTCGCCCATCGCCCGGCGCATGGCGAGCTTGTCCCGGGCCAGCTCCAGCGCGCCGGGGCCGGGCCGCACCGCGACCCCCTCGGCCTCCAGGACGCGCAGCAGCCCGTCGTCCTGGTGCTCGTGCTCGAAGGTCAGGGCCTCGGCCTGACCAGCCGCCCCCGCGCCGCCGGGCAGGCCCTCCCGTCCCCTCAGGAGGCTGCGCACTGCAGCCTCGTCGTCGGCGGCGCCCACCGGCGCGTCGACGACGACCTGGGCGGCCGATCCGTCAGGGGCCTCGACAAGCGCTCGCAGGTGGATACCCAGCGCGCTCGCCTCCTCGTGCATCATGCGGGCCAGCTGGCCGCCGCCGATGACGGCAACAATGGGTGCGCTCACCTCTCTAGGCTACCGGGCCCGTAGGCTGGGCGCCGTGCCCATCCCAGAGCCAGCCCACCAGGACCGCGCACCAGCACCGCAGACACCGCCGGCACCAGCGGCACCGGCAGCACCTCCGGTGCCTCCGTCCTCCCGCCCACCGGTGCCTGGTCCGGCCGACCGGCTCCTGGCGCGCCTGCCCGACACCGCGCAGGTGCTGACCGTGTGGGCCGCGGCGACGCTCCTGTCCTTCACGGTGCTGCGCCTGGGTGCCGCCGACACCCCCCAGACCGTGTGGGCCCAGGCGAGCCCGGGATGGACCGAGCACATCGCGTTCTGGGACTCGGGCTGGTACGAGCGGATCCACCGAGAGGGCTACCCCTCGGTGCTGCCCACCGACTCCAACGGGGTCGTCGTCCAGAACGCCTGGGCCTTCATGCCGATGCTGCCGTTCCTGGCCGCGGCCCTGGGGTGGACCGGATGGTCCTTCTACGCCTGCGCCAGCCTCGTGGCGGTCCTCGCCTCAGCGGGGGCAGCCCTCGTCAGCCACTGGTGGCTGGCCCCGCGCACTGGCCGCACCGCCTCGCTGTGGGCGGTGGCCCTGACCTGGAGCGCACCGTGCGCGGTCGTCCTCCAGCTGCCCTACGCCGAGTCCCTCGGCCTGCTGCTGGCCGGGGCCGCCCTGGCCCTGGCGGGACGGCGGTCGATGGCGCTGGCGGCCCCGGTCGCGGTCCTGGCCGCCTTCGCCCGCCCCATCGGCGTGCCCCTGACCGCCGCCCTGGGCCTGTGGTGGATGTGGGACAGCGCATGCGCCCGCGGCTGGGTGCCGGCCCGGTGGCAGCGGGTGCTGCTGCCCGGGGAGGAGCCGCTGGAGGCCCGTGCACGCCGTGGGCTGCTCGTGCTCACCGTCATCTCGGGCGCAGCCGCCCTGGCCTGGCCGGCCATCGCCTGGGCGGTCACCGGCCGGGCCGACGCCTACACCGCCACCGAGACCGCCTGGCGGCATGGCTCCCTGGCTCCTTTCGTCCCGTGGTTCACCCGTTCACAGTGGTGGGTCGGTGACCACCTCGGGGCGCTGCTGCTGCTCGGCGTCCTGGCCGTGGCGGCTCTGGCGCTGACGGCGCCCTCGCTGCGCCGCCTCGGTGCGCCTGCCTGGTTCTGGTGCGTGGGATACACCCTCTACCTGCTCGCCTTCTTCGACCCGACGACCTCGGTCTTCCGCATCCTCATCCCCCTGACCCCCGTTGCCTGGGCGCTGGCGGCAAGCACGACGACCCGCAGGCGCGCCACCCTGCTCGCCGCCTGCGTCGTGGGTCAGCTCTTCTGGGTCTCCTGGCTGTGGGACCTCGGTTCGGTGTCGGTCACCTGGGTGCCGTGAGCCCCTGGGAGGCGTCGGCTCCCGACGAGGCCAGCCCGCTGCACCTGAGGCACCCGGCTGCACGACGCAACGCCCCGGGCCCGAGCGCATGATGGGCAGTGGTCCCCACCACCGCGCCCACAGGCACCTGGCTGCGGGCTCATCGTCCCGAGCCTCCGTAGGATCGCAGTCGTGACTCCGCGACCCTCCACGCCGTCCACGGCCCCCGGCACCGGCCAGGGCACCGCCCCGGCGACCGCACAGGCCCTCCCGGGCGCTCCGGCCGCGGCGGCCCCCGGTGGCGCCCCCACGGCCACCCAGCGGCTCGTCGCGTGGGTCCGTGAGTTCCTCCAGTTCGGGACGGTCGGAGGCATGGCCTTCGTCATCGACGTCGGGCTGTTCAACCTCGTGCAGCACGGCCCGCTGGCCTTCCTGGCAGGGCACCCGAACTCCGCCAACGTCTTCTCGGCGACGATCGCCACGCTCTTCTCCTGGACCGTCAACCGCCTGTGGACCTACCGGGGCAGGACACGCGACAACACCGCCAAGGAAGGGGTCCTCTTCGCGGTGGGCAACGTCGGCGGGATCTTCATCGCCCAGGTCTGCCTGCTGTTCACCCATCACGTCCTGGGGCTGACCGGGCCGCTGGCCGACAACATCGCCGCCTACGTCGTCGGCTTCGGGTTGGGGACCGCCTTCCGCTTCCTGTTCTACCACTACGTCGTGTTCACCGGATCCTCTGGCCCCGAGGACCGCTCCGAGGTCGAGCAGGCCCCTGAGCCTCCGGCCTGACCAGTGTCCCGCCTCCGACCCGAAGCGCCGCTCACACCGCGACACCGCGGGCAGGACTCGTGTCGCACCGACGTGCCGGATCACACACCCGGGGGGTGATCTCCGTTGTGTCCGCCCCCGGTCGGAGTCCTTAGCCTAGGGCGGTGACCGTACTGACCTCGGCGCTGGCCCCCATCGGGGCGCTGCCCGCCGCACTGCTCGCTATGCCCGCTATGCCCGCCCCTGCCCTCGGCCCGGAGTGGCTTGACCCGGCGAACATGATCATGACCTTCGTCGGCTGGGTCGGCCCCTGGTCGGTGCTGGCCGTCATGCTCGTCATCTTCGCCGAGACCGGACTGCTCATCGGCTTCTTCCTCCCCGGGGACTCCCTGCTGTTCACGCTGGGGATGTTCGTCCACATCGGGGAGAAGAGCCCCGCGGACGGCGTCCCGGTCAACATCTGGATCGTCTCGCTGCTCATGTGGGTCGCCGCGATCGTCGGCGACCAGACCGGCTACGTCATCGGCAAGAAGGCCGGCCCCGCCATCTTCAACAAGCCGGACTCCCGCCTGTTCAAGCAGAAGTACGTCGACGAGACGAGGGACTTCTTCGAGCGTCACGGCGGCAAGGCCGTCACCCTGGCGCGCTTCGTGCCGATCGTGCGCACCTTCACCCCGGTCATGGCGGGGGTCGGCCAGATGAGCTACCGGCACTTCGTCTTCTACAACGTCCTGGGCGCCACGGTGTGGGCCTTCGCCCTGGTCTGGCTCGGCTACTTCCTGGGCGGGGTCACCTGGATCCAGCACAACATCGACTACATGATCCTGGGTATCGTCTTCGTGTCGGTCGCCCCGATGCTCGTCGCCTGGGGCCGTTCCAAGCTCTCGGCCCGCAACGCCAAGGCCGCGACGAAGGCCTGATCGGCTGAGCACCCGAGCCTGACGGCACCGTGCGCAGGGGACGCCCGCTCTGGCGGGCGTCCCCTGCTCCGCATCTGGGGGCCGGGTGCCACGAGGCCGCCTGGGCGACCGCGCCGGGAGGCAGGCGCCCCGGGGCGCACCGACGGGCGGAGTCCGGTGAGGTGTCGGTGAGGCGACGCTCAGAAGCGACGCCTGCGCCCCACGGAGACCAGGGCGCCCTGCGGCAGGACGTTGTTCGGGTCGAGAGACTTGGGGACGGCGTTGAGCAGGATGGAGAACACCGCGGGACGGCGCTGGGACAGCTCGATACGCCCGCCGTCGGCCTCGACGAGGTCCTTGGCCAGGGCCAGGCCCACCCCGGTGGACCCGTGGCCCGAGACGTGGCGCTCGAAGACGGTGGGCGCCAGGTCGTCGGGGACGCCCGGGCCCTCGTCGGCGACGTCGACGAAGACGCCGTGGCCGCCGTTGGCCGAGCGCACCGACACCGTTGTCGCGCCCGCACCGTAGCGCAGGGAGTTCTCGATGACGGTGGCGAGCACCTGGGCCAGTGAGCCGGGGCTGGCCAGGACCGGCAGGCCGATGTCGTCGGTCAGGGTGATGGACCGGCCCGCCTCGGCGAAGGCGGGCGCCCACTCGTCACGCTGGCGGGCGAAGAGGTCGGAGAGGTTGAGTGCCTCGGTGGTCCCGCCCCCGGTGCGGCGCGAGATCTGGAGGAGGTCCTCGACGACCCCGGTGAGGCGCTCGACCTGCTCGATGCAGGCGCGGGCCTCCTCACGCACCTCCTCGTCGGTGGCCATGAGCTCGATCTCCTCCAGGCGCAGGCTGAGCGAGGTCAGGGGCGTGCGCAGCTGGTGGGAGGCGTCCGAGGCGAACTGCCGCTCGGCGGCCAGGCGCCCGGCGACGCGCTCGGCGCTGCGCACGAGCTCGGCCTGGACGAGGTCGATCTCCTCGATGCCGCTGCGTCGCAGCCGGGGGCGGACCTGTCCGCTGCCGAGCTGCTCGGCCTCGGCGGCGAGGTAGATGAGGGGCGCAGAGATCCTGCGGGAGACCTTCGCCGCGACGACGTAGGCGGCCAGGAGGGCCACGCCGGTGAGGACGAAGACCATGAGGACGACCGTGATGACGACCTCGAGGCGGTCGTCGCTGTCCTGGGAGGTGGCGAAGGCCAGGCTCAGCCACGCCCCGCCCAGGGGCACGCCCAGGACGACGACGGCAACGACCACCGCCGCCATCGTCATCTCCATGGCACGACGTCGCACCAGGACTCCCTTCTGCAGGTGCGGGACGGTGCTCGCGCCGTCCCACCGAGGACATCCCGGCCCCGGGGGCGGGGAGGGGTGTCGGGGCCCGGGCCCGCCGCCCGGCGCCCGCGCTCAGGCGTTGATGCGGTAGCCCCCGTCGTCGGCGAGCAGGAGGGTCGGGGCCTCGACGTCGTCCCCGAGCTTGCGACGCACCCAGGTGGCGTGCATCTCCAGGGTCTGGAGGCTGCCGGTGGGGTCCTCTCCCCACACCTCCTTGAGGATGTCCTCGCTGGCCACGACCTGACCCGCGCCGCGCACGAGCACGCGCAGCAGCTCGAACTCCCGGGTCGTCAGCTGGAGCTCGCGCGAGCCGATGAAGGCCCGGTGCGCGGCGACGTCGACACGGATCTGCCCGGCGCGCAGCTCGTCCTCGGCAGCCTCCCCGGAGGCGCGCCGCACCTGGGCGCGCACGCGCGCCAGCAGCTCGGCCAGGCGGAAGGGCTTGGTGACGTAGTCGTCCGCCCCGGCGTCCAGGCCGACGACGAGGTCGGTGTCCTCGCTGCGGGCGGTGAGCATGAGGATGGGGATGGTCAGCCCCCGAGCGCGCACCTGGCGGGCGACGTCAAGACCGTCGATATCGGGCAGACCGAGGTCCAGGACGATGATGTCCGCACCGGACACCTCCTCCAGGGCGCCCTTGCCCGTTCCGTGGGCGCGTACCTCGTATCCCTCCCGTCCGAAGGCTCGTGCGAGGGGCTCGGAGATGGCGGGGTCGTCTTCGACGAGGAGCACAGTTGTCACATCTCGGATCGTAGGCGACTGGAGGGCCCGCCGCCATCCTCCCGCGCTCGGAGTCCGCCCAGCGGAACGCCCCGCTCAGGCGCGGGCCAGGGACCAGGGCACGACGCTGCCCAGCCCCTTGGCGACGACCTCGTGGCAGGGGCGCACGACGTAGCGCTCGGCGTGCGGGCCGGTGCGGATCGCCAGGGCGGTGGCCTCGTCCATCCGGATCCCCCCTGGCTCGGCGGTGTCGACGAGGCGGGAGGCCAGGTTGACCGGCGGGCCGAAGACGTCGCCGGAGCGCGAGACGACCCGCCCCTGGACGAGGCTGGCCCGCACGCGCATCGTGTCAGGGCCGGACTGGAGCTCGTCGACCAGGGAGGTGACGACGTCCGCGGCGACGGTGACGTCGTCGGAGATGTACATGACCGCGTCGCCGATGGTCTTGACGACCCTGGCGCCGCGGGAGGTCACGACGTCGCGGGCGGTGACCTCGAAGTCCTCGAGCATCGCCGACAGCTCTGAGCGCCCCATCCTCTGGGCCCTCTGGGTGAAGGCGACGATGTCGACGAAGCCCAGCGACCGGGTCAGCGGGTAGAGGTCGGGTCCGGCCTCCTCGCGGCCGCGGCCGGCCACCTCGGAGTCGGTCCGGCCGATGAGCGCCGCCAGGTGCCTGCGCCACACGTAGGTCAGCTGCCTGGACAGGGAGCCGACCAGCTCGTCGACGTGGTCGAGGGCCACGAGCCGCGCCGAGGTGTCGTCCAGGTGGAGGCGCTGCGCGATGTCGGCCACGAGCGTCTCCAGCTGCCACAGCACGAGACGGTCCATCGTGTAGGACTGGGCGCGCAGGATCTCCATGACGCTCGACGCCGCCAGGCCTCCTCCGGGGGTGTCGGGGGCGAGCAGCCCGTCGTCGGTGTCGTCGATGAGGTCGGCCACCTCGCGCAGCGCCGTGACGTCCTGCTCGGTGAAGCGCACCTCCTCGGGGGCGACGTCCGCGAAGCCCATGGCCCGCCAGAAGCGCTGCGCCAGGGCCAGGCTGGTCCCCGCCCTCTCGGCCACCTCCGCCAGGCACAGCGAGGGGTCCCCGTCCAGCAGGAGGCGCTCGTGACCGGCGACCGTCGACCAGCTGACGTCCCGGGAGGCCGGCTCGGCCATCCCCCCGGCAGGCTCAGCGCTCCCGGTGGGCTCAGCGCTCCCGGTGGGCTCAGCGCTCCCGGGACCTGGCTCGTCGGAGGTCGCATCTTCTCTCACGCGCGCAAGAGTAGCG
Organism: Actinomyces howellii; assembly: GCF_900637165.1. Taxonomy (GTDB): domain Bacteria; phylum Actinomycetota; class Actinomycetes; order Actinomycetales; family Actinomycetaceae; genus Actinomyces; species Actinomyces howellii. Next base: position 2,755,528 of record NZ_LR134350.1, on the reverse strand, counting down.
CACCTCACAGAGGAAGGCTCTGCCTGACCGCCCCGCGGCTACCGGACGAGTCCCGGAGCCAGGAGGGCGGCGGGGTCACGCCGGTCCGGGCGCGTCCTCCCCGCCGGGCTCGAGGCGGGCGTGGAGGACGTCGCCGACTGTGACGACGACGTCGTGGGGGCCCTGGGGGGTCGAGGTGCGCACGACGAGGCCGGGCGTGAGGTCGACCCCTGTGCCCACGACCTCGCCAGCGGGGGTGCTCACCCGCAGCTCCGCGCCGAGGGACAGGCAGGCCTCGCGCAGCTCGGCGCCCAGACCGCCGGCCCGGCCGGCTCCGCCAGGACCGTCGGGACGCCCGGGGCTGTCGGGGCGCCCGGGGCTGTCGGGGTGCCCGGGGCTGTCGGGGCGCCCGGGGCTGTCGGGACGCTCCAGGTTCTTGGAGTCGGGGTCGCCACCCAGGGCCTCCCAGCGCTCGACGAGCTCCGCGAGCTGGACGGCCACGGCCTCGAGCACCTCGCCCGCGGCCTGGTCGGGGTCGGCGTCTCCCATGGGTGCGCCGAGACCCGCCAGGGACGCCGCCCAGGGCACGGGCAGCACCTGGGCCGCCTGGGCGACGTTGACCCCGACACCCACGATGACCGCCGGAGCCCGGTCCCGGTCGGTGGGAGCGGCGCCTGGCGCCGGGGGCGCCGCCTGGGCGGGAAGGAGCTCGGTGAGGACTCCCGCGATCTTGCGGCTGCGTCCCCAGCCGGGCACGACGGGCACCGAGGGCGGCCCGGTGACGACGACGTCATTGGGCCACTTGGTCCGCGCTGTCCAGCCGGTGCCCTCGAGCCACGGCTCCAGGGCCCGGCGGACCGCCAGGCCGGTGAGCAGCGGCAGCCAGCCCAGCCGGTCGAGCGGGACGAGCGGCCTGAGGACGAAGGAGACGGTCAGGGCCCCGCAGGGCGGCGTCGTCCAGCTACGGCCGGCGCGACCACGTCCCGAGGTCTGGCTGAGGGCGCGCAGGGCCGACAGGTGCGGCCACCGTGCGGCGCTGCCGGGACATACGAGCCCGTCCGGGCCCGCGAGCTCGGCACGCAGGTCGGTGTTGGTCGAGCCGGTGACCGGGACCGTGACGAGCCTGCGCAGGGGCCCGGGGTGGGTGCTCTCCTGTCCTGAGATACTCACGCCTCGACTCTAGTTGATTGATTCCACGGGGTGGGGTGGGGTGGGGCGGGGGCCCGGGCCCGTACGCACGAGGCCGAGCCCCGGACTCAGCCACCGACGACGAGCGCGAGGTCCCGCGCGACATGCTCGCCCGACCACCACCACCTCGCCGGCCACCCTCGACGCCGTCATCGCGCCGGCCGCCCCTCGACGCCTCCACCCCGAACTCACCGACCACCCACAACCGCCCCGTGGAAGCAACCATCGAGAAGACTGATCTCACGGGCTGCGGGTGGGTATCGCCCTGTCCGGGACCACGTGCCCCCTGGCGGTTGGGCGCGACCCGTTCCCCCCGACCGGTCATGTAAACCTCGACCGGTCATGTAAACCTCGACCGGGCTATTGCTGTCACACAGACGGTCGACATTTACATGACCGGTCGAAGCTCACTCGACCGGTCGAGGTCGGGGACGGTGGGGGCGCGCTGGGGGAACCGGCGCTCGGACATCGAGGACGTCGAGGCACGACCCCGAGACAAGGCGGGCCGACGGGCCTGCCGCAGGTCGATGACGTCGATGACGTCAGGGCTCTACCCCGAGACAGGGCCGGCTGCGGGGCGGCTGCGCACCGAGGCAGGTCCGACCCGGCGAGGCTCCCGCCCCACCGCAGGCCCCGCCGGCGCCCCGCCAGAGCGATCGTCTAGGCTCGACCTGTGATCCTCCTGGCATCGAAGTCCTCCGGCAGGCTCGCCACGCTTCGCGCGGCGGGCGTCGACCCCCTCGTCCGCGTCTCAGCGGTCGATGAGCCCGAGGTCCTGGAGGCGCTGGCCGCCTCTCGCGCCGTCGCCGGCCTGCCCGCCCCCGGCCCAGCGGACCAGGTCTCCGCGCTCGCCAGGGCCAAGGCCCTGGACGTCGCCGCCACCGTCACCCAGGAGGAGCGCACCAGGTACCCCGACCTGGTCGTCGTGGGCTGCGACTCGATGCTCGAGATCGACGGCCGGACCGTGGGCAAGCCGGGCAGCGCCTCGGCCGCCCGGGACCGCTGGCTGGCGATGCGTGGCCGCAGCGGGGTCCTCCACTCGGGCCATGTCGTGGTCAGGGCCGCCGACGGCGAGACCAGACAGGGGGTGTCGTCGACCCTCGTGCGCTTCGGGACCCCCACAGAGGCCGAGATCGACGCCTACGTGGGCTCTGGCGAGCCCGAGGGCTGCGCGGGGGCGTTCACCATCGACGGGTTGGGCGGCGCGTTCATCGACGGCATCGACGGCGACCCGCACGGGGTGGTCGGCATCTCCTTGCCGCTTATGCGCCGTCTCCTGGCCGAGCTGGGCATGAGGTGGACCGACCTGTGGTCGCTGCGGGCCGGGCCCGGGTCCGTGCACTGAGCACGCCTGGGCAGGCGGGGTCTGGAGCCGGGCTCTCGGACAGGTGTCAGGACGCGGCGTCGTCCTGCCCGAGCGCCGACAGGATCGAGGACAGGGCGAGGAGCTGGTCACGACTGAGCCTGTCGATGACGTGCCTGCGCACCCCCTCGAGGTGGACCGGTGCCGCCTGGCGCAGGAAGGCAAGCCCCTCCTGGGTCAGCTCGCAGTGCACGCCGCGCCTGTCGTCGGCGCAGGCGGCGCGCAGGACATAGCCCTCCTTCTCGAGGCGTCCCACGGTGTGTGTGAGCCGTGAACGGGAATGCGCCATGGTCTCCGCCAGGACCGACATGCGCAACCGATGCTCGGGTGCCTCCGACAGGCGCACGAGAATCTCGTACTCGTGCATGGAGATACCCTGCGCCGCCATGAGCTCCTGGTTGAGCCTCGCGGTCACAGCGGTCGACGTCGTGAGAAAAGCACGCCAGGCCGCCATCTCGACCGCATCAAGCCTCCGACGCGGATCACCGCAGCCGGGGGCCGGTTCCTGGCCGCAGCCCTGGCCCGCCGGCTCCTGGCCGCAGCCCTGGCCCTCCGGTTCCTGGCCACAACCGGACGCCGACTCCGACACCTGTGCGCTCATCCTCACCCTCCTGCGCGTGCTTCCGGGCACGCGGGGACATTCTAGTAGTTCATCATGCAACCATCTGATGTGGCCCTTGCCGCAGAAGAGCCGGTCAGCGGCGGGTCATGAGCAGCAGAGCGTCGACTCCCAGGTCTCCGGAGCGACGGTCCAGGTCAAGGCGCGTGGCGCCGTCGACCGGGACGGTGGCCGGCGCGACGAAGGTGAGGCTGAGTGGGCGACCCGGCTCGGGAGGAACCAGACCGGAGCTGACAGCCCCCAGGAGCAGCCCGTGGACGACCACCTCGTCGCTTCCCGCGCTCAGGCCCGCACGCCTCGCCGCTCCCGCGCTCGTGTGCACCACGTTCCGGTCACCACTGGCCTCAGCCCACTCGAGCACCCGCTCATGCGCGACGACGACGCTGAGGCACTCGGTGGCCGACTCACGTCCCGGGGGCCGGTGCGCCACGCCCCCCGGCTGGCCGGGAGCGTCAGGGCGGGGCGCGGGACCCGGGCGCTCCTCATCACCCCCGCCGGGCAGGCGGCGGGCGAAGTCGTGCGTGATGACGGCTCCCCCGGGCCAGGCCTCCCCCGCCTCCTCGAGCACGAGCCGGGCGCGCACGAGCTCCCACCGCCCCTTGACGGTGCGGGAGACCGAGAGCGCGCCCTCCTCCCCACAGGCGGCGCTGCCAGGGGAGGTCACGGCCTGGCCCGCCCTGGCGTCGCCCTCCTCGGTCGCCGCGGCGCCCACCGGCTCGATACGGCAGCGGCGGTGGACCACCCCGTCCCATGAGGTGACCGCCTGCTGGGCCGCGACAGCCCCCAGGGAGCGGATCGCCGGCAGGACACATGCGGCGCCGAGCCGGGCCGCGGGGCCGGCTGCGGCTCCGCCATCCTCCAGCAGGCGGGCGAGAACCGCGGCGAGGTCGTCCACGGAGGCAAGGCGAAGCCCCGCCGACGGGTCGTCAGCGGGGCTTGTCGTGCTCACGGTCGCGATGGTGACACCTGTGACGCGGGACTCAGCGAGTCTCGCGGTGCTCGGTGTGCTTGCCGCAGCGAGCGCAGAACTTGGAGATCGCGAGGCGATCCGGAGTGTTCCGGCGGTTCTTCTTGGTGATGTAGTTGCGCTCCTTGCACTCCGAGCAGGCCAGAGTGATCTTGGGGCGGACGTCGGCGGACTTGCTGGCCACGTTGTGCTCCTGTAGTCGATCCTCGAGCAGCTGGGTGGCGCTGTGCTCGAAACCTTGCGTAGCGGGGGAGGGACTCGAACCCTCGACCTCACGATTATGAGTCGTGCGCTCTAACCAGCTGAGCTACCTCGCCATATGACCACAATGGGGGCCGGTGGGCCCCCGCTGCGTCAGAGCCCCGAAAGGGAATCGAACCCTTGACCTTCTCCTTACCATGGAGACGCTCTGCCGACTGAGCTATCGGGGCAACGAGCGGAACTTTAGGATGAGCGGGATCGCTGTCGCAACCCTGCCCCCCGTGGCCTCGCTCACTGCGGGACTGGCCCCACGTGGAGGCCGGTGACGCTACCGGAGTAACGTCCGTGGCGGGTGAGGGATTCGAACCCCCGTAGCATTCCGCGGCTGATTTACAGTCAGCTCCCATTGGCCGCTCGGGCAACCCGCCTCGCGCCGCACTCGGCCCGCTGGGGCGTCGCGTGGTGCCGTGGAAGAATAGCAAGCCGGGCGCCACGCGCGCCAACCACTCGCCTGGGACCCTGCTCACAGTGCGACGGCGGACCTGAGCGGTACCTGGCGCCCCTCCCGCGGCGCCGCGCTCCGGGCCTCCCGCGCTCCGCGGCGCCTCGCTCCGGGTCTCCCGACCGGCTGCCGGGACAAAGGCCACCGGGCACCCCGGGACTCCGGCGCCCCCGGGACCCCGGCGACCCCCGGGGCCCCACGAGACCCGCCGGCCGATCCCTCCTGAGCCGATCCTCTAGGATCGGGATGCCGGGCCCCCTGGTGGGCGCCCGCACCCCGTGCTCGTGCGTGCCCGTGCCGCCCGCCCCGAAAGGACCGCCATGGCCTCCGACTCCTCCTTCGACGTCGTCTCCAAGCTCGACCGCCAGGAGGTCGACAACGCCGTCAACCAGACCGCCAAGGAGATCTCGCAGCGCTACGACTTCCGGGGGGTCGAGGCGGGGGTCGAGCTGAGCGGTGACACGATCACCCTCCAGGCGAACTCGGCCGAGCGGGTTCTGGCCGTCCTCGACGTCCTGCAGTCCAAGCTCTTCCGCCGCGGAGTCTCCCTCAAGGTCCTCGACCTGGGCGACAAGGAGCCGCGGCCCTCGGGCAAGATCTACAAGCTGGTCTGCCCCCTCAAGGAGGGGCTCACCCAGGAGGTTGCCAAGAAGGTCACGAAGGCGATCCGTGAGGAGGGCCCCAAGGGGGTCAAGGCGGTCATCCAGGGCGACGAGGTGCGCGTGTCCTCCAAGTCCCGCGACGACCTCCAGGCGGTCATCGCCCTGCTCAAGGACCTCGACGTCGACGTCCCGCTCCAGTTCGTCAACTACCGTTGACCCCGACGGACGCGAGGACCGGGTCCCGTCCCAGGCGGGCGACAAGGGCGGCGGTCACCGTCGTCTGCGCCACGAGGACGACGACGTTGGGCACGGTGAGCCCGGACCAGCCCTGAGGCGGCACCACCGAGTCGAGGAAGACCCCCACGAGGTTGCCTCCCAGGTGCGCCCCCAGGGCGAAGCCGATCGAGTGCAGGCGCACGACCGACCAGCCCGCGAGCAGGCCGAGGGCCAGCTTGTCCGCCACCTGGAAGAGCCAGGTCGTCCCGCTCACACCGGAGCTCATCCAGGTCGGCACGTGCATGGCCGTGAAGGCCGCCGCCGTGATCGTCACGGCGAGCACGGCGCCACCGCGTACCCGCAGGTCACCGAGCAGCACCCCCCGGAAGGTCAGCTCCTCGGGGACGGCGTTCATGCAGCAGCCCACGAGGACCGCGAGGAGCGCGGCGCGGCCGACGCCTGCCGGCCCAGCCTGCTCCAGTGCCCGCCCGAGCGCCTCCGGGCTCGTCCCGTGACCCACGAGGGCGGCGATCGCCGGCACGAGAGCCCCGGCCGCCACGAGGGTCCACCCTGTCCACCTCCCCTCGGAGGCGAGGAGCTCACGCACGGGCCGCCTCAGTCCCCACCTCCAGTAGGCGAGCGCTGCCGGGTGCGCGAGCCAGATCACCTGCCACGGCCCACCGAGGGCCGCGAGCGCGATCGCGGCCCCGAGCACGGCGGACAGGACGAGGACGACGGGCCACAGGGCACGATCCGTGGCGGTCGGAGCGGTCACGGGAACCTCCGGCGATCTCAGTCGGTGACAACGGTGGCGTCGGTGTCTGTGACGACGGTGACGAGTAGGACGAGCAGGGCGGCATCGCGACGAGTGCCTCACGCGTGTCGGGGCTCAGGCTCGAGCGTGGCAAGGAGCCTGTTCCCGGCGGGGAGGTGCGGGCTCAGGCGGACAGGAGGGTGAGCACCGCCTTGACCCGGCGGTGGACGGCCGCGTCGGGAAGCAGGCCGAGCTTGGCGAAGATCCGCTGGGTGTGCTTCTCCACGGCCCCCTCGCTCACGACGAGCCGCTCGGCGATGGAGGCGTTCGTGCGCCCCTCGGCCATGAGGGTGAGGACCTCCCGCTCACGCGGGGTGAGCAGCTCGAGCGGGTCGTTGCTCCGTCCGCGGTGGAGCACCTGGGACACGACGTCGGGGTCGAGGACGAGCTCACCGCCCGCCACCCTCTCCATGGCCTCGAGGAAGGAGTCGATGTCGCTGACGCGGTCCTTGAGGAGGTAGCCCAGTGCCCCGCCGCCGTCGGTGAGCAGCTCGGTGAGGTAGCCGGCCACGACGTACTGGCTGAGTAGGAGGATCGGCGCCTGGGGCCAGCGGGCGCGGATGCGCGTGGCCGCCCTCAGCCCCTCGTCGGTGTGTGACGGCGGCATGCGGATGTCGGCGATGACCAGGTCGGGGCGCAGTGCCAGGGCGCGGTCGACCAGGGCGGTCCCGTCGCCGACGTCGGCGACCACCTCGTGGCCGCCCTCGGCGACGATAAGGGCCAGGCCCTGGCGCAGCAGGACCGAGTCGTCGGCGATCAGGACGCGCACGGGATCACCGCCTCGACCCGGGTGGGTCCGCCTGCGGGCGAGCTGATGGCCAGGTGCCCTCCGACGCTCTCGAGGCGCTGGGCGGTGCCTGCCAGCCCGTGCCCCTTGGACAGCGCGCCCCCGCCGACGCCGTTGTCCTCGACCCGCAGGTGGAGCCGGGCGTCGTGGACGGTGACGGTCAGGTGGGCCCTCGAGGCACCGGAGTGCTTGTTGACGTTGGTCAGGGCCTCGCTGGCCACGAAGTAGGCGGCGTAGGCGACGTGGTCGGGCAGCCCGGTCGGCTCGGGCAGCCCGGACAGCTCGACGGTGACCGGCACGGTCGAGCGCGTGGCCACCTCGGACAGTGCCGCGGCCAGGCCCCGGTCGACCAGGACGGGCGGGGCGATCCCCCGTGAGAGCCGTCGCAGCTCGTCGAGGGTCTGCTGGTTCAGGGCCATGGCCTCCTCGAGGATCGCGGCGGCGGCGTGCGGGTCATTGGCCGTCTGGCGGCGGGCGCGGGCCAGGTCCATGCCCAGGCGCACGAGTCCCTGCTGGGGGCCGTCGTGGATGTCGCGCTCGAGCTGGCGACGGGTGTCGGCCTCGGCCCGCTGGACCGCGGCCCGGGAGGTCTCCAACCGGCCGATCTCCGCACGCCAGGTGAGCAGGAGACGGTCCAGGCCCGTCTGGCAGGCCGCCATCGCGCGCAGCACCGCGGGGGCGGAGCCGAGGAAGATCACGCCGACGGTCAGGTACATGACGATCATCCACAGCAGGGCGGGCTCCAGGCCGAGCAGCTCGGCGACGTTGTGCGCCTGGTCAGGGATCGTCAGCTCCAGGATGATCTCGGGGATCGGGGCGAGCACCCCGCCCAGGCCCAGTGCGAGCCAGGTGACCGTGAGGACCCACAGGAGGAGGCTGACCGGGAAGGACACGATCACCCACAGCAGGTCCATCCAGCGCTGCGGGTCCTTGAGGGGGGTGAGCACCCGCCGCAGGTGCCCGGATCCGGGCTCTGCGCGCAGGTAGGACGAGGGCAGGGGGTCGGTGCCCGTGACGGTCCCGGCGGCCAGGCGTGCCAGCTGGGCGAAGCCACCGGCCACGAGGAGGCCGACCAGGAGCAGGAGCACACCCACCCCGATGACGACGGTGCTCACGCCTGCGGCCAGGAGCGGGACGACCAGGCAGAAGGCGAGCACGTTCAGGGGACTGTAGAGCAGGAGGTAGGCGGAGTCCCTGCGCAGTTGGGGGAGCCGGGTGAGCCAACGCTTGACGATGTTCATGACGCAATGATCGCCGGGGGTCACGCCGGGCGGTATCCCGACACCTGGCCACGGCGGTGTCGGGCTGGCCCGACATGCCGGTCTGCGAGAGAGAGGCCGGGCGGTGCGCGAGCCCGTGGGCGAGGAAGCGGCGTCCCGGGCGACGGCAGCGGCCGCAAAGTAGCCGGCGCCCCCGGGCGCGCAGATCCCCTGACCGCGTGCCGAACACGTCACCTTGAGCCCGAGAACGTTGGTAAAAGCAGGGTACTCGGGCTCAAGGTGACGTGTTCGGCGTCGGCAGGCGACGACACACGGGCCGGCCGATCAGAAGAATCAGCCGACGCTCAGTACCCGGCCATCTGCTCGAGCCGGGCGATGCGCTTGGCCATGGGCGGGTGCGTGGCGAAGAGGTTGCGCACCGTCCCGAAGGGGTTGGCGATCATCATCGAGCTGACGGGCTCGACCCGGGGGTCCTGGGCCAGCGGGGCCCGGGCGACGCCGGTCTCGAGCTTGTGGAGGGCGCTGGCCAGGGCGAGCGGGTCGCCGGTGAGCACCGCACCGTCGTGGTCGGCGTCGTACTCGCGGGTCCTGGACATGGCGAACTGGGTGAGGCTGGCGGCCAGCGGTGCGAGCAGGGCCACGAGCAGCAGGACGACGACGTTGCCGTCGCGCCGGTCGCGCCCGCCGCCGAACCACAGGACGATCGAGGCCACCGAGGAGATGACCCCGGCGATCCCGGCGGCCACCGAGCCGGTGAGGATGTCCCGGTTGTAGACGTGGGACAGCTCGTGGCCCAGGACCCCGCGCAGCTCGCGACGGTCGAGCAGCTGGAGGATCCCCTGAGTGCAGCACACGGCGGCGTGCTCGGGGTCGCGCCCCATGGCGAAGGCGTTGGGGCTCATCGTCGGGGCGACGTAGAGGCGCGGCATCGGCTTGCCGGCGGCGGCCGACAGCTCGCGCACGATCGCGTACATCTCGGGCTGCTGGTCCTCGGTCACCTCGATGGCCCCCATCGAGCGGACGGCCAGCTTGTCGGAGTTCCAGTAGGAGTAGGCGGTCTGGGCCACTCCGATGAGCGGCATGATGAACAGCCAGATCGAGGACCCTGTGCCCCGTGCGAGCAGCCAGCCCAGCGCCAGCAGCAGGCTCCACAGGCCTCCCATGAGGACCGCCGTCTTGAGCCCGTTGTGATGATTGGTGCCTGTCATGAGGCTCATTCTATGGATCAACTCTGCGTCCCGGCTGAGTCCGGCTCTCCGGCGGGAGATGATGAGGACTGCTCAGCGGGGGTCTCGTACCGGGCCTGGCAGGTGGCGCCCGGCTCGGGCAGCTCCCCGCGCAGGAGGTAGGCGTCGACGGCGGAGCTGACGCAGGAACCCATGCGCATGTAGGCCCCGTGGCCGTTGCCCCTGACGGTGAGCAGGTGGCCGGACTCCAGCTGGGAGGCCAGGGACTGGGCCCACTCATAGGGCGTGGCGGGGTCTCCGGTCACGCCGACGACGAGGATCGGAGCGGCCCCCTGGGCACGGACCGCAGCCGGCTCGTGGTCGGAGTGGTGTCCCCAGCCCTGGCAGAAGGCGTCGGGGTAGGACAGGCCCTCTCCCAGGGTGGGGGCGACCTTCCTGGTCTGGGCGGCCTGGGCGTCCCACTGGGCCTGGTCTCCGCGCACGGGGTAGTCGAGGCAGTCGACGGCGTTGATGGCCGGGCCGTTGGCGGCCTGGGCCGCCTGCTTGCTCGCGGCGGCCTCAGGGTCCTGCCCCTCCTCGGTCGCCGGGGCCGACAGGGCCGCCAGCTCGGTGCCGTCGCCGTCCTTGATCGCCGCGGTCAGGGCGGAGGTGAGCCGGTCCCAGAGGGTCTCGTCGTACATGGTCTGTCCGACGGCGTTCCTGGCGGTCGCCCCGTCGATCGTGACTCCCTGGGTGGAGGTGGGCAGGGGGGCGGCGTCGGCGCGGTCGAAGAGGTCCCTCAGCTGGGCCGTGCCCGCCTCGACGCCGCCGCTGAGCGGGCAGGCGTCGCCCTTCTGGCAGTGCTCGACGTAGGCACGCAGCGTGCGCTCCAGGGCCGCGGCCTGGTCGATCCGGAGCCGGGCGTTGTCCACCGCCGGGTCCTGGGCGCTGTCAAGGACCATCCTGCCGACCTTGTCGGGGAACAGCTCGGCGTAGCGGGCACCCAGGTAGGTGCCGTAGGAGGTCCCCAGGTAGGTGAGGCGCTCCTCCCCCACCAGGCCGCGCAGGACGTCGAGGTCCCGGGCCACCGAGCCGGTGTCCATGTGGTCGATGAGCCCGGGCACGGGTGTGTGCCGCTCGCAGGGCTCGGCCGCCTGCCTGCCCGAGTCCAGCGCGGCCTGGGCAAACTCCTCCTCGGGTGCCTCTGCTTCCTTAGCCGCTGGCGCGTCCTGGGTTCCGGCAGGGTCCTGGGCCACCTGCTTGATCTCCTCGGGGCTCAGGCAGGTCAGTGGGGTGGATGCCCCCACTCCCCTGGGGTCGAAGCCGATGATGTCGTAGTGGGCGCGTAGGTCGGCGGAGAAGGCCTGGGCTCCCTGGCTGACGAGGTCGATGCCGCTGCCCCCTGGTCCGCCGGGGTTGACGAAGAGGGAGCCGATGGGGCTCGTCCCGCTCGCGGGCAGCTTCTTGAGGGCCAGGCTGATCGTCCGTCCCGCGGGGTCCTTGTAGTCCAGGGGGACCGAGACGGTGGCGCACTGGAAGCCGTCGTCGTCCTCGCACGGCGCCCAGGACACCGTCTGGGAGTAGAAGGGCTCCAGCCCGGCGGGCACGGGGGCGGCCGATGCGCCTGAGGCGACCGCTCCGGTGGCCGACGGCGCGGCCCGGCCGGCGCCTGGGTACCCGCAGGCGCTCACGGCCAGACAGACGGCCGCGGCCAGCGCCAGGGCGGGACGGCGGGAGGGTGCGAACAGGTTCCCAGGAGTCGAGATGCGTGTCATGGCCGGAAGGTTAGGGGCGCTGGCCTGCACGGATGATCCCTCCGCGGTCTGATCGCCCCGGGGCCACAGCCTCCTTCCGCCGGACGAGCCTCCTCCCTCCGGGGCCCTGCCCCGGGTCCCACCCGCGCCGGGGCGCGGACGTGTCGAGGCATGCCCTGCGGGAGGGACCGGAGATCGGTCGGTGGGACAGGCTGTGCGGTGCCAACAGGGTTCCGCACCCCGATCTCACCGACGGGCCCGGCCTCACCACACAGCCGCGCCGGCCCGCCGGGTCCGCTCAGTCCCGCCGACGGCGGATCTGCTCGCGCCCCAGGCCGAGTCCCGTGTAGCGCACGAGGCCGATGAGCTCCTCAGGGCTCACCTCGCGTCCCGGAGCCGGGCGGGCCAGCACCCAGTACTCCCCCGAGGGCTCCTCGACCACCATGCCCGTGTCGTGGAAGCCGGCCCGCTCGTAGAAGACCAGGCGGCGGCGTCGCTGCTCGGGGTTGGGGGCGTGGTCGACCACCGGCTCGATCTCCAGGACGATGCTCGCGCCTCGGTGGCGGCGCCCCAGCTCGCCCAGGACCCTCGTCCCCGTGCCCGAGCCCCTGGCCGCGGGGTCGACGGCGAGGTAGAACAGGAGAAGAAGGTCGCTGCCCGGCCTGCGCGCCGTGTAGGTCAGGGCGCAGGGCGCCGCCCCGGGCTCCGGGGAGTCCCACCACGCGACGAGGTCGATGCCCGGGCGCAGCGCCATGAGGTGCACGAGCCACCAGGGGGCGCGCTCGACGGCGGGGAAGGACTGCCGGTACAGGTCGTGGGCCCAGCGGTCGGCGGCCCCGCCCCAGCCGATGCGTCGCGTTCTCACCTCGGGACGGCTCAGAGGTAGGCCTCGTAGGCGGGCAGGTCGAGCACGCCGTTGCCGGACAGGCCGATGAGGATGACCTCCCCGTCCGCGGCGTCGCGGGCGTGAGCCAGGGCGGCGGCCACCGCGTGGGTGGACTCGGGGGCCGGGATGATCCCCTCGGCGCGGGCGAAGGTGATGCCCGCGGCGAAGGCGTCCTCCTGGGTCACGGCCACCGCCTCCATGAGGCCCAGCTCGACCGCGTGGGAGACCATCGGGGACATGCCGTGGTAGCGCAGGCCGCCGGCGTGGATCGCCGGGGGCACGAAGTCCGCCCCGAGGGTGTGCATCTTGAGCATCGGGGTCAGCCCCGCCACGTCACCGTAGTCGTAGCGGTACTCGCCCTGGGTGATCGTCGGGCAGGCGGTCGGCTCGCAGGCCACGACCCGCGAGGCGGTGCCCTCGGTGAGGTTGCGCCCGATGATCGGGAAGGTGAGCCCCGCCAGGTTCGAGCCTCCGCCGGCGCAGCCGAAGACGATGTCGGGGGCCTCGACCCCCGCGGCCTGGAGCTGGGCGACGGCCTCCTGGCCGATGACCGTCTGGTGGAGCATGACGTGGTTGAGCACCGACCCCAGGGCGTAGTGGACGCCCTCGGTGGTGGCGGCCACCTCGACGGCCTCGGAGATCGCCATGCCCAGGCTGCCGGTGGTCTGAGGGTCGGAGGCGAGGATGGCGCGCCCCGCCTCGGTCAGCTCCGAGGGCGAGGAGTGACAGGTCGATCCGTAGACCTCCATCTGGTAGCGGCGGTAGGGCTTGGCCTCGTAGGAGGCGCGCACCTGCCAGACCTCGCAGGTCATGTCGAACAGGGAGCATGCCAGCGCCAGGGAGGCGCCCCACTGGCCCGCCCCGGTCTCGGTGGTCAGGCGCCGGGTGCCCTCCTGGGCGTTGTACCAGGCCTGGGCGATGGCGGTGTTGGGCTTGTGAGAGCCGGCCGGGCTGACGCCCTCGTACTTGTAGAAGATGCGCGCCGCGGTGCCCAGGGCCCGCTCGAGGCGGTCGGCGCGGATGAGCGGGGAGGGGCGCCACTTGGCGTAGACCTCGCGCACCGCCTCAGGGATCTCGATGAAGCGCTCGGTCGAGACCTCCTGGGCGATGAGCGCCGCGGGGAAGAGGGGCTCGAGGTCCTCGGGCTTCAGGGGCTGGCCGGTACCCGGGTGGAGGGCGGGAGGCAGCGGCTCGGGGAAGTCCGCGGCGAGGTTGTACCAGTGCGTCGGCGTCACCGAACCGATGCGTGTCATGGCTCTCCTTGTGCTGGGGTGTGAGGGGGCGGGCTCGTGGGCGGCCCCGGTCCCACGTTAGTGGACGTCGGGCCCACGACAGGGCCGGGCGCCGCCGCTGCCGGCCCGGTCTCCCCCGGAGCCGCCGGTCAGGCTCCACGCGAGGACGACGGCGCCCCGTCAGGGCCGACCGGATGGGGTCTGCCCTGACGGGGCCGGAGGCCTCGCCGCCCGTGTCGCTGCGCTCAGGTCGTCGGGCCGTCCTCGGGCGCCGGCGTCGCGGCACCGGTCGGGGCAGCGGTCGCACCGTCGCCGGCCTGAGCGGCGTCGCCCCCGGACTCGTCGGCCGTGCAGCGCAGGCCCTGAGCGGGGAGCTCGCCGGTGAGGAGGTAGGCGTCGACGGCGTCGTTGAGGCAGCTGCTCTGGCGCATGTAGGCGCCGTGGCCCGCGCCCTCGAGAGTGACCAGCCGCCCGGACTCGAGCTGGGAGGCCAGAGCCTGGGACCAGGCGTAGGGGGTGGCGGGGTCACCGGTGACCCCGAGGACGAGGATCGGGGCCGCCCCGGAGGCCGTGATCTTCGCGGGGGTGTGCGTCGCGCTGCGTCCCCATCCCTGGCAGAAGGCCGTGGAGTACCCCAGGCCGTCACCCGTCGTCGGAGCGACCTCCGTGATCCTGGCGGCGTACTCGTCCCACGAGGCGCGGTCTCCCTCGACGGGGTAGTCCAGGCAGCTGACCGCGGAGTACGCCTCCTCGTTGGCGGCCGCCTGGGCCTCCTCCTGGGCGGCGGCCTCGGAGTCACCCCCCTCGGGGGCCGGAGGATCCGTCAGGTCGAGCAGGGCGCTGCCGTCGTGGTCGACCACCGCCGGACGCAGGGCGGCCGTGAGCTGCTCCCAGGTCGAGGAGTCGTACATCGAGTCGACGACGGTGCCCAGGATCGAGTCCCCGTCGACGGTCACGCCCTCGTGCCTGGTCGCAAGAGGGGACTCCTTGGCCTTCTCGATGAGGTCCTTGAGCTGGGCCATGCCCTCATCGACGCTGCCGGTGAAGGGACAGCCCTCGGCCGCCATGCACGAGGCCATGTAGGTGCGGGTGGTCTCCTCGATGGAGGCGGCCTGCTCCAGGGCGCGCTGCTCGAGTCCCAGGGACGGGTCGACGGCGCTGTCCAGGACCATGCGCCCGACGTTGCCGGGGAACAGCTCGGCGTAGCGCGCCCCGAGGTAGGTGCCGTAGGAGACCCCCAGGTAGTTGAGCCTCGGGTCGCCCGAGACACCTCGCAGCACGTCGAGGTCCCGTGCGACCGACTCGGTGTCCATGTGGTCGATGATCCGGGGGACCGGGGAGTTGGTCTCGCAGGCAGCGGCGGCGCTGCGCCCGGACTCGGCGGCCTCCTCCGCGGAGTACTGGCCCTTGTCGACGCTCGCGCACTCCTCCTGGGGCACGAGACCCTGCTGCTTGGCCTCCTCGGCCCTCTCCGCGATCTCCTGCGGGCTCAGGCAGGTCAGAGGCGTCGAGGCCCCCACGCCCCGCGGGTCGAAGCCGACGATGTCGTAGGCCTGCCGCAGCTTGTCCGAGAAGGCGTACTCAGCCTCGGAGACGTAGGCGACGCCGCTGCCCCCGGGGCCGCCGGGGTTGACCAGGAGAGTCCCCATGGGACGGCCGGAGGCGGCGGGCAGCTTCTTGACGGCCAGGTCGATGCTCGGACCGGAGGGGTCGTCGTAGTCGAGGGGGACCTTGACGGTCGCGCAGCGGAAGGGGTCGCCGGACTCAGCGCCCTCACACGCCTTCCAGGACACCTTCTGGCCGTAGAAGCTCTCCAGCCCGGCGGGCACCGGTGCCGGTGTCACCGACGTTGCGGCGGAGGCGCCGCCGGTCGTCGTCGGCTGGGCGGATCCCGCGCCTCCGGCGGCGCAGGCGGACAGGGTCAGGCAGAGTGCGGCGAGCACCGAGGCCGGCGCCACCCACACTCGTCGTCGAGTGGGATTGCTGTGCATGCCCTCGACGGTAGGCCGTCCTCAGCCCGAGCAGATCGGCCACCGGTGGGAAAGGCGGCCAGGCAGGCGCTCGTCCACCGGAAGGAGGGTCGTCCCACCCTGAGACGACCACCCTTCCCATCCTAAGACGACCACCGGTCCCGCACGGGCGGTGGTCGGCGGGCGGGCCACCCGCCGACCGCCGGCCGGGACCGGACGCCGCGCAGCGACCGGTCCCGGGGGCTCAGGCCAGGAGGGACCCGACGTCGCCGACCTCGAGGCCCAGGGCCTGGCCGACACCGGGGGTGAAGAGCGTCCCGTCGTGGGTCGACAGCCCCCTGGCCAGGTCGCGCCGGCGTCGGCAGGCGGCCAGCCAGCCCTGGTCGGCCAGGGCCGTCACGTAGGGCAGGGTCGCGTTGGTCAGGGCGTGGGTCGAGGTGTAGGGCACGGCGCCGGGCATGTTGGCCACGCAGTAGAAGGTCGTCCCCGCCACCTCGTAGGTCGGCTCGGAGTGGGTCGTGGGCCGGGAGTCCTCGAAGCATCCCCCCTGGTCGATGGCGATGTCGACCAGGACGGAACCGGGCCGCATCGTCTCGACCACCTCACGGGTGACCAGGCGCGGGGCGCGGGCACCGGGGACGAGGACGGCGCCGATGACGAGGTCGGCCCCGGCGCAGGCCTGGGCGATGTCCAGCGAGGTCGAGAAGCGGGTGCGGATCGCACCCTGTGAGACCTCCTCGATGTAGCGCATCCGCACCGGGTCGAGATCGAAGACCGTGACGTCGGCTCCCATGCCCACGCTGACCCGTGCCGCGCACAGGCCCGCGGTCCCCCCACCCAGGACGACCACCGTGCCCCGGCGCACCCCCGAGGCCCCGCCCAGGAGGACCCCCGCGCCGCCACGGGGCTTGAGGAGGCTGTCGGCCCCGACCTGCGCGGCCAGCCGTCCGGCGATCTCGGACATGGGCGCCAGCAGCGGCAGCGCACCCGAGTCGGACTCAACGGTCTCGTAGGCGATGGAGGTCACCCGGCGCGCCAGGAGCTCCTCAGTCAGGGCGGGCTCGGCGGCCAGGTGGAGGAAGGTGAAGAGCAGCTGGCCCGGACGCATGCGGGCGTACTCGGGCGCGACAGGCTCCTTGACCTTGAGGATCATCTCCGCGCCGGCCCACAGCTCGTCAGCGTCCTGGACGAGCACGGCGCCCGCCGCCGCGTACTGCTCGTCCGGGATCGCCGAGCCCAGCCCGGCACCGGACTGGACGGACACCTCGTGCCCGCGCTGGGTGAGCGCGTGCACACCGGACGGGGTGATCGCGACGCGAAACTCGTTGTTCTTGATCTCGGTGGGGACGCCAATCCTCATCGTGGCTCTCTCCTTGTCCTCGGTCCTCGGTCCTCGGTGTCCGTGCCGCTGGCGCGTCGGCGCGCTCGTCGGCGGCACGGGGGCTGCGTAGGTGCCCAGGAGAGGTAGGGTACGCGTCACACCGGTGTTGCGCCCGTCATGTCGCGTTGCGTCCGCCCGGACACGTACCGGCCCCCCGCGCCGCGCCCGGGACGGTCGTCCGGGGCGGCGCGGGGGGCCGGTACGCGAATGCGGGTCTGCGGGTCCGTGGGTCGGCGCCCGTGCCTCAGTCCTCGAGCCGGTGGGCCACCCGCTGGGGCACCCTGTCGGCGTCGGGCTCCCCGATAAGGTCGACGGGGACGTCGGAGGAGCGCGAGATGGCGGTCATGGCGTCCCGGGCGACGACCTTGACGCGCTCGCGCCCGCCGCGCCCGCCCTCGACCTCGCCGTAGGCCTCACCGAGCTCGCGCTCGTAGGCGTCGAGAAGCTCCCAGCCCTCCCAGGTGGTGAAGGGGACCTCGCGGTCGGTGAGCAGTGCCATGACAGCGTCGTGACCGGCCTGCGCACCGTCCTGGCGGCCCGAGCCGAGCAGGCCGGCCTGGGCGTCGGCGACGAGGTTGGAGATCGTCTCCTGGGCGTCGGACTTCGTCGAGCCGATGAGGCCGACCGGACCGCGCCGGATCCAGCCGGTGGCGTACACACCGGTCAGGGGCTGACCGTCCTGGTCCAGCACGCGACCGCCCTCGTTGGGCAGGACGTGGCGCTCGTGGTCGAAGGGCAGTCCCTCGATCGGGCTGCCCGCGTAACCCACCGCGCGGTAGACCGCCTGGACCGGCCAGTCACGCGTCTCCCCCGTGCCCGTGACGGTGCCGTCACCGTTGAGGCGGGTGCGCTCGGTGCGCAGCGCGCTCACGTGACCGCCCTCGTCGGTGAGCACCTCCACCGGGGACTGGAAGAGGTGGATGTGGATGGTGCGCGCACCGGTGAGGTCCTCGGGGTCCTGCATGGCGTAGCCCTCGAGGGTCTTGACGACCTGCCGCTGCTGGTTGGAGGAGGCCAGGGCGGCCTGGGAGCCCTCGTCGTACTCGAAGTCCTCCTCGTCGACGGTCACGTTGACGCCGGGCTGCTTGCCGAGCTCGCGCAGCTCCAGGGGGGTGAACTTCACCTGGGCGGGGCCGCGACGCCCGAAGATGTGGACGTCGGTGACCGGGGAGGCGGCCAGGGCCTGCGCGACGTTGCCCGGGATCTCGGTGACGAGCAGGTCCTGGACGTTCTTGGCCAGGACCCGCGCGATGTCCAGGCCCACGTTGCCCACTCCGATGACGGCGACCTCCGAGGCGTTGAGGGGCCAGGTACGCGGGTGGTCGGGGTGGGCGTCGTACCAGGACACGAAGTCGGCGCCGCCGTAGACCTCGGGGGCGTCGATCCCGGGGATGTCCAGGGGGGCGTCGGTGTCGGCGCCGGTGGACAGGATGATGGCGTCGTAGCGCTCGCGCAGCTCGGCCACGGTGATGTCGCGGCCGACCTCGACGTTGCCGATGAGCCGGATGTCACCGCGCTGGAGGATCTTGTACAGGGCGACGATGATCTGCTTGATGCGCGGGTGGTCGGGGGCCACGCCGTACCTCACCAGGCCGTAGGGCGCCGGCAGGCGCTCGAACAGATCGATACAGACCTCCATGCCCGACTTCGAGAGGATGTCCGAGGCGTAGATGCCCGCGGGACCGGCTCCGATGACGGCGACATTCAAAGGACGTGCGTTCACTGCTCTTTCGTTCCTGCTGGGGGACGGGTGGCGCCGCGAGCGGCCCCGGCACGCCGGGGCTCACGGCCCGTTCAGTTTATGGGGCGGTGACCCCTGTCCCCCATGGCATGGGACACATGCCCCACCGTCCTGTCCAGTGAGAGCGCTCCCCATGGCGCCGACTGGACCTGGAGCGGAGAATGTGCGTGCCCGCCCTCGTGCTCAGACCAGGAGCGCTCATGTGCGACCACGCACCGCAGACCACCGCGTTCGGGGCGCTGTCCCGACAGGCGAATCACGATTCGGTCACGTTAGAGTACGAGCCACCACCCACCCCGCAGCGGCGGTGCTGCACTGATCCCGGAGGAGCGAGTTGCCGATGAGACGTCGTGCCTTCCTGTCCCGCGCAGCCCTGGGCGCACTTGTCCTGCCTGTCCTGGCGGCCTGCGGCTCAGGGGCGGGGTCGTCGGACCCTGCGCCGACATCCTCCGGCGCTGGAGGGTCCGGGGCCGGGTCGGTGCCGACCACCCCTCCGACCGCCTTCGGCGAGGCTGCTGACCTGCCGGTGTCGGTCGACGGATCGGGATCGCGCTTCGTCCGGGTGAGCGGACGCTACGCGGCCGGGATCGCCCGCCTGTTCACGGGGGGCGGCTCGGTCATCTTCTACACCGACCTGACGACGACGGACACCCGGGTCGTCACGGTCGACCCCGCGACCGGTCAGTACGCGACGGCGGCCGCCGACGACCCGGCCCCCGCCCAGGACGGGGCCGCCTACTCCCTGACCGCCTCGAGGATCGTGGTCGAGGGCGAGGAGGGCTACGCGCTGGCCGTCCTCGAGGGGCCGGGAACGGCGTCGACCGGGCAGGACTCCGAGCAGCTCACCGAGGAGGACGACTGGGTCTCCGCGGAGGAGACGGAGGCCCAGGAGGGCACGGCCCGGGTCGACCTGCTCAAGATCGCCCTGGCTGACGGCACGGTCACCGCCTCGACCACCCTGTGGGACTCGGGGATCGTCCCCGAGGAGCAGGGGGCGATGGCCGGGCTGCGCCTGTCGACCGACGGGTCGGTGCTCATCGCGCAGTGGGGGACCGACCACATCGCCTCGGTGAGCACCACCGACCTGTCGACCATCGTGTCCGACCCCCAGGACCTCGACGGCTACTTCTCCTCACGGGAGGCCTGCGACTACGTGACCGGCCAGTGGGAGGGCGGCACGCTCATCTCCCTGACCGACGGCGCGGAGGTCGACCCTCCCGGGACGATGACCGTCTCGCGGGTCGTCGGGCACGTCGCCTACGGCGTGACCTGGGACGGGACGGAGGGCCTGGGCGCCTACGACCTGAGCACGGGCACCGAGATCGAGCAGACCGAGCCCATCCCCTCCACCGTCGACCTGACGGTCGACTCGACGTACCACGGCGGCTACCTCGTCACGATCGGCCAGGAGGTCTTCGAGGCGCGCAAGCCCGGCGACCCCGCCCCCGCGGTGACCTGGTCGGCCGACTCCGGCCGGGCCCTGCCGATCTCGGCGACCGTCCTGGACGACGTCCTCTACCTGTGCTTCGAGGACCAGCCCGACACGATCACCCTCATCGACCTGACCACCGGGGCGGACATCACCTCGACCGCCTACCCGTCCCAGTCCGTCGTCGGTGTCAGCCCCCTGGCGGCGGTCGACGAGGAGAACACCGTCATCCTCGCCACCGACTGGCGGTCCTGATCGGGTCGGGCCGCCGGCCCGACCCGCTCCTGCTGGCCCGGCGTGCCGGCGGTCGCGGCGGCCGGAGGGTCAGGCGGCGCGGTCGACGAGCAGCCGCGCGAACTGCTCCATGCTGGCACGCACGAGCCTGACCCGCTGCCGGGCCTCGGCGAGCTCGGCCTCGAGCGCCGCGGCGTCGAGGCCCTCGGCCTCGAGCCGGGCTCTTGTCCCCTCGAGCACGGCCTGCTCGAGGCCCTCAAGCACCTCGACGGCCTCCTCGGCCCAGCTCATCGCCATCTGCCGGGTGCGGGCCAGGACGGGGTGGGTGCGCAGCCGGGCGACGACCTCGGCCAGGACGGCGTCGTCGGTCAGGTCGGCGGTCGACAGGGCCGAGAGGATCGACTGGCCCGCGGCGTCGAGCTCCCCGGCGGCCAGCGCCTGGCGCAGGAGGAGCACGGGCATGGTGTCGACGCCCTCACGCAGGTCCGTCCCCGGTGTCTTGCCCGAGGTGCGGGAGTCGCTCGTCACGTCGAGGCAGTCGTCGGCGAGCTGGTAGGCGACCCCGATCCTCTCCCCGAAGGTCTCCACGATCCGCTCGGTGGCCGCCCCGGCCCCTGAGAGCATGGCGCCGTAGCGGGCCGAGACGGCGATGAGGGAGCCCGTCTTGTCAGCCAGGACCTGGATGTAGTGGGCCACCGGGTCGGTGCCCACGGGCCGCGGCAGCGTCTCGTGGAGCTGGCCCATGCACAGCCGCTCGAAGGTCTTGGCGTGGGCGAGCACCGCCTCGGGCCCCAGTCCCGCCACGAGCTGGGAGGCGCGGGCCACGAGGACGTCCCCGGTGAGGATCGCCGCGGAGTTGCCCCAGACCGTCTGGGCGCTCGGCGCCCCCCGGCGCAGGGGGGCGTCATCCATGACGTCGTCGTGGTAGAGGGTCGCAATATGGGTGAGCTCAACGGCCACGCCCGCGTCCCGTACGGCCTCCCCGACCGCCAGGGCCGGGTCGCCGAGCTGGGCGGTCAGGAGGGTCAGGACCGGGCGCAGACGCTTGCCCCCGGCCTCGGCCAGGTGGGAGGTCGGCGGGTTGATGGTCTCGTCGGCGTTGCTGACGACCTCCAGCAGGCGCGTCTCGACGGCCTCGAGGGCAGGCACGATCCGCCCCTCGAGCTCTGGGGCGTGCAGTGGCAGCGATCCGATCACGGCACGAGCATAACGGCGTGACCCAGCGTGGTCAGAAGCGCCTCCGGCGCCACACCCAGGCCGATCGTCGCGACGGCCGCCAGGACGATCGCCACCGCCGACAGGCCGGTGGAGGACACGACGACGACACGCCCCTGAGTGGGGTCACGGAAGAACATGAGGACGATGAGCCGCGCGTAGAAGAAGGCGGTGACGGCCGAGGACACGACCGCGGCGACGACCAGCCACACCGCTCCCCCGCTCGCCCCCGCGACGAACAGGTCGAACTTGGCCACGAAGCCGGCCGTCAGGGGGATGCCCGCGAAGGACAGGAGGAAGACCGTCATCGCCCCGGCCAGCCACGGGTTGGTGCGCCCCAGCCCGGCGAAGGACTCCAGGTCGGTGGCCTCGGCCCCCGGGGCCCCGTCGTGGTCTGCCCGCACGAGCGCGACGACGCCGAAGGCGCCCAGGGTCGCGACCCCGTAGACGAGGGCGTAGAGGAGCAGGGCGTGGATGCCTCGCGCGTCCAGCGCGATGACGCCGATGAGCATGTGCCCGGCGTGGGCGATGGCCGAGTAGGCGAGCATGCGCTTGACGTCACCCTGCACGACGCCGACGACGGTGCCCACAGCCATGGTGAGCACGGCCACGCTCCACAGGAAGGGCGCCATGTCCCAGCCGAGGTTGCCCCCCACGACGTAGTAGAAGCGCACGAGGGCCAGGAAGGCGGCGGCCTTGACCCCGGCGGCCATGAAGCCGGTGACCGGGGTGGGGGCGCCCTGGTAGACGTCGGGGCTCCACGCGTGGAAGGGCACGGCGGCGATCTTGAACAGCAGCCCGATGGTCACCAGCGCCGTGCCCGCCAGGACGAGCCGGTCCGTGCCGGCCGCCGTGCCCTCCTGGAGGACCTGGGCGATGACGGCGTAGGACACCGAGCCGGAGTACCCGTACAGGAGGGCGGCACCCATGAGCAGGAAGGCCGAGGCGAAGGCGCCCAGGACGAAGTACTTGAGTGCGGCCTCCTGGCTGAGCAGGCGGCGGTGGCGGGCCAGGGCGGCCATGACGTACAGAGGCAGGGAGACCAGCTCGAGGACGACGAACAGGGCGATGAGGTCGCTCACCATGCCGAAGAGCATCATGCCCCCCAGGGAGAGCATCGTCAGCGGGAGCACCTCGGTCGAGGTCCAGCCCGCGTGGAGCGACTCGGTCTCCTCCGCCGATCCCGGACGGTCAGCGCCCTGAGCAGCGAAGGCCCCGTCCCCGGCCGAGGTGCGGTCGGCGATGACGAGCACGGCGAGCAGCCCGATGACGAGCAGCACGCCCTGCGCGGCCACGCCGAAGGGGTCCTCGTTGATGCCCGTGGTCAGGGCGGAGCCGGTGCCGGCCGAGACCTTGACCCAGCGGTCGCTCAGGGCGACGCCCGCGGCCAGGACGGCTCCCAGGGCGAGCACCGTCTGAGTGGTCAGGCGGCTGCGGCGGGGCACGAGGGCCTCGAGGAGGACGCCGAGGACCCCTGCGCCCAGGACGAGCAGGACCGGTGTGAGTCCGGCCCAGGTGATGGTCGGGGCGGTGAAGCTCACTGGGGGTTCCCTTCCGTGACGGTGGGGGCGGGTGCTGGCTCAGGGGAGTCCGCGGCCGGCGCCGCCCCGGAGACCTCGGCGACCTGCGCGCCGACCGGGTCGAGGACCCCGGTCAGGACGGCCGGCGCCAGGCCCAGGACGAGCATGGCGGCGATGACCGGGACCAGGACGAGCCTCTCGCGGCCGTCGAGGTCCGGGGAGCCGACGCGCTCGGGGGCCGGCGCGCCGGTGAAGACCCGCTGGTAGGGCAGGAGCAGGTAGACCGCGGCGATGACGACCCCGGCCAGGGCGATGAGGCCGACGACGACCGACTCCGAGAACGTGCCGGTCAGCACCATCCACTCCGGCACGAAGCCCGACAGCCCCGGCAGGGCGATCGAGGCCAGGCCGGACACGAGGAAGGTCCCGGCCACCAGGGGCATGACCCTGGCCAGGCCGCCGAGCTCGCGGATCGCCACCGTTCCGGTGCGCCGCGCCATGAAGCCGGTGACGAGGAAGAGCCCGGCGATCGACAGGCCGTGGGCGACCATGTAGACCATCGCGCCGGTGGCCGCCACCTCGTTGCCGATGAAGATGCCCAGCACCATGAAGCCGAAGTGGCTGATCGAGGTGTAGGCGATGAGCCGGTAGAGGTTGTCCTGGCCGATGGCCGCCAGCCCGCCGTAGACGATCCCCACGAGGGCCAGGACGATGACCACCGGCGCGGCCCAGGTCGTGACCTGCGGGAACAGCGGCAGGACGAGGGCGATCATCCCGTAGGTGCCGATCTTGTCGAGTACGCCGATGAGCAGCACCGAGGTCCCGGGGGTCGCCTGCTCGGCGGTGTCGGGCAGCCAGGTGTGCACCGGCACCATCGGCGCCTTGATGGCGAAGGCCACGAGGAAGGAGACGAAGATCCACCTGCTCGCGCCGGTCGAGGCGCTCAGTCCCGCGGCCAGGGAGTCGATGAGGTAGTTCGTCTCGCCGCCGGGTCCGTAGACGAACAGCGCGACGACCCCCACGAGCATGACGAGCCCGCCCGCCAGGGAGTACAGGAGGAACTTGAGGGCCGCCCGCCTGCGGTCGGGTCCGCCGAAGCGGCCGATGAGGAAGTACACGGGCACGAGCATGGCCTCGAAGCACACGTAGAACACGAAGACGTCGCGGGCGCTGAACAGGATGACGACAAGCGACTCCAGGACCAGGACGAGGATGGTGAACAGGCCCTGGCGCTCCGCCGCGACCTCCCCCCAGCTGGCCAGCAGCACGAGGGGGGTGAGGAAGACCGTGAGCAGGACCATGGCCAGCCCCAGGCCGTTGACGCCCAGCGCCCACGACACCCCGAGGGAGGGGATCCACGCCCGCGTCTGGGCCAGCTGGACCGTGCCCCCGGCGTCGAGGTCGAACAGGGTCAGGGCCCACACGCCCGCCGCGAGCGCGGCCACGGAGAACAGGAGGCCGACGGCTCGGGCCCGGGCGCGCAGCGGGGGCAGCACCCACAGGAGCAGCGCCCCGGTCAGGGGGACGAGCGCCGTGATGGTGAGCACGGGGAGGTCTGCGGTGATGGACTGCATATGGGGTCGTGTCCTCTCAGTACCTGCTGGCCAGGACGGCGATGAGGGCAAGGACCACTCCGGCCAGCATGTAGCCGGCGTAGGAGCGCACGAAGCCGGACTCGGTGCGGCGCACGAGCCTGCCCAGGCCCGCGGTCGCCCGGGCGAGCCCCTCGACCGCGCCGTCGACGACGTGGCGGTCGCTCACGGTGGTGGCGACGACGAGGCCCTGCCCGGGGCGCATGGCCAGCGCCTCGTTGACCGCGTCCTGGTAGAGGTCGTGGCGGGTGGCCTCGACCAGGGCGTTGCCGGGCTGGACGACGACCGGCACCTCGCGCCGGGCGTACATGACCCAGGCGCTCAGGGCGCCGAGGACGACCAGCGCGAGGGTCAGGCCCATGATGACCGGCACCGCCAGCACCGGCTCGTGGTGCTCGACGTGCCCGGTCACCGGCTCGAGCCAGGTGACGAAGGCGTCACCGGAGGCGAGCAGGCCGCCCAGTCCCACCGAGAAGACCGACAGGATGATGAGCGGTGCGGTCATGAGCCACCCCGACTCGTGGGGGTGGACCTCGCCCTCGATGTCCGAGGCGGTGGTCCAGCGCGGTGAGCCGTGGAAGATCATGAAGAACAGGCGAGACATGTAGAAGGCGGTCAGGCCCGCGCCCAGGAGCGCGACGGTCCCCAGGATCCACGGGCGCAGGCCCTGGCCGACGAAGGCCGCCTCGATGATGAGGTCCTTGGACCAGAAGCCGGAGAAGGGCGGGACGCCCAGGATCGCGAGCCAGCCGATGCCCATCGTCACCCAGGTCACCCTCATCGCCGTGCGCAGGGCGCCGAAGCGGCGCATGTCGACCTGGTCCCCCATGGCGTGCATGACCGACCCGGCTGCCAGGAACAGCTGGGCCTTGAAGAAGCCGTGGGTGAGCAGGTGGAAGATCGCGACCGCGTAGCCGACCGGCCCCAGGCCGGCGCCGAGCATCATGTAGCCGAGCTGGCTCATCGTCGAGGCGGCCAGGACCTTCTTCATGTCGTCCTTCGCGCTTCCGATGACCGCCCCCAGGACGAGGGTGAGGGCTCCGACGACCGCCACGGCCGTCTGAGCCGTGGGGGCCCCCTCGAGGACCGGGGCCGAGCGCACCATGAGGTAGACGCCGGCGGTGACCATCGTCGCGGCGTGGATGAGTGCGGACACCGGCGTCGGGCCGGCCATCGCGTCGCCGAGCCACGCCTGGAGCGGGAACTGGGCGGACTTGCCGCAGGCGGCCAGCAGGAGGAAGAAGCCCATGGCGGTCAGCCACCCCGTGGAGATCGCCGAGTCGCCGGCGGCGGGCAGCACGGCGTCGAAGGCCACCGACCCGACCTGGGAGACCATGGCCATCATGGCGGCCAGGAGGCCCAGGTCACCGACCCGGTTCATGATGAAGGCCTTCTTGGCGGCCGTGGCGTTCTCCCGGCTCGTGGCGCGCACCGCGCTGTCGTCCTCGGCGTCAGCGGTGTTCCAGAACCCGATGAGCAGGTAGGAGGCCAGGCCCACGCCCTCCCAGCCGATGAACAGCGCGATGTAGGAGTCGCCCAGGACCAGGGTGAGCATCGCGGCCACGAAGAGGTTGAGGTAGGCGAAGAAGCGGCGCCTGTCCCGGTCGTGGGCCATGTAGGCGACCGAGTACAGGTGGATGAGTGACCCCACGACCGTGACGAGGGCGACGAAGGTGAGCGACAGCGGGTCCAGGCGCAGCCCGAGGTCCACCGTGAGGTCCCCTGCGGCGAACCAGCGCCACAGGTGCACCGACAGGACCCGCTCATCGGGGTCGGTGCCCAGGACCTGGAGGAGGATGACGGTGCCCAGGACCGCGCTGAAGACGGAGGCGGCCACCGCCAGCCAGTGCCCCCAGCGGTCCGAGGCGCGCCCGGTGAGCAGGAGCAGGGCGGCGCTCGCCGCGGGCACCGCGATGAGCAGCCAGGACAGTGCTGCGGCGCCTGTGGCGGGGGTGACGGCCGCAGCGGAGGCGTCGGCCGCGGCGGCCAGGGTCAGAGGCGTTGAGGTCATGGAAGTGTCGGCCCCCTTCAGTTCTTGAGCAGGTTCTCGTCGTC
The DNA here is from genome assembly GCF_900637165.1 of Actinomyces howellii. GTDB lineage: Bacteria > Actinomycetota > Actinomycetes > Actinomycetales > Actinomycetaceae > Actinomyces > Actinomyces howellii. The sequence continues at coordinate 2,728,895 of NZ_LR134350.1, read as the reverse complement.
GACGGAGGTCGACCTGCGGGTGCGGAAGATGGACACGACGATGCTCAGCCCCACGACGACCTCGGCGGCGGCCACCACCATGACGAAGAAGGCGAAGAGCTGGCCGGTCAGGTCCCCGTGGAGCCGGGAGAAGCTGACGAGGGCGAGGTTGACCGAGTTGAGCATGAGCTCGACGCCCATGAGCTCGATGATGGCGTTGCGCCGCAGGAGCACCGTGAGCGCCCCGATGCTGAACAGGACGACGGCGAGGACGACGTAGGCGGTCACGGGGACGGTCACTTCTTGTCCTCCTTGTCCTGGTTGCCCGGGTTGCCCGGGCTGCCCGGGTCACGTGGCGCGTCCTGTGCCTCGGCCTCCTGCTCGCGGGCCGCGCGGGGGTCGTCCTCGGCGTCCTCGGGGTCCTCAGCGCCCGAGGGCTCCGAGGGCTCCACGGCCAGGGGCTGGAGGACGACGGGCGCCGGGGCACCGGGCATCGAGGCCATGCCGGAACGGCCCACGACGGCCTCGTTGCGCGAGGCGAGGGTCCCGGCACGCTGGGCGCGCCCGGTCTCCGGGGAGACCTCTGCGACCTCCAGGGCGTCCCCGCGCGCCCGCAGGACGCGCGGGACGGACTCCTCGACCGCCCGTCCCGAGGCGTCCAGGGCGGGGGCCGAGGCGGCGTTCGTCGCGGCGTAGACCCCCGGCATCGGCTTCTGCCCGGGGTGCAGGCCACGGGCCGCGTAGGCGCGCATCTTGGCCTGGGCGGTCCTGCGCTGGTTGGCGGCGGGGCGGATGCGCTCCCGGTGGGTCAGGCTCAGCGCACCGACGGCCGCCACCACGAGCAGGATGCCGGTCAGCTCCATGACGACGACGTGGCTGCCGAAGAGCACCTCGGCCAGCGTCTGGGGGGTCGCGTCGTCGCCGGCCTGGAGCCCGGCGGCCTCGGGGAAGGCGGTGGTCACGACGACCGACACGAGGACCGCGGCGAGCCCGGCACCCAGGAGGACGACGAGCCACTTGTTGGCCGGGGAGCCGGTGGCGCTGACCGGCTCGTCGCCGCCCAGCCCCACCATCATGACGACGAACAGGACGAGGGTCATGACGGCGCCGGTGTAGACGACCACCTGCGTGATCCCCAGGAAGGGCGCCTCGGAGGCGACGTAGAGGACCGCCAGGCAGATCATGATCGCGATCATGTTGACCGCGGCGCTCACGGCCCGCTTGGCGGTGAGCAGGCCCAGGGCGCAGCCGACCGTCACCACGGCGATGACCCCGAACAGGATCGTCTCGCCGGTGGAGACCTCGCCTGAACCGGTCAGGGCAAGGGGTGCGTGCAGGACGGGCATCAGTGGACGACCTCCTTGGACAGGGCCGGGGCAGGGACCGGAGCCGCGTCGGCCAGCGAGGGGTCGTCGGGGCGGTGCGAGCGCACCCAGTCGACCTGGGCCTGGGTGGGGCCGGTGACCGCTCCGCGGTAGTAGTCGGCGTCCTCGGTCCCCTCGACCATGGGGTGCGGGGTCGCGAGCGCGCCGTCGGGCAGCGGGGCGAGCAGGTCCTGCTTGTCGTAGATGAGGCCGGTGCGCGTCGGGCCGACCAGCTCGTCGATCTCGTGGGTCATCGTCAGGGCGCGTGTCGGGCAGGCCTCGATGCACAGGCCGCAGAAGATGCACCGCAGGTAGTTGATCTGGTAGACGCGCCCGTAGCGCTCCCCGGGCGAGTACTGCTCCCCCGGGGCGTTGGAGGCGGCCTCGACGTAGATGGCGTCAGCGGGGCAGGCCCAGGCGCACAGCTCGCAGCCGATGCACTTCTCCAGGCCGTCGTCGTACCGGTTGAGCTGGTGACGCCCGTGGTAGCGGGGCATGAGCACCGCCGGCTCGAAGGGGTAGAGCTCGGTGACCGTGGGTCGGAACATCGAGGAGATCGTCACGCCGTAGCCGGCCACGGGGGCGAAGACGCGGCCCAGGGTGCCCGGCGCGTCGCGCAGCCACCGGTTGTGGTCGGACCGCCCCGTGCGGGGGGCGTCGGTGTGCTCAGTCATCGTTGTCCTCCTGGGCGCCGCTGGCGGGGGTGTCGGCCTCGGGCCGTGTCGTCGTGGAGTCGGCGGTGCCGGCCCCGGTGGAGTGGATCGTGAGCGAGGCGGCGATGTCCGCGACGACCGAGGGGACGGCAGCCGGGACGGCCGAGGGGTCATCTGCCAGCCGGAGGCTGAGCGAGGAGGCCTCGTCGGAGGCGTCGGCGGCGGGCTCCGGGACCGGCTCGGCGCGCCTGGCGCGCGGCGAGGGGGGCAGCTTCTGACCGGGCAGCGGCGGGACCGGGAAGCCACCGGCGAGAAGGTCGGCGCCCTCCCCCGGCGCGATGACCTCGTCACCGGCGTCACCGGCGTCACCGGCGTCACCGGCGTCACCGGCCAGGCCCTCACCCCACTCGGCATCCTCCGTCTCCTCGGGCACGCCGTCGGCCTCCTCCTCGGGCGCCGCGGGGGCGAGGAAGAGGATGAGCATGGCCACGAGGAAGATCGCCGCCAGGACGAGCAGGAGGCCCTGGGTGGACCCGTCGGTGAAGCTCCGGTAGGCCTGGACGAGCGCGACGAGGACGAACCAGGCCAGCGAGACGGGGATGAGGACCTTCCAGCCCAGCTTCATGAAGTGGTCGTAGCGGATGCGCACGAGCGTGCCGCGCGTCCAGATCATGAAGAACATGACGGCCCAGACCTTGAGGACGAACCACAGCAGCGGCCACCACCCCGAGTTCGCCCCGTCCCAGAAGGAGGCCAGGACGAAGGAGCGCCAGCCCCCCAGGAAGAGGGTGACGCACACCGCCGAGACGTTGAACATGTTGATGTACTCGGCCAGGAAGTACCAGGCGAACTTCATCGAGGAGTACTCGACCATGTGCCCCGCGACGAGCTCGCCCTCGGCCTCAGGCAGGTCGAAGGGCAGGCGGTTGACTTCTCCGATCATCGACACGACGTAGATGAGGAGGCTGGGGACCATGGCCACGCCCCACCACAGGCGCTCCTGGGCCGAGACGATGCCTGAGGTCGACATGGTGCCCGAGGCCAGGAAGACGGTGAGCATCGACAGGCTCATCGCCAGCTCGTAGGAGATGACCTGGGCGGCGCTGCGCACGGCGCCCAGCAGCGGGTAGGTGGAGTGGCTCGACCAGCCGCCCAGGATGATGCCGTAGACGCCGAAGGCCGTCACCGCGAGGATGTAGAGGACTGCGACGGGGAAGTCGGCCAGCTGCAGCGGGGTGCGGTGCCCCAGGATGGAGACCTCAGGCCCGAAGGGGATGACCGCGTACACCATGAAGGCGCAGAAGGCCGCGATGACCGGCGCGAGGATGTAGATGAACCTCTCGGCGCCCTTGAGCCAGAAGTCCTCCTTGAGGATGAGCTTGCCCGCGTCGGCCACCGCCTGGAGCAGGCCCAGGGGGCCGTTGACGTTGGGTCCGCGGCGCACCTGCATCCTGGCCAGGCCGCGGCGCTCGACCCACAGGACCATGATGACGGACACGATGAGGAAGACGACGATGAAGACCGCCTTGATGACCGACAGCCACCAGGTCTCGGCAGAGAAGTCGGCGGTCACGCCTCCCGTGGCCGTCGGCTGCGCGACGGCGCGGACAAGGGCTGCGGTGGTCACAGGGACACCTCCGTGCTGGTCGGTGCGGGCAGCGAGATCCGGACCGGCGAGCCGTGCCCGGCGCCCAGGGTCTGGCGCACGGTCGACCCCGGGGAGCACTCCGGCAGCCACACGACGCCGTCGGCCACGCCCCCGATGGCGGCCGGCAGGGTGATCGTGCCGGTGTCGGTGGCCACCTCGACCTCCTGACCGGGGTCGAGAGCGAGGCGCTCGGCCAGGTCGGCGGCCACGCGGGCCACCGGGCGCAGTGCCGTGGCGGCCAGGAAGGGCTCACCGTCCTGGAGCCGGCCGTCGTCGAGCATCGGCTTGTGGGTGGCCAGGGCGGCCGCGAGGCCCACCGGAGCGGTCCCGGTCTCCCCCTGGTCCTGCCCGGCCTGGGCCTCCTGCTCGGTGAAGGCCACGGGGCCGCGCGCCCCGGACCACAGTCCGAGCTCGGCGATCTGGGCGTGCAGGACGGCGAGGTCCTCGGACTCGAGGTCGGTACCCATCTCCGCGGCCAGCGCGCCCAGGACCTGGCGGTCGGTGCGGGCCCGCGAGACGTGTGCCTGGCCGAAGGGGCGCACCCGCCCCTCCCAGTTGACGAAGGTGCCGTTCTTCTCCACCGGAGGCGCCACGGGCAGCACGACGTCGGCGTGCTCGCTCACCTCCGTGCGGCGCACCTCGAGCTGGACGGTGAAGGCCGAGGAGGCCAGCGCGGTGCGCGCCAGGCCCGGGTCGGGGAAGTCGCGCAGGTCGACGCCGCCGATCACCAGGCCGCCGAGCTCACCGTCGGCCAGGGCCGTCAGGATCGCCGTCGTGTCGCGGCCGGGCCGCTCCGGCAGGGGCCGGTTGGCGTTGAGCTGTCCGGTTCCGGCCCGCCAGGACCGCGCCACCTCGGCCCTGGCCCGGTCGTCGGCGACGGGCCGTCCGCCAGGCAGGAGGAAGGGCAGGGCGCCGGCCTCGATGCCGCCGCGCTCCCCGGCGCGGCGCGGAACCCAGGCCAGCCGGGCTCCCGTGGCGGTGGCCAGGGCGTCGACGACCGACAGGAGCCCGGGCACGGCGGCGGCGCGCTCCCCGACGAGGATCGTCGCACCCGGCCGGGACAGGCCCTCGACGATCCCCGGGTGGGTCCGTGACAGCAGCGCCACGGCGCGGGCCTCCTGGCCGGGGGCCGTCAGGACGGTCGTCGCACCGAGCTTGCGGGACCCGAAGGTGGCGGCTGCGGTCACGGTGGCCACCTCGGCGCCCCCGGCCTGGACGGCCTTGCGCAGGCGCAGGAAGAGGGAGCCGCACTCGTCCTCGGGCTCCAGGGCGACGAGAAGCACCTGGCCCGCCTGCTCCAGGGAGCGGTAGGTCACCCGCCCCAGGCCGGTGCCGGCCACCCGGGCGGCGAGGAAGGTGTCCTCCTCGGGGCTGTGGTCACGCACCCGCTGGTCGATGTCGTTCGTGCCCAGGACGGTGCGGGCGAATCGCGACCAGGCCCAGGCGTCCTCGAGGGTGAGGCGGGCCCCGGGCAGGAGGCCGACCCCGCGCTCAGCGGCCTCGGCCAGGCCCGTGGCCGCCACGTCGAGGGCGTCCGACCAGCTCGTGGGCACGAGCTGGCCCTCCTCGTCGCGCACGAGCGGGACGGTGAGCCTGTCGGCCTGGGAGGACCAGGTGAAGGCGAAGCGGTCCTTGTCGGTGATCCACTCCTCGTTGACCTCGGGGTCCTCACCGGCGAGCCGGCGCAGCACGACGCCGCGGCGCATGTCGACGCGCAGGGCCGAGCCTGAGGCGTCGTGCTCGGTGACCGAGTCGGTGGACACGAGGTCCATGGGCCGGGCGCGGAAGCGGTACCGGGCGCTGGTGAGCGCGCCGACCGGGCAGATCTGGATGATGTTGCCCGAGAAGTAGGAGGCGAAGGGCCTCCCGGAGACGTCGAGCTCCTCGCCGGCCCCGGGCGCTGCGGCGCTCGCGTACCCGTCGAGGACCCCCGGCTCGCCGCCGGGACCGGCCAGCTCCTCGCTGGCCAGGAGGCCGGCCTCGCCGCGGATGGTGCGCCGGTCCTCGTCGTGGTGGGGGTCGTGGAAGTCGAGGACCGAGGCGTCGAAGCGGCCGATCTGCTCGGAGTACAGCCCCGGCGTGATCTCCCCGCCCACGTGCCCGGCGCCGCGCCCCTGGAGGGCGATGAACGGGTCACCGGCGACCTGGTCGGCGAAGCGGACGCAGCGCTGGCACAGGATGCACCGGTCGCGGTCAAGCAGGACGTTGCTCGTCAGCCGCAGGGGCTTGGGGAAGGCCCGCTTGACGTCGGTGAAGCGCGTGGCCGACTGGGCGCCGGAGGCCATGAGCTCGAGGGCCTGGTTCTGCAGGGGGCACTCCCCGCCCTTGTCGCACACCGGGCAGTCGAGGGGGTGGTTGATGAGGAGGAACTCCATCGTGCCGGCCTGGGCCTTGGCCGCCACCTCGCTCGTGGCCTGGGTGGCCACCTCCATGCCGTCGGTCACGGTCATGGCGCAGGCGGGCTGGGGCTTGGGCATGGGCCGCACGACGCCGTCGCGCCCGGGCATGGCCACCTCGACGAGGCACTGGCGGCAGTTGGCCGAGGGGGCCAGGAGCGGGTGGTCGCAGAAGCGCGGGATGCGCACCCCGGCTCGCTCGGCGGCGCGGATGATGAGGGTGCCGGGGGCGACCTCGACCTCCATCCCGTCGATGGAGAGGTGGACCGTGTCAGTCATGTGTCACCGTGCGCTTTCAACGAGTGCGGAGGCCGCGTAGGGGAAGAGCTCGCGGGCGGGGGTCGTGCAGCCGGCCTCGAACTCCGAGCGGAAGCGCGCGATGCCCGAGAGCACCGGCGTGGCGGCGGCGTCGCCCAGGGCGCAGAAGGAGCGTCCGGCGATGTTGGAGGCGATGTCCTCGAGCTTGTCGACGTCACCCGGCAGGCCCCGCCCCTGCTCGAGGCGCGCCATGATCTGACGCATCCAGTAGGTGCCCTCGCGGCAGGGCGTGCACTTGCCGCAGGACTCGTGCTGGTAGAACTCGGTCCACCTGGCCACGACGCGCACCACCGAGACGGTCTCGTCGAAGACCTGGAGCGCGCGGGTGCCCAGCATCGAGCCGGCGCCCGCCACCGACTCGTAGTCGAGCGGGACGTCGAGCTCCTCGGGGCCGAAGATCGGGGTCGAGGAGCCTCCGGGGACCCAGAACTTGAGCCGGTGACCGGGCCGGATCCCCCCGGCCAGGTCGATGAGCTCGCGCATCGTGATCCCGAAGGGCGCCTCGAACTGGCCGGGCCGGGACACGTGCCCCGACAGCGAGAAGATCCCGTGCCCCTTGGAGCGCTCGGTGCCCATCGAGGCGTACCACTGCACGCCCCGGGCCAGGATCGCCGGCACCTGGGCGATGGTCTCGACGTTGTTGACCACGGTGGGACGGGCGTACAGACCGGCCACCGCCGGGAAGGGCGGCTTGAGGCGGGGGTGCCCGCGGCGTCCCTCGAGGGAGTCGAGCAGGGCGGTCTCCTCGCCGCAGATGTAGGCCCCGGCGCCGGCGTGGGCGGTGATCCGCAGGGGCTGGTCCCCGTCGAGGCCGAAGCCGGTGTCAAGCAGCCCCGCCTCGGTGGCCTCGCGCACCGCGTGCAGCAGGCGCCGGTAGACGTGGGGGACCTCGCCGCGCAGGTAGACGAAGGCGTGGTCGCAGCCGATGGCCCGGCTCGTGATCGCGATGCCCTCGACGAGGGCCTGGGGGTTGGACAGGATCGTGGGGATGTCCTTGCAGGTGCCGGGCTCGGACTCGTCGGCGTTGACGACGAGGTAGCGCGGGCCGCCGTCGGCGGGAGGCAGGAAGGACCACTTGAGTCCGGCGGGGAAGCCGGCCCCTCCCCGGCCCCGCAGGCCGGAGTCCTTGACCAGGGCGACGAGCTCGTCGGGGCTCAGGGTCTTGGCGCGTGCCAGGCCCTCGTAGCCGCCGTGCTCCCGGTAGGCAGCCAGGGTCCACGAGTCCTCGACGTCCCACAGGTCGGTGACGACGGGTGTCAGCCGGCCGGGCGCGCTCAGCGCGGGGGCCTCGGGCTCGGGGGCGGTGGGCTTGTCGGCGCTCACTTCGTCTCCTCCTGCGCGCATGCCGTGGATCCGGGTCCCGCGGGCTCGGCCTGCGGGTGCGCCTGGGACGGGGCCAGGACCTCGGGCGCGGCCCAGCCGTGCTCGCGGGCCAGGCGCAGGCCGCGCAGCGTCGGGGCACCGGGGCCCGCCCCCTCCTGGACCCGACCGTCCTCGAATCCCGCGAGCAGCCTGGCGTTCTCGCGGAAGGTCGGCACCGTCTCGGGGCCGCGGGTGGGCACGACGTCCTCCCCCCGCTCCAGACGGCGCACGAGGTCGACGGCGCTGTCGGGGGTCTGGTTGTCGAAGAACTCCCAGTTGACCATGACGACGGGGGCGTAGTCGCAGGCCGCGTTGCACTCGACGCGCTCGAGGCTGATCGTCCCGTCCTCGCTCGTCTCGTCGCTGCCCAGGCCGGTGTGCTCCGAGACGGCCGACCAGATCTCGTCCCCGCCCATGACGGCGCACAGGGCGTTGGTGCACACCCCCACGTGGTAGGTGCCCGCGGGGTGCCTGCGGAACTGGCTGTAGAAGGTCGCCACCGCGCTGACCTCGGAGGGGTTGAGGCCGAGCCGGGCGGCGCACAGGGCGATACCCGCCGGTGAGACGTAGCCGTCGACCGACTGCACGAGGTGGAGCATGGGGATGAGTGCGCTGCGCTCCTGGCCCTGGGGGTAGCGGGCGATGATCTGGTCGATGTCGGCCTCGAGGCGCTGGGCGACCTCGGGGCTGTAGCCGGTTGCGTTCGTGCTCATCAGCGGTCCACGCCTCCCAGGACGGGGTCGATGGAGGCCAGGGTGGGCACGAGGTCGGCGATCATGCCGCCCTCCCCCATCATGGCCAGCGACTGCAGGTTGGAGTAGGAGGGGTCGCGGAAGTGGACCCGGTAGGGGCGGGTGCCGCCGTCGGACACGGCGTGGACGCCCATGACGCCCTTGGCGTGCTCGATGGTCTGGTAGACCTGACCGGCGGGGACGTGGAAGCCCTGGGTCACCAGCTTGAAGTGGCTGATGAGGGACTCCATCGAGGTCCCCATGATCTGGCGGACGTGCTCGAGGGACTGGCCCTGGCCGTCGGTGGCGATGGCCATCCGGGCGGGCCAGGCGATCGTGGGGTCGGCGACCATCGTCGTGTTGGAGGGGTCGGAGCCTCGTGCGCTGACCTCCTCGAGGCGCTCGACGGCCTGGGAGACGATCTTGAGGGACTGGAAGCACTCGTCGAAGCGCAGCAGGAGCCGAGTGTAGCAGTCCGAGGAGGTGTAGACCGGCACGTCGAAGCTGTAGGTCTCGTAGTCGCAGTACGGCCTGGTCTTGCGCAGGTCGAGCGGGTAGCCGGCGGCGCGCAGGCAGGGGCCGGTCAGCCCCATGGCCATCGCCCCGGCCAGCGAGATCTCGCCCACCCCGATGAAGCGGGACTTGAGCAGCGGGTTCTCCACGAGGAGGGCCTCGAGCTCGCCGAGGTCCTTCTTGATCTCGGGCATGATCGAGCGCACGAAGTCGGTGAAGCCCTCGGGGATGTCCTGCGCGAGCCCGCCGGGGCGGATGTAGGCGTGGTTCATGCGCAGCCCGGAGACCATCTCGAAGGCGCGCAGGATGTGCTCGCGCAGCCGGAAGGAGATCGTCATGAGGGTCGTGCCGCCCATCTCGTTGCCCCCGGTGCCGATGGCCACGGCGTGGCTGGCGATCCGGTTGAGCTCCATGAGCAGGACGCGGGCGACGGTGGCCTTCTCGGGGACCTCCTCGGTGATGCCGAGCAGCTTCTCGACCGCCAGGGCGTAGCCGACCTCCTGGAAGAAGGGGGCGACGTAGTCCATCCGGGTCACGAAGGTCTCGCCCTGGACCCAGGTGCGGTACTCCATGTTCTTCTCGATGCCGGTGTGGAGGTACCCGGTGCCCACCCGCACCTCGGTGACCCGCTCGCCGTCGATCTCCAGGACCAGTCGCAGCACGCCGTGCGTCGAGGGGTGGACCGGCCCCATGTTGACCACGATGCGGTCGTGCTCGAGGCGGTCGGCCTCGTCCCGGGCGGCGATGCGGGCGACCACCTCGTCCCAGTCCCCGCCGTGGGCGGTGAACTGCTCGGCGCCGTCGGCCAGCGCGTCGGTGGCCGGGCCTGCGGCCGCGAAGGCCGCGTTCGTGCTCGCGGTGCTCATCAGCGGTACGACCTCCGGGAGTCGGCGGGGGCGGTCGAGGCGCCCCGGTACTCGACGGGGATGCCGCCGAGGGGGTAGTCCTTGCGCTGGGGGTGGCCCACCCAGTCGTCGGGCATGGCCGAGCGGGTGAGGTGGGGGTGCCCGTCGAAGACGATGCCCATGAGGTCCCACGCCTCCCTCTCGTGCCAGTCGTCGCCGGGGTAGACCGACACGATCGAGGGGACGTGCGGGTCGGACTCGGGGCAGGTGACCTCCAGGCGGATGGCGCGCGAGCCGTGGGTCAGGGACAGGAACTCGAAGCAGGCGTGGAGCTCGCGCCCGACGTCGCCGGGGTAGTGCACCCCGGTCACCCCCAGGCACAGCTCGAAGCGCAGGTCCTGGTCGTCCCGCAGGGGCCGCACGACGTCGAGCAGGTGCTCGCGGGTGATGAACAGGGTGAGCTGCTCGTGCTCGACGACGACCTTCTCGATGGCTCGGGCCGGGTCGACACCGGCCTCGGTGAGGTCCTCGATGAGCGCGTCGACGGCGTCGTCGAACCAGGAGCCGTAGGGACGCACGGCGGCCGGGGCGAGGGCGACCACGCTCGTCGTCCCCCCGTAGCCGGTGGTGTCGCCGGAGTCCGGGGCGCCGAAGTGGCCGGTGTGGGCGGAGACGACCTCGAGGCGCAGCTCGGGTCGCACGGGCTGGCCGGCGACCTCGGGCACGGCCGGCACGGCGAGCTCGGCCGCCTCGGTGGGGGCGCCGTCCTCGGCGGTGTTCTCACTCATGCGAGCAGGCCCTTCATCTCGGAGGTGGGTGTGGCGGCCAGGGCCGCGGCCTCGACGGCGCGCGCGATCTCCTCGCGGTGGGCGAGCACGGGACGCTTCTCGATCTGACGGGTCAGCTCGAGCATGGCGTTGATGAGCATCTCGGGCCGCGGCGGGCAGCCGGGCAGGTAGATGTCCACCGGCACGACGTGGTCGCAGCCCTGGACGATGGCGTAGTTGTTGAAGATGCCCCCGCTCGAGGCGCAGGCCCCCATGGAGATGACCCACTTGGGCTCGGGCATCGAGTCGTAGACGTTGCGCACGATCGGGGCCATCTTGTGGGACAGGCGGCCCGAGACGATCATGACGTCGGCGTGTCGCGGGGAGGCCCGGAAGACCTCCCAGCCGAATCGCGCCATGTCGAAGCGGGGGGTGCCCGCGGCCATCATCTCGATGGCGCAGCAGGCCAGGCCCATCGTGACCGGCCACAGGGAGCGGGCCTGGGCCAGGCCGGTGAGGCGCTCGACGCTCGTGAGCAGGAACCCCGGGCTGTCGACCGCCGCGGCGGCCTGGGCGTAGGGGTCGTCCCTCTTGGAGGGGATGCCCCGCATCTTCTCGTTGTAGTCGTTCATGTTCATGGCCGTCGTGCCCTCCGTGTCCTGGGTGTACCCGATGTCCTGCTCACTGGTGCCTCAGTCCCAGTCCAGTCCGCCGCGGCGCCACTCCAGGACGTAGGGCACCGTGATGAGGGCGATGAAGACGAGCGCCGCGCCCAGCCCGAACATGCCGAGGCGGGCGAAGGCCGTGGCCCACGGGTAGAGGAAGACCACCTCGACGTCGAAGATGATGAAGGTCATTCCCACGAGGTAGAAGGCGACGGGGAAGCGCCCCTTGTCCGGGTGCGCCGGGGTGGGGTCGATGCCGCACTCGTAGGCGGCGACCTTGACCCGGTTGCGCCGGTTGGGGCTGATGATCGCGGACAGGCCGAGTCCGCCGATGGCCACGAGGAAGGCCAGCGCCGCCATGATGAGCAAGGAGACGTAGGGGTTCATGCTGCCGGCACCATTCTTGTGAGGGTCTGGATGAGGTGGTCGGCGGCGTCGCCGCCGCGGCGCTCCCAGCCGTCGGACAGGAGCTTGGTGACGAGCCGCATGAGGTGCTTGCGCCCCAGCCCGTGCCGAGTGCACAGGCGCATGACCTCGGGGTGCTCGATGAGGGAGACGAAGACGCGCCCCAGGGTGTAGTAGCCACCCAGCTCGGCGCGCAGGGCGAGGGGGTACTGGGCCAGGGCCTGCTCGCGCCCGGCCGCTGTCGAGCGGGCCGAGGCCTGGGCGACGGACTCGGCGGCCAGGCGCCCGGACATGAGCGCCTGGGCGATGCCCTCGCCGTTGAAGGGCGAGACCATGCCGCCGGCGTCGCCCAGGAGCATGAGGCCCTCGGCGTAGTGGGGCTTGCGGTTGAAGGCCATGGGCAGCGCGGCGGAGGCCAGGCGGCCCACCTGGTTGTCCGGGGTCAGGCCCCAGGAGGGGGGCACGGCGGCCATCCAGCGACCGAAGACCGCCTTGTAGTCGATCCGGGCGCCCGCCCGGCTCCCGGCCCCTGAGGACAACCGTGAGGACGACCGAGAGGACACTGAGCCGAGCCCGACGTTGACGAGCCCGTCGCCCACCGGCCACAGCCATCCGTAGCCGGGCAGGAGGTCGGAGCGCCCGGGCGGGCCGTCCCACAGCTCGAGGCGGGACTCCATCCAGGCGTCGTCGGCCCGCGGGGAGCGGAAGTAGGCGCGCACGGCCACCCCCAGGGGCCTCGCGGAGTCCCGGAGCCGGCCCGCGGCGGTGGCCAGGCGGGCGGAGACCCCGCCTGCGTCGATGACCACCGGCGCGGTCACGGTGGTCGGCGAGGTCAGGCAGGGGTGGGCGGCACGGGCGGAGGGACGCGCCTCGACCCCGACGACGCGCCCTGAGCGGGTCGTCACCGGTGCCGTGACGCTCACCCCGGTGAGCAGTCGCGCGCCGGCCTTGGCGGCGTGCTCGGCCAGGTCCCGGTCGAGCTCGGCGCGCCGCCTGGCCAGTCCGTAGGAGGGCAGGGTCGGGGTCTCGGGCCACGGGACGTGAAGGAGGTGGCCTCCCCCGACCACCCGCAGACCGGTGTTGCGCTGCCACGACGAGGTGTCGACCCCCATGCGGACGAGCTCGCGCACGGCCGAGGGCGTCAGACCGTCTCCGCAGACCTTGTCCCGTCCCAGCTCCTGACGCTCGAGGACGACGACGTCGAGGCCGAGGACGGCCAGGTGGTAGGCGGCCGAGGCTCCCGCGGGCCCCGCCCCGACGACGATAACGTCCGCCGTCTCGACCCGACGCCCCTGGGAGGCCGTGGACAGAGGAGCCAGCGGAGCCGGCGGAGCCACCGGAGCGTCCGGTGCCGCCGTCGCTGCGGAGGCGGGGGCGGTGCTGCGCGCCACGAGGCTGCCTCCTTGTCTGCGTCGTCCGCGTCGTGCGTCGGGGCCGGTGAGATCCGGTCGCTGGCCGGGACCGAGGTCCCCCTCGGGCGCGGAGGACCGTCACCGACTCTACCGAGGCACGCCGCCTGTCCTGCCGAGGCGCTCGGGATCCAGCGTTTTCTGCACGATTGCACCGGCGCCCCGTCAACCGAGGCCCGCAGCTCCCAGGGAGGCCGCCCCGATTTTAGGCCTTCTGTCATGACGTATTTCTGTCCTCTGTGCGGCGTCCGCGCACGGGCCGCGGTCCGCGGTCCTCGCCCGGCGGCCCGGGTCTGCGATGATCGGGCCATGAGCCGAGCAACCCTCCTCAAGGACCCGCGGGAGGTTGCGGGCATGTTCGACGCGGTCGCGCACCGCTATGACCTGACCAATGACGTCATGAGCCTGTGGCAGGTCCGGATGTGGCGCGCCGTGACGCGCTCGGCGGTCGGTGCGCGCCCCGGCACGAGGGTGCTCGACCTGGCGGCCGGCACCGGAACCTCGGCGGTCGAGTACGCCGCCGACGGCGCGCAGGTCGTGGCCTGCGACTTCTCCACCGGGATGGTCGCCCAGGGCAAGCGGCGCCACCCGGAGATCGACTTCGTGGCGGGTGACGCCACGGCCCTGCCCTTCGCCGACGCCACCTTCGACGTCACGACGATCTCCTACGGCCTGCGCAACGTCCAGGACGCTCCCCGGGCCCTGCGCGAGATGGCGCGGGTGACCAGGCCGGGCGGACGGATCGTCATCGCCGAGTTCTCCACCCCCACCTCCGCGGTCTTCTCACGCCTCTACCGGTTCTACCTCGGCACGGCGCTGCCCGCCGCCGCGCGCCTCGTGTCCTCGAACACCGAGGCCTACGACTACCTCGCCGAGTCGATCCTGGCCTGGCCCGACCAGGAGGGGCTGGCCGCGCTCATGCACGAGGCCGGGTGGCGCGCCGTGGCCTACAAGAACCTCTCGGGGGGCATCGTGGCCGTGCACCGCGGCACGAGGCCGGCGGCACGCTGAGGTGGCCGCCTGCCTGAGCCTGGCGGCCCGCGACCTGCTGGAGCGCCCTCCCCGGCTCACCTTCACCACGACCGAGCTGACCGGCGCCCCGTGGGCGGCCCCGGGGCCGCCGCTGTCCCTGCTGGCGGGCCGCGACGACGTCGTGGCGTGGGTGCGCCACGGTCAGGGCCTCGTGGGCTGGGACCCCGTCCTGAGGATCGAGGCGACAGGGCCGGGACGCATCGAGGAGCTGCGTGCGGCGTGGCGGGCGGTCGTGCACGCCTCGTGGTGGTCCGACCCGCTCGTGCGCCCGGGCACCGGTCCCGTGGCCCTCGGGGCGATCACCTTCTCACCGTCCTCCTCGGAGCGCTCGGTGCTCCTGGTCCCCGGGGTGCTCGTCGGGCGCGACGCCCGGGGCTCCTGGGTGACGACGGTGCGCGCCCGCGGCCAGGACCCTGACGGGGGGCTCGACCTCCGCGCGCTCACCGCAGCCGCCGCGGCGAGCCGGGGCGTCCCGCAGGCTCCCGGGGCGCGTGTCACGCCGGGAGCCCGGAGCGAGGCGTCCTGGCGCGCGGCGGTGGCGCAGGCCAGCGCCCGGCTGCGCGCGGGTGAGGCGGACAAGGTCGTCCTGGCCCGTGACGTCACGGCCGTGCCGAGGGCCACGGGGACGACGGGCGACCTGCTCGGGCGACTGGCCGCGGCCTACCCCTCGTGCTGGACCTTCGCCGCTGACGGCATGGTCGGCGCCACACCGGAGCTCCTCGTGCGTCTGCGTGATCGACGGCTGTCGAGCCGGGTGCTGGCGGGAACCGCGCGCCGTCGGCGGGCGGGAGGCGACCAGCCGGCCGACGAGCCCTCCGCGCTGGCGGCGTGGCTGGAGGCCGACCCGAAGAACAACCGGGAGCACGCCCTCGCCCGCGCCTCGGCCCTGAGCTCCCTGGAACCGCTGTGCTCGGTGGTCGAGGCCCCCGAGCGCTTCGTGCTCACGCTCCCCAACGTGCTGCACCTGGCCAGCGACATCTCCGGTGTCGTCGCCGGCGACACCGGGGCGCTGGCCCTCGTCGGCGCCCTGCACCCGACGGCGGCGGTCTGCGGCACCCCGACCCCTGCTGCGGCCCGCCTCATCGACGAGCTCGAGGGCATGGACCGGGGCCGGTACTCCGGGCCCGTGGGCTGGGTGGACTGGCACGGGGAGGGCGAGTGGTGCATCGCCCTGCGTGCCGCTCAGCTGGCCGAGGGCGGCAGGACCGGCACCGGCCCGCAGGCACCCGTCCGCGTCCTGGGCGGAGGCGGGATCATGCCGAGCTCCGACCCCGCCGACGAGCTGGCGGAGACGGCGGCGAAGATGCGCCCGGTGCTCGACGCGCTCGGGGCGCCCTGACCCGTCCTGCCCGGTCCTGACCCGTCCTTACCCGTCCTTGCGCTCCGACAGGGTGACGGGAACCTCCATCTCCTCGCCGTCGCGGATGATCGTCAGGGTCACCTCGTCACCGGCGGAGTACTGCCGCACGAAGCCGATGAGGGCGGCGGACTGGTTCGTCGACTTGCCGTCGATGGCGGTGATGACGTCCCCCTCCTTGATCCCGGCCTCCTGCGCGGGCGAGTCGGTCTCAACCGTCGTGACCTCAGCCCCGGCCCGGGTCACGCCGCCGGCGGTGGCCCCGCCGTTGCTCGTGCCCACACCGAGGAAGGCGTGGGTGGCGGTGCCGGACTCGATGAGCTGGTCGGCGACCTTGGTCGCCAGGTTCGCGGGGATGGCGAAGCCGATGCCGATCGAGCCGCTCGTCTCCGAGGTCGACGCGATCGAGCTCGTGATCCCGATCACCGCACCGGTCTCGTCGAAGAGCGGACCGCCGGAGTTCCCGGGGTTGACGGCCGCGTCGATCTGGATCGCGTTGGTGTAGACCTCGGTCGTCGTCGTCTGGCTCTGACCGAGCAGACCGCCCAGGGAGTCGGGCAGCCCCGAGGAGTCGCCCTCCTCGGACTGCTCCTCCTGGGTGGTCACGACAGGACGGTCGAGCGCCGAGATGATCCCCGTCGTCGCGGTCGACGACAGGCCCAGGGGGTTGCCGATCGCCAGGACGTCCTGCCCGGTCACCAGGGTGCTCGAGTCCCCGAAACGGGCGACCGTCAGGTCGTCGGGGGCGTCGACCAGCTCGATGACCGCCAGGTCCGTGGCCGGGTCGGTGCCGGTCAGCCTGGCCTCGTAGATGCGACCGTCCGCCAGGGAGACCTGGAGCTGGGTCGCCCCGGACACGACGTGGTTGTTCGTGATGATGTGCCCCGAGGAGTCGTAGATGACGCCCGAGCCCACGCCGGTGCCGTTGGCGGTGGCCACGGTGATCGACACGACCGCGTTCGACACCGCCGCCGTGACGGCCTCCCAGTCGGGGGTCGTGCCGGTGGAGGTCACCGTCTGCGTCGTCGGACCGGTGGCGATCGAGGTCGGGGCCGCCGTCGACGTCGTCGTCGTGGTCGGGTCGTCGTCGAGCAGCTGGGTGGCGCCCACCGCGCCCCCGGTGGCGAGCAGCGCCGTCGCCAGGGAGATCGCGACGACACCGCCCCATCCCGGCCCTCGGCGCGCGGGGCGCGAGGAGGTGCCGGAGGCCGGCTGGACGGGCAGGGGCCCAGCGGACGGGACAGGGGCACCGGGCTGAGAGGCGGGGCCCTGGGGGGCCGCCCCGGGGGCGGAGTAGGAGGAGGGCCCGGGGGCGGGGTAGGAGGACGGGGAGGCGTAGGCGGGACGCGCCTCCGGGGCCTCACCGGGGGCGGAGTAGGCGGTGGGCGCCGAGTACCCGGCCGGGGTCTGAGGCGCGGTGCCGTAGGGGGCGGAGGCCGGCGGGGCGAAGCGTGCGTCGCCCTGGGGCGCCGGACCGGCCTGCTGCCCCTCGGGCAGGCGGGCGGTGTCCTCCGGGCCGGGGGCCTGCGCGGGGCCGGGGGCCTGCGCGGGGCCGGGAGCCTGCGCGGGGCTGGAGGCCCGGCTCTCCCCGTCCTGGGGCTGTGCGGGCCCGCCGGGGACCGACGGCTCTCCGTAACCGGGATACTCGTCGTTCGTCGTCATAGGTCTCCTCCTCGGCTCATGGGCCCACGTGCCAGTCTGGCACACCCAACACCGGCGGCCTGGGGCAACACCAGTACCCGACTGGGTCTCACCTGTGAATCCTCACCCCTCCGACGGGCGCGGCGCCAGCGTCAACGCGGCTCGTCGCGTCACACCGACGCGATCCCGCTCACCCCGCTAGCCCATCAGCCCCGGTAGCGCCGCCCCTCCGGTCCCCGAGCCTGACGTGGACGACACTCAGCCCGCTGACCGGGGCGGCGAGCACCCGCCGGAGCCCGGCGAGGTCCTCGGGGCTGTGGACGGTGGCGCCCAGCGCCCTGGCCAACGCGTCGACCCTCGGGGTCTGCGGTGTCGTGAAGAGGCGGTCGAACCGGTGCGCTCCGGGAACCCCCGCGTACTCCAGCGTCGCGAAGATGGCGCCTCCGGCGTCGTCGAGGACGATGACCTGGAGGTCCGGCTCGGTCTCGTGGATCCCGCGTCCCAGACTCATCGCGTCGTGGAGGAAGGTGAGGTCACCGACGACGGCGCGCACGGGTGCGCCGACCCCCAGGGCCACACCCGTGGCCGTGGCCAGCGTCCCGTCGATGCCGGCCAGCCCGCGGTTGGCGACGGCACGCGGGGCCGGCAGCCGCGGGGCGGCCAGGGCGGCCAGCCTGTCGAGGCGACGCACGGTCATCGACGACCCCAGCACGAGCACCGCGGGCAGCCCGTCGGGCTCCGTGTCCCCGGCAGGGTCCCCGGTCGTGTCCCCGGTCGTGTCCCCGAGCGGTCCCGCACCGGCCTCCAGCGCAGCCTCCCAGACCGCCTGGACGACGGCGTCGGCGCTCAGCGGCCCTGAGCCGTGGTCCGGCCCGGGGCGGTCGACCTCAGGGGTCAACGGGTCCAGCCCGGCCACGGCCTCGTGCCACTGCCGGACCCAGTCGGAGTCGGCCCCGACGGCCTCAATGCTCCGCGCCACGAGGACCGCTGCCTGCTCGTACCCGGACCGGACGGCCGCCCGGGGGTCGAGGGCGACGACGCGCGCGGTGCCGGCGAGGTCGGTGAAACGGGCCCGGTCGGCCAGGACGTCGATGCGCAGGTCGGTGCGCGCCAGCAGCGCGCTCACGCTCCGGGTGAGGCTGGGGTGACCCAGGACGAGGACCCTGTCGGCAAGGCCGAGGAGTCGCGCGCCCTGGGGCGTGCCGAGCAGCTCGGCGTACCGGGTCAGCGCCATGACGCCCCCGCGTGCGCCCGAGGTCGGCTCAGCCAGGAGGGGCCAGGACAGGTGCTCGGCCAGGGCCCGGCCAAGACGCCCGACAACCGGGTCCGGGCAGTCACCGACGACGACGACGCCGCGCTGCCCCGGATCGCAGGAGCGCACGGGGCTCGGGTCGTGCCCCACCGACGGGGGCGGGCTGGTGCGAGCGATCCGGGCGCTCAGCGCCCCCGGGTCGCCGAGCCGGGGTCCAGGCCGGGCCGCCAGGTCCGCGACGACCTCGGGGGCCGGGGACCGTGCGGGCGCCGGGGCCAGGGGCGGGCGCAGACGGAGGTTGAGGTGGGCCGGGCCGGGGTCCCGGCTCAGGGCGCCGCTGGCGGCCAGGACGACGCGGCGCACCTGCCCGCTCAGGGCGGCGGCGCCGGAGGCGTCCCCGACCGGGGGGAGCCCGATGAGGTCGGCCGAGAGGTCGACGGCCAGGCGCGGGGCCGTCCCGAACAGGCCCACCTGCTCAGTGGTCTGGTTGGCGCCGGTGCCCACGAGCTCGTGGGGCCTGTCGGCCGAGATGACGAGCAACGGCACCCCTGCGGCGTCGGCCTCAAGGACCGCGGGGTGGAGGTTAGCGACGGCGCTGCCCGAGGTCGTGGCCACGACCACGGGGCTGACCGGGGCGCCCTGGGCGGCCAGGAGGTGGGCGCGGGCGATGCCCAGGGCCGTGAACCCGGCCGAGCGCTCGTCGAGGACGAGGCGCAGGCCCAGCTCACCGCGGTCCTGCGCCTCGGCCAGGGCGTAGGCCAGCGGAGCACTGCGCGACCCCGGGGACAGGACCGCCTCACGCACCCCGGCCGCGACGAGTGCCGCGACGACCGTCCGGGCGGCGACGAGGGAGGGGGCGTCATGCGACCCGCGCGCCAGGTCCTGCGGGTCCCCGACGGCCTGCGACTCGCCAGCCCCGCTCACAGCGGCAGTCCCGCCACCGCCGTCGCAGGCCCCCACGCCTCGCGCTCCCTGCGGGCGGTCAGCGCGGCCACGAGGTGGGACAGTCGCACCTGCCAGTGCCCGGTCACCTCGGCGTCCGCCAGGGTCGAGCCGAGCAGCGCCTTGGAGACGTGGGCCGGCTTGACCTCGAGGGTCCCGCGCACCGGCGCGACGCTGGGGACCGCGACGTCCCGGGTGAGCATGGAGACCGTCCCCAGGCCGCAGGCGTGGTTGAGGTCGGGCAGGGCGGCCGCCAGGGCGGCGCCCGCAGCGATGCCCACGGAGGTGTCAAGGGCCGAGGACACGACAGCCGGCAGCCCAAGGCGCTCGGCCAGCTCCAGCGCCCGGTGGACCCCTCCCAGGGGCGCGACCTTGAGCACGGCGATGTCGGCGGCCTCGAGGCGGGCCACGGCCAGGGGGTCCTCGGACAGGCGGATGGACTCGTCGGCGGCGATGGGCACGTCGACGACGCGGCGCAGCGCCGCCATGTCCTCGACGGAGGCGCAGGGCTGCTCGACGTACTCCAGGCCCTTGGCGGCCGCGTTGAGCAGGGGCACGTTGGCCCGCGCGGTCTCCAGGTCCCAGGCGCCGTTGACGTCGATGCGGATGCGACCCGAGGGTCCCAGGGCGTCGCGCACGGCGGCGAGGCGGTGGAGGTCGTCCGCCAGGGCCGTGCCGCGCACGGTGCGGCTCGAACCGACCTTGACCTTGGCGGTCGTGGCGCCCGATGACAGGACAAGGGCGTGGGCGCTGACCTCGTCGACCTCGGGGACGGTCACGTTGACGGGGACGGTGTCCCGGTGACGCGGCAGGTCGTCGTGCCCGCGCACAGCCGAGTCCAGGGCGCTGGCCAGCCACGGCGCCGCCTCCTCGGGGCCGTAGTCCCAGAACGGAGCGACCTCCCCCCACCCGCCCGGTCCGTGGAGGAGGACGCCGTCGCGGCGGGTGATGCCTCTGAACCTCGTCGTCAAGTCCACGTCCCACACGACGGCCCTGTCGACGCCGTCAAGGATCCCCGCGCGATCTGAGGCGTGGAGGGCCAGGAGGTCGATCTCGCCGCGGATGCTCTTGGCATCGAAGGTGTGCTCTAGGAAGTGGCTTGTCACGGAACCAGGATAGCCATCCGCGTCGGCGCTCAGATTGCAGTACGGCCACCCTTCGGTGACGCCCCGGACACCCCGCCGGCGGGTCGCCCGGAAGCCCGGGCCGCGAGACGGGCCGCGGCACGACCCACCGGCGCGCCACGGGCCGTGCGACGGCTCAGGGCGGGGATCAGGCCGGGGCTCAGGCCGGGACTCACCGTGTCACGGGCCGTCCCCGAGCCTCGTCCGCGGAGGCTGCCCCACCGCCTACCCTGGAGGCCATGAGCCTGGCCACCGCGTACCCGCTGCCCGCACGGGTCTCCGAGATCTTCGACCCGTCGCGCTGGCGCGCCGTCGAGGGATTCGACGACCTCACCGACGTCACCTACCACCGCGGCTGCCTGCGCGACGGCTCCGGGGCGTGGGTGCGGGACCTGCCGGTGACCCGGGTCGCCATCAACCGCCCCGAGCTGCGCAACGCCTTCCGGCCGCGCACGGTTGACGAGCTCTACCGCGCCCTCGACCACGCCCGCATGAGCGGGGACGTCGGTGCGGTCGTGCTCACCGGCAACGGTCCGAGTCCCAAGGACGGCGGATGGGGATTCTGCTCCGGCGGCGACCAGCGGGTCCGGGCCGCTGACGGATACCGTTACGAGCGCGACGACGAGCCCGACGACGAGCCCGACGACGAGCCCGGGCAGCCGCACGAGGACGACGCACCGGACCGGCATGACGCCGAGGTCGCCGCGCGGCGCGCACGCATCGACGCCGCGCGCGCCGGACGCCTCCACATCCTGGAGGTCCAGCGGCTCATCCGCACGATGCCCAAGGTCGTCATCGCCGCGGTGAGCGGCTGGGCCGCCGGCGGGGGGCACTCCCTCAACGTCGTGTGCGACCTGTCGGTGGCCAGCATCGAGCACGCGCGCTTCAAGCAGACCGACGCCGACGTCGGTTCCTTCGACGCCGGCTACGGCTCGGCGCTCCTGGCCCGGCAGGTCGGGGACAAGCGCGCCCGTGAGATCTTCTTCCTGGCCCGGGAGTACTCGGCCCGTGACGCCGAGCGCTGGGGGGTGGTCAACGAGGCCGTCCCGCACGCCGAGCTCGAGGAGCGCGCCCTGGAGTACGCGGCCGTCGTGGCCGGCAAGTCCCCCCAGGCGATCCGGATGCTCAAGCTGGCCTTCAACCTCGCCGACGACGGGCTGGCGGGTCAGCAGGTCTTCGCCGGGGAGGCCACCCGGCTGGCCTACATGACGGCCGAGGCCGCTGAGGGCCGCGACGCCTTCCTCGAGCGCCGGCCACCGGACTGGTCACCCTTCCCCTACTACTTCTGACTGCTTCCCACCTCTTCTGGCGCCTTCTGGTTCCTTCTGGTTCCTTCTGACCGGCGCCTGGCGGGCACCCGGCCCGTTGCGGACCCGCGTCTGAGGTGCTGCCGCGCGGCGGCGCTTCGGCCCCTGCTTGTCACGACATGGGGCCCGGCGCTGGACCGTCGTCCGGCTCCGTGACAACCTTGGGGCACCCGAGTCGAGGCACCTCCAGGACGGTACCCGACCGCTCCCACCCCCTGGAGGCAGCACCATGACCCAGTGGCTCACCCAGCACCTCGTCACGACCGACCCGGCCCGCCGCCGGGTCACAGTGGCGGCCGTCGTCGGACTCATCGCGGGAGTCTTCTCCGCCATCGTCAAGTTCGGCTGGGAGGTGCCCTTTCCGCCGCGCACGCCCGGGCTGCGCTCGGAGACCAACCCGCCCCAGGCGATGCTCGAGTGGTTCGGCATGAGCCCTGAGACCTCGCACACGATGGTGACGTTCTCCAACAACGAGCTGCCGATCATGTCCTTCATCGTGCACTTCAGCTTCGGGATCGTCTTCGGCCTGCTCTACTGCGTCGCCGCGGAGTACTGCCCCCGGATCAAGCTCTGGCAGGGCGCCGTCTTCGGCGTCGCCGTCTACGTCGGCGCCCACGTCGTCGTCATGCCGCTGCTGGGCTGGGCACCCAACCCCTTCCCGTGGGTCGAGGGCGCCCAGACCTGGTCCGAGCACTTCTCCGAGTTCTTCGGCCACATCGTGTGGATGTGGAGCATCGAGATCGTGCGCCGCGACCTGCGCAACCGCATCACCCACGAGCCCGACGCCGAGGTGCCCCTGCCCGACGCCTCCCGCTGAGTGCCGCCGGGCAGGGGCGCGACGCCTCAGTCCTCGGTTCAGTCCTCGGTTCAGTCCTCGCTGGTGTTGAGGGTCTGGACCTCGGCGACCGGGATGTTGACCGTGCTCGAGGTCGTGGCCGACCCCAGGTCGCCGCTGGCCCCGTCGGTGGCCGTGAAGGTCACGTCGTAGGAGGCCGACACGCTCAACGGCGTCGTCCCGCCCAGGTGGGCCGAGGAGCGGGTGAACACGACCGTGCAGTCCGTCCCCGAGGCCCCCTGGGACCACGGGATGCCGAAGCCCGTGCAGTCGACCTCAGCGTCCGGGGCCGACAGGTCCAGGCCACCAGCCACCGCCGTCACCGTCGCCGACACCGACCCCGCCGTGGCCGTGGCCGTCACCTGGGCCGGGGTGTCGCCTGTGGCCCACACCCACGTGTACCACCCCACCAGCGTCGCACCAGAGTCCCCCAGCGTCGGGTTGTAGCCGATCTGCGGGTTCGGGATCGTCACCACGTCCCACGCCGCCTGCGCCAGCGTCCGCCCGTCAATCATCGGGGCAGGCGGAGCCGACCCCGCAGGCACGTACACCGGCGGGTTGTTGAACACGTAGGCCAAAGCCTTCCCGGCGAAGTAAGCGCGCTCAGCGTCCGGGACGCGCTCAGACCAGCACCTCGGGAAGTACCAGAACCCGTCGTCCTCATTAGCGTAGGCCGGATAGTTCGGATACTTCGCGAGCCGATAGTCAGGCGCTACCCCCGAACCATCCGGAGCCGGAGGCGGCGTCTCGTTCGGCTCCCCCAGCCGCTCAGCCATCTGCCTGCCGCTCAGACCCTGTTGGTACCCGCAGACCGGAAGAACCGTCGCGCCCACCGTCGTCGTCGACCCGCCTCCACCGGAGGATCCGCCGCGTGCCGACGAGAAGCTGACGGTCACCGTGATGTCGACCCCACCGGCCGCTGCCGGGCCGACTGATCCCCCGGAGTCTGAACGCTCCTCGGCAGCACCCCGGACTGCAGGCAGCACCACGAGCGAGCCCGCCATGACCGATGCAAGCAGCACCCGACCAGCGCGCCACCGACGACATCTCCGCCTCGTTCCACCGTTCATACTGAACACTCATTCCTCGATACGTCACGCTCTCCTGAGACCCGCCACCCGTCGGCCGTGCGCTCCAAGGACAGGGCGTACTCGAACCTCCCCTGGATATCAGGGCTCGTCACGTCCTGCCCGGAGGCGTCGTAGTCCCGCATGTCACCCCGGTCAGAACACACGATGACATCAGCGGTCTCCGGCACCACCTGGTCGTAAACCTGCACCTCCGTGACGGCGGTACGCACCTGCCCCTCGAGGTACCGTCCAGGCTCGAGCGCCGTGTACTGCCCCTCGATATAGGCACGGACGGCCTCGGTCATGACCTCCTCGGCGCCCTCCATGCCTGCCCCTGTGCCGGCAGGGGTCAACCACAGGCGCCACGTGAACCGGCTGTACGCCGCATAGGCCTGGACGATCTCGGCCTGGGTGGCGTCCATCCCCTCCGGCACCGAGGTCACCGTGTACCCCAGCTCCTCATCAGACAGCGACTCCGGCGTTACCTGCGCAGGATCCACCGACCCCGAGGCCGACGCCGAGGCCAGGGCCGAGGCGCTCGCTGAGGCCGCGGCCGAGGCCGCCGTCGCTGACACCGAGGACCTCGCCGTCGCCGATCCCTCCGAGGCACCCGAGCCCCCGGGGTCCGAGCAGGCCACCACCGACACCGCAGCGAGGGCCAGGACGGCGATCGTGCTCACGGCGCCCAGGCGCCGCCTCCTGCGCGGGAGCCGAGGACCCCTGTCCTCGGCTCCCGCGACGCGTCCACGTTCTGGAGACAATCGCAGGGACATAAGTCCATGGTAGGCGCGGTCACCGTCGACCGTCAGTGGGTACTGCTCCCCCACGCGCCCGATACGCTGTGCCGCTGAGCACCCGGAAACGTGACCTGGGCCCTAGGCGCCCAGGGCGACGAGCCCCAGCGCGAGCAGCAGGCCATAGGCCAGCTCGTAGAGACCGACGTCGCGCAGCACGCCGATGAGCTCCGCGCCCGCCGATCCACCCATGACAGGGAGCACCGCCCGCCCCGCCATGAGGCACAGGACCGCGAGACCCGCCACCGCACCCAGGAGGCCAGCAAGCACCGGGATCGAGCCGGCCCCGGCGTCCCGGGCGGCCCACGCCAGGGCCAGGGCACCGAGGGGCACCGGGACACCGGCCATGAGCGCGAAGACGACCCGGGACCGGCTCTCCCCCAGGCGCACCGCGAGGGTGCGCTTGCCGTGGGCGGGGTCGGTGGCGATGTCGCGCAGGTTGTTGACCATGAGCAGGGCGCAGGCGATGAGACCGATCCCGCTGGCTGCCGGCCACAGCCAGCCGGGCACGGAGCCGACCTGGACGTAGGCGGTCCCCACGGTGGCGACCAGCCCGAAGAACACGAAGACGAAGACCTCGCCCAGGCCGACGTAGCCGTATGGGCGAGGACCACCGGTGTAGAACCAGGCGGCGGCCACCGCGGCGGCACCGACCCCCAGGAGCCACCACTGGCTGCTCAGCGAGACGAGGGCGAGGCCGAGGACCCCGGCGACGGCGAAGCAGCCCAGTGCCGCGAGCCTCACCGAGCCCGGGGAGACCAGTCCCGAGGCCGTCAGCCGCGGTGGGCCGAGGCGCTCGTCGTCGGTGCCGCGCACGCCGTCGGAGTAGTCGTTGGCGAGGTTGGACCCGATCTGCAGCGCCAGGGCGACTCCTGCGGCCAGCACGGTCCGAGGAACCGAGACCGAGCCCAGGAGGGCGGCGGCCCCCGCACCGAGGAGGACTGGGGCCAGGGCCGCGGGCAGGGTGCGCAGGCGCACGACCTCCGCCCAGCTCGTGGCAGCCCCGTGGGTCGGCCCGGAACCGGTTGCGCTCATCGTGTCCTCGTCCATCGCGCTGGGAGCCTATCGCGATCCGGGCACCTCCCCGGGCGCGGCCCGCAGGAGGCGTGCGGCGACGGCGCGACGGTCCACCTTGCCCGGTCCGCGCACTGGCAGCTCCTCGAGCACCTCGAGGCGTTTCGGGGCGCGCACGCCGCCGAGGCGCTCGCGTGCCGCGGCCCGGAGGGTCCCCGGGTCGAGGACCGCCTGCGTCTGCGGGACCACCGCCGCCACGACGGCGCTCCCCCAACGAGGATCGGGGACCCCGACGACGCAGGCCTGCCCGACCCCTGGAAGCGAGACGAGCACCTCCTCGACCTCACGGGGGTCGACCTTGACCCCGCCGGTCACGATGAGGTCGTCGACGCGGCCCAGGACGACGAGCAGCCCGTCAGGCCCCACCCTGCCCCGGTCGGCGGTGACGAGCTCGGTACCCCTGGCACCTGCGCCATCCGGGACGCCCGGGACGCCCGAGACGCCCGTGGGGCGGGTCGAGGATCCGTCGGGGCCGGGTCCGTGCCCGCCGGAGGTGCCGCGGCTCCGGAGGTCGGGCGTGGAGGGGCGCCTGAACCCGGTGACGGGAGCCCCGGCCCCACCGGCACCGGGCCCACCGGCACCGACCCCACCGGCACCGGTCCCACCGGCACCGGCCGGGCGGACAGGGCCCCGGGGACCCACCGGCTCCCGGGAACCGGGAGACTCAGCTGGCTCAGTGGACTCCGCGTAGCCCTCGGCCAGGACCGGACCCGCCAGGACGATCCGCCCGACGCCGTCAGGCCCCGGGTCCTCGATACGCACGGTCACCCCGTCCAGCGGGACGCCGTCGTAGACGCAGCCTCCTCCAGTCTCGCTCATCCCGTAGGTCGTCACGACGCGCAGCCCGACCTGGCGGGCACTGGCCAACAGGTCCGGGTCGGCCGCCGCCCCACCCACGAGGACACGCGCGGCACGCCCGAGCTCAGCCGCCCAGCGCTCCTGGCCGGCAGCGAGCACGGCGTGGAGCTGCGCGGGCACGAGGGAGGTGTAGACCGGTAGCGCCCCGGACTCCCCCGCGGCGCGCACCGCCTCGGCCAGCGCCTGCGGGGAGAAGCCCCGGCGGCAGTCGACGACGACCACTGCCGTGCCCGCCACCGCGGCGCGCACGAGCACCTGGAGCCCCGCGACGTGGTGGGAGGGCAGCGCAAGCACCCACCGGCCCGGCCCGTCGAGCCGGGCGTGGGTCGCCCGGGCCGAGGCGACGAGTGCGCGCGCGCTCATGGCCACCAGCCTGCCCGTGCCCGTTGTCGAGCCCGAGGTTCGCAGGATGAGGTCCGCTGACTCCGGGACCTCGCCGAGTCGACGCCTGAGGTCGGCCACGACTGCGTCGGGGTCCTCGTCGGGGGCGACCGGGACGAGCAGAGGAAGGCCGTCCGGGCCGGGGGCGACGGACGGATCAGGGTCGTGAGCGACCAGCCCCCGGGCCCGCAGGCGTGCGGACAGGGCCCTACCCAGGGCGGCGACGTCCTGGGGGGCCGTCCCGCCCCGCACGACGAGAAACGGCCTGGCAGCCGGGCTGACGGGTCTCACGCCACCAGGTTCCCACTCCGCCGGCGTCCGGGCCAGCTGGTGTCGGGCTCCCCACGGAGGGCTCCCCACGGAGAGATCCCCAGGAAGTTCGCACCATCGCCGGGAGGACGGGTGGCGCCCCACGATGGATCCCGACAACCAGACCGACAACCACGACCAGAAAGGCACGCCATCATGCGCACCATCACCCGACTCGCCGCCGCAGCAGCCGCCGGAGCCCTTGCACTGGGTCTGGCCGCCTGCAACGAGCAGGTCCCCACCGACGGCTCCACCTCCCAGCAGGGGGACGGGCAGACCAGCCAGCCCAGCGAGGAGCCGACCAGCTCGGGGCAGGAGTCCGACCAGGGGACCGACCAGGAGACCGACGAGGAGTCCACCGACGGGTCGGGCACCGCCTCCGCCCAGGGGGCCCAGGACATCGTCCCCATCACCTACACCGACCCGGAGGTCGGCCTGACCCAGACCTGCGACCAGATCATCACCGACTTCGACGCCCCGACGTACACCGCCGAGTACGACGTCTCGGTCGGCCAGATCGTCCTCCTCCACTGCTCGATCACGACCGACGAGCTCGGCATCGACAGCCACCTCTACCACACGCTGTCGATGGAGGGAGGGGACTACGGCTGGGCGACGCAGCTCGCGCCGTCCTCCATCGAGGAGGACCTCGCCGCCGCCGACCTGCCCAACATCAACGAGGGAGAGGGCACAACCTCCACCGAGGGCTGGGTCGCCCTCGAGGTCGGGGGCGAGGAGAACGCCACGGTCACTGAGGGGTGGACCGTGACCTACGAGCGCAGCGCCCTGGAGAACCAGTCCACGGGCGACGTCTACGCCTCCTACACCGACACCCAGGACCTCGTCCTGGAGTAAGACCGCCGTCCCCGTCTGACGACAGACACCGGGCCCGCCCACCCCATCGGTGGGCGGGCCCACCCGTCACCCCCGTCCGACGACAGACACCACGCGAGAAAGGGTTGATCATGAGTCGCCTGACCCGTCTTGCTACCACCGCGGTCGCCAGCGCCCTGGCAGTCGGACTGTCTGCCTGCGCGCACCCAGCCCCTGTGACGGACGGTGCCTCCCCGGAGCCGGACGCCGGTACCTCGCAGGCCCCGAGCCAGGCCCCGAGCCAGGCCCCGAGCCAGACCCCAACCACAGACTCCGGGATCCGGGACATCGTGCCGATCACCTTCGAGGACACAGCCATCGGCCTGACACATACCTGCGACCAGATCATCACCGACTTCCCCGTGGCCTCGACGGAGCCGGCGGAGCCGCCGGACACTATCGTCCTCATGTTCTGCACGATCACCACTGATGACTACGAGCTCACTGGGTTGCTCGACATCAGGCTGTCGCTGGAGCGCACCGGGGACACCTCTGACAACGGCATGGATGAGGAGACCGTGGGAGCCGGACCCGCCCCCACCACCAGCGAGGGTGAGGGCCGACCGAGCGTCGACGGGTGGCTCTCCGTGGAGAGCCCCGCCGGCGAGCCGGTGGATGTCGCTGACGGCACGTGGAAGGTCGTCTACGAGCGTGACGGCTTCGAGAGCTCGAAGACAGGGCTGACATACGAGTCGTACTCCCAGTCCGAGCCGCTCACCATCATGTGAGCAGCGAGGAGGCGCGCGCGTCGGGACGGGACCCCATGGCCGGGGCTCCGGTCCGAGACGCGCGCGTGCGGACACAGCGCCGTCAACCCGCCCCTGCTCCGACCGGTCGGATGTCCCCGACCGGTCATGTGATTCTCGACCGTCTATGTGACGGCGATTGCCCGGTCGACAGTTACATGACCGGTCGAACGACACATGACCGGTCGAACGACACATGACCGGTCGACGGGGAGGTCGAGGCGCGGGGCCGGCGCCGCACGTCCCTCTCCCCGGCCCGGGCCCCGCAGCGACGCCCCGTGGAGTCGATCATCTAGGGTTGTGCGCATGCGTATCGTCCTGATCGTCGTGGTGCTCGCCCTCGTCCTGTACTCCCTCCTGGACTGCGCGCGCACCCCCGAGGAGGGCATGCCCGCGCGGATCCCGAAGTTCGTGTGGATCCTGCTCATCGTGCTGTTCCCGACCGTCGGGGCGATCGCGTGGATCATCACCTCGAGGGTCAAGGCCGCCGAGGAGCGTGGCGGCACCGTCGAGCCGACGATGTGGTCCTCGCGGGAGGGCACGTCGTTCCGGCGGCCCGAGCGGCCGCGGCCGGTGGCGCCCGACGACGACCCCGAGTTCCTGCGCGAGCTGGAGCGCGACATCCGCCGCCGCCGGGGCGGGGACCCCGGCGCCGGGGGCACACCGGGCTCCCCGCAGGACGGCCCGCAGGACGACGAGGGGCCCGACGAGCCCGACCCTGAGGAGCGCAGCGGCGGACCAGGGCCTGACGGCGCCTGAGGCTCGAGCCGGCCGCCCGGCTCAGGACAGGACGCGAGGGACGGTGCGGGGCCAGGAGGAGGTGTCGACGTCGTACCCGTGGGCGGCGGCGTGGACGAACCAGTCCGCGGGCAGCCAGGTCCGGCCCACGAGCTGAGGGTGGTCGGGCAGGTAGCGGACGGCCCACAGGACGAGGACGAGCTCAGCCCACTGCGCGCGCAGCTTCCAACGTGCCGAGCCCGAGGCGTTGGCGGCGGCCATGACGACCTCCCCGGTCCCGGTGCTCTGGATCTCGTGGACGTCGTGGAACCCCACGGGCATGATGCCCTCGCCGGTCCCCAGGTAGATGCCGTGGGTCGACACCGTCAGGCGCGCCCGGGCCAGGTGGCGCCACTTCTCGACGGCATCGGCCTGCGCCGCCTTCTTACGCCTGGAGTTGAGGTAGGCCTGGCCACCGAAGAACGCGGCCGTGAGCGCCAGGCCCACGGGCCCGGCCGCCAGGAAGAAGCCGCGCGAGGGGTTGTAGGTCGCGTCCCCACGGCGCCACATGAGCAGCTCGGCGTCGCAGCTGGCCAGCATGACCTCCTCAGGGGCCAGGACGCGACGCACCGGGTCGATCACCGGGGAGACCGGATTGGGTCGCGCGCCCGAGCAGGCGGCGGTGAGCACCGCTGCGGTGTTCCACCACACGAAGTCCTGACCGGTCCACGGGCGCCGGGGCTCGGGCCTCGTCCCGGCTCGGGCTAGGTCGGCGGCGGGCAGCCTCACGAGGTCGCCGGCCGCTGGCTCGGGCCACAGCCCGCCCGAGGACGGGGGCCGGGTCACGCCCGCTCCTGCGGTGCGCCGATGACCTCGGCGGCCGCTGAGGATCCCGGGACCATGTCGTGGGCGCGGCGCAGAAGGTCCCCCGCGGGCTCCCAGTAGGACAGCCCGACCAGGGTGCGCCCGTCGAAGGTGAGGGAGGTCAGGGAGGCCAGGGAGCACTGGCGACGGCGCGGGTCGTGGGCGAGCGGCCGGCCCTCGAGCCACAGGCGCACCGTCCACACAGGGAGCTGGTGGGACACGAGAAGCGCCTCACGGCCCTCGACCTGGCCCAGGGCGTCGAGGACGGCGCCGCGCATCCGGGACACGAGGTCGGTGTAAGGCTCCCCCCAGCTGGGACGCCACGGGTTGATGTAGGACAGCCAGTGCTCGGGGCGCGCCAGCGCCGTGCGGTCCCGGTTGACCGGGAGCCCCTCGAAGCGGTTGGCGGCCTCGATGAGCCGCTCGTCGGTCGTGGCCCGCAGGCCGAAGGCGGCGGCGCTGGGCGCACCGGTCTCCCGAGCCCGCTCCAGGGGCGAGGTGATGACCGCGGCGACGTCGTGGCCGGAGGCCGACAGGACTTCGGCGACCTGCTCGGCCATCTGGTGGCCCAGCTCGGAGAGGTGGAAGCCGGGCAGGCGCCCGTACAGGACGCCCTGGGGGTTGTGGACCTCGCCGTGCCTCATGAGGTGGATCGTCGTGCGCGCCATACGGAGATTCTGTCATGCCCGCACCCGGGTCGGCACAGCCCCGGGGCCCACGGGGCCGCGCCCTCCTCGGCGGCGGGAGGGCCGTGGCCGGCACGCACCGGGCCGCCCAGGCGGGGCAGGGCCCGCACCGCCCTCCCGCGCCCGGATCGCGGGCACCCGGGGGCGGCCGCGGCGCCCGTCCCGTATCGTGTCGGCCATGACGACTCGCAGCGCATGGGGTCTCGGTCTGGCGACCGTGACCGACGACGGCAACACCCTCGACGTGTGGTACCCCAAGCCCATCCTCGGAGACGAGCCCGCCGACGGCGACGCCGCCCTCCTGTCGACGCTGACCGCCATGGAGCGCAGGGACGCCGCCCGCGGGACCCACACGACGGTGGTGCGCACGTGGGTCGACCTCGACGACGCCCCCGAGACCGTCGCAGGGGCCTACCTGCGGCTCCACGTCCTGTCCCACCGCCTGGCGCTGCCCAACACGGTCAACCTCGACGGCATCTTCTCCCGTCTGCCCAACGTCGTGTGGACCTCCGCCGGCCCCTGCGCCGCGGACGACTTCGAGACGACCAGGACGCGTCTGCGCGCGGCGCTGGGCCGACCGGTCCAGGTCCTGTCGGTCGACAAGTTCCCCCGGATGACCGACTACGTCCTGCCCTCGGGCGTGCGTATCGGCAACGCGGCCAACGTCCGCCTCGGGGCGTACCTGGCCGAGGGGACCACGATCATGCACGCCGGCTTCGTCAACTACAACGCCGGGACGCTCGGCCGGTCGATGGTCGAGGGCCGCATCTCCCAGGGCGTCGTCATCGGCGACGGCTCCGACGTCGGCGGCGGCGCCTCGACGATGGGCATGCTCTCCGGGGGCGGCCGCCAGCGCGTCGCCCTGGGCGAGCGGTGCCTGCTCGGGGCGAACTCCGGTCTCGGCATCCCCCTGGGCGACGACTGCGTCGTCGAGGCCGGGCTGTACGTGACGGCGGGCACGAAGGTCTCGGTGCTGCCCTCCGGGGGGGTCGTGCCCGGCAAGCACGGCCTGTTCCAGGAGCCGCGGGTGGTCTCCGCCCGGGAGCTGGCCGGCGCCTCGAACGTCCTGTTCCGCCGCAACTCCCAGTCGGGCGCCGTCGAGGCGATGGCCCGCGGCGGCAAGGGCATCGAGCTCAACTCTGCCCTGCACGCCCACCAGTAGGGCCTGCCCGCTCGGGCGCCCAGGCCGTCGAGGACGGGGCTCGAGACGCTTCAGCCCGCATGCCGGGACATCCGCCCGCCACCCTGCCATGAGGTGTGATCCAGGAGACAATCGAGAGGCAGTGCTCTTGAGGATCGGACGGATCGATGCCCACCACCGCCGGTGCGCCGGCCGGCGGGGACACCCCGCCGGTGCGTCGACGTGTGCCGCCACGACTGTCCTTCTCCCTCCTCAAGACGACGATGGCGGTGACCGGCACGGTCATGGCGGCCTTCGTCGTCGTGCACATGGTCGGCAACCTCAAGGCCTTGCTCGGCCCTGAGTCCTTCAACGGCTACGCCGCCTGGCTGCGCGAGCTCGGTTACCCGCTCCTGCCCCACGAGGGCCTGCTGTGGATCCTGCGCGTCGTGCTCGCAGGGTGCCTGGCCGCCCACGTCGCCGCGGGCCTGACCCTGTGGCGCCGGGCACGGCGCAGCGGGGGCGCGGTCTCGGGCGGGCGCCGCATGCGGGTCCGCACGACGGGGGCGCGCTCGATGGTCCTGACCGGCGGGCTCCTCCTCGTCTTCGTCGCCGTCCACGTCCTGGACCTGACGATCGGCAGGCTCGTGGCCCCCCAGGGGTTCCTCGCCCCGGCGGGCACCGGGCAGGTCCACGCCTACGAGAACCTCGTCGCCAGCCTCTCGCGTCCCGTGATGGCCGCCTTCTACAGCCTCGTCATGCTCACCCTGGGGCTCCACCTCGCCCAGGGCCTGTGGTCGGTCGTCCACGACCTGGGCGGCACGGGGGCGCGCCTGCGCCGCACCGTCCTCATCATCGCGCTGGCGGTGGCCGCCTCGGTCGCCCTGGTCAACGGGATGCTGCCCCTGCTCGTGCTGACCGGGAGGATCCCATGACCACCCCCGGACCCGTCGACGGGCTCTACGCCGTCGGACCCGATCTCGACCCCGGGCTGCCCGACGGGCCGGTCGAGGACGCCTGGGACCGGCGCCGGAGCTCCTACCGCCTCGTCAACCCGGCCAACCGCCGTCGGCTCTCCGTCATCGTCGTGGGAACCGGGCTGGCCGGCTGCGGGGCGGCGGCCACCCTGGGCCGCCTGGGCTACCGGGTGGAGTGCTTCAGCCTCCACGACGCCCCCCGGCGGGCGCACTCGGTGGCGGCCCAGGGCGGCATCAACGCGGCCCGCGCCCGCAAGGTCGACGGCGACTCCCTCCACCGCTTCGTCAAGGACACCGTCAAGGGCGGCGACTACCGTGGGCGGGAGGCCGACGTCGTGCGCCTGGGGCAGGAGTCGGTGCGGGTCATCGACCACATGCAGGCCATCGGAGCGCCCTTCGCCCGCGAGTACGGGGGCCAGCTCGCCACCCGCTCCTTCGGCGGGGTGCAGGTCTCCCGGACCTACTACACCCGCGGCCAGACCGGTCAACAGCTCGAGGTCGCCTGCGCCCAGGCGCTCCAGGAGCAGATCGCGGCGGGCAGCGTCCGGATGCACACCCGCACCGAGATGCTCGACCTCATCGTCGCCGACGGCCGCGCCCAGGGGATCGTCACCCGCGACCTGCTCTCCGGTGAGCTGCGCGCCTGGACCGCCCACGCCGTCGTCCTGGCCACCGGGGGCTACGGCAGCGTCTACCACTACTCGACGCTGGCGATGTCCTCCAACGCCACCGCCACGTGGCGCGCCCACCGGCGCGGCGCCGCCTTCGCCTCCCCGTGCATGGTCCAGTTCCACCCCACCGCCCTGCCGGTCTCGAGCAGCTGGCAGTCCAAGACGACCCTCATGAGCGAGTCGCTGCGCAACGACGGCCGCATCTGGGTACCCGCCCGGGCCGGGGACGACCGCCCCCCTCACGAGATCCCAGAGCCCGAGCGCGACTACTACCTGGAGCGCAGGTACCCCGCCTTCGGCAACCTCACTCCGCGCGACGTCGCCTCGCGCAACGCCCGCGAGCGCATCGAGTCGGGCCACGGCGTCGGCCCGCTGCGCAACTCCGTCTACCTCGACTTCCGCGACGCCCTCGAGCGCGAGGGGCGCGAGGTCATCGCCTCACGCTACGGCAACCTCTTCGAGATGTACCGCGACGCCACCGGGGAGGACCCCTACGAGGTCCCCATGCGCATCGCTCCGGGCGCTCACTTCACGATGGGCGGGCTGTGGGTCGACTTCGACCAGATGTCGACGATCCCGGGGCTGTTCGTGGGCGGGGAGGCCTCGAACAACTACCACGGGGCCAACCGCCTGGGAGCCAACTCCCTGCTGAGCGCCAGCGTCGACGGGTGGTTCACCCTGCCCCTGTCGGTGCCCGGGTACCTGGCCTCTCTCGTGGGCACGCCGGTGCTCGACGCCTCCGCTGCCGAGGCGCGCGGGACGGTGGCGCAGGCCCAGGAGCGGATCGCGGCGCTCACGGCGGTCGGCGGGGAGCGCCGGCCCGTGTGGTTCCACCGGCGCCTGGGCGAGGTCCTCTACGCCGGCTGCGGGGTGAGCCGCAGCGAGGAGGGCCTGCGCCGGGCGCTGGTGGAGGTGCGGGAGCTGGGTGAGGAGTTCTGGGCGGACGTGCGGATCGTGGGCGGCGCCGAGCGGCTCAACCAGGAGCTCGAGCGGGGTCTGCGGGTGGCCGACTTCCTCGAGCTGGCCGAGCTCATGGTCCTCGACGCCCTCGACCGCAGGGAGTCCGCGGGGGCCCACTTCCGTGAGGAGTACGCCACCGAGGGCGGTGAGGCCCGGAGGGACGACGCCGCCTGGTGCTCGGTGTCGGCCTGGCACACGCTGCCCGACGGCTCCCACGTGCGGCGCAGCGAGCCTCTCAGCTTCTCGCTCGTGGACATGCAGGTGAGGGACTACCGATGAGAGTCGAGCTGGAGGTCTGGCGCCAGGACGGGCCGCGGGCGCGCGGCCGTTTCGAGACCCATGTCGTCGAGGACGCCACGGCGGAGATGAGCCTGCTCGAGCTGCTCGACCGGCTCAACGACCAGATCATCGCCGCCGGGGGCGAGCCGGTGGTCTTCGAGTCCGACTGCCGCGAGGGGGTGTGCGGGATGTGCGGCTTCCTCGTCAACGGCGTGCCGCACGGTCCGGCCGACACGACCCCCGCCTGCCGCCAGCACCTGCGCGCCTTCCCCGAGTCCGGCAGGCTGCGCCTCGAGCCGTTGCGGGCCGGGGCCTTCCCGGTCATCCGCGACCTTGTCGTGGACCGCTCGGCCCTTGACGAGGTGATCCGGGCCGCCGGGACGGTTGACGTGGCCGCCGGGACGGCGCCGGAGGCCGACAGCGTCCTCCAGCCCCGCGGTCAGGCCGAGCGGGCACTGGACTTCGCGGCGTGCATCGGATGCGGGGCCTGTGTGGCGGCCTGCCCCAACGGGGCGGCCATGCTCTTCGCCGGTGCCAAGCTGGCCCACCTGTCCCTCATGCCCCAGGGGCGAGCCGAGCGGGCACGGCGGGCCCGAGGGGCCGCACGGGTGCTCAACGAGGTCTTCGGGCCCTGCTCGCTGTACGGGGAGTGCGTGCCGGCTTGCCCCGCGGGAATCCCCCTGGAGGCCGTGGCGGTGGTCAACCGGGAGGTCCTGCGCGCGGGCCTGCTGGGACGGGGACGCGACAACTGAGCCGCGACCGGCGAGCGGATCCGTTATGCTCCGTCGGCCTGCTCGGCCTACCGCTCGGCCTGCTCGGCCCGCTCGGCCTGCCGCTCGGCCTGCTGGCGGGCCCGGTGGAGGGCGCGGGTGCTGGCGGCCATGCGCAGGACGTTGAGGGCGGTGCGTTGGATCTCGCCGAGGGTGAGGTGCTCGCCGCTGGTGTCCTGCGGGTCGTAGCCGGACAGGACGGCGTCGTCGTGGCCCTCGGCGCGGGTGGAGTCCCAGGTCCGGCCACCGGGCATGAGGACGTCGACCCCGGCGCGCACCCGGGTGGCTGAGTCCCGCAGGGCCGGGAAGAGCGGGTCCGGGGCGTACCGCATCCACCAGTCGGTCATGACCATGCCGGTGTAGCCCCACTCGCCGCGCAGGATCGTGGTGACCAGGTCGTAGTTGTAGTGCGCCCACTGGCCGTTGATCTTGTTGTAGCTCGTCATGATCGTGCGGGGGGCGGCGGTCTGGACGCAGATGCGGAAGCCACGCAGGTAGATCTCCCGCAGCGCCCTGGCCGAGACCCGCGAGTCGTTGTAGATCCGCTCGGTCTCCTGGTTGTTGCAGGCCAGGTGCTTGGGGCAGGCGGCCACGCCCTGGGACTGGATGCCTCGCACGACCGCCGCCGCGCACAGTCCGGTGACGAGCGGGTCCTCGGAGTAGTACTCGAAGTTGCGCCCGCACAGCGGGTCGCGGTGGATGTTCATCCCCGGGGCGAGCAGCACGTCCGAGCCCTTGCGGATCATCTCGGCCCCGTGGAGGGCGGCGATCTGCTCGAGCAGGGGCGGGTCCCAGGTCGAGGCCAGGGCGGTGCCGCAGGGCAGGAGGCTCGCCCAGGCCGACAGCCGGATGCCTGAGGGGCCGTCGGTGGTGATGACCGGTGGGATCCCGCGCGCACGCAGCTGCTCGATCAGCCCGCCGAAGGCTCCGGCGTTGCCGGGGGCACCCAGGGGCGAGTTCATCTCGACGTGCCCGTAGGACAGCTCGGCGAGCTCGTCGACGCTCAGCTGGGCGACGAGGTCCTCCAGGGTGGCCCTGCCCTCGGCCACGTCGTCCAGGGTCGTGCCGCCTGTCCCGGTGGGGGTGATGGGCTCAGGCAGGTGGTCCAGGATCCGGGCGCGCAGGTCCACGGTGGAGGTGGGCACCGGCTCCCAGCCCACGACGGGGCCGTCGGCACCGGGGGCGAGGGTCATCCGTTCAAAGGGGTGGGCCGGGTCCGGGGCGAGGGCCTCGGCGAGCTGCTCGACGACGACGAGGTCGGCAAACTCAAGGCGCCCGGCCTCGGCGGTGTCCCGGACGGAGGCGCCCACGTGGACGGGGTAGGTGCCGGGCTCGATGACCCAGGCGTCCTTGTGGCCGGTGGCACCGGAGTCGTCGAAGGAGGCCAACCGGTCGAGGGGGAAGGTGACCTCGAGGTCCTCGGCGGCGCCGGGGGCGAGCTCGGTGGTGCGGGTGAAGGCGACGAGCTCGCGGGCGGGACGGGGCAGAACCGGGCCGCCCGGGGTGCCCGGGGTGCCCGGGGTGCCCGGGGTGCCCGGGGTGCCACGGTAGACCTGGACGACGGTGCTCCCGGGCCGCTGGCCGGTGTTGGTGGCCCGCAGGCTCACGGTGGCCGTCTCGGTGTCGTGGCGAAGGCCGGTGGGCTCGAGGTCGATCGTCGTGTAGCCCAGCCCGTGGCCGAAGGGATAGAGGACGGTGTCGGGGGCGAGGGTCTCGAAGTAGCGGTATCCGACGAAGACGTCCTCGGCGTAGTTGTTGAACTCCTTGCCTCCGAAGAACGGGGCGCTGGGGTAGTGCTCGTAGGAGCGGGCGATCGTGTCGGTCAGGCGCCCGCCGGGCTCGAGGACTCCGGTGAGGACCTGCGCGAGGGCCCGGCCTCCCTCCATGCCTCCGGGCCAGGCCAGCACGAGGGCGCTGACCCCCGCCTCGGCGGCCCAGGACAGGTCCATGACGTTGCCG
The DNA here is from genome assembly GCF_900637165.1 of Actinomyces howellii. Classification (GTDB taxonomy): domain Bacteria; phylum Actinomycetota; class Actinomycetes; order Actinomycetales; family Actinomycetaceae; genus Actinomyces; species Actinomyces howellii. Next base: position 2,691,242 of record NZ_LR134350.1, on the reverse strand, counting down.
GAGTTGACCACGACGACGGTGCGCTCGAAGCTGCCGGTCACCTGCGCCAGGAGCCTGCGCTCGGCGGCGGTGAGGTAGTAGGAGCCGGGCTCGAGTACGTTCTCGCGGTCCTCGCCCGCCGCCCTTCCGATGACGAGGACGGCGGTCGCGGCGCGTGCGGCGGTGGCGGTCACGACGGCGTCGTCGAGCTCCATCTCGGGGTAGAAGCGCGGCCAGTTGCCCCATTCCTCGACCGGGGGTTCCTGGGCGGCGCACCACCGGCGGTAGGTGGCGGCCAGCTCGGGGTCGACGGCTGCACCGAGCTCCTCGAGGCTGTCGAGCAGGGTGGTGGTGTAGGGGGCGTTGACGTCGCCGCCCGAGCCGTAGCCGACGGAGAACCAGTCGACCTGGACCCGGCCGAAGACGGCGACCGGTTGGTCGGTGGCCAGGGGCAGGGCGCCGTCGTTGCTGAGCAGGACGGTGCCCCGGGCGGCGGCGCGGCGCGCGAGCTCGGCCAGTCTGGGGTCGACCCAGCGGTCCTCCCCGGTGGCTGTGGTCAGGGCCTGTGCGACCTCGCTCGTGGTCATGGGGGATCCTCTCCGTCGAGGCGCGTGCGGGACTCCTCCAGCCTAGATGATTGATTCCCTGGGGTCTGCGGTTGTCGGTGGTCGGTGGGTGTCGGATGGCGGGGCCGGCGGCGTCGGCAGGATCGGCAGGGTCAGCGGCGTCGGCAGGATCGGCAGGGTCAGCGGCGTCGGCAGGATCGGCAGGGTCAGCGGCGTCGGCAGGATCGGCAGGATCGGCGGCGTCGGCAGGATCGGCAGGATCGGCGGCGTCGGCAGGTGAGACGCCGGAGGGCGGGCATGTCACGCGGGACCTCACGCCCTCCCCGAGATCGGGACTAATGACACCTCGAGATCGGGACTTATGGCACCCCGAGATCGGGACATATGACACAAAGGGGCACAGGACCGACAGTCGCGTCCCTGGGTCTGGTGCGGGCCGCAACTGTCACTGTGGACCACGATCAGCGGTGGTCAGGCAACCTCAGCGCAGATGAATCCGCGTGACTCCGCGGGTCGTTGTCGTCGGACGAGGGATGCCTCCGGGTAATGGTGGTCCACAGTGACACCTTTCCTCCCCCCGACCATCCTGTTGCCCCGCTCCAGCCGGCTTGCGGTCACCACCGGGCGCGCTGCCGTCCGCCCTGACCGGCACCGACCGCCTGGCCGACGGTGGCAGAGGCTGCCTGCTCGACCTCGACAAGTTGGACGGACGCGTCGAGGCCACCCTGCCCCACGTTGCTCTGAGCCCGGCCCGATCCACGACGCAGCGCCCACCTCAGGACAGTCCTACACCCCGCCGTGCCGTGAGTCCCGATCTCGAGGTGCCACTTCTCCCGATCTCGAGGTGTCACTTCTCCCGATCTCGGGCCTCGACGAGCGCGGCCACGGCGCCCGCCGTGCACGCAGGACCTTGACACACCACATCATTGTGACTAGCATCACATTCAATCCGAAGTTCCTCGACGTTCGGCGCACGATTCAGACATGACCGTGATCCCCATGAGCTCTGACCCTGATGACCCACCACGACCAGGCCCGCGCATGACCCGGCGGACTGCCCTCATGCTCGGTGGCGCAGGCGCGCTGGCCGTGAGTGGAGTCGCCACCTGGGCGTACATGCCCGGCGGCTACCTCACCCGGGACGCCCGCTGGTTCAGGGCCATTAAAGCAGACCCCATGGCCTCCAACCCCCTTCTCGGACGAACAGCCGTCCGAGTCCGAGAGCACGGACCTGCGGGCCTGTTCGACATCAAACGCACCACCCCCTGGATCGACCACTACTTCCGCGACGACTCCATCGGGCCGCACACGCTCGCAGAGGAGCTCATCACCCATGCCCAAAAAGTCGGCTGGACCCACGACACGACAATATCAATCGACAACTCATGGACAGCGCGACGCGAGCACAACAACCCCGACGGCACCATGACCCTGACGATCATGACGATCACTGACATCAACCCAACGTCGTTCATCTATGGAACGGCCGCCGTCACCCTCCACTGACACCCGATACCTGAACGAGAGAAGGACACCGACCCGCATGAGCATCACGCTCCACCGACACCCCATGATCACGGTACACCCCTTATGAGGCTTTTCGCGGTTGAGTGTGGGGTTGCGGGTTGAGATCGCTTTCGATGAGGAGCGTGCGTCGACGAGAACTGTCCGGGCGACCCGGGGGCGACACCGGCTACCTCGCCGAGCCAGGGCCCGGCGCCCGACAGGCCCGGCCCCGGGGGGTCACACGCGGGTGACCTGGTCGAGGCTGGGCACCCCGACGCGGGTGCCGGGGTAGGCCGCGGCCCTCTCACGGCGGTGCATGGCGACGTAGTGCCGCTCGGGCTCGCCGGTGTAGACCTGGCGGGGCCTGCCGATGCGCTTGGCGGGGTCGTCCATCATCTCGCGGTACTGGGCGATCCAGCCCGGCAGGCGCCCCAGGGCGAACAGCGGGGTGAACATCTTGGTGGGGAAGCCCATCGCCTGGTAGATGAGCCCGGTGTAGAAGTCGACGTTCGGGTAGAGCTTACGGGAGATGAAGTAGTCGTCGGACAGGGCGACCTCCTCGAGCTCCATGGCGATCTCGAGCTTGCGGTCGCCGTCGTCGGAGCCGAGCCTGCCCAGGACGTCGTGCGCCGTGGCCTTGACGAGGGCTGCGCGCGGGTCGTAGTTCTTGTAGACCCGGTGGCCGAAGCCCATGAGCCTGACCCCGTCCTCCTTGTTCTTGACCTTGCGGACGAACTCGGCGGTGCTCAGGCCCTCGGACTGGATCGTGTCGAGCATGCGCAGCACGGCCTCGTTGGCCCCGCCGTGCAGCGGCCCGGACAGGGCACCCACGCCCGCGGCCACCGAGGCGTACATGTTGGCGTCGGAGGACCCCACGAGCCTGACGGTCGAGGTCGAGCAGTTCTGCTCGTGGTCGGCGTGCAGGATGAGCAGCATGTCGAGGGCGCGCACGACGACCGGGTCGATGTCGTGGACCTGGTAGGGCATGCCGAAGGTCATGTTGAGGAAGTCCTCGACGTATCCGCGCTTGGGGTCGGGGTAGAGCAGCGGCAGCCCGATGGCGCGGCGTGCGATGTAGCTGATCATCGTCGGCACCTTGGCCAGCAGCAGGACCGTGGCGAGCTCGCGCTCGTAGGGGTCGTGAGGGTTGAGGGTGTCCTCGTAGTAGGTGGCCAGGCCCGCGATCCCCGCCTGGAGGATCGCCATCGGGTGACCGGAGGAGGGGAAGGAGGTGAAGAAGCTGAGGAAGTCCTCGTGCAGCAGCCGGTGGCGCCCGATGCGCCGCTCGAAGCGCTCGAGGGTCTGGGAGTCGGGGAGCTCGCCGTTGATGAGCAGGTAGGCGACCTCGAGGAAGCTCGAGGAGGTGGCGAGCTCGGCGATCGGGTACCCGCGGTAGCGCAGGATGCCGGCGTCCCCGTCGATGTAGGTGATGTCGGAGGTGCACGAGGCGGTGTTGGTGAAACCGGGGTCGAGCGTGACCATGCCGGTCGTTCCCAGCAGCCGGCCGACGCCCAGACCGTCCGATCCGTCGGTGGCGTGGGTGCGGGGCAGCTCGAGGCTCGTCCCGCCCACGGTCAGAACGCCGGGGAGGTCCAGGTCGTTGAGGTCGGTGACCGCGTCGGTCATGGTGTCTCCTTAAACTGCTGGGGGCAGCGAACGGCCCCGGGGACACGGGTCCTTCGGGGCTGTGGTCCTCGTCCTCAGCCCACTGTACGGGTTCGGGCCGCCTCCTGCCGCCTCGTCTCGCCCGAGGCCGCGGGCACGCCACCGTCCGTGGCGATCACCACCCACCGGCGCCCCGGTCCTGTCTCGTCCCGGATCGGCTCGCACCGTCCCGGATCGGCTCGCACCGGCCGGGCCGGTCCGGGGAGGGGATCAGGGGCGAAACAGGTCGGTGGCGTGCAGGCGTGCGGCAGCGGCGGCCACCCGCTCGTCGGTGTCGGTCAGGCTCATGCGGACCCGGCCGGCGCCCGCGTCCCCGTAGAAGTCGCCGGGGGCCACGACGATCCCGAGCTCGGCGAAGGCACCGACGAGATCGAGGGCGCTCATGCGCCGCGGGCCGGACAGCCACAGGTAGAGGCCTGCCGCGGAGGCGGGGTCGTTGACGAGGCCGGCAGCCTGCGTCGCCTCCAGGAGGACCTCGCGGCGCCTGCGGTAGGTCTCGCGCTGGTGGCGAACGTGCTCCTCGTCGCCCAGCGCCGCCGCCATGGCCGCCTGGACCGGCGCGGGGACGAGCAGCCCGGCGTGCTTGCGCACCTGCGTGACCGCCTCGACGAGCTCGGGGTCACCGGCCAGGAAGGCAGCCCGGTACCCGGCGAGGTTGGACTGCTTGGACAGCGAGTACAGGACGAGGAGACCGGAGAGGTCCGGGGCGCCGTCGGCCCCCGTGCCGGTGACACCGGGGTCGAGGAGGCTGGGGACGCCTCGGGCCGCCCAGGGCTCGTCCCAGGCGAGCTCGGCATAGCACTCGTCGGCGGCGACCACCGCTCCGGCGTGCCGGGCCCAGGCGACGATCCGTCGCATCTGGTCGACCGACAGGACGTGGCCGTCGGGGTTGCCCGGGCTGTTGAGCCAGATGAGCGTCACGGGACCGTTGGCGGGCAGGTCCCAGGTCGAGGGGTCGGCGTCGGTGTCCACCGGGACGGGCCGTGCACCGGCCAGGCGGGCGCCGACGTCGTAGGTGGGGTAGGCGGCGCGCGGGTGGAGGACGAGGTCGCCGGGGCGGACGCCGAGCTGGAGGGGCAGGAGTGCGACCGACTCCTTCGAGCCGATCGTGGGGACGACGCAGTCCCGCCCCAGCCCTCCGACCCCGCGACGCCGCCGCATCCAGTCGATGACGGCGTCACGGAGCTCGGCCGTGCCCACGGCCGTCGGGTAGCCCGGGGCGTCGGAGGCTGCGGCGAGGGTGCGCCGGGCGACATCGGGTGTGGGGTCGACGGGGGTGCCGACCGCCAGGTCGACCACTCCCCCGGGATGCTCGGCCGCACGCTGGCGGTACGGGCGCAGCGAGTCCCAGGGGAAGTCGGGCAGGGACAGGCGGCGCGGCAGGACGCGCGCCCCGGCGGGCGGCGCGGTGGTCTGGTCGGTCACGACCCGATTGTGCCCTGGTCCGTGCGCCGCGCGCACGGACCGGCGCCTCCGGTGGCGCGTCCCGTGAGGGGTCCAGGACGGGCGCTCCACGAGGCCGTGCCGCGGGGCGTGGTGCCGACGCACCGTCGGCACCACACCCCGCGGCAGCGGCTCACGGTGTCCTGGACACGAGCGCCCTGCCCTCAGCCGCCGTTCTGGGGCGGCAGGGCGGCGATCATGGGGTCGTCGTAGTCGAGGGGACCGGTCTTCTGGGCGCCGCCGGGCGATCCCAGCCCCCGCAGCTCGAAGAAGTCGATGTTGGCCCGGGTGTAGTCGGACCACTCCTCGGGGACGTCGTCCTCGTAGTAGATCGCCTCGACCGGGCAGACCGGTTCGCAGGCACCGCAGTCGACGCACTCGTCGGCGTTGATGTACAGGCTGCGTCCGCCCTCGTAGATGCAGTCGACCGGACACTCGTCGACACAGGCACGGTCCTTGACATCCACACAGGGCTGGGCGATGACGTAGGTCATACTGAGCTTCCTCTCCTGATAGAGATGACCGTGCCGGCGGGTGCCGGTCACACGGCAAGTATCGTCCCTGTCCCCGCGCGGCCCAAGCCGGGCCGGTGGTGGTTCTGGGCACGCCGGCCCCGGCCGGTCGGACCGGCGCGACGTCGGTCAGTGACGTGTGGCGGTGCCGCCAGGCGACGTCGCGGTCAGTTGTCCGCTGAGGCGGCGGCCTCGGCCCTCGCGCCGGTGATCGTCTCCAGGGTCGGCGCCGCCGGCTCGGAGGGGGCCGGCTCGGCCGGGCTCGAGCCGGACTGGTCGGAGGCCGCCGCCTCCGGGACCTGGGAGGTCGTCGTCTGCTCCTGGGTGGTGGTCGTCTGCTCCTGCGTGGCGGGCTCAGGAGCCGCCGCCGTGCCGGAGGACGTGCTCGTGTCCGAGGGGGCCGAGGCGGTCGACACGCACAGGACGACGTTGTCGGCGCTGTAGCTGGTCTCGAGGACGTCGTCGGGGACGGTCTTGTCCGGCGCGGTGCGCGTGCGCGTCACGACGATGTCGAAGCCCGCCGAGCCTCCCCCGTAGGGGGTGCAGTTCGGGCCGGCGGTCCTGGTCACCGTCTGGACGGGCCGGTAGTTGTAGGGCTCACCGCTGGTGATCGTCACGTCGTAGTAGTGGGTCGACCAGATCCGGGCGTGGACGCGGCCGTCGGCGACCCAGGCCTGGATGAGGACGGGGTAGGGGGTGGAGTTGGCGAACTTCACGTCCTTCTCCCCCGTCCAGATCGTCGCCTCGCGCCCCGCCGGGTAGCGCTCGAACCAGTAGGAGTGCGGGTGGTGCTCGACGTCGTCCATGCCGGCCTCGAAGCCAGCGTTGAACATCGTCGTCCCGATCTGGGACAGTCCTCCGCCCATGGCGTCGACGTGCTCGCCGTTGGAGATGACGCCCGCCGCGACGAAGCCGTGCTCGGCGTCGACCTCGCCGAGCGCGTCGTTGACGGAGAAGGTCTCGCCGGGCATGACGACCTGCCCGTTCATGAGCTCGGCCCCACGCGTGAGGTTCTGGTCGCGGGCGTACTCGGAGGTGAAGGGGGTGGAGTACTCGCCGACGACCTCGGTGATGCCCCACTGGTCCTGCGGCGTCGTGTTGGTCGGCTCGAGGACGGTGATGGGCAGGGGCACCGTGCGCTGGGAGGTGGTCGTGCCGGTGCGGCCCGCCTCGATGAGGGAGGCGGTCAGCGCGGCCATGTCCACGCCCTCACCGGAGGAGGGCGCGACGTACTGGGGGGTGGCGGTGGCGGCGCCGGCGGCCGTGCCGTCGATCGTCCACGTGGCGTCCTGGGCGGGGACCTCGATCTCGCCCATGGCCCCCACGACGGCGGCGTGGAGGGCCTCGCTGTCCAGGACGGCGCTCAGGTCCCCGCCCTCGGCGCTGATGGTCAGGACGGCGGCGACCTGCTCGGGCGTGAGCACGAGGTCCTTGGTGGCGGCCTTGGACTCCACGGAGGTTCCGGTGGCGGTGATGGTCAGGTCGCCGGAGAGCAGCGGGGTGAGCGTGCCCTCGACGAAGGTCGAGGCGTCCTCGTCGGTGATGGCCGGGACGGCGACGCCTTCCTGGAGCGCGATGCTGGACTCCCCCAGGGGCCAGTCCTGGGTCAGCGCGCTCACGGAGGCCTCGACGTCAAGACCGGTTCCGGCGGTGGCCTGGGTGACGACGGGGGTGGTTCCGTCCAGGGTGACCGTCGCGTCGACGGTGCCGTCCGACAGCGTGGGCAGGCGGTCGTTGAGCGCGGCGGTCAGGGCCTTGTCGTCGACGACGGTGACCGCCTCGACCTCGGGACCGGTGAGGCGCTGGACGATCGTGACGGGGTTGAGGGTGAAGCCGGTCAGCTGCTTGACGCTGGCGGCGGCGTCGACGGCCACACCGGACTCGGCGGGGACGAGCTGGTCGGAGGAGTCGGTCACCGTCACGGTGACCGGCTGGGACAGGCTCGCTGTCATGGCGGTCTCGACGGCGGCCTGCGCCTCCTGGGCGCTCATTCCACCGACGTCGACGCCCGAGACGGTCGCGCCCGCCGAGGTGCTCAGGGTGGTGGCCCAGGCGGCGCCGCCCCACACGAGGACGAGGAGCCCGGCAGCGGCGACCGCGGCAAGCCGTCCGCGAGGCATGCGCCTCATGCGGTGGAGGATGCCGGTGGCGGCCGCGGCACGGGTGGCCTTCGCGGTCTTCTCAGGCGTCGCGGCCTTCACGGTCGCAGGGGCCTCGGGGGACACAGATGCCTCGGGCTCGGCTCCCAGGAGCCCGGTCGGGGCGCCTGGTGCGACGCCGGGGGCCTCATCGGTCTCCTGCTCGCTCTCCTGCGCCCTCCCGGCGGTCTCCTGCGCCTGTGTGTCAGCAACGGGAACGGGCTCCGGCTCGGGCTCCGGCTCCGGCACGGGCTCGGGGTCAGGACGGACCCGGGAGGCAGGAGGGATCGCGGCCGGCAGCACGATGACGGGCTCGGCACCGACCGCAGCCTCCACCTCACCGGCCTGCTCAGCGTCGGCCACCGACTCGGCCTCAGTCTCGGCATCCGCCTCGGGCTCGGGCTCGTCGGCCACCTCGGCCTCCGGCTCACCGGCCTGCTCAGCGTCGTCCACCGCCTCAGGCTCCGCTTCGGCAGCGGGCTCGGGCTCCGGCTCGGGCTCCGGGTCAGGACGGACCCGGGAGGCGGGAGGGATCGCGGCCGGCAGCACGATGACGGGCTCGGCACCGACCGCAGCCTCCACCTCACCGGCTTCCTCGGCCTCCGGCTCACCGACCTGCTCCGCGTCGTCCAACTCGGGCTCAGCCTCGTCATCCGGCTCGGGCTCAGCCTCGTCATCCGGCTCGGGCTCAGCCTCCGCGTCGTCGTCCACCTCGGCCTCAGGCTCGACCTCCAGCTCACCGGCCGGCTCCACGTCGTCCACCGACTCGGGCTCAGCCTCAGCCTCGTCGTCCACCTCGGCCTCAGACTCGGTCTCCGGCTCACCGGCCAGCTCCACGTCGGCCACCGCCTCGGGCTCGGGCTCGTCGTCCACCTCGGACTCAGCCTCAGGCTCGTCGTCAGACTCAGACACAGCCACGGTCTCAGCCTCCACCTCCGGCTCACCGGCTTCCTCAGTCTCCGGCTCACCGGCCAGCTCCACGTCGGCCACCGCCTCGGGCTCGTCGTCCACCTCGGACTCAGCCTCAGGCTCGTCGTCAGACTCAGGCTCGGCCACGGTCTCAGCCTCGACCTCCGGCTCACCGGCCTGCTCAGGCTCCGCCTCGGGCTCGAGGGCCTCGGCAGCGCTCCCCGCCTCCGGCTCGGAGGCCGTCGGCGCGAGGTCCCCCTGGCTCAGGCGCACGGTGTCGCTGTCGAGCTGCGCGAGCGCCTCCTCAGGCCCGTCCGCCTCCTCAGCGGGCGCTTCCTCGGCATCCGCCCTGTCGTCCTCGCTCTGAGCCACGTCCTCGTCGTCGAGACGGTCCTCGTGCTCGTTCACAACCTCTCCACTCATGATCGTCTTTCGGTCTCAGGCCTCGGAGCGCCGCCGGCGGGCGTTGGCGCGGAAGCGTTCTTGGGAGTCCAGGATCGTCTTGCGGATGCGCACCGCGTCGGGCGTCACCTCGACGCACTCGTCCTCGGAGGCGAACTCGAGGGCCTCCTCGAGGGTGAGGCGACGCGGGGGGACGAGGCCCTCGAAGGAGTCCGCGGTCGAGGAACGCATGTTCGTCTGCTGCTTCTCGCGCACGACGTTGACGTCCATGTCCTCGTTGCGCGGGTTCTCCCCCACGACCTGGCCCTCGTAGGTCTCCTGGGTCGGCTCGACGAAGAAGGTGCCCCGGTCCTGCAGACGGATGAGGGCGTAGGCGGTCACGCTCCCGGCACGGTCCGACACGAGGGAGCCGGTCGTGCGGGACACGATCGACCCGGCCCACGGCTCGTAGCCCTCGGCGATGGACGAGGCGATACCCGTCCCCCGGGTCTCGGTGAGGAACTGGGTGCGGAAGCCGATGAGCCCCCGGGCGGGGACGAGGAACTCCATGCGGATCCACCCGGTCCCGTGGTTCGTCATCGTCTCCATGCGGCCCTTGCGGGCCGCCATGAGCTGGGTGACGGCCCCGAGGTGCTCCTCAGGGACGTCGATGGTCATGCGCTCGACAGGCTCGTGACGTACGCCGTCGATGGTGCGGGTGACCACCTGCGGCTTGCCGACGGTCAGCTCGAAGCCCTCGCGACGCATCTGCTCGACGAGGATCGCCAGGGCCAGCTCCCCACGCCCCTGGACCTCCCAGGCGTCGGGGCGCTCTGTGGGCAGCACTCGCAGGGAGACGTTGCCGACGAGCTCGCGGTCGAGCCGGTCCTTGACCTGGCGGGCGGTCACCCTCGCCCCCCTCGTCCTGCCCGCCATCGGAGAGGTGTTGATCCCGATCGTCATGGAGATCGCGGGGTCGTCGACGGTGATGAGCGGCAGGGGCCGCGGATCGTCGGGGTCGACGAGGGACTCGCCGATCGTGATGTCCTCGATGCCGGCCACCGCGACGATGTCACCGGCCCGGGCCTCCTCGGCAGGCTTGCGGTCCAGCCCCTCGGTGACGAGCAGCTCGGAGACCTTGACCTGGCTGAGGGTCCCGTCGTGGCGCGCCCAGGCCACGGTCTGCCCCTTGCGCAGGACGCCGGCCCGGATGCGCAGCAGCGCCAGGCGTCCCAGGAAGGGCGAGGCGTCGAGGTTGGTGACGTGGGCCTGCAACGGGGCCCCCTCCTCGTAGGAGGGGCCCGGGATCCGCTCGATGATCGTGCGGAACAGCGGCTCGAGGTCGGCGCTGGCCGGCATCTGGCCGTCAGGGGGCTGGACGGTGTCGGCGCGCCGCGCCTTGGCCGAGGCGTAGACCACAGGGACGTCGAGGACGGCGTCGAGGTCGATGTCGGGGTTCTCGTCGGCCAGGTCCGAGGCCAGGGACAGGAGGAGGTCGGTCGCCTCCGAGACGACCTCGCTCAGGCGCGAGTCGGGGCGGTCGACCTTGTTGACCACGAGGATGACGGGGAGGTTGGCCGCCAGGGCCTTGCGCAGGACGAACCGGGTCTGGGGCAGCGGGCCCTCGGAGGCGTCGACGAGCAGGACGACGCCGTCCACCATCGACAGGCCGCGCTCGACCTCTCCACCGAAGTCGGCGTGACCGGGGGTGTCGACGACGTTGATGGTCACCCCGTCGGTCAGTCCCGCCTCCTGGGCCGCGGGGCCCGCGTAGTGGACGGCGGTGTTCTTGGCCAGGATCGTGATGCCCTTCTCCCGTTCCAGCTCACCGGAGTCCATGACGCGCTCGGCAGTGTTCTCCTGGGTGGCACGGCTCCCGAAGGCGCCGGCCTCCCAGAGCATGGCGTCGACGAGCGTCGTCTTCCCGTGGTCGACGTGGGCGACGATCGCGACGTTGCGCAGGTCCTGGCGCACAGGCATAAGGGGTTCTTCCTCCGTCCAAGGGGCGCCCCAGGGGTGGGCGGGCCGGAGGGCCTGGAGACCCGCCGGCGCGGGGCGCACAGCGAGCCCAAGGTTATTCGCAGCACGCCCACAGCCGCCATGGCCGGAACGACACGGGTGATGTGCGCCCCATCACGCCCATAGGTGGCAGATATCGGCCGCTCGCCCTGGGGTCACGCCCCGACCGAGGGCATCCGTCCTCCCTGCGCCGACGACGGGGCCGACGGACGCACGCGGCCCGGCGCCCAGGGGACGACGACTCCTGGGCACCGGGCCGGTATCCGGTGGAGAGATGGGCGGGACGCGTTCAGGCCTTCCAGCCGATGAGCTGCTTGGCGATGCCGTAGCGCCCGAAGCCGACGGCTCCAACGTTGACGAGACCGTCCTTGACGGCGACCTTCGACGGTCCGTTGGCCATCGGGATGATGCCGAAGAGCTTGAGGGCCTCGACCTCCAGCTCGTTGGCGGCCTTGATCTGCTCGGTCTCGTCGGCGATGTCCTGCAGCGCGGCGATCTTCTCGTCCAGCTCCGGGGTACCGGTCCCCGAGAGGTTGAGGGTCGAGTCCGAGCCGTAGATCTGCTTGAAGTACGCCACCCCGAAGGGGTCGGAGGCGGCGAAGGACATGGCGAAGATGTCGAAGTCCTTGTTCGTGTAGACGCTCGAGAACTCCGATGTGGCCCTCGCTTGGATCGTCACCTCGATTCCGTTGTCCTTGAGCATCGACTGCAGGGCGGTCGTCACGGCCTTCATCGTCTCGTCGTCGCCAAGCAGCGGCAGGCGCAGGGAGAGCGTCGTGCCGTCCTTCTCGTAGATGCCCGAGGAGTTCTTCGCCCAGCCGGCCTCCTCGAGCAGAGCGGCGGCCTTCTCGGGGTCATAACCGCAGGCCTTGGAGAAGTTGTCCTCGTAGCCCTCCTGGAAGGGAAACAGGAGGAACGAGCCCGGGGGCGTCTCGGAGTAGTCGATTCCCTGGTATCGCACCTTGGACCACGTGGTCCGGTCGATCGAGCGGAAGATCGCCTCACGGACCCGGGCGTCGTCGAGGCCATCGGACTCGGAGTTGAGCATGTAGAGGATCGTGAAGGGCAGGCGCCCGGTGCGGATCGTCACGCCGTCCATCGCCTTGACCTTCGTGTAGCTGTCCTTCGTGACGACGGCGGCGACGTCGACCTCCCCGTTGAGGAAGGCGTTGAGAGACGCCTGGGCCTCCATGACGCGGCAGGTGACCGACTCGAGCTTGCCGGGGTCGCCCCACCAGGCCTCGTTGGGGACGAAGACGACCGATCCCTGCTGGAAGTCGACCGAGGAGACCTTGTAGGGGCCAGCTCCGTACTCGGGACGCAGCTGGTTGAGGTAGGCGGAGTCGAACAGCTCGGCCGAGGACACCGCGGGGTGGAGCATGAGGTTGAACAGGCCCTGCCACCATGCGAAGGCGCCGTTGAAGGTGACGACCGCCTGCTTGGGCGTGGCCCCCTGGCTCACTGAGGGGATGCGCTCGTAGCCGTCGGTCGACGAGGGCTTGTAGGCGGTGTCCTGACCGTTGTTGGCCTTCCAGGTCGTCTCGAATGCGGTCCAGTGAGGTTTTCTCACCGGGGTGGGGCGTGCACCCGGCCTGATCGTTGGGATGCTGGGGGAGGGTGCGTGTCGTGTGGGGGTGCACGCGGGGAGCGCATCCAGGATGGGTTCTGACCAAAGAAGCACCCCTGAATGCGAGGTCCCCGCATGCTGTCCTATCGTGCCACCCTTGACGTGCCATCCGCTACCGCCCGAACCGTGTCGGCCTGGCTGGCGGCTCACCGCCGCTGGCACGACATTCGGCCTCATCAGAGGGCGGCGACGCCCTGGGTGCAGGCTGTGATGGTGCTGCGCTGGCTCAACGGGCCTGTCAAGTTTTTTGTGTAAGCGGGTTGTTCAGAGGTGGGGGTTGATTCGGTCGGGGTAGGCGGTGGCGAGCTGGGCGAGGGCTTGTTTCCAGTTGGTGGTGATCCGGCCCTCGACCACGCGTGGCTTGGCCTTGCGCTTGTCCGCGGGCAGGTTCCTGTCCTTGTCGCGTTCTCGTGCCCGCTTGTCCTCGATGTTGCAGATCGCCAGCCACAGCAGCTTGACAGCGGCCTCGTCGCTGGGGAAGTGGCCCCGGTTCTTGGAGATCTTGCGTAGCTGGTAGTTGAGCGACTCGATGCTGTTGGTCGTGTAGATGACCCGGCGCAGCATCGGCGGGAACGCCAGGAACGGGGTGAAACGCTCCCACGCCCTGTCCCAGGTCGCCACCGTCTCGGGGTACTTGTCCCCCAGGGGAGAGCTGCTGAAGGCCGCCAGGGCCTCCAGGGCGGCCTCCTCACTGGGGGCGGCGTAGACCTGCTTGAGAGCAGCGGCGACCTTCTTACGGTCCTGGTAGGCCACGAACCTCATGGAGGCACGGATCAGGTGCACCACGCAGGTCTGGACCATGGAGTCGGGCCAGGTCGCCTCGATCGCCTCGGGCAGGCCGGTCAGCCCGTCACAGCACACGATCAGCACGTCCTTGACGCCCCTGTTGGCCAGCTCGGCGCACACGTGCGCCCAGAACGAGGCGCCCTCCTCGGCCTGGACCCAGATACCCAGGACGTGCTTGATCCCGTCCATGTCCACACCCACGGCGATGTGGGCCGAGCGGGTGGTGACCCTGTGGTCGACGCGGACCTTGACGCGGATCGCGTCGAGGTAGACCACCGGGTAGAACTCCTCCAGCGGGCGGCGCTGCCAGTCCAGGACCGCCTCGGCCACGGCGTCCGTGATCCTGCTGATCGTCCCCACCGACAGCTCCACACCGAGCGTGGACTCCAGGTGGTGGCGGATCTCGCGCACCGTCATACCACCGGCGTACAGGCTGATGATCATCGAGTCCAGACCGTCCATCCGCCGCTGCCCCTTCCTGACCAGCCGCGGCGTGAAGCTGCCGGCCCTGTCGCGGGGGACCTCGATCTCGAACGAGCCGACCTCAGAGCTGATCGTCTTGACCGTGGTGCCGTTGCGGGCGTTGCCACGAGCCACCGGCGCCTGCTCGCCCTTGTCGTAGCCAAGATGCTCCGTCAGCTCAGCCTGCAGACCCCGCTCCAGGGCCTCCTTGAGCAGGGCCGGCAGCAGCCCGTCGGCGCCCGTCAACCCCACCTCACCCGAGTCGATCCGCTCGAACAACCCGTCCAAGCCACCCGAGGCAACAAGATCCTCAACCACGCCCCGCCCACCAGCAGGACCAGTCTTCTCATCAGTCACAGTCATCAGTCCTTCAAAGAGGGCTTACACAGACCATTGAACACGCCCGGCTCAACGAGGCCACCAGCATGCGCACCCTGGCCCGAGACGCCGGCATCTCGATCGCCACCGCCTACAGGTACCTGCATGAGGCCCTCCAGGTCATCTCCTCCCAGGCCCCTGACCTGATCGAGGTCATCACCCAGCTGCGCCACAAGGGTGAGCCTTTCGTGTGCCTGGATGGCACCCTGATCCGCACCGACAGGGTCGCAGCCCGCACCGAACGGGGCAACCACTCGTGGTACTCGGGCAAGCACAAGGCCTTCGGGGGCAACGTCCAGGTCATCACCGACCACACCGGATTCCCGGTGTGGGTCTCGCCGGTCGAGCCGGGCTCGACCCACGACCTGACCGCTGCGCGCGCCCACGCGCTGCCCGCCCTGTACAAGGCCGCCTCCCAGGGCATGCCCACCCTGGCCGACAAGGGCTACATCGGCGCCGGCATCGGCGTGCTCACACCCGTCAAGGGCGCCAGACCCTGCCCCGACGACGCCACCTACAACCATCTGCACGCCAGTCTGCGCTCGCCTGCCGAGAGGGCCAATGCCATGCTCAAGCACTTCAAGGCCCTCCAACACGTCACCCTCGACCCGCACACCATCACCCACATCACCGCCACAGCCCTCGTCATCATCAGCCTCAACAAACAACCCCGGTGAGAAAGGCTCAGTCGATGGCCGTACCGTCGTTCCACGTCGCCTCATCCCGGATCGTGTAGGTCACGACCGTGTTGGAGTCGACCTCCTCGGCGGTCACGTCCGTGAAGTAGTCGGGGTTGAAGCTCCACTCTCCCTCCGGGCTGTAGAGCGCGAACTGGGGGTTGTACCAGTACCACACGTCCGTGGCGTAACCGGAGGCGTTGCCGTGGAAGGGGTTCTGCTGCTCCCCCAGCTCCTGGAGGGCCACGTTGTAGGTGCCCCCGTTCTTGATCTCGTCGTAGGTCGCCGCCTCGTAGTCCGCCGCGGGAACCTCGGTCGTCGTCGTCGCCGAGTCCCCGGAGGAGCCGGAGCTGCAGGCGGCGAGCACCGCGGCCGCGCCCAGGGTCGATGTTCCGAGGATGAATGTCCGTCTCTTCATGGGTATCACGGTCCTTCGATGTGTCGGGTGTGGGATCGGGTGCTGGTCGTGGTTTGGTCGGAACCTGAGGGGCCCATCGCCGGACGGGTCCGGTCACTGCCGGGAGCGGGGCTCTGGAAGGCTGCGCTCCGCCCAGTGGCAGGCGACCTCGTGGCCGGGGCGGAGCACGCGGGCGCGGGGGCGCTCCTCGCGGCAGCGCCGTCGGTCGGGCTCGTCGAGCGTGCGCAGGACGGGGCAGCGCTGGGCGAAGGCGCAGCCGACGACCTCCTCGGTCGGGCTGGGAAGGTCGCCTTCGAGGACGATGTGCTCCCTGGCGCGCTCGACGACGGGATCGGGCACCGGGATCGCCGACAGGAGAGCGCGGGTGTAGGGGTGGGCGGGGTTGTCGAAGACCTCCCCCACCTGCCCGGACTCCACGAATCTGCCCAGGTACATGACCGCCACGTGGGTCGAGATGTGTCGCACGACCGACAGGTCGTGTGCGACGAAGACATAGGAGACGCCGAGCCTGGCACGCAGCTCGTCGAGGAGGTTGATCATGCCCGCCTGGATCGACACGTCCAGGGCGGAGACCGGCTCGTCAAGGACGATGACGTCGGGCTTGGAGGCCAGAGCCCGGGCCAGGCCGATGCGCTGGCGCTGGCCTCCAGAGAAGTTGCCGGGAAAGCGCACCGCCTGGGTGGGGTCCAGACCGACGAGGCGCATGAGCTCATCGACGCGTGCCTCGAGGTCACCGTCGTAGCCGAAGGCCCGCAGTGGCTCGGCGATGATGTCGTAGATCGTCAGACGCGGGTCGAGCGCCCCCATCGGGTCCTGGAAGACCATCTGGATGCCCCGGCGTGCGCGTCTGCGCTCGGTGCGGGACATGGCCGTGACGTCCCTGCCCCCGAGCTCGAGCACGCCGCTCGTGCTCGAGGCCCCCAGGTCCATGATCTCGAGGAGGGTCGTCGTCTTACCCGACCCCGACTCCCCGACGATCGACAGGGTCTCTCCCCGCCTCAGCTCGAAGGAGACGTCACTGACGGCGTAGACCGTCCCGACCCTCCTCTTGAGCACCGTGCCCTTCATGAGGGGGAACTGCTTGGACAGGCCCTCGGCGCGCAGGACGACGTCGCGCTCGGAGCGCGCCACACCCTCCATGATGTCCTCGGGAGGAGGCGGTGGCGCAAACAGCGGCTCGCCGTCGATCAGCCCGTCGTCGATCTCCCGGGCGCGCACGCAGGCGGCCGCGTGCACACCGTCGCCCTCAGTGCCTGCTGAGACCTGGACCAGGTCGGGCTCCTGCACGCCGCACTGCTCGACCGCCACCGGGCACCGGGGCCGGAACGGGCACCCGGGAGGCAGGTCGATGAGCACCGGAGGGTTGCCCTCGATCGGCACGAGAGGCGCGTCCTTCTTGCGATCGGGCCGCGGCACCGCCGCGAGCAGCCCGATCGTGTAGGGCATGCGTGGCGCGCCGAAGAGCTCGTGCACGCTCGCCTGCTCGACCGGCCTGCCCGCGTACATGACGACGACGTCATCCGCCGCGTTGGCGACCACGCCCATGTCATGGGTAATGAGGATGACCGCCGCGTCCGTCTCACGCTGCGCCGTCTTGAGCACCTCGAGTATCTGGGCCTGGATCGTCACGTCGAGGGCGGTGGTCGGCTCGTCGGCGATGATGATCCGCGGGTCGTTCGCGATCGCAAGGGCGATGACGACGCGCTGCCTCATACCGCCGGAGAACTCGTGCGGGAAGGCCTTGGCCCGCCGCCTGGGGTTGGGAATCCCCACGAGGTCGAGCAGCTCGACGGCGCGCTCCCAGGCCCGCGCACGGTCGATGTCCTGGTGCACCCGGAGGGCCTCGACGATCTGGTCTCCGACGGTGAACACCGGGGTGAGGGCCGACAGCGGGTCCTGGAAGACCATACCGATGTCCACGCCCCGATGCGCTGACATCTCCCGGTCACTCAGCCCCAGGATCTCCTTGCCGGCCAGACGGACGGATCCTGTCACCTTCGCCGACTCCGGCAGCAGCCCCATGATCGCCATGGACGACACGGACTTGCCCGATCCAGACTCCCCGACGATCCCCAGCGTTCGCCCGGGCATGAGGTCGAAGGACAGACCGCGCACGGCGTCGACCCGTCCGGTCTCGGAGGGGAAGGCGACCGCCAGGTCCCGGACGGCCAGGACCGGCGCGCTCGTCGGTGTGCTCAGTTGCTGGGTCATGCGTGGCCTCCCGCGGCGGAGCTGGGGTCGAGCGCGTCGCGCAGACCGTCGGATATGAAGGCCATGGACACCGTCAGCAGGGTCAGCGCCCCGGCGGGGAAGTAGAACAACCACGGCGAAGCAGTCACCTGGTTGACCCCCGATCCCAGGAGCGTGCCCAGCGACACGTTGGGCGGCTTGACCCCCAGCCCGAGGAAGGACAGGCCCGTCTCGCCCATGACGGTCGAGACGACGCCCAGGGTGAGGTTGACGACGAGGAGCGAACCGATATTCGGGATGATGTGTCGCAGGACGATGGTCACGCCCCCCACTCCCATATAGCGGGCCGCCATGACGTACTCGCGCTCGCGGATCGACATCGCCAACGACCAGATGATCCGTGCGTAGTACATCCATCCGAACAGGATGAGGACAACGATGAGCACCTTCCAGTCCCCGCCCTGGCTGGCCACGATGAGCGCGACGAGCAGGAAGCTCGGGACGATGAGGAGGAAGTGGATAAGCGCGAGGATGGCACGCTCGGCCCTGCCTCCGAGGTAAGCGGCGACGGAGCCGACGAAGGCCGAGATGAAGGTCGTCGCCGCCGAGACCGTGATCGCGATGACCAGGGAGATGCGCAGGCCGTGGACAACCTGCGCGTAGAGGTCGTTGCCCCCGCCATTGGTCCCGAACCAGTGCTCCGCGCTAGGAGGCGAGTCGAGGGCCAGGAAGTCGGTGTCCTGATAGTGGTGCTGGGCAAACAGCCCGCCCAGGAGCGCGAAGAGGACGAGCAGGGCGAGAATCACCAGCCCGACCATCGCCATCCGGTTGCGCCGGAAACGACGCCAGTACAGACTCCCGCGGGAGATGCGTCGAGGTCCTGCCTCCGGAGTCGCCGCACTGGGCTCGGGCCGTGGCACTGCCACGGCTAGGGGCGTTGGTACCGTGCTCATCTCAGCTCACCCGCACTCTCGGGTCCAGGGCGACGACGACCATGTCTGCCAGGATCGCCCCGAGGGCCGTCATGGCCGCTCCGAACGCAGCAACTGCCACCGCGCCGTTGATGTCGTTCTTGGAGATCGTCTCCACGAAGTAGCGGCCCATGCCCTCCCAGCCGAAGATCGTCTCGGTCATGACCGCACCGGTGAACAGCGTCGGGATCGTGAAGGCCACTGACGTAGCCACGGGGATGATCGAGGTCCTCAGGGCGTGCTTGCGGATTGCCTGGCTGCGAGTCAGGCCCTTGGCCCGAGCGGTGCGCACGTAGTCGGCGTTGATGTTGTCGAGCAGGAGCGAGCGCTGCATAAAGTGCGTCCCTGCGTAGCCAGTCATGACCAGCGCAATCGTCGGCAGGACAAGGTGCCTGGCCGCGTCCAGAAGCCTGGGGCCGATTCCCTCGACGCCAACGGACTGCGCTCCCGTGACGAACAGGACGGTCGAGCCCATCCTCTGGTTGAACCAGATTCCGGCCATGACGACGATCATCGCGGCGACGACGATGTGGATGTTCATCGCGATGATCGAGATTCCCTGCCACACCCGGTCGGCACGCCTGTACTGGCGGGAGGCCGTGTAGACGCCAAGTCCAACCCCCAGGAGGGTCATGAGGATCGACGCTCCCAGGACGAGCTCGGCACTCACCCACACACGGAAGGCGATCTCGTCGTTGACCGAACCACCGGTGGGAGAGCTCCCCCAGTCCCACCGGGTGAGGACACCGGTCAGCCAGGTCCACCAGCGCTCGAGGATCGGGTCCTTGTCGTTGAGGTTGTACTGGGCCAGCATCTGGTCGATCTGGGACTCAGGGAGCTTGGGGCGCCGCGCAACGTAGTTCGAGCGAGGGTTGAGGTAGAAGCTGGCCAGGAAGTAGGTGAGGTTGGTGGCCAGGAAGATCATGCCGAGCCACCCCAGGGCCCGACGCGCCATGTACCTGATCACAGCCCTCCCCCGCTCCATCGCAGTGGGCTCGGTGCGGGGAGCCGGCCCGAGGACGGCGTCGCCTCCCCGCTCATCACAGCAGACACCATCATCTCGACTCCTCAGGTCGGCGCGGGACGGCGGTCACCACCGTCGGATGTGGTGCGTCAGGAGGGGGCACCGCACGGACGCCGCCGAAACCCGTTCACCGAGATCATGATAGCCAGCGCAGTCCGGGGCTTGTGACACAACCGTCATCCGGGCGGCTCCTGGAGACTGAGGAATCCTCTGTGCATGAGGTCCTCAGCCTCCAGGCGGCACCGGCCGAGGCGAAACAGGGGTGCAGCGGCTCAGGGCACTGAGTACAGCTCGATGCTGGCGCCGGGGACGGCGTCGATGAGCTCGCGGGTGTAGCTCTCCTGCGGGTTGGCGAAGATCTCCTCGCACGGCCCGGCCTCGACGATCCTGCCGTGCTCCATGACGACGACGTCGTCGGCGATCTGGCGGACCACCGCGAGGTCGTGGGTGATGAACAGGTAGGTCAGGCTCAGCTCGTCCTGGAGCTCGGCCAGGAGCCTGAGGATCTGGGCCTGGACGAGCACGTCGAGGGCGGAGACGGCCTCGTCGAGCACGATGACCTCCGGCTTGAGCGCCAGCGCACGGGCGATGGCCACGCGCTGGCGCTGCCCTCCGGACAGCTCCCCCGGGTAGCGGCGCATGACCGAGCGGGGCAGGGCCACCATGTCGAGCAGCTCGGCGACCCGGGCCTCCCGGGCGGCGCGGTCCCCGACCTGGTGCACGCGCAGGGGCTCCTCGATGACCCTGAAGATGGAGTACATCGGGTCCAGAGAGCCGTAGGGGTTCTGGAAGACCGGCTGCATCGTGCGCCGCAGGGCGAAGAGCTTGTCGCCGCTCAGGGTCGACAGGTCCACCCCGCGGTGGAAGACCGTGCCCGAGGTCGGCTCGAGCAGCTTGAGGACCATGTTGGCCACCGTCGACTTGCCCGAGCCGGACTCACCGACCAGGGCCGTCGTCGTGCCCCGGCGCACCCCGAAGCTGACGTCGTCGACCGCAGTGAGGGTCTTGGCGTCCCCCTTGGCCCCGCGCACCTCGAAGACCTTCGTGAGGTTCTCGACGCGCACGACCTGCTCGGCGTCGGCGTCGACGTCGTGGGAGACGAGCTCGTCGGCCGCCGTCTCGACCCCGGCGGCGTGAGCCGACTCGATCCTGCGGCTGGCCAAGGACGGGGCGGCCTTGACGAGGCGCTGGGTGTAGGGGTGGCGGGGGTCCTGGGTGGTTTCAGGGGGTGAGTGCAATGGGTGGTGCTTGGGAGAGGGGCTGGTTGTGGTGCGTGGGGTGTGGCCTGGTGTGGTTCGCGATGGTGTGCGGGAGCTGATCGAGTCGGGTTGGTTGGCTCGCGAGGCGGGGGCTTGTTTCTCGGTGCCTCAGTCCACGGTGTCGGACTGGTGCAGGCTGTGGGGTATGAGGATGCGGCACGGGGCCAGGGAGGGCGGGATGGTCGGGACGACCAGGCCTGCTGGGCGTGGTCGGGGCGGGTCGGGGGACGGGTTCGAGGTGATGGTCCGGGGTACCGGGCACGGCAGGCGTCTGGGGGCTCAGGGGCGCGGCGCGATCGCTGCGGGCCTGGCCAGGGGTGATTCCCTGGCCTCGATCGCCCGGTTCCTGGGGGTGGCTGTCTCCACGGTCAGCCGCGAGGTCGCTGCCGGCGGGGGCCGGCAGGCCTACGACCCCCAGGCCCGCCACGCCCAGGCCCGGGCCGCCAGGGCACGGCCCAAGGCGCGTGTGCTGGACTCCAACGACCAGCTGCGGGCCCTGGTGGTCCAGGGCCTGAGACAGCGGTGGTCGCCCCAGCAGATCAGCCGCCGTCTGGCTGCGGACCACCCCGAGCGCGATGATCTTCGTGTGAGCCACGAGACGATCTACCAGTCCCTGTACGTCCAGGGCCGAGGGACGCTGCGCGCCGAGCTGGGCCGTCACTACAGGCTGCGCACCGGGCGGAGTCGGCGCGTGCCACGCTCGGCCCTGGCCGGGCCCCTGGCCTCCAGGCCCTGGCTGGCCGACGCGCGTATCAGCACCCGCCCGGCCCAGGTCGCCGACCGGGCCGTGCCAGGCCACTGGGAGGGCGACCTGGTCATGGGCGCGGGCAACCGCACCGCGATGATCACCCTGGTCGAACGCACCACCCGCCTGGTCCTGATCGCCCCGCTGCTGACCGACCACACCGCCACCACCGTGGCCACGGTGCTGGAGACCATGATCAAGGGCCTGCCCCGCTCCATGGCCCGGTCCCTGACCTGGGACCAGGGCGGCGAGATGGCCCAGGTCGCCCGCTTCAGGACCGCCACCAACCTCGAGGTGTACTTCTGCGACCCCCACAGCCCCTGGCAACGAGGAACCAACGAGAACACCAACGGCCTGATCCGCGAGTTCTTCCCCAAAGGCACCGACCTGTCGACCTACCCCCTCCACGCCTTCGAACAGGCCCAGCACCTCCTCAACACCCGCCCCCGCCAGACCCTAGACTGGGCCACACCCGCAGAAGCCTTCAACAGGCTCCTGCAGAAAACAGAACACGACACCACCATTGCACTCACCACCTGAAACCACCCTGGAGGACCTCGAGGCTGGGGCCGGACTCGACGACGCGCCCCCGGTGCATGACGACGATGTGCTCGGCCCGCTCCGCGGCCAGGCCCAGGTCGTGGGTGATGAACAGGGTGGCGGTTCCCAGCTCGCGGGTCAGACGCCCCAGGTGGTCCAGGATGCGGCGCTGGACGGTCACGTCCAGCGCGGAGGTGGGCTCGTCGGCGATGAGCAGGCGGGGCCGGGCCGCCAGGCCGATGGCGATGAGGGCCCGCTGGCGCATCCCCCCGGAGAACTCGTGGGGGTACTGGCGGGCGCGCCGCGCCCCGTCGGGCAGCCCGGCGTCCTGGAGGAGCAGGGCCACCTGCTCGTTGACGTCGATCCTGCCGGTCTCACTGGTCTGCGTGCCGTCCTCGGCGGCCAGGGCCGCGAGGCGGTCGTCGGCGACGCCGGCCAGGCCGTTGGCCCTCAGCGCCTCCTTGACCTGGAAGCCGATCGACCACACCGGGTTGAGGTTGCTCATCGGGTCCTGGGGGACCAGGCCGATCTCGCTTCCGCGCAGCCGACGCAGCCGGGAGGCCGAGGCGTGGGCGATGTCCTCCCCCTCGAACAGGATCTGGCCGCCGGTCACCCTCCCCGTGCCGGGGAGCAGGCCGATGACGGCGTGGGCCAGGGTCGACTTGCCTGAGCCGGACTCCCCCACGATGGCCACCGACTGGCCGGGGTAGACCGTCAGGTTCGCCTGGCGCACGGCCTGGACGGTGCCGGTCGAGGAGCGGAAGGCGACCTCGAGCTCGCGCACGTCGAGCAGGGGGGCATCGGAGTCGGCGCCGTGGCCGGGGACGGGTCGTGGAGTCACTTTCGGGCCTTCGGGTCGAGGGCGTCGCGCACCGCGTCGCCCATCATGATGAATCCGAGCACGGTCAGGGCCAGGGCGCCGGCCGGGTAGAGCAGCACGGACACGTGGTCGCGCAGCGCGGCCTTGGCGTCGGCGATGTCAGCCCCCCAGGACACGATCGAGGGCGGCAGCCCGATGCCCAGGAAGCTGAGGGTCGCCTCGGCCACGATGAAGGAGCCGAGCTGGACCGTGGCCGTCACGATGATCGGTGCCGCGGCGTTGGGCAGGATGTGGCGGGTCAGGATGCGCAGGCGTCCCGACCCCAGCGAGCGGGCGGCCGTCACGTAGTCCTCGTTCTTGACGCCCATAACCGCCCCTCGGGTGATGCGGGCGATCTGGGGCCAGCCGAACATGGCCAGCACCGCCACGACCGTCATGATCGAGGAGCTGCCCTTGAACATCTGCATGACCACGATCGCGGCCAGCACGAAGGGGATGGCGAAGAAGATGTCGGTGACCCGGGACAGCAGGGAGTCGAAGAAGCCGCCGAAGTACCCGGCGATCGCTCCGACGATCGAGCCGATGACCACGACGATCGCGGTCGTGAGCACGCCGACGCTCACCGAGGCCCGCGCTCCGTGGACGGTGCGCGCGAAGATGTCGCAGCCCTGGCGGGTGAAGCCGAAGGGGTGTCCGGCGGAGGGCTCGCCGTAGGAGTTCGACAGCTGGCAGAAGGTCGGGTCGGTCCGGGTGAACAGCCCCGGAACGATAGCCAGCGCGAGGGCGCAGACGATGAGCAGGGCGGAGAACCAGAAGATGGGGCGCCGACGCAGCTGCTTCCACGCCTCCCCCCACATCGAGGAGGGCGCGCTCTCGTCAGCGACGGCGTCGACGGCGCCCAGGCCCTGCTCGTCGACCTCGGCGACGAAGCGCTCCTGTCCGGGCCGCGCGGCGGTGTTCTCAGGGGACTTAGGCATAGCGGATCCTGGGGTCGAGGGCGGCGTAGAGCAGGTCGACAACGAGGTTGGAGACGATGAACACGACGATGAGCACCGTCGTGAATGACACCACCGTGGGCCCCTCCCCCTGGAGGATCGACCGGTAGAGCGTCCCGCCGACGCCGTTGATGTTGAAGATGCCCTCGGTGACGATCGCCCCTCCCATGAGGGCGCCCAGATCCGCGCCCAGGAAGGTGATGACGGGCACGAGGGAGTTGCGCAGCACGTGCACGAGCATGACGCGGGTCCCGCTCAGCCCCTTGGCGCGGGCGGTGCGCACGTGGTCGGCCGAGAGGTTCTCGGCGACCTGCGTGCGGGTCAGGCGCAGCACGTAGGCGAAGGAGACCGCGCCCAGCACCATGGCCGGCATGAGCAGCTCCTTGAACCCTGGGGAGTTGCCCGCCGTCACCGGCAGCCACCCGGCCTTGACGCCGATGAAGAACTGCATGACGAAGCCGATGACGAAGGTGGGCACGGCGATGACGATGAGCGAGACGACGAGCACGGTGGCGTCGAAGAAACCGCCCTTGCGCATCCCCGCGACGAGGCCGACCGTGATACCCGCGACCGCCTCGATGGCCAGGGCCAGGACCGCGAGCTTGATCGTGACCGGGTAGGCGGTGGCCAGGACCTCCGTGATCTCCCTGCCGCCTCGCAGCGTGGTCCCCAGGTCGAGGGTGAACACACCCTTGAGGTAGAGCAGGTACTGGACGATGAAGGGCTTGTCCAGGTTGTAGTCGGAGCGGATCTGCTCCTGGACGGCGGGGCTGAGCGTGCGCTCACCGCCCAAGGCCGCGACGGGGTCCCCGGGCAGGGCGAAGACCATCGCGTAGATGAGCAGCGTGGCCCCGAAGAAGACGGGGACCATCTGCAGGAGCCTGTGTCCGGCGTAGCGGAGCATCGGCGCCTCCTCGTGGGTGTGACAGGCCGCGACGGCGGCAGGGACGGGCGGGGCGGCCCGTCGTGCCGGGGCACGACGGGCCGCGGCGGATCAGAAGGCGGAGATGCCCTCGGCCTTCTCCCACAGGCTCTTGGCCTCGGCCTCGTCGAAGGTGAGCACCTCGTTGCCGGCGACCTTGTCCTTCCAGCCCTTGATGACCGGGGAGGTGTAGTCGGAGGCCGGCGTGCGGGTCTCGTAGTAGAGGGTCTCGCAGATCTCGGCGCGGTTGATGGCCCGCGACAGGGCCGCACGGCGCGCACGGCCCTCCTCGTCCATCTTCCAGTGCTCGGCGTTGACGTTGATGGAGAAGCCCTGGATGACGGCACCCGGCTTGTTGACGGCACGGTCCCCGAGCTCGGAGGTGAAGGTCGACAGCGCCGAGTCCGGGATGGCGTCGAGGATGTCGACGGCGTCGGCCAGCAGGTCGTTGTACGCGGCGTCGTAGTCGGTGTAGAGGGTGAAGGTGACGCCCTCGTTGGCGGGCTTGCGTGAGCCGTTGTAGGACGGGTTCTTGGCGAGCACGACCTGGGAGTCGTGGTCCCAGGTGGTCAGGGTGTAGGGGCCGTTGCCCACCGGCGCCTGACCGAAGGCCTCCATGTCGGCGAAGGCCGACTCGGGCAGCGGGAAGAAGGCCGAGTAGCCCAGACGCAGCGCGAAGTCGGAGGCCGGGGCCTTGAGGGCGATCGTGAAGGTGAGGTCGTCGACCTTGGCCAGGCCGGTCAGCTCGGAGTCCTCGTCGTAGGAGAAGCCCTCGATGACCTCGTAGAAGTAGCTCGACAGCTGGGCGTTGGACAGCAGCGCACCGTAGTTCCAGGCCTTGATGAAGGAGTCTGCGGTCACCGGGGAGCCGTCGGAGAAGGTCCACCCGCTCTTGAGCTTGACGGTGAAGTGCTGGTTGTCCTCGGTCTCGATGGACTCGGCGACCTCGTTGACCACCGAGCCGTCCTCGGCGTAGGACACCAGGCCCGCGAAGAGGAGGTCGACGATGCGGCCTCCACCGACCTCGTTGGTGTTGGAGGGCACGAGCGGGTTCTGCGGCTCGGTGCCGTTGGCGAAGACGATCCCGTCGGAGGCGGAGGTCGTCGCCGCGTAGTAGAGCGGCACGGAGTTCCAGCCCCACGTGACGTTGGACACCTTGGTCGAGTACCCGCCGAAGCCGTTCTGGTACCACAGGGGGATCGTGGGCAGGTCGGCGAACAGGACGGTCTGGGCCTGCTCGTAGAGGGACAGGGCGGAGGCCTCGTCCGCGGCGGAGGCGGCCTGAGCCAGGAGGTCGTCGAACTCGGTGCTCGAGTAGTCAGAGTCGTTCGAGCCCGCCCCGGTCTGGTACTGGCTGCCCAGGAAGTTGGCCATCGAGGGGTAGTCGGCCTGCCAGCCGGTGCGGAAGGCGCCCACGATCGTGCGATCGGTGATCTGCGTGCGCAGCTCGGAGAACTGGGCGATGGGCAGAGGCTCCATCGTGATGCCCAGGGTGTTGGACACCGAGTTGCACACGGCCTCGACCCACGCCTTGTGCGGACCGTCAGCGTTGTAGGCCAGCGTGAGCACGCCCGAGCCGTTCTTGCCCTGGCCGGAGGCCGCGGAGGACGAGGAGCTGGACGAGCCGGAGCCCGAGCCGCAGGCTCCCGACAGCAGCACCGCGACGGTGGCGGCACCGAGCCCGAACGTGCGACGGGACAGCATGACATTGCGCATGGATCAACCTCCAGGATGCGTGAACAGGCAGTTCAGCGGCCGACACCGTCGTTGGTGTGCGGCGTTCGATCGCCTGAGGATACTCCATGTCATCTCAACACCGCCTTAACAAACTCTGCATCGCGGTACCCCAGGCCTCCGGCCGCCCCGTCTCGCCTCCCGCCCCAGCCGCGGAAGCGCGCGCCAGGGGCGCCGGACCGGGGAGCCGGCCGGGGCCCACCGGCCCTCACTGACAGCACTGGGAGATCGAGCACACCACCAGGGCCTGCGGGCTCGGCCTCACCAGGCCCGCGCGAGAAGCTCGTAGGAGCGACGTCGCGCCGCGGCGTCGTGGGCGTAGGTGACCACGAGGAGCTCGTCGAGGCCCCAGCGCTCGGCCAGGGCGTGCAGCCGGGAGGCGACGTCGTCGGGGGTGCCGACGAAGGACAGGGCCATCGCCCTCGTCACAGCGATGTCTTTGCCGCCGGCCAGCTCCCGCCACGCCTCAGGGCTCGCCACGGGCTCGTCCAGCGGGCCCGGACGACCACCGAGGATCCGGGCGGTGCAGGCCATCGCGGTGGAGAACAGACGGGTCGCCTCCTGCTCGGTCGGCGCCACCATGACGTTGACGCCGGCCGCCACGTGGGGCTGGCCGTCGGAGAGCACCCCCGCCACCGACGGGGCGGAGTCCTGCGCCGAGGCGAAGACGCTGCGATAGCTCGTGATCGCCGCCTCCGCCTGGGCGGGAGCGAAGTGCGAGGCCACGGCGAAGGGCAGCCCGAGGGACCCCGCCACCCGGGCGCCGTTGACCGAGGACCCCAGGATCCACGTCTGGGGACGCGTGCCCTCCCCCGGCACGGCACGCACCCTGTGCACCGGGTCGGGCGCGGAGCGGACACGCCCGATGCCGTCGGGCACGGTGAACACCGCCTCGCGGGGACCCGCGTCGGCGTGGACGGTGACCGAGACGGTCGGGGACTGGGAGTCCGAGGGAAGGAGCGAGCCGGGGACCCCCAGACCGGCGGTGCCGGGGTCCTGCGTGAGGTAGGTGAGGGTCTCGACCACCTCGTCGGCGAAGGAGGAGGGATCGGCCTCGCGACGGCGCAGGGCCGAGGCGGTCACGGGGTCGGTCCCCGGAGCCCGCCCCAGCCCCAGCCCCACCCGGCCCGGGTAGAGGGCGGCGAGTGTCCCGACCTGCTCGGCGATGACGAGCGGGGGGTGGTTGGGCAGCATGATGCCCCCCGAGGCCACGCCGATGCGCTCGGTCGAGGCCAGGACCTGCCCCATGAGGACCGATGTGGCGGCCGCGAGAAACGTCGTCGAGCCGTGGTGCTCGGCGATCCAGTACCGGTGCAGGCCCGCGGCGTCTGCGGCGCGAGCGAGCTCGACCATCTCACGCAGGGCATCGGCACGACTGCGTCCGGCCGAGACGGGAACGAGGTCGAGGACGGACAACACAGGGCGCGCGGGAGTCATACAAGCACGATAGGTGCCAGGCGGCCCGCGATCCAGGGACGCAGGTCGGCCGTCCGCAGGCGCGTGGCGCCCGCGGACGGCCGGTGCGGGGTCTCGAGCCCTGCGGGCACGGCCCGGACGCCGCGCGACAGCGGCGCCGCAGCCGGCCTCGTGCTTGCCCCGTGCTTGCCCCGTGCTTGCCTCGTGATCGCCCAGGGCCTGCTCAGCGCCTGCCCAGGGCGGCTCAGGGCGGCTCAGATGCGGCGGGTCGGGAGCGTCGAGGCGACGACGGACTTGAGGACGTCGCCGATGATGAAGGGGACGAGGCCCAGGGTGACAGCGGCCTGCCACGTCACGCCCGTGACGGCCTTGAGCCAGATGAGGCCGGGGACGTAGACGCAGGCCGAGGCCAGGAGCATGAGGCCCAGGCGGGCCAGCAGGCCGTAGCGCGGGCCGTCCGCGGTGCGCGAGGTGGCGTGCCCCGCGACGGCGGCCGCCAGGCCGTAGCCCAGGACGTATCCGAAGGAGGCCCCGACCCCCGAGCTCCAGCTCACCAGGACCGGGGCTCCCAGCGCCGCCGAGAGCGCGAACAGCCCCACGGAGCCCAGGGCGCGACGCGAGCCGAGGACCCCGCCGACGCACAGGGCGGCGAAGGTTCCCAGCGTGACAGGCACGGGGGTGAAGGGCAGGGGCAGGGAGATCTGGCCGATGAGGGCGATCGCGACCGCGCCCGCCAGGACGAGGCCGAGCTCGCGGGCGATATCGAGCGGCAGGGAGCGGCCGCGGGCGACGGCGGCGGACTCGGTCGAGACGGAGGTGGTGCGGTTCGTCGTCATGCCACAACCGTACGGCCCGCACGACCCACGGCGCAGCACAGAAGAACGCCGGTAAGGTCGTCGCGCGATTGTGGGCAACCTCCAAAACGCACGTCGTGCCGCTCCGGTTCCGGCGCCTGGAGGAGCCCCCTGCCCCGCCCGGGGCTGCGTCGGCGTCCGGGGTCGGGCTCAGGTCCGTGCGTCGACCCAGTCAAGGATCTCCGCGGTGACCTCCTCGCGGTTGGACTCGTTGAGCAGCTCGTGACGGGCACCGCGGTGCAGGCGCAGGCTGACGTCCCCCGAGCCCGCCCTCCTGTAGGCCCTCGCCACCTCGCGAGGCCCACGCCCCCGGGCGCCGACGGGGTCGCGGTCGCCCGACATGACGAGCACGGGCAGGGTCGAGGGCGTCGCCTCGACGACCTGCGGGCGAGCGACGTCGCGCACTCCCCCGGCCAGGTCACGGTAGAACGCCGCCGAGGAGACGAAGCCGCACCACGGGTCGGACAGGTAGGCGTCGACCTCCTGAGGGTCGCGGCTGAGCCAGTCGAATCGGGTGCGCCGGGGACGCAGTCCCGCGTTGTACCTGGCGAAGACGAGCCGGTCGAGGCCCGGGCTCGTGGCCCTCGCCCCGCGCACGCGCACGGTCAGCGCACCGAGCGCCTGCCCGACCACCCCGACGGCGCCCGGGTCCCCGCCCGTTCCGAGCACGATCATCCCCGCCAGGTCGGCTCCGCGTCGCGCCGCCGCGAGGCGTACGAGGAAGGACCCCCAGGAGTGGCCCATGAGGACGACCGGGACGCCCGGCCAGGTCCTGAGCACGACGTCGAGCACCTCCTCGAGGTCGGCGAGAACCAGGTCCCACCCGCCCGAGTCGGCCACGTGCCCGAGCAGCCCGTCGTGCGCACTCGCCCCGTGCCCGCGGTGGTCGTGCGCGACCACCGCGTGACCGCGCGCCACCGCCGCCTCGGCGAAGCGCCCGTAGCGGGCGGAGTGCTCGGCCATGCCGTGAGCCACCTGGATGATCGCGCGCGGGAGGGGCCCGGCGTCCTGCGAGGCGTCCCCGAGGGCCGAGACCCCGTCGGGCAGCCAGCTGCGCACCGTCAGCGCGGCGCCGTCACGCCCGGGCAGCTGGGTCACGGACACCTGCATCGGAGGACCCCTTCCCTCGAGCTCTCCTCCCAGGCTATCAGCGCCGCCCACGCCCCCAGGCGTCCGACGACGCAGCTCCCAGCGACCCGACGACGCAGCACCCTCCGGCTCGCCCCGCCGTCTCGCCGACGGCCGCCTTCTCGCCTCGTGGACCCACCCACCCCGGGGCGCCACGAGGAGGTGGGACGGACCCGGAGGCGGGACCCCGACCGGGCCCGATACGGTGAGCGCATGCCCCACAGCCGTTTCACGCTCGTTCCCGCCGCCTACGTCTTCCTGCTGCGGGACGGTGCCGGGGGAACCGAGACCCTTCTTCAGCTGCGCCGGGGCACCGGGTACATGGACGGGTACTGGGCCTGTGGGATCGCCGGTCACGTCGAGGCCGGCGAGTCCGTGCTCGCGACGGCGGCGCGGGAGGCCCGCGAGGAGGTCGGCGCCGTCGTCGAGCCCGCCGACCTCGAGCCGCTCACGACGATGCACCGCACCGGGGACCCCTGGGGCCCGGCCATCGAGCAGCGGGTGGACTTCTTCTTCACCCTGCGCCGGTGGGGCGGAGCCCTTCAGGTGCGCGAGCCCGACAAGAGCGACGGCCTGCGATGGTTCCCGCTGACGGCCCTGCCCGAGCTCGTGCCGCCCCACGAGCGTCACGTCCTGGGTCGGTTGACCGCCGAGCTCACGGACGGCACGCCGGTCCCGTCGCTCATCACCTTCGGGTTCTGACTCCGCCCCGCGAGATCGGGACTAATGACACCCCGAGATCGGGACAAATGACACCTCGAGATCGGGACAAATGACACCGCGAGATCGGGACTAATGACACCTCGAGATCGGGACAAGTGGTCCGGCTCAGGCTCTGGCAGGGCAGGCGCTGAGCAGACAACGGACCCGACCCTGGCCACGGCGATGAGGTGTGGACAAGATCGTGGCCGAGAGGGGCTGGAGAGGCCTGAGATGCGCATCGCCCCCTCCGACGCACACACAGACACCTCCGAAACCACCCCGTTCTCCCGATCTCAGGACCGGCGGGACGGAGCGCGGAGTAGCAGGAGGGAGACTCAGCCGATCGCCAGGCGCAGCTCGTTGCCCCAGGGGTCGGCGACCAGAAGCCGGTCAGCCGTGTCGTCGTCGTGAACCTCGACGCCGTGGGCGCGCAGGCGTTCGCGAGCCGCTGCGAGCTCAGAGGCGTCGGGCAGGAGGATCTCGGCGGCCCCCAGACCGAGGGCCGGGGTCCGCAGGCCCGCGCCGCGCGAGCCCCACACGTTCATCGCCATGTGGTGGTGGTATCGACCTGCCGACACGAATAGCGCGGACCCAGGCATCTCGGCGGTGACCTCGAATCCTAGGGCGTCGACGTAGAAGGCACGGGCGGTGTCGACGTCGCCGACGCGCAGGTGGACGTGCCCCACGCCGCCGACCACACCCAGCCCCTCGTCGGCGGAGACCTCATGTGCCGCGGTCCGCGACAGGGAGCTCTTCGCTGCCTCGACCGCCCGCTGGGTGGCCGAGGCACCCAGGTGACGGGCGAGGAACTCGCCGGGGTCGATCGGCAGGGTGTCCATGCGCACGCGCCCGTCCACCCACTGCCATGTCTCCCGGGGGCGGTCCCAGTAGAGCTCGACGCCGTTTCCCTCGGGATCGTGGAAGTAGAAGGCCTGGGAGACGAGGTGGTCGCCGGGCCCCTCGAAGGAGTCGGCGTGGCGCACCCACATGCGCACAAGCGACCTGGCGAGCTCGGCAGGGGTGTCGAAGACGATCGCGGTGTGGAACAGGCCAGCGCTGCCACGGGGCGCAGGCACCAGGTCCGTGGCGTCGATGAGTACGACCACCGTACGCTCCCCCAGGCCCAGCACCGTGCGCCCCGGCGAGACCGCCAGGGGGGTGAGCCCGACGCCGCGGACGTAGAAGTCCTCCATGACCCGTCGGTCGTGCACGAGAAGCTCAACGGCCCCCATCGTCGTGGCCGCAGCCAGGCGCGTGTCGTCGGCACCGCCAGCACCGGGCGCGGTGCGGTCGGCAGCGCGAGCCGTACGGGATGCGTGCGTCGCAGCGGACATGGGACCCTCCTCCTGTTTGTTGAACTGTCAACATCTGTGTCGGTCGGCCTGTTCCGTGACACTGAGCACGCCTGGGCTCCTACGGAGGACCACGACATCCGTCTGCCGGGCACCCGATCTGCCCGCCCGAGCACTCGCGCATGAGCCCCGGGGCCACGGACGACCACCTCACAGGGCTGTGACCTCGCGAGGTGCCACTTCCCCCGATCTCGAGGTGCCACTTGTCCCGATCTCGAGGTGCCACTTGTCCCGATCTCGCGGGGTGGGGAGGGCGGAGGGTGGGAGGGCCGGCCTACAGGCCGAGGAAGCTGAGGATCGCCGGGAGCTCGCGTCGTGCCTGGACGAGCCCGGCCTCGTAGGCGCCCACGACGCGGTCGTAGCGCAGGTCCCCGTTGGCCACCGCCAGCCTGTCGGGCCGGAAGAGGTAGACCCGCCCCTCGCGCTGCCCCTGCTCAAGGGCCTCAAGGGTCCGGTTGTAGTTCGCGGGACGCTCGACGATCCCCCGCGCCACCTCCGGGTACCTGCGGAACAGGGCGCGGTAGGCGGCCGGTCGCTTCTCCGGCGGCTTGCGGTATCCCTCGGGGCGGGTCATGACCACGAGCATCCGCTCGAACCCGTCGGCCGCAGCGGCGTCGACGGCGATGCCCCCGGTGGGTCCCAGGGCGCCGTCGAGGTAGGGAACTCCCTCGATCTCGACGACCGGCATGAGCAGGGGCATCGAGGACGAGGCCCTGCACACCGGCAGGAGGTCGGCGAGCCCGTGGATGTCCTCGAGCCCCCAGTAGACCTGCTCTCCGGTGTCGCAGCGGAAGGCACCGATGCGCACCGTGGCCGGGGAGGAGGAGAATGCCTCCCAGTCAAAGGGGATCGACTCGTCGGGAGCCGCCGTGTGCAGGTAGATGTGCTCGGAGTTGAAGTACCCCCGCCCACGGGCGAAGCTCCCCCAGCCGCCGGCCTCCGGGTCGGTGGCCAGGGCGACGAAGGCCTCCCGGGTGCGCCACAGGTCGCGCGAGACCATGTTGACGGTGTGGGTCGAGCCCGCGGAGATGCCGCCGACCCACGGGAAGAACAGGCCCTCCTCGAGCAGGACGCGCACGAGCGCCGCCGTGTAGACCCCCCGCATGCCGCCGCCCTCGAAGACGAGGGCGACGTCCTCGACCCTCGAGGTCACCGGCGCGGCGACGTGGCCCGGGCGCCCGTAGGGAACGGGACGCGCGGCCAGGGCGGTCCGGCTCGTCCGAGCGGTCTGAGGGTCGACGGTGCTCACGGGACCCCACCGTACCCACCACCCTGAGGGCAGGGCCATGACCATCCGCACTCCGGAGCGGGCCGTGGGGTGGTGGCGCGACGCCGCCTGGCACCGCCTGGCGCCGCGTGGCACCGTGGCCGACCGCGGGCGTAGCGTGAGGCCATGATCGCGCCCCGGATCCTTGAGCCCCTCACCCTGCGCAGCCTGACCGCCCGGAACCGGCTGTGGCTGCCCCCGATGTGCATGTACTCGGCGACGGCGCAGGACGGCGCCGTGACCGACTGGCACGTCCTCCACTACGCGACCAGGGCGGCCGGAGGCTTCGGGACGGTCGTGGTGGAGGCCACCGCGGTGACGCCCGAGGGACGCCTGTCGGTCAACGACCTGGGCCTGTGGGACGACGCCCAGGTGGCCGGGCACGCGCGGATCGTCGAGGCTGTTCACAGCCAGGGAGCGCTGGCGGGGGTCCAGATCGGTCATGGCGGCCGCAAGGCCGGGACCGCCCCGATGAGGCCGGGCGCTAAGGAGGGGACCGTGCCCGGCTGGGAGCTCCTCGCGCCCTCGCCGCTGGCCTTCCCGGACCTGGCGCAGCCCCGTGAGCTGGGCACCGGGGAGATCGACGCTCTTGTGGAGAGCTTCGCCGCGGCGGGTCGGCGGGCGGTGGCGGCTGGGTACGACCTCGTCGAGATCCACGGCGCCCACGGCTACCTCGTCCACCAGTTCCTCTCCCCGCTGTCCAACGCGCGGACCGACGCCTGGGGAGGCTCGCCCGAGGCCAGGAGGCGCTTCGCCCTCGAGGTCGTCGAGGCCGTACGCGAGGCGGTCGGGCCGCGCACGGCGCTGGGCATCAGGTTGTCGGCGACGGACTGGCTCGACGGCGGGCTGACCGGCGAGGACACCGCCGAGCTGGCGGGCCTGCTCGTCGCCGCCGGCGTCGACGTCCTGCACATCTCGAGCGGTGCGCTCCTGCCCGCACAGATCCCGGTGGGAGCCGGGTACCAGGTCCACCTCGCCGCCCAGGTCAAGGCTGCGGTCGAGGGCATGACGACGCCGGGCGGGAGCGCGCCCGCGGTCGTGGCCGTGGGCCTCATCACGAGCGGAGCCCAGGCCGAGCAGATCCTCCGCAGCGGCCAGGCCGACGCGGTGGCCGCCGGGCGAGCGGCGCTGCGCGACCCCTACCTGCCGGTGCGCTGGGCGCACGAGCTGGGGGTCGACGGCTGGCAGGACGCCGGCCTGCCCGTCCAGTACTGGCGCGGCGCCTACCGCTGAGGCGACCGCTGCGGCCGTCCCGCCTCAGCCCTCGACAGCCTCGACGTAGACCCACCGGTCTCCCCGACGGCGGAACAGGCTCCGCTCATGAAGGGCGTCCTCGACCCTGCGCCCGCGCAGGTCGGAGGTCGTGCAGTAAGCCGTGAACTCGACGACGGCCTCACCCTGCCCGGGCAGGCCCCGACCGGGCGCGCCGCGCTCCCGGGAGGCGCCGTCCTCGACGACCTCGTGGATCTCCAGGCGCGTCCAGCGCGTTCCCGGGTGGCAGAAGGGTCCTGGCGGGCGCGTGCGCGGGTGCCAGGTGCGGAAGAGATGGTCCTCGTCCCCCAGGACGAAGGCAGTGAACCGCGAGCGCATGAGGGCCTCGGCGCTGTCTGCCGGGGCGCCGTCGAGAACTGGCTCGCAGCACCGGGCGAAGGTGGCGCCCGAGCCGCAGGGGCACGGGCCGTCCCCGCGCACGCCCGCCCGGAGCACGGCGCTCACGGCTCGAGCCCCAGCCAGAAGGCGTGCAGCGCCCGAGCCAGCAGCGGCCCGTCGGCCACGGCGCACATCTCACGCTGGGAGTGCATCGACAACAGCGCCTGCCCGACGTCGACCGTCGTCATACCGAGCCGGGTGGCGGTGATCGGCCCGATGGTCGAGCCGCAGGGCACGGAGTTGTTGGACACGAAGTCCTGGTAGGGCACTGCGGCGGCCGCGCAGGCCCGCGCCCACACGGCCGCGCCCACCGCGTCGGTGGCGTAGCGCTGCTGGGCGTTGATCTTGAGCACCGGCCCGCCACCGAGCACCGGGCGGAGGACCGGGTCGTGGAGGTGGCCGTAGGCGGGGTGGGCCCCGTGGGCGGCGTCGGCGGACACGCACACCGAGCGGGCCGCCAGCGCCGCCCGGGCGTCGCCGTCGACGCCCATGACACCTGCCAGGCGCCCCAGGACGCTGTCCAGGAAGGGCCCGGCCGCCCCAGAGCGCGTCGCCGACCCGACCTCCTCGTGGTCGTTGGCGACCAGGATGAGCGGGTCGCGGACCTCGGCGTCCTCGCGCGCGAGCACCTCCAGGGCGGTCAGCGCCGCGTGAACCGAGGAAAGGTTGTCGAGCCGGGGGGAGGCGAGCAGCTCGCCGGAACGGCCGAAGCGCGCCGGCTCCTGGACGGGGAAGGTGACGACGTCGTGGGCGACGAGCTCGGCCGGGTCGATCCCTGCCTGCTCGCACAGGTAGCGCTCGGGGTCGTCGGGTCCGCAGGCGGCGTCGGCCAGCGCCCACAGCGGGGCGAGGTGGGCCTGCCTGTCGAGCCGGAGAGCCTCGTTGACGCTCCGGTCCAGGTGGGGCGCGACCTGGGCGACGCGTGCGACCGCCGGGGTGCGCACGAGGTGGGTGGCGCCGTCGCGGGTGACGAGGCGACCGGCCAGTCCGAGCTCACGGTCGAGGAAGGAGTTGAGCAGCGGGCCGCCGTAGACCTCGACGCCGAGCACCTGGAGGCCGTCGCGCACGACGGCGGCACGGGGCTTGAGCTTGAGGGCCGGGGAGTCGGTGTGGGCGCCGACGACGCGGTAGCCGGCCCGCCCCTCGAGGTGGGCGGGCAGCACCCAGGCGATGAGCGCGCCGTCGCGCAGGACGTAGCCGCGCCGCGGCAGGCTCTTGTCCCACACCGCGGACTCGTCGACACCGGTGAATCCCGCCGCCGCTAGGCGCCCCGCCCCCTGGGCGGCGGCGTGGTAGCTCGACGGCGAGGCGCTCACGTACTCGATGAGGCCGGCGGTGTAGGCGTCGTCGTCCCGCAGGTGGTCGGGGGAAGGGAGGCCGGCCGGCGACGGCGTGGAGGCGGGGGTCTGACGGGGCGCTGATGTCATGCCCCCAGTGTGGCACCGGGGCTCCCGGGGCTGCGGCGGGGCAGGAGCCGGCACCGCTGGCGAACCGGGACCGGCCGGGTGAGAATCAGCCCGTGACCCACATCTCCCTGCCGACAGCGGGCCCCGCGGCCGCCCATGCCTTCCCTCCCCCGCGTGCCGGCGGCGTGCGGGCGGTCCTGTTCGACGCCGACGGCGTCCTCCAGCTCATCGGCACCCCGTGGCGCCAGGCGCTGGCACAGGCCGGCGGCGAGGACTTCGCCGAGGCGCTGCTGGTCGAGGAGGTCTCCGCCCTCGAGGGACGCGACCACCTGCGCGACGTGCTCGACCGCCTCGTGCGGCGGCTCGGGCTGAGCACCGGCACCGAGCAGGTCCTTGAGACGTGGTGGAGGGCGACACCGGACCCCGAGGCGTGGCAGGTCGTGCGCGACCTGCGGGCGGCCGGCTACCTCACGGTGCTCGCCACCAACCAGCAGTGGGAGCGCCGGGCCTGGATGCGTCACACCCTGGGCTACGACGGCCTGTGCGACATCGATGCGTACTCGTGCACGCTGGGTGTGTGCAAGCCGAGCCCGGTCTACTTCCGCGAGGTCCTGGCGCTGACGCGGGCCAAGCCGCACGAGGCGCTGTTCATCGACGACAACGCCGAGAACATCGCCGTGGCGGCAGGTCTGGGCCTGCGCACCATCGAGCACCCTGCGGACAGCGGCGGAGCGCTGCTGCGCCAGGAGGTCGAAGCGGCCCTGGCCGACGTGGCGGGCTGACGCTGCGGGCCCATGCTGAGGGCCCACGCTGCGGGCCGACCGGGACCGGGTCGAGGGTGCTCATCCTCCTCAAGGATGAGCACCCTCGACCCGCGTTCTCCTTCTGACGGACTTGTGGGGCGCCGTCCGAACGCGAAAGACTCGCCGAAGCACGGGCAACCGCCCCA
Source organism: Actinomyces howellii (assembly GCF_900637165.1). Taxonomy (GTDB): domain Bacteria; phylum Actinomycetota; class Actinomycetes; order Actinomycetales; family Actinomycetaceae; genus Actinomyces; species Actinomyces howellii. Next base: position 2,653,852 of record NZ_LR134350.1, on the reverse strand, counting down.
TGCACGAGCGCTTCGGGAGGGCGAGATGACGACGCAGACCACAGGGACCGTCGCCCCCTGCCCGTCCCGTCAGGCCGTTGCGCACCCCGCACCAGCAGCCGGCGCCGCCTGTGAGACGACAGGCGCTACCTCAGAGAGGACGGGTACCGCCTCCCCTCCTCGGACCGCCTCACTGGTCCCGGGGGTCCCAGCGGCTCCTGGCACCCAGCCGGCCCACAGCAACGCCTCGCACTCGCGGCGCGCCCCCAGGACCTTCTTCCACCTCATCTCGAGCATCCACCGCATCCTGCCCGACGCCGTCGGGCGGCACCTGCCGGTGACCTTCGTCGGCTACGCCATCATCAACGGCTCCGCCTTCCTGCTCGACATCAGCCTCCTGTGGTTCTTCTACGAGAGGCTCCACTGGTTCTACCCGCTGGCCGTGACGGTGGGGTACGCGGTCGCGGGGGTCTACTCCCTGCTGCTCAACCGCTGGCTCAACTTCCAGTCCCACGGGCACCTGGCGACGCAGGGCTCGCGCTACGCGGTGGGGCTGGTCAGCCAGTACGTCATCTTCATCATCGGCCTGTCGAGCCTCCTGCACTGGGCGGGGATGAACGCGGAGCTCGCGCGCTTCCTGTCGGCGTGCTGCGAGGGGATCTACCTCTACACGCTCATGCGCCTGTGGGTGTTCCGCGGCACCCCCGAGCCCGTCGACGAGGTGGCTTGAGGTCCCGGCGACCTCACCGGCCCGTCACCACCGGGCGCGCGCCGTCTCGGTGGGGCCGTCGAGCTCGGTGAACCCGGCGTCGACCACCCGCACCGGCCGGAGCGCCGAGCCCCACACCTCAGGCTCTGGGACCTCGACCCGCACGCGGTAGCCCTGCGCCGCCCAGCCCTCGCGCAGGGACTCGGGCATCTCCGGGCTCTCCCAGGCCAGCTGGGCGGCGTGGGCCACCTGGGCGCAGAGCTTGCCGCTCGTCATCTCCTCGGCTGGCGTGACCTCGACGACGACCAGCGCGTCCACCGAGGACGAGGCCGCCGACAGCTCGATGCGTGGACCCGGCTCGCCCCGCCTGCGAGCCTCCTGGGTCTGCGCGGTCACTGACGCCGGGGGTGGGGGCAGCGCGTCCCCGGCGGGGAAGTGCGTCCCCTCGACCTGCGTCTTGGCCAGGGCCGCCGGCAGGGGGCGGACAGGTCCCGGCACGAGGGCCCGCGCAGCCGCCGGACCCCACCCGGGCGGCCCCTCCTGGACCACCGTCACCCCGGGGAGCTGCCCGATCTCCTCCCAGCGCCGGCCCCGCGCGCGCCGGACGAGCTTGCGGATCCGCCCGTGTCGCCAGTGCTCGACCGCGTCGTGCCAGGCGCCTCCCTGGGCGGCCTGAGGCGAGGCGAGCAGCCCGACGACGGCGCGCGCCGCCGCCTCGGCGACATCCACCCTGCGGGGCGGGGCCACCTTGTCGTAGCGCACGGCGATCTGCATGCCCCAGGGGACGGGGTGGTCACGGGGGTCGACTGCGCTGGACACGGGCCGACCCTACCGGCCCGCCAGAGTCTTCGGGCCCCGGGAGCCGCGCGTCCTCCCACGGGAGGAGCGCCATCCTCCCGGTCGGCGAGCCCTCACCGCGCTCGGGTTCATCCCCGTGGGCGCGGTGGCGCAGCGACGGGACGGTCTACGGTGGGGCGGTGACCGACATGCCCGCCCCAGGTTCCGCGCTCGTCCTGCCCCCGCAGGCTCCACCTGACAGGCCACGCCCTCTCAACGGAGCCACCGTCCACGGCCTGCGCGGTACCGGGCACCTGCGCCATCGCTGCGAGATGCCCCTGCTGTGGCTCTCCGTGGTTCTCATGGTGGTGGGCTACGCCGCCTGGGTCGCCACGATCGCGTGGCTCGTCGCGGTTCCCGAGCCGACCGGTGACGCCGCCAGCCTGCGCGCCTTCCTCCTCATGGGTCCGGGCAACCAGTTCCTCATGCTCCTGCCGTTGCTGCCCTTCATCCTGTGGGTGGCCCGCGCCCTCCTGTACGCCAGGATGCGTGCCTCCGGGGTGCAGATGACCCCGACACAGTTCCCCGAGGGCTACCGCATGGTGGTCGAGGCGGCGCAGCGCTTCGGGCTGCGCCGGGTACCGGACGCCTATGTCGTGTCCGGCGGCGGCGAGATCAACGCCTTCGCCTCAGGTCACGGCTTCCGCCGTTTCGTGGCCATCAACTCCGACCTGTTCGAGGTCGGCGGATCAACTCGTGACCCTGAGGCGCTGCGCTTCGTCATCAACCACGAGGTCGGCCACATCGCGGCAGGGCACGTGTCCTTCTGGCGAGGGGTTGCGACCAACCTCATCATGTCCGTGCCGCTGCTGGGACCTGCCCTGTCACGAGCACAGGAGTACACGGCGGACAACCACGGCTACGACGCGGCCCCCCAGGGCGTGGCGGGGGCCATCGGCCTGCTCGCGGGCGGCAAGTACCTGGGTGCGCAGGTCAACCTGCACGCGATGGCTGACCGTGCGGCCTGGGAGACCGGCCTGTGGCTGCACCTGGTCGTATGGCGGGCCAGCCACCCTGTGCTCACCTGGCGGGCGCACGCCCTGCGCGACCGCCGCCTGCCGGGACGGATCATGGTCAAACCCTCCCCCGCGACAGCCTGGTTCCCCCGGTTCCACCCCACCGGTTCCCAGCCCTCGACGACATGGCCCTACCCTGCCCAGGTCCTTGAGGCGATGAACAGGCTCGAGCCCCGGTACACGGGCGCAGCGGCGGAGGAGCAGTTCGGGCGCTACCCGGGAGTCAGCTACAGCGTGTCCCGCGACGAGATCAGGCTCGCCGACCCCACCCCCGTGCCCCGACGCCTCGCCCCGCCGCGCACGGCGCCGCCCTACGCGGCCCCCTCGAGCGCGAACCCGCCCTACGGGTCGGCGCCAGACGCGAGGTCGCCCTACGCGGCCCCCTCGAGCACGAACCCGCCCTACGGGTCGGCGCCAGACGCGAGGTCGCCCTACGCGGCCCCCTCGAGCACGAACCCGCCCTACGGGTCGGCGCCAGACGCGAGGTCGCCCTACGGGCCGATGCCTGACACTGAGCCACCCTACGGATCGATGCCCGAGCAGTGAGCTGGTCGGCGGTCGCATTGGCTGGTGGGGGCGGTCTGGCGGCAGGAGGGTGTCCAAATCTGCCGCAAAACGCTGGGCGTACGGGTGCCGGGAGTCGGAGAACCGCATGATTCCGCGGCTCGCTGTCGCCGCGCGGTCAGCGCTCACAGGATTTGCCGCAGATTTGGACACCACATGAGCCCCGGACCATGCGCGACCGCCACACTCAGGTCCGCGCCCAGCCCCTCAATGCCACGAGAGCAGACGAGGCCTCAGAACCGCCGGAGCGGCGACGTGGCGAGTCCACGACGGCCCGGCGGCTCGGCGCGATCGGGCATGAATCGCCCGGACTCGTGGTCGGTGCGCGCAACGCCCCGGGGGCCCGGGGACGCGGGGCGGGGCGGCATCCCCGGAGGCGGGCGCGGGCGGCACCCCTGATGCCCTCGCGCAGGGCGTGGCCGGGGGTTAGTGGCCTTGGGCTTCTTCTGCGTCGTCGGTCAGGTAGGTCACGGTGCGTACGAGGTCGAAGGGCTCGGCCGAGCTGGTGGTCGTGATCGTGCCGGTCACCGGCTGGCTGGTGCCGCCCTCGGGGGTGAAGGTCGCCTCCCAGGTGGTGGTCACGGTGATGACGACGTTGCTGCGGGTGCCGGTGTAGTCGTGGTAGACGGTGTGGTTGGGATATGGAGCCCTCGGATCAGTGAGGTTTTCTCACCGGGGTGGGGCGTGCACCCGGCCTGATCGTTGGGATGCTGGGGGAGGGTGCGTGTCGTGTGGGGGTGCACGCGGGGAGCGCATCCAGGATGGGTTCTGACCAAAGAAGCACCCCTGAATGCGAGGTCCCCGCATGCTGTCCTATCGTGCCACCCTTGACGTGCCATCCGCTACCGCCCGAACCGTGTCAGCCTGGCTGGCGGCTCACCGCCGCTGGCACGACATTCGGCCTCATCAGAGGGCGGCGACGCCCTGGGTGCAGGCTGTGATGGTGCTGCGCTGGCTCAACGAGGCCACCAGCATGCGCACCCTGGCCCGAGACGCCGGCATCTCGATCGCCACCGCCTACAGGTACCTGCATGAGGCCCTCCAGGTCATCTCCTCCCAGGCCCCTGACCTGATCGAGGTCATCACCCAGCTGCGCCACAAGGGTGAGCCTTTCGTGTGCCTGGATGGCACCCTGATCCGCACCGACAGGGTCGCAGCCCGCACCGAACGGGGCAACCACTCGTGGTACTCGGGCAAGCACAAGGCCTTCGGGGGCAACGTCCAGGTCATCACCGACCACACCGGATTCCCGGTGTGGGTCTCGCCGGTCGAGCCGGGCTCGACCCACGACCTGACCGCTGCGCGCGCCCACGCGCTGCCCGCCCTGTACAAGGCCGCCTCCCAGGGCATGCCCACCCTGGCCGACAAGGGCTACATCGGCGCCGGCATCGGCGTGCTCACACCCGTCAAGGGCGCCAGACCCTGCCCCGACGACGCCACCTACAACCATCTGCACGCCAGTCTGCGCTCGCCTGCCGAGAGGGCCAATGCCATGCTCAAGCACTTCAAGGCCCTCCAACACGTCACCCTCGACCCGCACACCATCACCCACATCACCGCCACAGCCCTCGTCATCATCAGCCTCAACAAACAACCCCGGTGAGAAAGGCTCAATGACGGAGTTGCAGAAGATGCAGTCGTCCTCGCTCATCTCCTTCCAGGTCGTCAGGTCTCCTGTGGCGAATGCGTACGGGTACAGGCTCAGGAAGTAGATCGCGGTTGCTTCGGCGCCGGCCGGTGACTGCTCGTCCATGCCCACCACGCGGCTGGGCTCGGGGGTGGCCATCGCCGCGTCGTATGACGCCTGCTGCTGCGAGGACAGGGGCGGTACCCACGAGGGGGTGCCGGACTCAGAGGCCTCGGCTGAGGCCTGACCGGAGGCACCCGTCGCTGGGGTCGATGAGGCGGTCGCCGTGCCCGAGGCGGAGGACCGAGCTGTCGGCGAGGGGCTGGCCGAGTCGGCTCCTGAGTCGGAGCAGCCCCCCACGCCCGCTGCCGCCACGAGGACCAGCATGCACGCGAGAGCCCCCACACGCTGTCGGGAACGAGCCAGTCGTGTCATGAACCAGGACATCAGACCACCGCCATCGGAGATCAGACCAGAACAGGGACGCGCCCGAGACACGCCATCGCATCTCAGACAACCCAACACTACCCCAGCCACCCCCACGAACACCAGACCTCACCCGAACCTGTGGACAACCACCCCGGGACCCGCCAGCGTCCTCCGAGACCCGTTCCCCCGTCAGGACCCGGTGCTGGCCCCGGTGGCAGGCGCACACCGAGCGGGCGTGGCAGCGCGGCGGTCCTATGACGTCGTCTCGAGTGACGGTGGAGCTCCTGGGTTGAGTGGCCTAGGGCCGTCGGTCAGGTGCGGGGCGAGTCGTGTATCTCCGAGCAGGGGTCCAGAGGCGGGCAGGACTGTACGTGGCTCGCGTCTTTCACGATCGCCGGCAGGATTCTCATGAGGGGCCCCCGCGAACCCGCAGGTCACAGGAGGTGCCGTCGACCACTCAACCGGCACGACCCCCACCAGCCGCTCAAAAGCTGCGAACTACGGACACCCAGCCCGGCCCCGCGCGATCATCCCGCGCGGGGCCGCCCACGGCTCCGTCAGTCGACCGGGTACCCGGTCACCGGTCCGGCGCTGCTGGGCTCCCACCCCAGTGCCGGCGCCACGTGCTCGGCGAAGGCCTCCAGGATGTGGAGGTTGAAGTCGACGCCGAGCTGGCTGGGAATGGTGAGCATGAGGGTGTCGGCGGCGCGGACCGCCGCGTCGGCCTTGAGCTGCTCGATGAGGACGTCTGGCTCTGCGGCGTAGGTCTTGCCGAAGGTGGCGTACATGCCGTCGATGACGCCCACCTGGTCGGCCGAGCCCTGGCGCGCCCGCCCGAACAGCCTCTCGTCCTCCTGCGAGACGATCGGGAAGATCGCCCGGGAGACCGACACCCGCGGGGTCCAGGAGTGGCCCGCCTCGCGCCACGCGGCCCGGTACCGCATGATCTGCTCGTGCTGGAGGTCTGCGAAGGACGTTCCTCGCGAGTCGCTCAGCTCAGTGAGCAGGGTCGAGCTCATGAGGTTCAACCCTTGGCGCGCCGTCCACTCCGCGGTCTCACGGGTAGCGGCCCCCCACCACAGGCGCCGATCGAGGTCGGGGACGTGCGGCTCGATGCGCAGGTCGTCGGAGTCCGCGGGCGTCCCTCCCATGACGGTGCCGTTGACGGTGTCGCGCTTGGCCTGCGGGACCCCTCGCACCGCGTCGAGGAACTGTGCCGCGTGAGCACGGGCGACGTCCGCACCGCGCGGGTCCGTGCTACCGGTGTAGCCGAAGGACTCCCACCCGCGCAGAGCCTGCTCGGGCGAGCCCCGGGAGATGCCGATGGCGATGCGCTGGTCGAGAAGCAGGTCGAGAGCACCGACCTCCTCCGCCAGGTGAAGCGGGTTCTCATAGCGCATGTCGATGACGCCGGTGCCGACCTCGATCCGCGAGGTACGAGCACCTGCCGCGGCGAGCAGCGGCATGGGCGAGGCCTGCTGCATGGCGAAGTGGTGGACGCGCCAGTACGCGCCGTTGACACCGAGCTCGTCGGCGCCGACCGCGATGTCGACGGCGTCCCGAAGGGCCTGCTTGGCGGTTGGCTCATCGGCACGGCGTCCGTGCCCGTAGTGTCCGAAGGAGAGGAATCCGAAGGCTTTCATACAACATTCAACTACTCCCGGGGTGGCGTTGTTCCCACCGGAGCGTGACACCCCTCACCTCCGACCGCACGTGTGATCGGCTCTGCCGACAGTCACGCTCCCGGGAGGGGGCGACACTGACAGCGAGTGCACCGGACGCGTCGGGAGGCGAGGACTAAGGGCGCGGTCCGACCGGCGCCCGTCTCTCAGACCTGGCGAGGCCCCTGTCCGCGGGTAGGCAGGACCTGGGTGGGCATCGCGTCGACCTCCGCGTCGTAGCCGGTCTGGCCGGGCGCCACCGGCCGACCGGGAACCTCCGGGGATGATGACCCGTGGTCTGGCACGCCCCGCCCCGCCCCAGGGTGGACCTGGGCGGAGAGGTTCGAGGCCGGAGCACCCTGGACGACGGGGGGTGGGGTCGGGGTCGAGGGAACCGCCGAGGCGCCCTGGGCCATGGCGGTGGCGGGCTGCGCCTGCTGCGGGGCCACCGCCTCCTGCCACCCGCCGGCGGGAACCGCCTGGGTGAGTGCCGACTGGCCGGCCGCCGCCGCAGCCGGAGATGCCTGCTGCGGGGCCACCGCCTCCCGCCACCCGCCGGCGGGAACCGCCTGGGTGAGTGCCGACTGGCCAGCCGCCGCCGCGGCGTACGGCGCTGCCTCCGAGGGGTGGGTCTGAGCGTCCGCGGCCCGAGCACCGGGGTGCCCCTGCGCCGGGACCTGCCCACCCGTGGCGTGCTGGGCCGGGACCTGCCCGCCTGAGGGTCCGTGCACCGAGGAGGTGGGGCTCACCGGACGGTTGACGCCGGTGGTGAATGCCTGGGTGAGCGCCGCCTGGTTGTGCTGGGCGTCGACGTAGGACACCGTCTCCGCCCCGGGTCCTGCGGTCCCGGGAGCAGGCTGCGCGACCTGCTGGCCGGCGCCGGTTGTCATCGCCATGGTCGGCGCGGCGTGCGCGAGCGCCGCCTGCGCCGGGGAGGCCACGTCGTGGGGCGCGGAGGGCTGCCCGTCGTACACGGGCACCTCCCCTGCGCCGGGCCACGATCCCTCAGGCGCGACGGCGGCTTCGCCCGAGGAGGGCGCGCCCCACTGCGGGATACCTGCCGGGGCTGCGGCAGGCCCGCCTCCCACGGCCGGCGCACCCGCCGCCGGCGCGCCCGCCCATCCCTGCGACTGGGCCTGAAGACCGTAGCCGTGCACGACCCCGGTGGGCGCGGGAGGCTGAGAGCCGCGCTTCCGGGCAGTCAGGAGGGCGAGGAGCGACAGGACCGCCAGCGCCAGGAACACGACGACCGACGCCCACATGAAGATGATCCCGGGGCCGAAACCGACGGCACCTGCGGTCTCGTCGAGCCTCACCCGTGCCCCCACGGACAGGAGCACCATGAACCCTGCGATGAGGGTGGAGGTCACCGTGAGACTGAGCAGGCCGCACCGAGCGGCCTTCCACGGCGCCAGAAGGAGGCCGAGCCCAAGAACGGTGACGACCACCATGACCGTGCAGCCCACGACCGACATGCGCTGCTCCGCCAGACGCACCGACCCTCCCGGCCCCTCGAAGAGCGGCAGCAGCAGGGCGAGCAGGAGGACGACGACGGCCGTCACGCCCGCGACGAGCAGAAGGACCCGGGTCCCTGCCCGCAGTCCCGGGGAGGCACGACCAGGCCCCTGCGGCCCGAAGGCCGGGACGCCTGCGGCATCGACCGGGGCCCGGCTGTCGGCCCGGCGATCCTGCGGCGACGGGGGTGTGTAGTGCATCGAGTCGCTCATACCATCAGGCTAGACGAGACCGGTGGGGAGTACCTCCCCCATCGGCCAGGAACCGGTTCTCGCGGTGTGGAGAGGGACCCATGCAGCGGGCGGCAGCCACGGCGGCCCTGCGCGGGGGTCACCACCGCCGACCGCCACCCCGGGCCGGACGACTCAGGTCGCCGTTCAGCGGATCTCGTAGCTGCGCTCGATGCCCTGCGTCTGCCTGCCCCACAGGCTGGCAGCGACCCGCTCCTGGTGCGCAGCGAAGGCGGCCTCGTCGACAAAGGTCTCCTCGACCCGCCACACAAGGGGGTCGGAGGTCACGGTCACCTCGAAGGACAGGCAGCCCGGCTCGGCGCGGCTGAGCTCGATATGACGTGGCAGGTGGGTGCGCACCCGGGCCGCCTGCTCCTCATCGGCGCAGCGCAGCTTGCCGGTGAGCACCACCGTCCGGGCCCGGGCGTCACCCGCCACCACGGCTTCGCGGACCGGTTCACCGCTCCGGTCCGCGTGATCGATGGCCTCCGCCTCAATGCTGCTCGAGCTGCTCATCACTCGTCTCCTCTCGCGCGACGGCGGCACCGCGGTCCTCGCCCCGACCACGGCGGGAGGGGACCCGGTGACCACGTATCCCGGCATTCTAGATGTCCGGGACCTTCAGGCCTGTGGACGGTACGTCAGCACGCTCGGGGCGGCAGTCCGGCCACGATGCGTCCCGGCACGGCGGCCACCGGTTCACCCCGACGGCCTGCTGAGCAGCCCGGCGGACGGTCTCAGGGCCGGTGCACCGCCCCGGCCACGACAGTCGCCACCGGGCGCAGCCCTGCCAGCTCCTCAGCGTCCAGCGCCAGCGGGTCGCGCTCGAGCAGCGCCAGGTCCCCCGGGGAGCCGACCGCCACGGGGCCCGCCCCGTCCACCGAGGCGGCCAGCGCCTCCTCGACGCTCAGGCGCTGCCCGGAGGACCACACCCCGCCGTCGGGGGTCCTGCGCCCCACCGCCGCCGACATGGCCAGCCACGGGTCCAGGGGCGCCACCGGCGCGTCCGAGCCCAGGTGCAGGAGCGCCCCGGCCCTGAGCATGTCGGCGAAGGCGTAGGTTCGCCCCTCCAGCCCCGGCCAGACCCGGCCGACCACCGCCCAGTCGTCGATGAGGTGGGCGGGCTGGACCGACAGCTCGACGCCGTGATCCACGAGGCGGCTCAGCGCACCACCCGGCAGACCGGCGTCTGCGGGCAGCAGCTGGGCGTGCTCGAGGCGGCCCACGGCGCCCGAGGCGACGAAGGCGGCCGCGACGTCGTCGACGGCGGCGTCGCCGATGGCGTGGATCGCCGTCTCCAACCCGACGGACCGGGCCCGCGACATGAGCTCGGTCAGCTCCTGGCGGCTGATGTTGGCCACACCGTGCGGGTGCTCGAGCCCGAGGGCCGTCGGGTAGGGGTCGTGCATGTGGGCGCTCGCGGTGCCCATCGAGCCGTCGGCGATGACCTTGAGGGGGCCCTGGGTGGCCAGCGGCCGCCCGTCCGCACCCAGGGGCGAGCCGGGCAGCGCGTCGCCGGTGCGCAGCCCCTGGCCCACGCGCACCTCCATCGCCTCGCGGTAGACGGCCGAGCGGATCCTGGGGCTGCACAGGGGGGCCTCGGCGGCCATGACCCGCAGACGACGGGGCCAGTCACCGGGGTCGGGGGCCCAGCTCATGTCGACCACGCCGGTGATCCCGTCGGCCACCGCCCGCTCCAGGACCCGCCGGTAGCCGGCCTCACGCAGCTCGCGGGTGCCCGGGATCTCGTCGAGGCGGTCGAGGAGGGCGAACCAGGGGTCCTCGCGCATCGGCGCGCCGGGATCGGTCGGGCTCGCGCCGGGCAGGCCGAGCATCCGCAGCGCCGCGGAGTTGACCCACCCGGAGTGGACGTCGCCGGAGATGAGCACGGTGGGCACGTCCCCGGTGACGGCGTCGAGCTCGGCGGTCGTGGGTACCCGGGGCCAGGCCGACAGGCGGTGGCCGAAGCCCTGGACCGTGGCCGGCGCCCCGGCGGAGGCCTCGCGCAGGGCTCGGGCGACGATCTCCAGTGCCTCCTCGGCGCTGCGGGTGGAGGTCGTGTCGAGGCGGCCCGCACGGGCGGCCTCGAGGTCGAGGTGGGCGTGGGCGTCCCACAGGCCGGGGATGACGAAGCAGCCGGCCGCGTCAAGCACCTGCGCGCCGTCGCGCCCAAGCCCTCGCCCGACCTCGACGACGACGCCGCCGCGCAGGCGCAGGTCCACCGGCTCGGTCCGCCCCGCCAGAGGCGGGGGCGTCCCCTCGTCGACCGCCCGCAGCCGGGCCAGGGCGGGACGGGAGCGGAAGCGGACGACGCGAGCATCGGTGATAAGCAGATCGGGCACGACCCCAGTATCCTCCGGGTTCCTCCGCCTCGCGCGCTCGGGCGAAGCGAGACCGCCCGGGCCCGCCGCCTACCCTCGACCTCCTCGGCCTCGCGCGCTCGGGCGGGGTACCATCGCCGTACTGCCGAGACATCGGTGCGACCACCTCTGAGAGATGCCATGGCCAGGTTACGTCAGACCCTCCCTCCCCAGATCGAGGTGATCCTGGCTTCCGGAGACCTCGACGAGGTCGCCAGTGCCATGGCCAGGTGCCGGGTCGGCGCTGTGAGCAACGACCACGCCCGGCAGACCGCCCTCCACATCGTCCCCTGCCCGAACCACGTCGTCGAGTGGCTCGTCGAGCGCGGTGAGGACGTCAACGCCGAGGACAGGTACGGCAAGCGACCGCTGCACAGCCGCGCCACGCCCCCCGGGCACGCCGAGCAGATCCCGCTGCTGCTGCGCCTGGGCGCCGAGGTCGACGCCGCGGACCACTCAGGCCGCACTGCCCTCCACCTCGCCTGCCAGTACCAGAGACTCGATGCTGTCGAGCTCCTCCTGGCCGCCGGAGCGGACGCGACTCGCACCGCCAGCATCCCGGGAGGTACTGCGTGGAGCACGATCAGCTGCGCGGTCGCCGGGGCGGCGTCCCGTGACATGGCAGCCGAGCCCGCGGTGCGGATCATCGAGCGCCTCGTCGTAGCCGGCGCCCGCCCCACCGGAGCCGAGAGCGAGCCGCTGCGCTCCTTGGGCAAGGACCTCCAGCGCAGGGTGGCCCGGGGAGTGCGGGACGAGCAGACCGAGGCCCAGGCCAGGGCCCTGGACCGTCTCTACGAGATCTGCGACGTCCCACCGGTCGAGCCGATCCGGATCCACGACGACGTCTCGCGCATCGAGGTGCCCGAGACCGTCCGGTGGCAACGCGCCTACTCTGCCCTGTGGGACTCGCTGGTGCCTGACCGAGGGCGGGCGGCGACCGCCCAGGGCGAGGCGGTCCGGATCATCGGGCGGATCGGCTACGAGATCCTGACCAACGGTGGCTGCAACTGGGATCGGACGTTCATGGCCCTGGTCGACGGGCTCAGCAAGCTGCTGGGAACGGGCACGCCTCTTCCGCCGGCCGAGCTCGACGAGGCTCGCGGCCGCCTGCAGATCCTGCGCACCGCGGTCTGCGACGAGCACAGCGTCGACCGGGTCACCGAGCTCACCGTGGAATGGGTCCGCCTCAATCCCGAGCCAGCACCCAACCCGCTGCCCGACGTGGGCCGGTGACTCACCGGGAGCACGGTCTCAGGCGCTGACCAGCCGGGCCTCCGGCCCGGCCCCGCAGGGATGGCTGTCTCCTCGTCCCGGTGACCCCGGTGCCGGGAGGGCCGGGCTCAGGCGGAGCGACGGCGCAGCAGCATGAGCCCGCCGAAGCCCAGCACCGCCGCGCCCACCGCCATGAGGGCGGCGAGCATGCCCGCGCCGGTCACCGGGAGCGAGGAGGAGAACAGCGTGCCTCCCCCGCTGTCGGTCGAGGCGATCTGCACCGCGGCGCTGCTCGTCGACACCCCGCCCTCGGAGTCGGCGCCCGACGAGGAGGTCCCTGCCGACGACGGGTCCGTCGAGGCGGCTGCGGAGGAGGCTGACGACGAGCTCGTCGTCGCTGCGGGATCGGCGCTGGGATCCTGCGTCGCCTGGGAGCTGGAGGTCGCCGAGGGGGTCGGATCCTGGGTCTCGGGGCTGGCGGAGGGCTCGGGCTCGGCCGCCGAGGGCGTCGCCTCCGGCTCACCCGGCCCGGAGGGCTCCGGGCTCGAGGACGGCGTCGTCGCGTCAGGCGCCTGGTCTGTGCTCGTGTCCTGCTCGGCGGACTGCTGGCCGGCCTCGTCCTGGCTCGAGGTGTCGGAGTCGGCCACCGTGACCTCGGGAGCGATCGAGCTGCTCGGGGACTGGGCGAGGCCGAACGCGCGAGCCTGCCCGTCCTCGACAGGGGCGGCCCACGCCCCGGAGGACACCGCCACGGGCACGACGAGGAGCAGCGCGGCGACCAGAAGACGCGTGGCCGTCATGGGGTCCTCCTCTCCGCTCTGGGCAGCGACACATAGGTAGGAGCCACCCAATCACATACGGAGCTCTAGACACCAGGTGGTCACGAAGAGAGTTACCGGTATCACGGGCATTTCGACCCTCGCCGTCCGCTCCCAGGACACTCCCGGAGTCGACCGTTAGCCTTCGCGCGCCGGCACCCGAGGACGTGCGCCGGCGTCAACCGACCCTGACCCGTGAAGGACAGCCCCATGACACGCCCGACGCGCGGAGCCCGCGCACTCGTCCCTGTCGCGCCCCATCGCACCGACCTGCGCCGGCTCGTGGCGCTCGCCCTGAGCTGCGTGCTCGCCCTGGGCGGCGCGCTCGCCCTGAGCGCTCCGGCGCGCGCCGTGGCCCCTGGGGAGGAGGCCCTGCCCCAGGTCGCCTCGCCCGCGCCGAGCCTGCCCGCCATCGGCACGACCACCTCGGCGCAGGGCCGCCCCCTGGCCGTGGTCGTGGCGGGCGGGGACGGGGGCGTGCTCCACGTCGTCGACCTGCTCAGCAGGCAGGTGGTGGCCCGCGAGGCCTTCGCACCCACCGGCACGGACGTCCAGCCCTGGGGCTACGCCACCCTGTCGGACCGCAGCGTCCTCATGGCCAGCGGAGGCGGTCAGCTGTTCCGGATCGACGCCGAGGCGCCCGCGGGCCAGAAGGTGGTCACCCTGTCCAGCTCCTCCGTCCCCGGCTGGGACGAGGTCGCCGCGCTTGGCGACTTCTACTGGGACGTCGTCGTCGACGAGCAGGACCGTGCCTACGTCGCCAGCCATAGCCCGACCCACGGCGGCCGCGTCCTGGCTCTCGACACCCGTGCCAACGGCGGTGCCGGCCAGTGGTCGGACCTCCTGGGCGCGCCCCTCCAGCAGGGGCAGACGGACGTCCGGTCGCTCGCCTACGAGGACGGCCTCCTGTACGCCGGCACCGGGACCACCTCCCCGTCCGTGCACCGCATCGACGTCGCCACGAGACAGTCCACCGAGCTGAGCCTGCCCGAGTCGGTCACCCAGGGCAGCAAGGGCATCACCCGCCTCGAGGTCAGGGGCGCCAACCTGTACGTCGGCGCCCCGAGCCCGGGCTCGGGCGTCCAGCCCGCCTGCGGCGGGACCTGCGTCCTGGACCCGGCCACCGGCGCGGCACGCACGCATGACGGCCAGGCCATGGGGGTGGGTTCGTGGAACGGTGAGGTGGTGACCCGTCCGGAGGAGCCGGAGAAGGTCTACTACTACGTCCAGCTCCGCGGAGAGCGCACCATCCAGGAATACGACCCCCGGACGAACTCCTCGAGGACCCTCGTGACCGACGCCGACCTCACGACCCGCCTGTCCTCCTCGAGCTGGGCGACGCACGAGGTGCTGGTGACCTCGGAGAAGGACTCGGGGGCGCTGGGTGTCTACGACGCCTCCTCCGCCTCCGTCGACGCCCTGGCCTCCGGCCACCGGATCGAGGGGGCCGCGCGGTCGATCCAGGCGCTGGCCGGGCTGCCCGACGGCAGCGTCTACGGCTCGTGGTACATGACGACCCCGGCGCTGCTGCGGGTCACCCCGGGACAGCAGGCCGCAGGCACGACCTCCGAGCTGGCCGAGGCACCCAACGGCCAGGTCGAGGGCTTCGGGGTCGGCTCAGGGTGGATGGTCACCGGCGTCTACCCCTCGGGCTCGCTCGTGCGCTACCGCCTCGGGGCCGACGGACGCCCCGGGGCGCCGGAGGAGCAGACGGCGAGCATCGAGCACGGTCAGGCCCGCCCCTTCGCCGTGGTGCCCGTCGGCGGGGAGCGTTTCGCGGTGGCGAGCACCCCCGCCGACCACGAGGTGGCTGACGGTGCGCTGTCCGTCTTCGACGCCGGGACCAACGAGGTCGTCACCTACCCCTTCTCCGGGCTCACCGACGCCGCGGGAGCCCCCGTGGAGGCCGTGAGCGGACGGCGGCCGGTGTCGCTGGCCTACCGCGACGGCAAGGTGTACGTCGGTACGAGCGCTCGCGCCGGCGGCAGCGCGCAGGACGGCCCCGTCGTCATCGAGTTCGACCTGTCGACCCGGGCGGTGACCCGGGTGAGCGAGCCCGTGGCCGGGCAGCGGGCCGTGACGGCGCTCGCCGCGGGCGAGGACGGGCGCCTGTACGCCACGACCGGCCGCCGGGTCCTGGCGCTGAGCCCCTCGAGCCTGGCGGTCACCGCGAGCGTCGAGCTGAGACTGGGCTACGAGGACGCCCGGCCCAGCCAGCTCATCCACCACGGGGGCACCCTCTACGGCGTCATGGGCGGCCGGCTTCAGGCCGTCGCAGCAGCCGACGGCGTGCTGGGCTCCCCCCAGGTCCTGGCCGACATCCACACGGGTCCCCAAGGCAAGGTCTACGTCCACTCCCTGACGCTGGGTGCCGACTCCAACCTCTACTACGCGCGAGGCTCGGGCCTCTACCGCTACGTCCTGTGAGGGCAGGAGGGGCCCGGCCCTGCCGAGCCCCGCCGAGCCCTGAGGACCACCAGGGAGGACCACACAGGACTGGGCCCCGTCGGGTCGTACCCGGCGGGGCCCAGTCGTGACGGGACCGCTCAGGCCCGACGGCGCAGGCGCAGCACGACGACGCCTGCGACCACGGCGAGGAGCGCGAGGGCTCCGGCCGCCAGGCTGGCGCCCGTGGCGGGCAGGGCCGGGCGGGTCGAGGTCTGGGCGGCGGCCACGCTGGCCACGACGGCGTGCTCGGCCGCCCCCTCGGCGGTGCCGACCGCGCCGGCCGCGGCCGGGCTCGCCGTGCTCGTCGCGGCGTAGGCCAGGGGGGTCCCTGTCGCCGAGGCGGGCGCGGCGGCCTCGGCGGCGGGGCTCGTCGTGGGCTCGACGGCCTGGGCGACCTCGGTGGGTGCCTGGGTCGCGACGTCCTGGGCCGAGGTGGACTGCTCGGTCTGGGAGGTGCTTGTCGTCGACACCGAGGTGCTGGCGGTGGTCGTCGGAGTCAGCCCCGCGGCCTCGGAGTCGGAGTAGGTCGCGAAGTTCTGGGTCGCGTACCACGATCCGGTCGAGGCGTCGTACGCGATGCCGATCCCGATGGAGTTGGCCGCCGGGTCGGTCATGTTCGCGTAGTGGCCCGGGGAGTTGAGCCACTGCTCGAACAGGCTCCCTCCGATGTCGCCGGTCAGGGCGTCCTGGCGCATGGCCACGTTCTCCGAGGCAGCGCTCCAACCCGAGGGGTAGGCGGCCGAGAAGTCGGGGCGGTGCGCCATGACGTCCTGCGCGACCATCTGCTCGGACCACTCCTGGGCCACGGTGTCGAGCTCGACGTAGCGGGTGACCGGGGCCAGCCCCAGGTTCGCGCGCAGCTCGTTGACCCTGGCCAGGATCGTCTCGGCGTACAGCGCACCCTCGGCGCTCACCGCGGCGGGCAGCACGGTGCCCGCCACCTGGCCGGCCGGCTGGGCGGCAGCAGGGGCGGCCTGCGCCGTCGACGCGCCGGCAAACGGCACGACGGCGAGCAGGGCGGTCGCGAGTACGTGTGTCGTCCTCATGTGTCGTCCTCTTCGTCGGGGCATGGGTCCTGCCAGCCCATCACATCGCCGTGGGTCACGGCAAGATAACGACGAGTGGTTCGCTACTCGCGAGGAGTTGCGTGTGTCACGGCTGGGTGCCTGCTGACTCCTGGCTGGATCTGAGCGGGGCCTTGGCTGGGCGCTTCCTGGTCCGGCGGTGGACGGGGACCCGGATCATGGCGGGGAACGGGCGCCGGCTCGAGGAGGTCTCAGCCCATCTCGAAGACCTCGCCGCGGGGGTTGAAGGGCAGGCGGCACCCTCGTGGCATGAGGAAGGCGTGCTCGCGGCGGATGCTCAGGACGTCGCAGGCGCCGTCGGTGATGACGAGGATCGGCCCGTCGGCGGGGAAGTCCTCAGCGTTCTCCAGCAGGGTGATGCCGGGCTGGAGGACGGTGCCTCCGCGGCCCTGGACCTGCACCCGGGCCGCGATGTCTCCCGCGGGGAGGTACCCCAGGTCGTAGGGGGCGGCGTCGCAGCACACGACCCTGACCGCAGGGACCTCCTTGGCCTCGGCGTACCCGGCGATCGAGCCCAGGGCGAGAGCCAGGGTGCGCCGGTCCATCGAGCCCGAGGTGTCCAGGACGACCCCGAAGGTGCGCCCCTCACGGCGGCTCGGGTCGACGGCGACGTGCGGGCGGGGGATGTCGGGGGTGGCCGACTGCCGGCGGCTCAGGCGCGCCCAGCTGCGGTGGGTCTCGACGGGAGGGAAGTGGTGGTCGAACCAGCGGGCCAGCCTGACCTCCCAGGGGATCGGTGGCTGGAGGACGGCGTTGATCTCCTCGAGGAGCCCCGCGGGGAGCAGGCCCCTGCCCTGGGACTGGTGGAGCAGCAGGCCCTTGCCCAGCTGCTCACGGCAGAACGCGTCGAGGTCGGTGAAGACGGTCCCCTCGACCGGGCCGATGCGCCGGTCCAGGATGTCGCCCTGTCTGCCGGCCAGGGTTCGCAGCCGGCGCTGGCGCCGGATGTCGAGGGTGAGTCGGTCGTAGACCTCCTCGGCCGACAGCCCGCGCAGCTCGGCGTCGTGGAGGAGCCCGATGGAGGGCGCCACCCCGACCTCCATCTGGATGAGCCAGTCGTTGACGACGAAGTCGCAGGCGGCGTTCCACAGGAAGGGGTCGCGTCCCAGGCGCCGTGGGTCGTGCCGCAGCGCGACGTGCAGCACCTCGTGGGCGATGACGAAGCGCAGCTCGTGGGTGCTCAGGCCGGCCGTCGGGTTGAGGTAGATCGTGCGCATCTGCTCGTCGACCGCGGCGACGGCGATCTCCTCGCGACGGCACACCTCGGCGTCCTCGAGGACCGTGAAGGAGGCGACCATCGAGCCCAGGAGGGGGAAGCTGGAGATGAACCAGTCCCGGGCCCGCCGGACGGGCAGGCTGAGCCGCGGGCCGGGGGCGGTGGCGCGGGTGGAGTCGATCCCCTCGCGCAGTCCCGCGGCGACCTCGACGGCGCGGCTGACCGACTCGGCGATCCCTGCGGCGAACTCCTCGGACCAGGACTCACAGTGGCGCACCGGGACGTGCCGCCACTGCCCGGGGTGCTCCATCGTGAGGTGGCCCGGTCCCGCCAGGCTCAGGAGGGTGGCCCACTGCGGGATCCCCGTCTCGCAGAACTGGCGGTACCAGCGCTCCTCGTCCCAGATGGGCAGCCCGCCGGGCAGAACCATGTGCTCGGGGGCCCGCCCGAGCTTGAGGCCGTGGACGAAGCGGGTGGTCACGACGTCGCAGGCCGCGCTCCACGCCTGCCAGTCCCCCCGGTCGGGGCGCCACATCTCCATGGCGTGCACGAGCAGGGCCCTGGCCATGACCTGCGCCCACTGCTGGGGATCGGCCAGGCGCTTGGGGTGGGCGTACACGGCCTCGGTGCGCTCGAGCACCAGCCAGCCGCTGGCCGGGCACGGCGAGGGGGAGCGACGGATCCAGTGCACGTTGTCGACCAGGCCCCGGAAGACGGGGTGGGTGCGCAGGAGCGCCAGGCCGGTGTCGTAGGCGCGGGCCGCGGGGTTGGCCCTGGCGGTCGAGCGCGTCACTGCTTCTTCTCGGGGCGGCGCTCGATGAGGCGCGGCAGGTCGCGCACGACCTCGACCATGTACCAGGCGGGCAGGGCCTGGCCGCCGTCGTCGGCGACGACGAGCTGGGCCATCTCGAGGCTGATCCGTGCCAGGTCGCGCAGCATCGCCTTGGAGGTGTGGACGAGGGCCTGGGTGTCGGGGCTCGTCTGGCTCTTCTCCGGGGGCAGCGTCTTGAGCAGCCGGGCGCGGAAGGCCTGGGCGAGGAAGTAGAGCAGGTCTCGGTCCTCGGGCTCGGCGGGCCAGCGGGCGTCGCCCTTGATGATGGCGTCGAGGCGGTGGCGGTCGGCGGCGAGCTTGCCGAAGGCCTTGAACTGGGCGGCGTGCTGGGGGGTCAGGCAGCCGGCGGCGACGGCCTCGACCATCTCGGGGCGGGCGTCGTCGCCGAAGGCGTAGAGGGCGTCGGAGACCATGTGCCACGAGCGCGGGGTGGAGAAGGGCTCCTCATGGCGCGGCGGCTTGCTCCACAGGTGGTCGGGGCGCTGGCTGAGGTAGTCGATGACGAGGGGGTGCAGCCCGTTGTCGGCTGCCCAGGTGAGCCACTGGCTGGCCGAGACCCGCATGTGGACGTGGACCATGCGGTTCATGAGGGCCGAGGACATGGGCTTGACGATGGCCGAGTCCTGGGCGCGGTTGCCCGCACCGATGACGATCGAGCCCTCGGGCAGCTCGTACTCGCCGACGCGCCGGTCCTGGATAAGGCTGTAGAAGGCCTTCTGGACGTCCTGGGAGCACGCGTTGAGCTCGTCGAGGAAGAGGCAGTAGGGCTCGTCGCGCACGATCATGGCCGGTGGGAAGAAGCGGGTCACCCCGTCCTTGATCTGGGGGACGCCCATGAGGTCCTCCGGCGCGAGCTGGCTGCCCAGCAGCGAGACGCAGGGGACGCCGACGCTGTGGGCGAACTGCTCGACCAGCGAGGACTTGCCGATCCCCGGGGGTCCCCAGATGAACACGGGGCGCACGATGGCGACGTTGAGCAGGAACTCGCTCATCTCGGCGGGGGTCAGTGAGGTGGTGTTGTGCATCGTGTCCTTGGGACGGCGGCGCGGGGGCGGGTTCTGGCGGTGGGTTCTGGCCGGCGGTGTCTGGCGGGCGGACTCTGGTCGGCCCCGCCGGGCGGGGCGGACTCAGAGGTAGGTCGCGCGGAGCTCCTCGGGGGTCCTGGGCGACAGGTCCGCGAGCGTGAGGTCGAAGACGGTGCGAGCGCCGCGCTCGCCGCGCGCCGCCATCCTGGCGACCGCCCGGCCGGTGGCGACCAGGACAGAGCCGGTGAACTCGGGGTTGGAGCCGAGCTGGAGCTCGAAGGTGACGTTGGCGCTCACGCCCTCGGAGGTCCGGCCCCGGCGGATGACCGTGCCGCCGTGCGGGATGCCGCCGTGCTCGGCGCGCATCTGCTCGGCGCTGATGAAGGTGACCGAGGTGTCGTAGTCCGCGAAGTAGTTCGGCATCTCGACGATCTCCCGCTCGATCCGGGAGCGGTCGGCGCCCGGCGCGGCCACGACGTAGCAGTCGCGCCTGTGCATCGAGCGGGTGGTCAGCTCGACGTCGTCGCCGGCCTTGACCGCCTCGACGGTCTGAGGCACCGGCAGGGTGTACTGGCGGGCGTCGAGGACGCCGTCGATGCGGCGCAGGGCGTCGGAGTGCCCCTGGGAGACGCCGGGTCCCCAGAAGGTCGTCGTCGCGCCGTCGGGCAGGACGGACTCTCCGAGGACCCGCAGCATGGAGAACAGGCCGGGGTCCCAGCCCGTGGAGATGAGGGCGAGGTGGTCGGCCTGTCTGGCTGCGGCGTCGACGGCGGCGAAGTACTCGGGGATCCGGGCGTGGGTGTCGAAGGAGTCGACGGTGTTGAAGTGGGCGGCGGCCTGCGGCCCCTGCTCGGCCAGGTCGGTCGCCGATCCTCCGCAGTTGAGGCAGACGTCGACCTTGTCCTCCCAGGCGGCCATGTCCTCGAGGTGCGCGACCGGCGCGCCGAGGGTGGTCAGGGAGGAGGGGTCGCGGCGGGTGAGCACGACGACCGTCTCCATGTCCGCGTTCCTCGTGATCGCCTGCTCGACGCCCCGCCCGAGGTTGCCGTACCCGTTGATGGCGACCCTGATCATGGCGCGCTCTCCCTCCGCTTGGCTGTGCGACGGCGCGGTGCCGCGCCGTCGCACAGTCTCCCACCCGGGACGGACGGCGGCACCTCGTGTCTCACCCGGTTGGCGTGCCGGGTCCCACCCGGCACGTCGAGCGGCGTGCGATGGCAGCCCCCGCGCCGGGCTCAGGGGCGCCGCACGGGCCGCCTCCGCAGGTGGATGGCTGTCAGGGTCGGCACCGCGATGACGACGGCGGCACCGATGTCGAGCGCCATCTGCTTGGTCCGCTGCGGGCCCTCGTTGGCGGGCATGTCGGCGGGGACGATCCTCATGAGGTCGAAGGAATCGACCTCGTAGGGCCGGTCGCGCAGGAACGGGTGCCGGGCGACGACCTCGTAGGTCCCGGGAGCCAGAGCCTGCGGGCTGCGCACGGGCAGGTCGGTGGTGGTCCCGTGCTCGTCCCACACGATCGTCGCGGTGCAGGTGTGCATGCGCCACAGCGTGCTCCATCCTCGCTCGCAGGCCGCCGGGGAGGAGACGGTGGCGGTGCCGGAGTCGACGACGGCCGGGGACAGGTCCGCCCCCCAGGGCGCGCCGACGAGCGGGGACAGGACGAGCGCCCACATGACGCCCGCGACGACGGCGACGCAGACGGGGAGGAGGGCCCGGCGGGGCGAGCGCGCACGCCGGTCCGCGAGCCACTCGGCGCGCTCCTGAGGCGTCATCGCGTAGAGGTCGGGCACCCCCTCACGGTTCGACCAGCCTGCTCCAGCCATAGATCGAGCATAGGCAGGACGTCGCGGCCCGCCCAGGCCGCAGCCTGGTGAGTCCTCCCCCGACGGGCCGGTGCGCGCGGGAGGGGCGACGGCCGGCAGCCGCACCACCGACACGCTCCGACAGGAACCAGACGGCAACCCGGAACTCAACCGCCTGATAAGTTTATCAATCTCAGTGGCCCTTGATAAATTTATCACCATGAGGTCTCCGCTTGACTCCCCGTTCAGCCCAGGCTCGGACACGGTGCCCACGGTGTGGGCAGGTCGCGCCCCCCAGCTCAGCGACTGGCGGGACATCCTTCGCCCGCGGCGTGTCGCAGGCCTTCACGAGCGTGGTCGCACGATCCTCGGAGAGGCAGGCTCGGGAAAGTCCTCACTCGTTCGTCGGATCGCACGCGACGCGGCCGATGCCGGAGACTGGGTGACACCGCAGCTGCGCATCCCCTCCGGCACGGACCCCATCAAGCGGGTTGCCTCGGCCCTGCTGGACCTGTCCTCGACAGCGGGACTTCCCCACGCGCGGGAGGAGCGCATCGCGACCATGCTCGGCAGGGTCGAGAGCGTCGCCGCCTCCGGGATCTCGCTGTCTGTCCGCCCGGGAAGCGGGCCCGACCCGTACACCGCCCTGACCGACCTGCTGATCGAGATCGGTCGCGCGGCGATCCGCCAGCGCGACGTCATGGTGGTCGTCCACGTCGACGAGGTCCAGAACATCACCGACGAGAGGGCACGCTCCCAGCTGCTCATCGCCCTCGGCGACGCACTTGCCCACGAGGAGACCGTCAACGCCCCTGGAGGAGCCCAGGTCGAGCGGGGTCTGCCGATCGCCGTCTACCTCACGGGCCTGCCCGAGTTCGCCGACATGGCCGGCGCGCGGACGGGCGCCACCTTCGCGCGCAGGTTCCAGACCACCACCCTTGAGGCGATCGACGAGGACGCGCTCATGACAGCGCTCCAGCCCTTCGTCACCGAGGGCTGGACCGTGGCCGACGAGGACGGCAGGATCGAGCCGGTGCTCATGGAGCCCGCCGCGCAGCGCGCCATCGTCGAGCTGTCCTGCGGGGAGCCTTTCCTCTTCCAGCTCGCTGGGGAACGGGCCTGGTACGCAGGAACCGGCAACCTCATCACCGTCGAGCACGTCAGAACCGGGTGGCGCGGCGCGGCCGCCGAGGCCGAGGCGCACGTCCAGCGCGTCCTCGATCGGCTCCCCGATCGCGAGCGGCAGTTCCTCCACGTCATGGGCGAGCTCGCCCCCGAGGAGCGAAGCCTGACGAGGATCGCCCAGGCCATGGGTTACGCCAGGTCCACCGACGCCGGCCCCACCGCGCAGCGCCTCGACCTGACCCGCCGGATCATCCGGCGCGGCCGGCCCTACCGCTTCCGCCACCGAGCCATCGAGGCCTACCTGACTTCGCAGTGGCCCTGATAGCGGCCCTGACGGTCAAGCACAGGCAGGACGTCGCGGCCCGCCCAGGCCGCAGCCTGGTGAGTCCTCCCCCGACGGGCCGGTGGGCGCGAGAGGGGTGACGGCCGGCACCGTGAGGTCAGGAGGCCGTGCTCGTGTCGTAGAAGGCGAGCTCGACGAGGTTGCGGTCAGGATCGCGCACATAGAGGCTCCGGATGGGCCCGCGCGCACCGGTGCGGTCCACCGGGCCGAGCTCGACCGGCACGTCATGGTCTGCGAGGCGGGCGATCATGGACTCGATCTCGCCGGCGACGACGAGGCACAGGTCCGCGCTTCCCGGTACGGGGCAGGCGGCGTGCGGTGAGATCGGTGCGGCGGCGCTGTGGAGATTGATCTTCTGATCGCCCACCTGCAGCGCCGTGCGCCCCTGCCCGTAGGTGACGACGCCGAGTCCCAGGACGCGTGAGTAGAAGTCGACAGTCGCGTCGATCGACGAGACCGTGAGGACAAGATGGTCGATGCCGACGATGTGCACGGGTCGATCGTATTCCGGGTGGAGACGATCGCGCGGTGGGCCCGGCATCGCTCCCAGGAAAGGATCGTGCGAGACTCCCGGCATGGCAGCGACCTTCCGCCCTCTGGGTGCCCACGAGTCCCGGCTCCTTGAGGAGGCAACCCTGGGGAACATGAACTGGTGCGGCCCCCGTTTCACGGCTCAGGACGTACGGGACCGGCGGGAGTTCGCGCACTACACCCGCCTTGTCCCGCAGCGGGGCGACTTCGGGGTCGTGGCGGACGAGGCTGACGGGGCGGTCGGCGTCGTGTGGGCGCTCTTCCTCCCGGCGGACGACCCCGGCTACGGGTTCGTCGACGAGCGCACTGCGGAGATCAGCCTGTGGGTGTCGGAGGACAGCCGCCGCAAGGGAATCGGGCGCGCCCTGCTGCGCCTCCTCGTCGATGAGGCCCGGGCACGCGGCGTCCGGCGCCTGAGCCTGTCCGTCGAGGCGGGAAACCACGCGCAGGCGCTCTACCTCTCGGAGGGATTCACCGACTGGCCCGGCGGGCAGGCCGACGGTGTCATGGTCCTCGAGCTCGACGAGTCCCGGTAGTCCGGTCCGCCGTCCCAGGCCAGCCCGTCCGCCTCGGAGCAAGAGCCCGGCGGCCATTCCTTCGCGACTCATTCAGAGGCACCGCCCCGGACGCACGTGGTCGTCCCACAACGTACCTCCACTCGCTCCGCCCTCACACGTTGAAACGGAACTCCACGACGTCGCCGTCGGCCATGACGTAGTCCTTGCCCTCCATGCGCACCTTCCCGTGGGCGCGGGCCTCGGCCACGGAGCCGTACTCCATGAGGTCGTCGAAGGAGACGATCTCGGCCTTGATGAAGCCCCGCTCGAAGTCGGTGTGGATGACCCCGGCCGCCTGCGGCGCCGTGGCCCCCTTGCGGATCGTCCAGGCGCGCGCCTCCTTGGGGCCCGCCGTCAGGTAGGTCTGCAGCCCCAGGGTGTCGAAACCCACCCGCGCCAGCTTGTCGAGACCCGACTCCTCCTGGCCATTCTCGTGCAGCATCTCGGCGGCCTCCTCGGGCTCGAGCTCGACGAGCTCGGCCTCGAACTGGGCGTCGAGGAACACCGCCTCGGCCGGGGCGACCAGCTCGCGCAGCTCGGCCTGGCGGGCGTCGTCGCCCATCCCCTCGTCGTCCATGTTGAACACGTAGATGAAGGGCTTGGAGGTCATGAGCTGGAAGCCGCGCAGCACCTCCTCGTCGATCCCGGCGGCCGCGGCTCCCGCCGACAGGAGCGTCCCCTCCTCCAGGACGGCCAGCGCCGCCCTGGCGGTCTCGAGGACGGCCGCCTCCGTCTTGCGACCCCGGACCTCCTTCTCCAGACGCGGGATCGCCTTCTCCAGGGTCTGGATGTCAGCGAGCACGAGCTCGGTGGCGATGGTCTCGATGTCCCCGGCGGGCTCGACCTTGCCGTCGACGTGGACGACGTCGGGGTCGGCGAAGGCGCGGGTCACCATGCAGATCGCGTCGGACTCACGGATATTGGCCAGGAACTGGTTGCCCAGGCCCTCGCCCTCGCTGGCCCCGCGCACGATGCCCGCGATGTCGACGAAGGACACGGTGGCCGGCACCGTGCGCTGGGAGGCGAAGAGCTCGGCGAGCCGGTCCAGGCGCGCGTCGGGCAGGGGCACGACGCCGACGTTGGGCTCGATCGTGGCGAAGGGGTAGTTCGCCGCGAGGACGGTCGCGCGGGTCAGGGCGTTGAACAGGGTGGACTTGCCGACATTGGGCAGTCCGACGATTCCGATGGTGAGTGCCACGGCGCGAGTCTAGCCGTCCGGATTCGTGTCACAGCCGCCGGGCATGCTTGGGGGCATGAACACGGCCCTCCCCCTCCTCCTGCTCCTGGTCGGCCTGTGCGCCGGTGCCGTCGTCGGCTACGCCACGGCCGTAGCCCGCGCTGCCAGGACGCGCGCCGCCGAGGTCGAGGACTCCGCCGCCCTGCGCGCCGAGGCCGCCCAGTGGAGGGCTCGGGCCGAGGAGCTCGGCGCCCGGGCGCAGATCGCCGAGGAGCGGGCCGAGCACGACGGCTCGGTGCTGCGGGCACTGGCCCCCGTGCGCTCCCAGCTCGAGCAGGTCGGAACGCGGGTGGAGGCCATGGAGAAGCAGCGCACCGCCCAGCACGCCACCCTCACCGAGCAGCTGCGCGCCGGGGCGCAGGCCGAGCGCGAGCTGCGTCGGGTCACCGCCTCGCTCGAGGGCGCCCTGCGCTCACGCAGCACGCGCGGCCTGTGGGGAGAGGTCGAGCTCGCCCGCGTCCTGGAGGCCTCGGGCATGATGCGCCACGTCGACTTCTCCGAGCAGCGCTCCCTCGGCTCGGTGCTCGCCGACCGGGGCGGGGCACGCGCCGGCTCGCAGGGAGCCGAGCGCACCCGCCCCGACGTCGTCGTCCACCTCCCCGGCAACGGGCACCTCGCCGTCGACGCCAAGGTCCCGCTCGACTCCTACCTCGAGGCCTGCGCGCTGCCCTCCGACGGCGCCACCGGACCCCAGGAGGGCAGGCGCGCCGAGCTGCTCACCGCCCACGCCAAGGCACTGCGCGCCCACGTCGACTCCCTGGCGGGGCGGCACTACGACCGCACCCTGGGCGACTCCCCCGAGCTCGTCGTCCTGTTCATCCCCGCCGAGCCCATCCTGGCGGCCGCCCTCGACGCCGACCCCACCCTGCTCGGACACGCCCTGGACCGCGGCGTCGCCCTGACCACCCCCGCCTCCCTGCTCGCCCTCCTGCGCACCTGCGCGGTCGCCTGGGCGCGCACCGCCGTCAACGACGACGCCCGCGAGCTGCTCGCCCTGGGCAAGACCCTCTACGAGCGCCTGGGCACCGTCGCCCGCCATCTCGACACGCTGGGCACCGCGCTGACCCGCTCGGTGACCGCCTACAACCGCACCGTCGGCTCGCTGGAGTCTCGCCTCCTCGTCACCGCCAGAAGCTTCGACTCACTCGCTGAGACCCTCGTCTCACCTGCGGAAATCAAGGACGACGACTCCCAGGTCAGACAACTGACCAGCCCTGAGCTGACCGGCGCAGAAGTTGTTGACGAACTGTAATAAAACACGGGGCACCCCGACAGCGCCCCGGTCACAGTTCTGTAACGATTTTTCGGCGGCGCGCCGCCGAAAGGTCCTAGCAGGGCAATGCGGGACTTTCGGCCAGCCAGCGGTTAGCATGACGGCATCAAGGGCAGCCCAGGAGTTGATCTACCCCACATCCGCGGGGTGCTCCGGACTGTTCGATTCCGCGAATCCTCACGGAACCCTCAGCCGGCTCGACCGCTCGGCCGCCCTTCGATATAAGGTTGCACCCGTACCCCATCACGATCCCTGAAGGTCTTCTAACAAATGACGTCCAGTCCACCGAGCACCGTGAGCGGTGCCACCGAACCCAAGCTCACCGGCAACCCCGCCGGCGCACCCGCCACGGCCACGCACCCGCCGGCCCCGCAGGGCGCCTCCGAGGTCGTCGAGCGCCTGGGCGCCCTCGCACGGGAGCAGGAGCGCCTCCAGGAGCAGCTCGCAGCGCTGCGTGACGAACGGGACGCCCTCATCCTGAGCGGCCTCGCCCAAGGACTGAGCTCGGCCGAGCTCGCCAACACCGCGCACCTCACAGGTGCCCGGGTGCGCGCCATCGCGGACGCCGCTGCGGCGTCCTCCGCGCGCGAGCGCGTCTCGCGCGCCATCGCCAAGCTCGCCGAGCAGACCCCCGCCCTGTGCACCACCTACGGTGCGCTGGCCACCGCGGTCGGCATCGGCTCCGCCAAGGGCGTGGCCTCCTCCCTGGCAGCCAACCCCGACGTCTCCTCCCGGGAGGGCGCCAGGGTCCTGCTGCTGCGCTGGGCCTCACCGACCCTCGGCGGCTACGTCATCCCGACCTCGGAACCCACCTGGCAGACGCAGGGCGACGACACCGCCAGCCGCCTCGACTGCCTCAAGGCCGACAACCTCGTCGTCGAGACCCCCGGCCCCACCGGACCGGTGTGGGTCGTGCCCTTCGAGCGCGTGTGCGCCGACGCCACCCGCCTCACCCGCCTCATCGCCAGCTGAACCAGCCCTCCCGGGGCAACGCCGCAGGGGCCACGGCTCCACAAGGACCACGTTCCAGGGGCCCGGTGCCCCAGGGAGCTCGGCCCGCCACCGTAGACTCACGACCCCGGGCTCTCACCACGGCGCACACCGCAGCACGCACCGCACGAGGGTGCGGTGGCAGCTGGCCGGGCGCCGCCCCCGGACGCCGTCGCCGCCCGTGCCAGGCTCACGCCCGGCAGCCGACCAGGCGCCCGGTGGTCAGCAGGTGTGGTCGGGGGCCGGCTCACGCCGGGCCTGACCAGCAGCCAGGTCGCCGGCGGCCTTGAGGTCGGCGCGCAGGTTCTTGGGCAGGGAGAAGGAGATCCGCTCCGTGGCCGTGCGCACCTCCTCGACCTCACCGAAGCCCATCTCCCCGAGCCGCTCGATGACCTCACGCACGAGGATCTCAGGCACCGACGCCCCGGAGGTCAGACCCACCGTGCTCGCGCCGTCGAACCAGCGCTCCTCCAGCTCGCGCGCGAAGTCGACGCGGTAGGCGGCCGGGGCGCCCGCCTCGAGGGCCACCTCCTTGAGTCTCACCGAGTTCGAGGAGTTCCCGCTGCCCACGACCACCATGACGTCCACCAGGGGCGCGAGGACCTTGACCGCCGCCTGGCGGTTCTGCGTGGCGTAGCAGATGTCGTCCCCCGGCGGGTCGACCATCGCCGGGAAGCGCTCGCGCAGCAGACGCACCGTCTCCAGCGTCTCGTCGACGCTCAAGGTCGTCTGGCTGATCCACACGACCTTCTCGGGGTCGCGCACGACCACCTGGTCGACCTCGTGGGGGCCGTTGACCACCTGGATGTGCTCCGGCGCCTCGCCCTGGGTGCCCTCGACCTCCTCGTGGCCGGTGTGCCCCACGAGGATGATGTCGTAGTCCTCGGCCGCGAAACGGACGGCCTGCTTGTGCACCTTGGTCACCAGCGGGCAGGTCGCGTCGATGGTCTGCAGCCGGCGCGCGGCAGCCTGCTCGTGGACCGCCGGCGACACGCCGTGGGCGGAGAAAACCACCCGCGCCCCCTCAGGCACCTCGTCGGTCTCCGAGACGAAGACCGCCCCCCGCCGCGACAGCGCCTCGACGACGTACTTGTTGTGCACGATCTCCTTGCGCACGTAGATCGGCGCGCCGTAGTGGGCCAGGGCCTGCTCGACGGCGTCGACGGCGCGGTCGACTCCGGCGCAGTAACCGCGAGGTGCCGCCAGGAGAATGCGCCTGCTCGCGGCCTCGGCCCCCGCCGCTGCGGCGGGCGGGGACGTCGTCGCGGAGGTCTCGGTGCTTGTCACGCCCACCACTGTGCCACAGCGCGGTGCCGGCACCCATACCCGGACGTGGCACAGTGGTGCACGTGACAGACCCCTCCGCGCACACCACCGGCACCCGCGCCGCCGGCGGCCCCGGACCCGACCCTGCCCCGAGGGCCGCCACCGCCCGCCTGGCGCGGGAGACGACCGCGGACAACCCGTGGCCGCTGCGGCTGCTGTCGGCCAAGATCGAGCAGTACGTCGACAAGATGACCCACGTGTGGGTCGAGGGCCAGGTCGTCCAGTTCAACCGCCGCCCCGGGTCGGGGATGCAGTACCTCACCCTGCGGGACACGGAGGCCGACTTCTCCATGTCGGTGTCGGTCTTCACCCGCGAGCTGACGGCCATCGAGTCCCGCACCGGCGCCCAGCTGACCGAGGGAGCGCGCGTCGTCGTGCGCGCCAAGCCCCGCTTCTGGACCAAGAGGGGCAGTCTCGACCTGCGCGCCGACGACATCCGCCCGGTCGGGGTGGGCAGCCTCCTGGCGCGCATCGAGCAGCTGCGGCGAGTCCTGGCAGCCGAGGGCCTGTTCGACGCCGACCGCAAACGACCCCTGCCCTTCCTGCCCCGCCGTGTCGGCCTCGTGTGCGGACGCAACGCCAAGGCCAAGGACGACGTCGTCGTCAACGCCCGCCTGCGCTGGCCGGGCCTGCCCGTCGAGGTCCGTGAGGTCGCCGTCCAGGGCGCCCAGGCGGTCCAGGAGGTGAGCGCCGCGCTGCGCGAGCTCGACGCCGACCCCACGATCGACGTCATCGTCATCGCCCGCGGCGGCGGGGCCGTCGAGGACCTCCTGCCCTTCAGCGACGAGGGCCTCGTACGCGCCGCAGCCGCGGCCCGCACGCCGCTGGTCTCGGCCATCGGCCACGAGACCGACTGCCCCCTGCTGGACCTCGTCGCGGACTACCGCGCCTCGACCCCCACCGACGCCGCCCGCCGGATCGTCCCGGACCTGGCCGAGGAGACCGCGGGCCTGGCCGCAGCCCGCGAGCGCATGCGCTCGGTCCTGTCCACCCGCCTGGAGTCCGAGCAGCGGGGGCTCGACCACGTGCGCGCCCGCCCGGTCATGGCCGACCCCACCCTCATCGTGCGCGACAAGGTCGCCGAGCTCGACCTGGCCCGCCAGCGCGTGCGCCGCGCCCTGGGCACCTGCCTGTCCCTGGCCACCGCCGAGCTGCGAGCCGAGCGGGCCCGCCTGACCGCGCTGTCCCCCCAGGGCGTGCTCGACCGCGGATACGCCATCCTGCGGCTGCCGGGCGGCGCGGTGGTCACCGGCGCCGACCAGGTCAAGAAGGGCGACCTCCTCGAGGGCGTGCTCGCCTCAGGGCGCCTCGTCGCCCAGGTCGTCGGCGCGACGAAGCCCGCAGGACCCTCGCCCTGAGCCCCGCCACTCCGCCCGACCGGTCATGTAACTTTCGACCGTCCATGTGACGTCACATGGACGGTCGAAAGTTACATGACCGGTCGACGACGGGGGAGCCTGCGGTTCGTCGCGCGAAGGCCCGGTCGGCGCGGCCTGGTGCGTGCAAGAATCGGGGTCATGAGCCTGTCCTCCCCCGCCGAGCCCTCCGGCCCGGGCGACGCCAACGCCGACGTCGCCGCCCTGACCTACGAGCAGGCCCGCGAGGAGCTCGTCGGCGTCGTCCAGCGCCTCGAGGCCGGGCAGGTCCCCCTCGAGGAGGCACTGGCCCTGTGGGAGCGCGGCGAGGCTCTCGCCGCCCGCTGCCAGTCCTGGCTCGACGACGCCCGTGCCCGCCTGGCCGCCGTCGCCGAGCACGACGACCCGTCCTGATCCCGTCCGCCCGCAGTCCCGTCCCTCTCACCGGCACGTCCAGATCAAGGAGCCCTCACCATGACCGCACCCGGCCCCCACGGAACCGCCCTCGTCATCGGCGAGGCGCTCGTCGACGTCGTCATCCACCCCGGTCAGACCCCCCGCGACATCCCCGGGGGGTCACCTGCCAACGTCGCCCTGGGGCTGAGCCGGCTGGGCCGGGAGGCCTGGCTCGACTGCTGGATCGGCACCGACCCGCGCGGCCTGGCGGTGCGCAGCCACCTCGAGGCCTCGGGCGTCCGCCTCACCCCGGGCTCCGACGGCGCCGACCGCACCTCGACCGCCGAGGCGACCATCGGGGAGGACCGGGCGGCCACCTACCTGTTCGACCTCGACTGGAACCCGCCCTACCCCTCGCCCGTCGAGGGCAACGAGGCCCCGCTGCTGGTCCACACCGGATCGATCGCTGCGATCCTGGAGCCGGGAGCCACCACCGTCGAGCGGGTCCTCACCGACTTCCGGCCCACCTCGACGATCTGCTACGACCCCAACGCCCGCCCCCAGCTCATGGGCACCCCCGAGTCCGCCCGCGCCACCGTCGAGCGCCTCATCGCCCTGTCCGACCTCGTCAAGTGCTCCGACGAGGACATCGCCTGGCTCTACGGGGAGCAGGCCGACGTCGAGGAGGTCCTGCGCGGCTGGCTCGCCTCCGGCCCGGCCGTCGTCGTGGTCACCCGGGGCAAGCACGGGGCCCTGGCCCTGACCTCCTCGGGGCTGCGCCTCGAGGTCCCGGCCAGCCCCGACGTCGTCGTGGCCGACACGGTCGGCGCCGGCGACTCCTTCATGGGCGGGCTCGAGGACGGCCTGTGGTCCGAGGGCCTCGTGGGCGCCGACCGCCGCGAGGCGCTCCACGCCATCGACGCCGAGACCCTTGAGAGGGTCGTGCGACACGCCGCCGCCGTCGCCGACATCACGGTCTCGCGCGCCGGAGCCAACCCGCCCACCCGCGCCGAGCTCGAGGGCTGAGCGGATCCGGTCCCGGGACCGGACCACCGCCTGCCGGGCAGGCTCACCGGTGTCCGCCCACGAGGTCGCCCGCCGGAGCGGCGCGGCCCGTGCTGCCCGAGCGAAGCGGCGCGGCCCGTGCGGCGCGGCCTGCGCGGCCCGTGCCGCACTGCTCCGGCAGCGGCCTGGCACCCTCAGTACAGCGGCACCTCGTCGAGCATCCGGGTGACGAGCTCGGCGATCTCCGAGCGCTCGGTGCGCACGAGGTCGATATGGGCGAAGAGGTCCTTGTCCTTGAGGGACTCCACGACGCTGGCGACCCCGTCCCAGCGTCCCACCCGCAGGTTG
Organism: Actinomyces howellii; assembly: GCF_900637165.1. Taxonomy (GTDB): domain Bacteria; phylum Actinomycetota; class Actinomycetes; order Actinomycetales; family Actinomycetaceae; genus Actinomyces; species Actinomyces howellii. Next base: position 2,621,998 of record NZ_LR134350.1, on the reverse strand, counting down.
TCGCGCTGGGCGACGTCGTGGGTGAGGACCACCTTGGATCCCTGGCCCACCCGCGAGAGCACGGTGAGCAGGACGTTGCGCTCCAGGGACTGGGCCTCGTCGACGATGACGAAGGCGTCGTGCAGGGAGCGGCCGCGGATGTGCGTGAGGGGCAGGACCTCGAGCTGGCCGAGGCTGACGATCCTCTCGACCCGCTCGGAGCGCACCACCGACCCCAGCGTGTCGAAGACCGCCTCCGCCCAGGGCGCCATCTTCTCGCTCGTGTCCCCGGGCAGGAAGCCCAGGGTCTGCCCGCCCACGGCGTACACGGGCCTGAAGACCATGACCTTGCGGTGCTCGCGCCGGTTGACCACGGCGTCGAGGCCCGCGGCCAGGGCCAGCGCGGACTTGCCGGTGCCGGCGCGACCGCCCAGGGAGACGATGCCGATCTCGGGGTTGAGCAGGTGGTCGATGGCCACGCGCTGCTCGGCGCTTCGCCCTCGCACCCCGAAGACCTCCCGGTCAGGGCGCACGAGCCGCAGGGCCCCGCGCACGACCGTGGCCAGCGCCGAGCCCCGCGCAGAGCCCAGGCGCACCCCGGTGTGGACGGGCTGAGCCTCGAGCTCTGCCGCGCAGTCCCGGTCGGTCAGCTCGGCCAGGTCTAGGGCGTGTCCCTCCCACAGGCTCGACATCTCCTCGTCGGTCAGGCCCGCCGAGGTCATCCCCGAGTAGATCTCCTCGCTGGCCAGCTGGGCGCGGTACTCCTCGGCCTCCAGGCCCACCGAGGCCGCCTTGATGCGCATGGGCAGGTCCTTGGAGACCACGACGACCTCCCCGCCCTGGCCCGCCAGCGTCACCGCCACCGACAGCAGCCGGGAGTCGTTGTCCCCCAGGCGCATGCCCGCGGGCAGGACCTGCTCGTCGCCGCCGAGCTCGACGCGCAGCGTGCCGCCGGTCTCGCCCACGGGGACCGGCCGGTCGAGACGGCCGTGGCGCTCACGCAGGGAGTCGAGCAGACGCAGGGCCGACCGGGCGAAGTAGCCCAGCTCGGGGTGATGCCGCTTGCCCTCGAGCTCGGAGATGACGACCACCGGCAGGACGACGGCGTGCTCGTCGAAGCGCAGGACCGCACGGGGATCAGACAGCAGGACCGAGGTGTCCAGGACGTAGGTTCGCATAACAGCCCTCCGTGGAGGCATCCGCTGGCGGGACGACGGCGCCCTGTCGGAGCCGCCATCTGTGACACCCCTCACGGTACGTCACGGTCGGGGGCTGCGGGCGGTCATCCGACGCCGCGTCGCCCGATCTGCGCTCGCCCCGTCTCGACCGGTCTCAGCCTGTCTCGTCCTGCCCCGGCCTGCTTCTACCTGCCCAGCCTGCGCTCCCGGCGGGCGTAGTCGCGCAGCGCACGCAGGAAGTCGATGCGCCGGAAGGCCGGCCAGTAGACCTCGCAGAAGTAGAACTCCGAGTGCACCGACTGCCACAGGAGGAAGCCCGAGAGCCGCTGCTCCCCCGAGGTGCGGATGACCAGGTCCGGGTCGGGCTGGCCCTTGGTGTAGAGGTGGGCGGTGATGTCCTCCTCGGCCAGTGTCTCGGCCACCTCCTCGATGGAGGCCCCTGCCGCGGCCCGCTCGCGCAGCAGGTCGCGCACGGCGTCGGCGATCTCCTGACGGCCCCCGTACCCGACGGCGACGTTGACCTGCATCCGGGCGTCCGCCCCGGACCCCGGGTCGTGCTCCTGGCCCACGGGTGCTCGTCCTCCGTGCGCCTGCTCCTCGGGCCCGGGGGTGAGCGTCGAGGCCACGGCCGCGCGCAGGCGCTCCGCCACGGGGGCGGGCAGGAGGTTGACGGCGCCGACGAGCCGCAGCCTCCACCGCCCGGTGGCGGCGAGCTCGTCGACGGCGTGGGCGATGATGTCGAGCAGTGGGGAGAGCTCGGCGGGATCCCGCGAGAGGTTGTCGGTGCTCAGCAGCCACAGGGTGACGACCTGCACCCCCGCGTCCTCGGCCCAGGTGAGGAACTCGGCGATCTTGTCAGCCCCCCGCTTGTGGCCCTGGGCGGTCCCGATGCCCATCGTGCGGGCCCAGCGCCGGTTGCCGTCGAGGATGACGCCGACGTGCTCGGGCGCGCGCCCCGGCTCGAGCCGCGCCGCGAGCCTGCGCTCGTAGAGCTCGTAGAGGAGGCTGTCCCCTGCCATCGTCGCCCTCACCCCTCCTGCGTGCTCGGTGCGTCTCGTCGGTCTCTCGCCGTCGAGCTCCCGCTGGGTCGATCCGTGGCCCACGCTATCGCGTCGACGAGCCCCCGCCCACCTTGGACTCCAACCTACGGTGGCGTAACCTACGGAGGCGTAACTGACCCGGGGGCCGTCCTGCCCGACGTTCCCGGCACGTCGTCGTCCTCGAGGAGGCTCATGACCAAGCGCGTCGTCGCTCGACCGGCTACGGCGATCTCGGCCGCCTCCGACCTGGTCCGGGCGGTCAAGCCTCGCCTGCGCGGCTGGATCCACGCCGCGACCGCCCCGCTGGCTCTGGCCGCCTGCATCGTGCTCACCGTCCTGGCCCCCGGCACCGCCCTGAGGTGGGCCTGCGCCGCCTACCTGGCCGCCTCCCTCATGCTCTTCGCCAACTCGGGGGTCTACCACATCTCCAACGGGCACTTCCCGGCGGCGGTGACCTCGGTGCTGCGGCGGGTCGACCACGCCACCATCTACCTGCTCATCGCCGGGACCTACACGCCCCTGTCCGTGGCGCTGCTCGACACCGCGACCGCGCGCCTGGTCCTGGGGATCGTGTGGGGCGGCGCGGCCCTGGGCATCACGAGCTCGCTCGTGTGGCCCGGGGCGCCGCGGTGGTTCTCCACCGCCCTCTACGTCGTCCTGGGCTGGGTGGCGATCTGGTTCCTGCCCCAGTTCTGGGTGGCGGGCGGCCCTGTCATCGTGTGGCTGCTCGTGGCCGGGGGCGTGACCTACACGGTCGGCGCGGTGGTCTACGCCCGCAAGCGCCCCGACCCGCTGCCCCGCTGGTTCGGCTTCCACGAGATCTTCCACGTGTGCACCGTCCTGGCCTGGGCGTGCCACTGCACGGCCTGCTACCTGGCCGTCCTGTCCTGAGGCTCCCGCCGCGCCGTCTGGCCCCGGCCGCGCTACCCTGCACCCACCGGGGCGAGAACCCGATGACCGCCGTCGTCGGCGCACCGGCGCGCCGAGGACGGGGGCGCGGATGACGGACGGACGACGGACGGACGACGTTCAGACCAGGCACGGATGAGGCCCGGTGCAGGCCGGGCCGGGGCAGGAGAGGGTATGGCACCCAAGCGCACGAAGGGCGCGTCGAGGAGGAGCGCGGTGTCGGGCGGCTCGGCCAGGCGCCAGGGGTGGCAGGTCGACCCCCGCCAGGCGCTGCGGGTGGGCGCCGACATCCACCTGGCCTCCGTCGACCAGGCGTCGACCCCGGGGTGGACCGGGGGTGAGGAGGAGGCGATCGCCTACACCTCCTCGATCACCCCGCTGCTGGCCTCTCTCCAGGAGCGGCTCTTCGCGGCGGCCACCGACGGCTCCACCCGCAGGGTCCTCGTCGTCGCGCAGGGGCTCGACACAGCGGGCAAGGGCGGGCTCGCGCGCCACGTCATGGGACTGGTGGACCCCCAGGGCGTGCGTCTGACCGCCTTCAAGGCGCCCACCGTCGAGGAGCGCAGCCACGACTTCCTGTGGCGGATCCGCGCGGCGGTCCCGCCGGCCGGGATCATCGGGTTCTTCGACCGCTCCCACTACGAGGACGTTCTCGTCCCGGCCGTCAACGGCGAGCTCTCCGAGGCCTCCTTGGCGGCCCGGATCGAGCAGATCCACGACTTCGAGCGGGAGCTCATCGACTCGGGGACCGCGCTCATCAAGGTGGCGCTCATGGTCTCCTACGACGAGCAGGGGCTGCGGCTGCTCGAGAGGGTTGACCGGCCGGACAAGCACTGGAAGTACGCCGCCTCGGACATGGACACCCGCGAGAAGTGGTTCGACTACCACGCCGTCTACCAGCGGATGCTGCGGGCCACGTCCTTTGAGGAGGCCCCCTGGTACGTCGTCCCGGCCGACCGCAAGTGGTACGCGCGCCTGGCGGTCACCGAGCTCGTCCTGCGCACCCTGGCCGAGCTCGAGATCTCCTGGCCCGAGGCCCACTTCGACGTCGAGGCCGAGCGCGCTCGGGTGCGGGCGACGATCAGCGCCGGAGCGCTGGCACGCTACGACGAGCGTCTGGCCTCCCGGCTCGACCGGGTCGCCGGGCGCATCGCCGCCGTCGACGACGCCGCCCGGTCCCTGTCCGCCGACGAGGCAGCGGGCAACGGCAACGGATCCGGCAACGGCAAGGTCGACGGCAACGGATCCGGCAACGGCAAGGTCCGCGGTACGCCCGGCGGCAGCACTGCCAGGAGCACCGCCAGGAGCACGGTCGGCAGCACGTCCGGCGGGGCGGGTCGCCGGGAGGAGGAGCAGGCGGGTCGCGCCGAGGAGACGAGCACGGGTACCGAGGAGCGCGCGGGCTAGCGAGGGCCGCGGCTCCGGGGCCGCGGCTGCGGGGCCGGCACGCCACCCCCTGGTCCGGTCCTGGAGTGTCGTCGGCACGAGGGACCGTGGAACCGGGGGGCAGGAGGCGGCCTGCGCACTACACTCGTTGCTCATACCTACCCTCAAGGAGGACCAGATGGCTGCCGAGAGCACCGAGAACCAGGGCACCTGGCTCACCCAGGAGGCCTTCGACCGTCTCACCGAGGAGCTGCGCCACCGCAAGGACACCGAGCGCAAGGAGATCGCTCAGCGCGTCGAGGCCGCCCGCCAGGAGGGTGACCTGCGGGAGAACGCCGGCTACCACGCGGCGCGCGAGGAGGCGGCGCTCAACGAGGCCCGGATCCTCCAGCTCGTCGACATCCTCGACAACGCGCAGATCGGGCAGGCGGCTGAGGACGGGACCGTCTCTGCGGGCACGGTGGTCACCGCACGGCTCGCCGGTCGCGAGCAGACCTTCGCCCTGGGCGGTCAGGAGATCAACGAGGACGTCCCCGAGGGGGTCAAGGTCTTCTCCCCCGACGCCCCGCTGGGCAAGGCGCTCATGGGCCACCGGGCGGGTCAGACCGTCAGCTACCTGGCCCCCAACGGCAAGGAGATCTCGGCCGAGATCATCAAGGTCGTTCCTCTCTGAGCTGCCCTCCCCCGGTTTCGCGCCCGGCACCCGGTCCGGGTGCGGGGCCGGGTACCGGCGCCCCAGCCGGGCGCTCCGACCCGTGAGCGCACCCGCTGGGGCGCCGGTCGCCGCGGGCGCGGTAGCGTGTCCGCCATGACGAAGCCAGCACGCTCCACCGACCTGCCCGGACGCGAGTCGACGCTGCTGCCCGACCCGGGCGAGCACGTCGTCCTGCACACCCCCCTCAACGGCCCCTGGCCGGCGGGCACCGAGGTCATCTACCTCGCCGGGGGCTGCTTCTGGGGCGTCGAGCGCATCCTGTGGCGCCAGGAGGGCGTGGTCTCCACGGCGGTGGGCTACATGGGCGGCACGACGCCGAACGCGACCTACCGCGAGGTGTGCACCGGGGCCACCGGGCACGCCGAGGCCGTGCGCGTGGTCTACGACCCCGCCGTGTGCGGCGCCGGGGGCGAGTCGCTGCTGCGCGCCTTCTGGGAGAACCACGACTCCACCCGGCTCAACCGCCACGGCAACGACGTCGGCACCCAGTACCGCTCGGCGGTGTGGACGACGACCCCCGCCCAGGCCAGCGCCGCGGCGATCATCCGCGAGGCCTTCCAGGGCGAGCTGACCCGGCTGGGCCTGGGCACCTGCGTGACGACGATCGGTCCGGCCGACGAGCTCTACGACGAGTTCGGCGGGCCCTTCTACCTGGCCGAGGACTACCACCAGGGCTACCTCGAGAAGAACCCCGGCGGCTACTGCAACCACGGCCCCAACGGGGTGACCTGCCCGGTGGGCATCGTCGACCTGCCCGCCCAGACCGAGGTGCTCCCGCCCGAGGCCGCGCCCGGCGCCTGAGCGACTCCCCGGGGCCCGGGAGGCCCCGTCTCCCCGGCCCCGCACCGTCTCGCGCGCCCGGGCCCTCACCCGCCGAGCGCGAGGTTCGCGGCGACGGCGAGCATGACGACGCCGACGCCCACGTCGAGGACCCTCCACGTCACCGGGCGCCCCAGCGGCCCGGACAGGGCCCGTGCCCCCAGGCCGAGGGCGGTGAACCACACGACGGAGGCCAGGCAGGCGCCTGCGGCCGCAGCCCACCGGGCCGCACCGAAGCTGTTCGTGACCGTGCCGAGCATGAGGACGGTGTCGAGGTAGACGTGGGGGTTGAGCCAGGTCAGGGCGAGGGTCGTCAGAGCCACGGAGGCAGCCGGACGGGCGGCGGCCTCCTCAAGCGCCCCGGGGCGCAGGGCCGAGCGCAAGGAGGTGAGGGCGAATCCGAGGAGGTAGAGCACACCGCCCCAGCGCAGCACCTCGAGCACCCACGGCGCCATCGAGGACACCGCGCCGACCGCGGCGGTGCCGACGCAGATGAGGACGAGGTCGCTCACCGAGCAGATCGCCACGACGAGCCCCACGTGCTCACGGCGCACCCCCTGGCGCAGCACCCAGGCGTTCTGGGCGCCGATCGCGACGATGAGGCCGATGCCCGTCCCGAAGCCCGTGAGCAGCGGGACCAGGCCCGCGCTCGGTGCGAGCGCGGAGGCCTGCAGGAGGGTCGGGGAACAGGGGGCGAGGAGGCTCATGTCGGTCATCACGTCAACGACCTTAGGAAGGACATTCCCTCAAGGCCAGCGCGATATTCTGCACCTTGTGAAGATCTCCTTCATGAACCCCGACCAGCTGGCTGCTCTCGAGGCCATCGCCGACACCGGCACCTTCGAGGCCGCCGGAGCCCGTCTGGGTGTGTCGACCTCGGCGGTCAGCCAGCGCATCCGCGCCCTGGAGTCGGCCCTGGGCAGGGTGCTCGTGCGCCGCGGAGCCCCCTCGACCCCCACACGCTCCGGGCAGGTCGTCCTGCGCTACGCCCGCCAGCAGCACCTCCTGGCCGCCGAGCTCGCCGCCGAGCTCGACCTGTCCGACGACGGCGCCGCCGGTCCGGACCCCGTCGAGCTGACCACCGCCGTCAACGCCGACACCCTGTCGACCTGGTACCGCGGGGTCCTGCGCCGTGCCGTCGACTGGCCCACCCGCCTGCGCGTCGTCGTGGCCAACGAGTCGCGCACCGCCGAGCTCCTGCGCTCCGGGACGGTCATGTCGGCGGTGTCCTCCTCCTCGACCCGGGTGGCCGGGTGCCGGGTCGAGCCGCTGGGCGCCCTGCGCTACGAGCCGGTCGTCGCCCGCACGCTGCTGGCCGGCCGCACTGACCCGGCCGATCCGGCCGGCCTGCCCGCCCTGCGATTCGACGCTGACGACGACCTCCAGGACCTGGCGCTGCGCAGGGCGGGCCTGACCCCGGGGCCGCCGCGGGCGGTCGTTCCCACGGCCACCGGCTTCGTGTCGGCCATCGAGGCCGGACTGGGCTGGGGGATGCTGCCCGCCGGGGAGCTGGCGGCTCACCCCGGCCTCACGCGGGTCCCGGGTCTGGGGCACCTCGACTGGAGGCTCTACTGGCACAGGTGGTCGATCAGCTCCCCGCTGCTGGACCGTCTCACCACGGCGGTCCGCGAGGCGGCCGCGGAGGTGCTCATCCGCGAGTGAGGGGCGAGCGGCGGGCTCAGGGGCAGCACAAATGTGTCACTGGGGACCACAATCACCCACGATCGGCGAGATCCGGAACGAGGCGAACCGCGGAATCACAACGATCCTCCGAGCGCCAACACGCTCGCGAGAGCCCAGTTGTGGTCCTGAGTGACACTTCTCGGCTCAGTTCTGCTCCCAGGCGGCACGCAGCAGGGGCTCAAGCGATCGGGCCAGCTCGGCAGGATCCGTGGCGGCACCGTCCTGCCCCTGGGGCGCCACGTGGAGGACGTGGGTGGCCTGGGCGAAGCCCTTGGCCGGCTCGAGACGGGGGTCGTCGGGGACCGCGCCGCGGAAGCGCAGGCCGATGCGCAGCCGGCCGTAGGTGCCCGGGCCCACGGCGGCGAACTGGGTGCGGCGGACCAGCGGGATGTAGCCGGCACGCCCCTGCGCCTCGGCCTGCCCGAGGGCGAGTCCGGCCTCGATGACCGCGTCGTGCAGGGGGCGCAGCGGCGCCTTGCGGCCCGAGTACATCGCGTCGGTGTAGCCCTCGACCGTGGGGGGCTCCCAGCCGTGGCGCCGGGCGGTGGCGTCGGCCACCGCCCACTGGGAGTTCTGGGGCAGAGCGTGCTCGGCCTTGAGCCAGGCGCGCACGGCCTTGGGGTCGCCGGGGTCGAGGGCGCCCTCGCCGGCCGCAGCCTCGACGAGCGCCACCCACTGCTCGAGGCTGCGGCCCGTGCGCTCGCTCATCGTTCGGGCCACCGCCCGCATCATGTCCGTGGGTTCCGTCGCCATGACGCCAGTGTGCCAGGATCGGGCCATGAGCGAGCAGGAGCGCGGTGCCCACCGCACGGACCGGTACGGCTCTGGCGGCGGCTACCGCGGGGACGGCGCCCACCGCGGGGACGGCAGGCGCAGGGACCCCGGTGAGCGGGGGTACCGCCGGGAGGCGGGGCCCGCGGGCGGGCGCGCAGGCCGCCCGGCCTCACGCCGCCGCTTCGACGACGAGCCGCGCGACGGCACCCTGAGCGACCTCGTCGGTCACCTCCACGCGCTGGACGGCCGCTCCTACGCCGCCTACAAGGCGATCCGCGGCCGCTACGCCGCGCCCGAGGGCTGGGTGCTCCACGTCGACCGCGTGCAGGCCGACCCCTACGCGCCCCCGACGCGCATCCGGGTCACCGTCCCGGTCTCGACGCCGGGGCTCGAGCTGCTCGAGGAGGCGGGCCTGCTGTCCACCGCCGATCGACGCCTGGCCCTGGGGGACTTCCTCACCCGTGAGCTCCACGCCGGGTTCCGGGGCACCGCCCTGTCCATCGCCTCCCCCGGCCAGGAGATCCTCGAGCGCTCGGCCGTGGTCATCGAGAGCGGCGACCACGAGCCCGCCAGTGGGAGGGGCGGAGGCTGGCCGGGGCCCGAGGACGCAAGCGACGCCGAGGACGCGAGGGACCGTGAGGACGGCCCCGTCATCGAGATCCGGGCCCGTGTGAGCCTGCCCGCACAGGGCCGCACGGTCCAGGGCCACGAGGCGGCCCGGATCGTGGGCCGGGACCTGACCCGCGAGCTGGCGACGGCCCTCGACCTCAGCGGTGAGCGCGCCCGCAGGCTCATGGCGCACGTGGCCGCGCTCGAGGACCACCGGGCGCTGAGCGCCGCGGTCCGCGAGGCCGGCTGGGTCGCCTTCCTCGCTGACGGATCCCTCCTTCCCCGCCGCTCCGGGGTGAGCGACGAGCCGATGCGCGCCGGTGCGGTGGCCCTGCACGCCCCGGAGGCGCTGGCCGCCACCGTCGAGCTGCCGCACGCCGGGACGGTGCGGGGCACCGCCATCGGCACGGGCGTCACGGTCATCGTCGGCGGCGGCTACCACGGCAAGTCCACCCTGCTGCGGGCCGTCGAGCGCGGCGTCTACCCCCACGTGCCGGGCGACGGCCGCGAGCTCGTGGCCACGGCCCCGGACGCGGTCAAGATCCGCGCCGCCGACGGGCGCGCGGTCACCGGGGTGGACCTGACCCCCTTCATCTCCCACCTGCCCGCGGGCAGGGACACGGCCGCCTTCACGACCACGAACGCCTCGGGCTCGACCTCCCAGGCCGCCTCCCTCATGGAGGCCGTCGAGGTGGGCGCCTCGGTCATCCTGCTCGACGAGGACACCTCCGCGACCAACCTGCTCATCCGGGACTCGCGCATGCGGGCCCTCGTGTCGACCGAGCGCGAGCCGATCACCCCTCTTGTCGACCGCGTCGGGGCACTGGCCGCGGCGGGGGTCTCGACGGTCCTGGTCATGGGCGGCTCAGGCGACTACCTCGACGTGGCCGACCGCGTGCTCCTGCTCGACTCCTACGAGCTGCACGACGCGACCGCCCAGGCCGCCCAGGTCGTGGCCTCCCAGCCGCGCCCGGCCACCGCGCTGGACGACCTGCCCGCCCCGCGCCAGCGGGTCCCGCTTCCCGCCCCGCCTCGCGTGCGACGCGGGCCGGTGCGCACCCGCGCCCACGGCCTGGGCTCCCTGACCCTGGACCGTGAGGACATCGACGTCTCCGACGTGGCGGGCATCGTCGACCCCGGGCAGGCCGAGGCGATCGCCTACGCCCTGCGCGCCCTGCTCGAGCGCCGCTTCGACGGCGCCTCGACCCTGGCCCAGTGCCTGGAGGACCTTGAGGCGCTGCTCGACGACGAGGGGCTGGACGCCCTCGATGCCCGCCCGGCCTTCCTCGTGCGTCCCCGGATGGTCGACGTCGCCGCGGCGGTCAACCGGTACCGCGGCCTCGCGCTGGCCTGAGAGACGCGCGCCCCCTCACCTCGAGATCGGGACAAATGGCACCCCGAGATCGGGACAAGTGACACCTCGAGATCGGGACAAATGACACCCCGAGATCGGGACTAATGGCACCTCGAGTTCGGGACATATGGCACCTCGAGCGCCAGGCGGCGGTCCGGGTCGCCGATCCTTGCCTCGGTTCGGCCTGCCCCCGCCAGGTCTCGCCGCACTCAGCGGTCCGGGACCGTCGCCCCGCGTCCGGTTCTGCCGGCCACGCGCCCGCTGCGGCGCCCGCCCGCCGGCGGACGACACACGACGACGGCCCGGTCCACCACCGGATGGTGGCGGACCGGGCCGGGTGGCTCGGGGCGGCGTCAGCGGGGCACGGGTGCCCCGCGGGAGTCCTCAGCGCAGGGTCGACAGCGCCTTGTCCTGGGTGACGACGGCCTCGACGAGCGCGGCGATCTCCCCGTCGCGGAAGGGGGCGGGGGCGAAGGCGCCGTCGGCGACGTCGGTGACCAGGGAGAGGTTGACCTGGGGGCCCACGACGCCGGTGGTGAAGTTGACCAGGATGTCGCGCAGGTGCTCGACCGGGCGGAAGCCGTTGTAGTAGGAGTAGGCGACCAGGCCGACGGCCTTGTTGGCCAGGGCGGCCGGGACGGTGAAGTCGATCGCGTTCTTGAGGGCACCGGGGATCGAGCGGTTGTACTCGGGGGTGACGAAGATGAACGCGTCGTAGGCGGACAGGGCCTCGTTCCAGGCGACGGCGGCCGGGTCCTTCGGTGCGGCCATCATCGGGGGGACCTCCTCGGCGAAGACCGGCAGGCCGAAGGAGGCGACGTCGACGAGCTCGGCCTCGACGCCCTCGACGGCGTTGGCCTTGTCGAGGACCCACTGGGCCACACCGGCGCCAGATCGGTTGGGGCGGACGGATCCGAGGACGACGGCGATACGGGTCATGGGTGCTCCTTGAGAAGGGATGGTTGATTCATGAACTACCTTAGGGTGCTGGTGAGGAGGTCACCAGCACTCGCTCCATGACACCTGCCACACCCGCTGTCCGGCGGTGCCGGTGCCGCGCGCGCCCTCACCGGCCCAGGAAGAAGACGGCAGCCGGGTTCCCGGTCTCCTCGTGGTAGGCGTAGCCGAGGCGGTCCATGTGCTCGGCGAGCTCGGCGTCCTCGGGGCCCGCCTCGAAGGCCGTGAGGATCCTGCCGTAGTCCGCGCCGTCGGTGCGGTAGTGGAAGAGCGTGATGTTCCAGCGGGTCCCCAGCACCTCGAGGAAGCGCATGAGCGCACCGGGGGACTCGGGGAACTCGAAGGAGAAGAGGCGCTCACGCAGCTGGGCCGAGGCACGGCCCCCGATCATCGAGCGCACGTGGACCTTGGCCAGCTCGTCGTCGGTGAGGTCGACGACGTCGTAGCCCGCCCGCTCGAGGTCGCCGACGATGGCGGTGCGCTCGCGCCGGCCGTGGGACAGCCGCACGCCCACGAAGATGCGGGCCCGACCGCCACCTCCCGCGTCGAGCCGGTAGTTGAACTCGGTGACAGAGCGGCCCCCCAGCACGGCGGCGAAGCGCAGGAACTCCCCCTGGACCTCGGGGATGGTGACCCCCAGGATCGCCTCACGCTGCTCACCGAGCTCGGAGCGCTCGGAGATGTAGCGCAGCTGGTGGAAGTTGAGGTTGGCCCCCGACAGGACGCAGGCCAGCCGCTCCCCCCGCAGCCCGTGGGTCGCGGCGTGGCGCTTGAGTCCCGCCAGGCCGATCGCCCCCGAGGGCTCAGGGACCGCCCGCAGGTCCTCGAAGAGGTCCTTGACGGCCGCCGAGACCTCGTCGGAGGAGACCGTGACGACGTCGTCGAGCAGGGCCGAGCACAGGCGGAAGGTCTCCCGCCCCACCCGGCGCACCGCGACGCCCTCGGCGAACAGCCCGACCCGCTCGAGGTCGACGGGCCGCCCCGCGGCCAGGGCGGCGCGCAGGCACGCCGACTCCTCGTGCTCGACGCCGATGACCTCGACGGCGGGCATGAGCTGCTTGACGAGCACCGCGATCCCCGAGACGAGCCCGCCGCCCCCCACGGGCACGAAGATCCGGTCGATCCGCGCGTCCTGCTGGATCATCTCCAGGCCGATCGTGCCCTGACCGGCGATGACACGCGGGTCGTCGAAGGGCGGGACGTACGTGAGCCCCTCGGCCCGCGCCAGGCGGAGGGCCTCGGCCTGGGCGACGTCGAAGGAGTCGCCGTACAGGAGGACCTCCCCGCCCAGCGCCCGCACGGCGTCGACCTTGATCAGGGGGGTGACCGAGGGCATGACGATGACGGCGCGCATGCCCAGCAGGGCGGCCGAGCGGGCGACCCCCTGGGCGTGGTTGCCCGCCGAGGCGGTCACGACGCCGCGCTCGCGCTCGGCCTCCCCCAGGGCGCGCATGGAGGTGTAGGCGCCGCGGATCTTGAAGGAGTGGACGCTCTGAAGGTCCTCACGCTTGACCTCCACGGTGCTGCCCAACCGCTCGGACAGCGCCTCCATGACCTGCAGCGGCGTGTGCTCGGCCGCCTCGTAGACCGGGGCGCGCAGCACCTCACGCAGGTAGCGGGCGCCGTCCCACGCGCCGTCGTCACTCACCAGCTCGTTCACCACCACAGGGTAGCGGGACTCATGGGGCGATGGCGGCCGCAGCGGCCCGGCCCTGCGGCCGCGGCGGCCCGGCTCACGCCCCGGGCGCTCACCCCAGCCAGCCCGGCCCGGGCGCTCAGCGCGAGGCGCGGGAGGCGGCCACGGCGGTGACCGCGAGCAGGACGAGCGCCGCCGCGGGGGTCGCCACCGCCCAGGGGGCGCGCTCGATGTAGGGCAGCGCCTCGGCGAGCACCAGACCCCACTCGGGGGTGGGCGCCTGCGCTCCCAGGCCGAGGAAGCCCAGTCCTGCCAGGGCCAGGGCGATTCCCGGGAGGCGCAAGGCGGCGTGCCCGGCCAGGGAGGGCACGACCGCGGGCAGCACCCGCCGGGTCATGATCCGCACACGTCCCTCTCCGAGAACCGGGGCCAGGACGACGTCGGGACGCTCCCTGGCCTCCTGGACGAGGGCGGCGGCGTGAGCGGCCAGGGGCGCCCAGGCCACGCAGGCCACGGCCACCGCCGCGCCGATTCCGCTGGGGCCGGTGACCGCTGCGACGAGGAGCCCGGCGAGCACCGGCGGCGCGGCGTTGGCGACCTCGACGAAGCCGACCGACGCGCGCGGCGCCATGCCCAGGGCCAGCCCCACGACGAAGCACACGGCGGTGACCGCCAGGGCCGACACGACCGTCTCGAGCGCCCCGTGCGCCACCCGCGCCAGGACGTCTCGTCCCAGGGCGTCGGCCCCCAGGGGCAGCGCCCACGAGGGCGGCTCGAGGCGGGAGGCGACGACGGTGTACGGGTCGCGGACGGTGCCCGCCAGCACCAGGAGGACGAGGGCGCCGGCGCCCGACACCGCGACCAGGCCCGCTCCCCGCCCCGAGCGGGCCACGGGCGGCGGGGCGCTCATCCCCCCTGATCCTGCCGCCTGCCCGAGCAGGAGGCGGCGCGCCAGGGCGGCGGCGGCCCCGGCGCCCAGGGCCAGCAGGAGCAGGATGAGCACACCCGCCTGGAGCGCGGGGACGTCCTGGGCCGTGGCCGAGCCGAGCAGCGAGCGCCCCAGGCCGGGGACGGCGAAGACCTTCTCGACCGCCACGGCCCCGCCCGTCAGACCGACCACGACGAGGGCCACCTGCCCGGTCAGGGGCGTGAGGGCCCGACGCAGGACGGCCCAGACGAACCGGGCGCCACCGATGCCCGCCGTCCTCCACGTCGCGACCCAGCGCTCGGCCAGCACCGAGGTCACCGAGTCCGACACGAGCCCGCCGAGGAGTCCGCCGGCCGGCAGCCCCAGGGACAGCGCGGGCAGGACCACCTGGGAGGCGCTGCCCCACCCGTAGGGAGGCAGCAGCCCGAGGTAGACCGACAGGACGAGCAGCGCCACGGGCGCCAGGAGGTACTCGGGCAGGGAGGTCAGCGCCGCGGCCACCACGCCGCCGCGGCGCCGCTCGACCCCCCTCAGGCCGTCGCGCAGCACCGGCAGGACGAGGAGGACGGCGGTGACCAGCGCGACGACCAGCGCCGCCGCCATGAGGGTCATCGAGACGCCGAGGGCCTCGACCAGTCCCGCGCCCACCGGCTCACCGGAGATCCAGGAGGTGCCCAGGTCCCCTGAGACCAGGCCCTCGACCCAGTGCCTGAGGGAGCCCACCGGCCCACCGGCCAGACCCAGGCGCTCACGGACCGCGGCGAGCACCTCGGGCGTGGCCTCGCGCTCGGCGGAGGTCGCCCGCAGGATCGTCAGGACCGGGTCGTTGCCCGACAGCCACGGCAGGAGCCCGACGACGACGATGAGCACGACCATCGCCCCGGCCCGCGAGGCGGCGGTGACGGCCCCGTCGGCGCCGGGGCGCCACAGGGCCCGAGCTCGGCGCGTCCTGCGCGCGGGTCCCGGCGGGCGCGCTCCGTCCACTGGCGAGCCGTCTGGTGACGGCCCCTCCGGCAGGGACCGCTCCGGTGGCGGCTGGACCGGCCGGTGCTGGTCCGGCGGGGCGGGCGGCTGGTCGACTGCCATCGTGCGCCTCGGCCCGCTCAGCCCTTGACCACGGTGGCCGAGGTGATGAGGGCGCGCTCGCGGGGGTCCCGCTCGGCCCCGCTCAGGCCCGCGGCTTCCCCCTGCAGGACGCGCTCGTGCAGCAGCGGCACCGCGGCGCCCGAGGCCAGGACGAGCGCCTCGGCCGACATGATCGCCGCACGGCGCTCCGGCCCCGGCTCCAGCGCACCGGCGGCCGCGAGCGCCTCGTCGACGGCCGGGTCGGCCAGGAAGCTCAGGGAGAAGGAGCCGGCCGAGGAGAAGTCCGAGACCATGTAGGCCACCGGGTCCCCGGAGTCCAGGACGGTGGCTCGCGACAGGAGGAAGGCGTCGAAGGAGCCCGCCAGGGCGTCGGCCTCGATGAGGCTGTACTCGCGCACGTCGGTCTTGACGGTCAGGCCGGCCGCCTCAAGCTGCTGGACGATGACGACGGCCATCTCCGCCAGCTCGGGGCGGTCGGTGTAGGTCCCCAGGGTGATGGTCGTGCCGGCAGGGACGCTCCCGTCGGTCACGGCACCGGGGACCTTGCCCGCGGCCGCCGCGCCGTCGGCCCCCGCCAGGACCTCATCGCCCCAGGAGCGCTCCTGGGCGGCCCAGGGCAGGGCCGGGCCCAGGAGACCGGCGGCGACGTCGGCGTAGCCCTCGTACATGGTCTCGACCAGGGCAGCGGGGTCCAGGGCGTTGCGGGCCGCGGCGCGCACCGCCGGGTCGGCGAAGGGGCCCTTGGCGGTGTTGAGGTAGAGGGTCGCCGTGCGCGGCATCGGGACCTCGTGGAGGAGCGCGGCGTCGATGGTGGCGGCCTGGGACACCGGGACCGCCTCGACGAGCTCGGCCTCTCCGGTGCGCAGCGCCGCGCCCCGGGCGGTGCCGTCGGGCACGTAGGTGACGTCGATCCCGGTGGCGGCCGCCTTGTCCCCCCAGTAGCCCTCGTAGCGCTCCAGGGTCGCCGAGGCGGTGCCGTTGGCGACCTTGAGGACGAAGGGTCCGGTGCCGTGGCCCACGGGGTCGACCGGTCCGTCGGCTGCGCCGTCGGCCGGGTAGGCGCCCGCCGCCAGGATGGCCAGCTGGGGGCTGGACAGGCGCTGCGGGACGAGCGGGTCGGCGGCTCCGGTCGTGACCAGGACGTCGGCGCCCTCGGCGGCCGCGGTCAGCTCGACGCCGTCGAGGATGCGCGGGGGCGTGGAGTAGCCGGCGGCGAAGGTGAGGCAGGCGGCGACGCGCTCGGCCGTCAGCTCGGTGCCGTCGTGGAAGGTGACGCCCTGGCGCAGGGTGAGGCGCCAGGTCCTGTCATCGACCCGCGTCCACGAGGTGGCCAGGCCCTCGACCGCGTTGCCCTCGGCGTCGAGGTTGACCAGGGTCTCGGCGGTCGACCAGCGCGAGAGCTTGAAGGCGTCGTCGGACAGGGGGTTGAGGCCCGAGCGGGGCGGCTGGAGCATCGCCAGGCGGATCCTGCCGTCGGCGCCCGAGGACCCGGCCGAGGTGGAGTCGGAGCAGGCCGCGAGTGCTCCGGCGGCGGCGCCGACCCCGAGCAGGGCCAGGACGTGACGGCGGCTGAGGGCCGTCGCTGCGGTGAGGGGGGTGGAGGTGTCCATGTCTTTGCTTTATTCCTTCCTAGTTGCTGACGTGGTGCCCCGCGTGGTCCGCGAGCGGCTGTCCGCACGGTCCGCGTGCAGGACCGGGCTGACGGGCCACGCAGGCCCTGGGGTCAGACGGGCATGCGGGGCAGGGCGTCGCGCAGGGCACGGGCAGTCGGGTGCGTCGGGGACTCCAGGAGCCCGGTGGTGGGCACGTCCTCGACGATCCGCCCGCCGTCCATGACCACGGCCCTGTCGCAGACTCGTGCGACGGCCGCCAGGTCGTGGGAGACGATGAGCACCCCGGGCCGGGGTGAGGGGTCGGGCACGCACAGCCCGCCGTCGTCGACCAGGCCGGCGAGCAGGTCGAGGACCTGGTGGCGGCGGCGGGGGTCGAGGCCGGAGACCGGCTCGTCGAGCAGGAGGTAGCGCGGGCCGGGCGCCAGGGCCCGGGCGATGGCCAGGCGCTGGGCCTGGCCGCCGGAGATCTCGTGGGGACGGCGGCGCCAGCTCTCCCGCGGCAGGTCGAGGGCGCTCAGGAGCCCGACCGCGGTGGCCTCGTGGTCCTGCCTGGCACCGGGCACCCCGAGCGTCGCCATCGCGCCGGTGACCTGGGACAGGACGTCGCGGCGGGGGTCGAGGCCGGCAGCGGGGTCCTGGGGGACGCACTGGACGGCGCGCCGGTAGGGGCGCAGCGCCGCCGAGCCCAGGCGCGGGCGGCGCACGACGCGCCCGTCGAGCCTGATCGTGCCCGTGTCCGTTCGCCCGGGGCGGTCGATGAGGAGCAGGGCCTTGAGCAGGGTGGTCTTGCCGCAGCCCGAGCGCCCCAGCAGCGCGACGCTGCTTCCCTGCGGGACGGTGAGGTCGACCTCGTGCAGGACGGTGCGCCGTCCGGATGCCTCGGGGTAGGAGCGGGTCAGGCCCGTGACCTCCAGGGCCGGCTCACTCACCGTGACGCCCCTGGGCCGACGACGGGGCCCCGGCGGCAAGGACCCGCGAGCGCGGCATGTACCCCGGTCTCCGGCCGGACTCCCCCTGGGTGATCTCGCACAGGGCGCAGTCATCGACGGCGGCACGGCTCTCGATGGCGGCCAGGGCGCCCGCCAGGCTCTCCTCGCGCGCCGCCTCGCACATGGCGCGGGTGACCTCGTGCAGCGGGCGGGTCAGGACGGACCGGGAGTCACCGGACTCCACCACCTGGCCCTCGTCCAGGACGACGACGCGCTCGCAGGTGCCGGCCGCGGGCAGGTCGTGGGTGACCAGGAGGAGCGCGGGGGCGTCGGCGGCGCCCTTGTCCGCGCCTCCGACGGAGTCGGACCAGGGGCTGGTCACCTCGACGAGGACCGCCAGCAGCTCGGCCCGGGCCACGACGTCGAGCGCCGTGGTGGGCTCGTCGGCCACGATGAGCACCGGCTCGCAGGCCAGCGCGAGAGCGACCGCGGCACGCTGGCGCTGGCCCCCGGACAGACGTGCGGGCACGCGCGCGGCCAGGTCGGCATCGAGCCCGACGCGCTCGAGCAGCTCGAGGGCCCGTGAGCGGGCCCCGTCGCGGCTGGCGCCTGCCGCACGGGCCGCCGCCGCGACCTGGGTGCCGACGGTCTCCAGGGGGTGCAGGGAGGTCGAGGGGTCCTGCTGGACCAGGGCGATGCGGCTGGAGGAGGGCCGGCGCGCAGCGGGCAGGTCGAGGAGGTTGACGCCGTCGTCGGGCTCGGGGCGGTCGGTGCGACGGACGGTCAGGCGCCCCGTGGCGGTGGCGCCCGGAGGCAGTGTGCCGGCCAGCGCGGCGCAGGCCAGGGACTTACCCGCCCCTGATGCGCCGACCAGGGCGGTGCGCTCACCGGAGGTGAGCGTCAGGCCGACGCCGTCGACCAGACGGCGACCGGCGATGCTCACGCTCAGGTCCTCCACGATGACGGTCATGAGGTCACCCTAAACAATGATGAAACCCATTCTCAAATCTGTGGGTGCTGCTGGCCCGGGACGCGGTCTCTGGTCTGCTCCTGGGCGGAGGCGTCACCGTCGGGGGCCCGGCGCCGTCAGCCGGGCCACGGCGAGGCCCCGGGCCCCCAGGCACCCAGGCACCCTGGCCCCGAGGCACCCAGGCACCCTGGCCCCGAGCCATGGCGAGGCCCCATGCACCCAAGCCCCTGGCCGGCGCAAAGCCCCTGGCCGGCGCAAAGCCCCTGTGCACTCGCACACCCAGGCTCCCAGGCACCCGGGTCTCGGGAGCACCGCGATACGAGGCCCGGCTACGCACCTGACGGAGGGCCCGCGGCAGGACCGTGCCATTTCCCCCGATCTCGCGGTGCCAGGTGGTTTCAGGGGGTGAGTGCAATGGGTGGTGCTTGGGAGAGGGGCTGGTTGTGGTGCGTGGGGTGTGGCCTGGTGTGGTTCGCGATGGTGTGCGGGAGCTGATCGAGTCGGGTTGGTTGGCTCGCGAGGCGGGGGCTTGTTTCTCGGTGCCTCAGTCCACGGTGTCGGACTGGTGCAGGCTGTGGGGTATGAGGATGCGGCACGGGGCCAGGGAGGGCGGGATGGTCGGGACGACCAGGCCTGCTGGGCGTGGTCGGGGCGGGTCGGGGGACGGGTTCGAGGTGATGGTCCGGGGTACCGGGCACGGCAGGCGTCTGGGGGCTCAGGGGCGCGGCGCGATCGCTGCGGGCCTGGCCAGGGGTGATTCCCTGGCCTCGATCGCCCGGTTCCTGGGGGTGGCTGTCTCCACGGTCAGCCGCGAGGTCGCTGCCGGCGGGGGCCGGCAGGCCTACGACCCCCAGGCCCGCCACGCCCGGGCGTGTTCAATGGTCTGTGTAAGCCCTCTTTGAAGGACTGATGACTGTGACTGATGAGAAGACTGGTCCTGCTGGTGGGCGGGGCGTGGTTGAGGATCTTGTTGCCTCGGGTGGCTTGGACGGGTTGTTCGAGCGGATCGACTCGGGTGAGGTGGGGTTGACGGGCGCCGACGGGCTGCTGCCGGCCCTGCTCAAGGAGGCCCTGGAGCGGGGTCTGCAGGCTGAGCTGACGGAGCATCTTGGCTACGACAAGGGCGAGCAGGCGCCGGTGGCTCGTGGCAACGCCCGCAACGGCACCACGGTCAAGACGATCAGCTCTGAGGTCGGCTCGTTCGAGATCGAGGTCCCCCGCGACAGGGCCGGCAGCTTCACGCCGCGGCTGGTCAGGAAGGGGCAGCGGCGGATGGACGGTCTGGACTCGATGATCATCAGCCTGTACGCCGGTGGTATGACGGTGCGCGAGATCCGCCACCACCTGGAGTCCACGCTCGGTGTGGAGCTGTCGGTGGGGACGATCAGCAGGATCACGGACGCCGTGGCCGAGGCGGTCCTGGACTGGCAGCGCCGCCCGCTGGAGGAGTTCTACCCGGTGGTCTACCTCGACGCGATCCGCGTCAAGGTCCGCGTCGACCACAGGGTCACCACCCGCTCGGCCCACATCGCCGTGGGTGTGGACATGGACGGGATCAAGCACGTCCTGGGTATCTGGGTCCAGGCCGAGGAGGGCGCCTCGTTCTGGGCGCACGTGTGCGCCGAGCTGGCCAACAGGGGCGTCAAGGACGTGCTGATCGTGTGCTGTGACGGGCTGACCGGCCTGCCCGAGGCGATCGAGGCGACCTGGCCCGACTCCATGGTCCAGACCTGCGTGGTGCACCTGATCCGTGCCTCCATGAGGTTCGTGGCCTACCAGGACCGTAAGAAGGTCGCCGCTGCTCTCAAGCAGGTCTACGCCGCCCCCAGTGAGGAGGCCGCCCTGGAGGCCCTGGCGGCCTTCAGCAGCTCTCCCCTGGGGGACAAGTACCCCGAGACGGTGGCGACCTGGGACAGGGCGTGGGAGCGTTTCACCCCGTTCCTGGCGTTCCCGCCGATGCTGCGCCGGGTCATCTACACGACCAACAGCATCGAGTCGCTCAACTACCAGCTACGCAAGATCTCCAAGAACCGGGGCCACTTCCCCAGCGACGAGGCCGCTGTCAAGCTGCTGTGGCTGGCGATCTGCAACATCGAGGACAAGCGGGCACGAGAACGCGACAAGGACAGGAACCTGCCCGCGGACAAGCGCAAGGCCAAGCCACGCGTGGTCGAGGGCCGGATCACCACCAACTGGAAACAAGCCCTCGCCCAGCTCGCCACCGCCTACCCCGACCGAATCAACCCCCACCTCTGAACAACCCGCTTACACAAAAAACTTGACAGGCCCGCCGGCAGGCCTACGACCCCCAGGCCCGCCACGCCCAGGCCCGGGCCGCCAGGGCACGGCCCAAGGCGCGTGTGCTGGACTCCAACGACCAGCTGCGGGCCCTGGTGGTCCAGGGCCTGAGACAGCGGTGGTCGCCCCAGCAGATCAGCCGCCGTCTGGCTGCGGACCACCCCGAGCGCGATGATCTTCGTGTGAGCCACGAGACGATCTACCAGTCCCTGTACGTCCAGGGCCGAGGGACGCTGCGCGCCGAGCTGGGCCGTCACTACAGGCTGCGCACCGGGCGGAGTCGGCGCGTGCCACGCTCGGCCCTGGCCGGGCCCCTGGCCTCCAGGCCCTGGCTGGCCGACGCGCGTATCAGCACCCGCCCGGCCCAGGTCGCCGACCGGGCCGTGCCAGGCCACTGGGAGGGCGACCTGGTCATGGGCGCGGGCAACCGCACCGCGATGATCACCCTGGTCGAACGCACCACCCGCCTGGTCCTGATCGCCCCGCTGCTGACCGACCACACCGCCACCACCGTGGCCACGGTGCTGGAGACCATGATCAAGGGCCTGCCCCGCTCCATGGCCCGGTCCCTGACCTGGGACCAGGGCGGCGAGATGGCCCAGGTCGCCCGCTTCAGGACCGCCACCAACCTCGAGGTGTACTTCTGCGACCCCCACAGCCCCTGGCAACGAGGAACCAACGAGAACACCAACGGCCTGATCCGCGAGTTCTTCCCCAAAGGCACCGACCTGTCGACCTACCCCCTCCACGCCTTCGAACAGGCCCAGCACCTCCTCAACACCCGCCCCCGCCAGACCCTAGACTGGGCCACACCCGCAGAAGCCTTCAACAGGCTCCTGCAGAAAACAGAACACGACACCACCATTGCACTCACCACCTGAAACCACCCCACTTCCCCCGATCTCGGGGTGTCATTTGTCCCGATCTCGAGGTGTCATTTCCCCCGATCTCGGGGTGTCACTTCCCCCGATCTCGAGGTGCCATTTCCCCCGATCTCGAGGTGTCACTTCCCCCGATCTCGAGGTGCCATTAGTCCCGATCTCGCGGGGGGCTCGGGCTCGCGGGTGTCAGTAGCGGGGGAGCTTGGAGTGGTCCCGGACCGCCCCGAGGTCGGCGCTCGTGGCGAGCATCGCGTAGGCGCGCAGTGCCGCGCTCACGTGCCTGGGCCGCGGGGCGTGCGGGGTCCAGGCGTCCTCCCCGCGGGCCTCCTCAGCCTCACGGCGCCGTTCCAGCTCGGCGTCGTCGACCTTGAGCTCGATCGAGCGGTTCGGGATGTCGATCTCGATGCGGTCACCCGTGCGCACCAGGCCGATGAGCCCGCCGGCGGCCGCCTCCGGCGAGCAGTGGCCGATCGACAGCCCGGAGGTGCCTCCCGAGAAGCGCCCGTCGGTCAGCAGCGCGCACTCCTTGCCCAGGTGCATCGACTTGATGTAGGTCGTCGGGTAGAGCATCTCCTGCATGCCCGGGCCCCCGCGAGGTCCTTCGTGGCTGATGACGACGACGTCGCCCGCGGCCACCTTGCCTCCCAGGATCCCCTCGACGGCGTCCTCCTGGGACTCAAAGACCACGGCCGACCCCGCGAAGGTGAGGATCGAGGAGTCCACCCCGGCGGTCTTGACGATGCAGCCGCGCTCGGCGATGTTGCCGAACAGGACGGCCAGGCCCCCGTCGGCGCTGTAGGCGTGCTCGAGGTCGCGGATGCACCCGGTGGCGCGGTCGGTGTCGAGGGCGTCCCAGCGCGAGCCCTGGGAGAACATCTCCGTCGTCCGCACTCCGGCCGGGGCGGCGAGGTAGCCGGTGCGGATCTCGGGGTCCAGGCCCGAGCCGGGCACGCCGTCGGCCCCCGGGCGGGCGATGTCGTAGTCGGCCAGCACCTGGGCCAGGGTGGCGCCCAGGACGTTGGTCGTCGAGGTGTCGAGCAGGCCGGCGCGGTCGAGCTCGCCGAGAATGCCCATGATGCCGCCTGCGCGGTGGACGTCCTCGATGTGGTAGACGGTGGTCGAGGGCGCCACCTTGCACAGCTGGGGGACCCTGCGCGAGAGGCGGTCGATGTCGGCCATCGTGAAGTCGACGCCCGCCTCCTGGGCGGCGGCGAGCAGGTGCAGCACCGTGTTGGTCGACCCGCCCATGGCGATGTCCAGGCTCATGGCGTTGTCGAAGGCGGCCTTCGTCGCGATGGACCGGGGCAGGACCGAGGCGTCCTCGCCCTCGTAGTAGGCCTTCGTGATCTCTACGATCTGGCGGCCCGCCCGCCTGAACAGCTCCCCGCGGTCGGCGTGGGTGGCCAGCAGGGAGCCGTTCATGGGCAGGGACAGGCCCATGGCCTCGGTCAGGCAGTTCATCGAGTTGGCGGTGAACATCCCTGAGCAGGAGCCGCACGTGGGGCAGGCCAGGCGCTCGATGGCCGAGATCGTCTCGTCGCTGACCGTGGGGTCGGCGGCGTCCATCATGGCGTCGATGAGGTCGAGCTTGCGGGTCGTGCCGTCGGGCGCCGTCATCTTGCCCGACTCCATCGGCCCGCCCGACACGAAGATCGCCGGGATGTTGAGACGCAGGGCCGCCATGAGCATGCCCGGGGTGATCTTGTCGCAGTTGGAGATGCACACGAGGGCGTCGGCGCAGTGGGCGGCCGCCATGTACTCCACGGAGTCGGCGATGAGGTCGCGGCTGGGCAGGGAGTAGAGCATGCCGTCGTGCCCCATGGCGATCCCGTCGTCGACGGCGATGGTGTTGAACTCCTTGGCGATCCCGCCCGCCGCCTCGACCTGCTCGGCCACGAGCCGCCCGACGTCGCGCAGGCCCACGTGCCCGGGGACGAACTGGGTGAAGGAGTTGGCGATCGCGATGATCGGCTTGCCGAAGTCGGAGTCCTTGACGCCTGTGGCGCGCCACAGGGCACGGGCGCCGGCCATGTTTCGGCCGGAGGTGGAGGTGGCGCTGCGGTAGGCGGGCATAGGAGGCTCCTCGCCGGAGGGGATGTGCTGGCGCCAGGGTAGTCCCAGCGCTCGGGGCGGGCGGCACCGAGCGACGAGGACTCGGTCACTGGCGCCCGGCGGGCCGAGCGCCAGTGGCGGGCCGAGCGCCGGTGGCGGGCCGGCGACAGCGTGCTCAGGAGTAGTCGGCGGTGATCCGGCGGGCGGCGCCGTCGACGGTCATCGTCCCGCCGTGGGGCAGGACCCACTGGGGCCGGGTGTGACCGAAGGGGACCCCGACGCAGACGACCGCCTCGGGGTTGTAGCAGCCGATCACCTCGATGACCGCGTCCCTCTGCTCGGCGCGGCGGCGTGCCCGGGTCCCGGCGTCGGCGAGGTCGGCGAAGGACGATGCCGGCGGCCTGGCCACGAGGACGGCGTCGACGGCGGACAGCAGCCCCCGCTCACCCATCGCGCGCAGGATCCAGCCGACCTCCCGGGCGGAGGGCAGCTCCTCGGAGGTCTCGACGAGCAGGACTCCGCCCTCGAGGACGCCGGGGTCGGCGGGGAACCTGCCGGCGGCAAGCACCCACTGGAGCACCTCGAGGCAGCCTCCCCAGGTCGGGCCGGTCACGGTTCGCGCAGGCCCCGTCCACGTCCACGGGCCGGTGGGCTCCCGCGCGCCGAACTCGGTAAGCGCCCGAGGGTCGAGCCAGTCGCGGCCGAAGTCCTCGGACTCACCCGGTTCGGTGATCTCGAGGCTCTCCCCGGTGAGCAGGGCAGCCCTCAGGGAGGACAGGTGGACCGGGTCGACCTGCGGGCCGGGGCCGAGGTGGACCTGGGTCGAGCCGCCGTAGAAGCCGGCGACACCGAGGGACCACAGCCACTGGAGGAGGTTGGTGTTGTCGGAGTAGCCCAGGAAGGGCTTGGGGTCGGCCCGGACCGCCTCGGCGTCGAGATGGCTGATGACGGTGATCTGGTCCTCGCCGCCGACCGTGGCCAGGACCGCCCGGATGCTGGGGTCGGCGAAGGCGGCGTTGATGTCACGAGCCCGCTCCTGGGCCGAGGCGCCGAGCTTTCTCGTCGTCGGGTACTCGACGGGGACGAGTCCCGTGAGGTCGGCGAGCCGGGCCATGGCCTGGTCGTGGACCGCAGGGGCGAAACCAGGGGCCGCGAGCGAGGGAGACAGGACGGCGACACGGTCACCGGGGCGCGCCTTGGGAGGGCGGAGCAGGGTCATCGCCCTATCAGAGCAGGTCGGGGCGGGCGAGGCAAGCACGGTGGCACGGGCTCCCGCCTCGGGCGGGCGTGGGTGCCGGGACCATGGAGAAGCGCGTTCGTACGGTGGGGCACCGGCGCGCACCCTGCGGTGCGAGCACGGCGCCCACCGTACGAACGCGGGGGCGGGAGCGGGCGGGCCCGTCAGGCTCAGATGACCCCGAGGACCTCGGTGACGAAGACGAGGGTGTCGCCGCCCTTGATGCCTGCCTGCGGCACCCCGCGGTCGCCGTAGCCGAGCTCGGCGGGGATCGACAGCAGGACGCGTGAGCCGACGCGCTGGCCGACGAGCCCGTCGTCCCAGCCGCGGATGACCTGGCCGACACCGACCTGGAAGTCGAGGGGCTGACCGCGGTCGTAGGAGTTGTCGAAGACCCTGCCTCCCCAGGTCTGGCCCAGGTAGTGGCACACGATGTGGTCGCCCGCCTCGACGACCTGGCCGGCCCCTTCGTCGAGGACCTGGACCTGAAGGCCCTCAGGGGCGTCAGGACCGGGGAAGGTCAGGACCGGCTTGGCGCCCTTGGCGCCCGAGACCTCTGGCATGTTCGTCTTGATCATGGTGTCAGGCTACGGCAGTCCGACGGCAAGCCCTCGGCGATCCACCCGAGCAGCGCGTCCGCCGTCGGCTCATGGCCCGCTCCGGCGGCACACTCCGGCGGCACACTCCGGCCGCCCGCTCCGGCCGCCCGCTCCGGCCGCCCGCTCCGGCGGCACGCTCCGGCGGCACGCTCCGGCGGCACGCTCCGGTCGCCCGCGGGCCGATGGAGCCGATTCCCTCCCCCTTCGACCGGTCAGGCGTACCTCGACCGGTCATGTGACTTTGGACCGTCTATACAGCGTCACATAGGCGGTCCAAAGTCACATGACCGGTCGGTGGCGAGACAGGCACGCGAGCATCGGCTACCGGGGAGGTGCTCCACAGGTGGCGTTCGTGCAGGGTGCGCCAACACGCGTCCACAGGCGCTCAGCGCTGAGGTCGTCCGGCGGCCGACCCTGATGGGCATGACCAACCCTTGGGACTCCCCCATCACGATCGAGCTCACCCGTCACCACGACTGCACCCGCCCTGGGCGTGCCTCCCTGGCGCGCTCGGCCTCGCTGCGCCCCGCCCAGCGCCTTCGTCTCCGACCCGGTGCCTACGTCAACGCCGCGCAGTGGAGGACTCTGTTCCCGTCGCAAGCCCACCGTGTCCGTGTCATCGCCGCCCTGCAGTGCGGGGACCTGCACGAGGGCGCGGCCCTGGCGCGAGAGTCCGCTGCGGTCATGCACGGGATCCCCGTTCTGGGTGCCCTCCCCGACCAGGTCCAGCTCATCCGACCAGGACGCCGAGGAGGCCGTCTCACCCCGACCACTCGAACGCTGACGGCTCCTGCCGGAGTCGCCCTGGGCCTGATCGGATCCGTGTCCGCGACGACGCCGGCGCAGACGCTGGTCGACCTCGCGCGGCGTCGCGATCTGCGCACGGTACTTCCTGGTATCGACTTCGCGCTCCGTACGGGGATGACGAGCAAGGCGGAGATGCTTGACCTGCTGGCGACCCAGCGGAGCCGCGCCGGAAACGCCATGGCGCGGCACGCCATCGAGCACGGCGACGAGCGCTCGGAGTCACCCGGAGAGAGCCTGAGCAGGGCGGTCATGATCGACAACGCGATTCCTCTGCCCGATCTCCAGCACACCGTCATCAGCACTCAGGGCGAGATCGTCGGCAGGGTCGACTTCGTCTGGTGGGACGGTGGTTTCAGGGGGTGAGTGCAATGGGTGGTGCTTGGGAGAGGGGCTGGTTGTGGTGCGTGGGGTGTGGCCTGGTGTGGTTCGCGATGGTGTGCGGGAGCTGATCGAGTCGGGTTGGTTGGCTCGCGAGGCGGGGGCTTGTTTCTCGGTGCCTCAGTCCACGGTGTCGGACTGGTGCAGGCTGTGGGGTATGAGGATGCGGCACGGGGCCAGGGAGGGCGGGATGGTCGGGACGACCAGGCCTGCTGGGCGTGGTCGGGGCGGGTCGGGGGACGGGTTCGAGGTGATGGTCCGGGGTACCGGGCACGGCAGGCGTCTGGGGGCTCAGGGGCGCGGCGCGATCGCTGCGGGCCTGGCCAGGGGTGATTCCCTGGCCTCGATCGCCCGGTTCCTGGGGGTGGCTGTCTCCACGGTCAGCCGCGAGGTCGCTGCCGGCGGGGGCCGGCAGGCCTACGACCCCCAGGCCCGCCACGCCCAGGCCCGGGCCGCCAGGGCACGGCCCAAGGCGCGTGTGCTGGACTCCAACGACCAGCTGCGGGCCCTGGTGGTCCAGGGCCTGAGACAGCGGTGGTCGCCCCAGCAGATCAGCCGCCGTCTGGCTGCGGACCACCCCGAGCGCGATGATCTTCGTGTGAGCCACGAGACGATCTACCAGTCCCTGTACGTCCAGGGC
Source organism: Actinomyces howellii (assembly GCF_900637165.1). Classification (GTDB taxonomy): domain Bacteria; phylum Actinomycetota; class Actinomycetes; order Actinomycetales; family Actinomycetaceae; genus Actinomyces; species Actinomyces howellii. The sequence goes on along the minus strand of NZ_LR134350.1, from coordinate 2,594,541 downwards.
CGAGGGACGCTGCGCGCCGAGCTGGGCCGTCACTACAGGCTGCGCACCGGGCGGAGTCGGCGCGTGCCACGCTCGGCCCTGGCCGGGCCCCTGGCCTCCAGGCCCTGGCTGGCCGACGCGCGGGCGTGTTCAATGGTCTGTGTAAGCCCTCTTTGAAGGACTGATGACTGTGACTGATGAGAAGACTGGTCCTGCTGGTGGGCGGGGCGTGGTTGAGGATCTTGTTGCCTCGGGTGGCTTGGACGGGTTGTTCGAGCGGATCGACTCGGGTGAGGTGGGGTTGACGGGCGCCGACGGGCTGCTGCCGGCCCTGCTCAAGGAGGCCCTGGAGCGGGGTCTGCAGGCTGAGCTGACGGAGCATCTTGGCTACGACAAGGGCGAGCAGGCGCCGGTGGCTCGTGGCAACGCCCGCAACGGCACCACGGTCAAGACGATCAGCTCTGAGGTCGGCTCGTTCGAGATCGAGGTCCCCCGCGACAGGGCCGGCAGCTTCACGCCGCGGCTGGTCAGGAAGGGGCAGCGGCGGATGGACGGTCTGGACTCGATGATCATCAGCCTGTACGCCGGTGGTATGACGGTGCGCGAGATCCGCCACCACCTGGAGTCCACGCTCGGTGTGGAGCTGTCGGTGGGGACGATCAGCAGGATCACGGACGCCGTGGCCGAGGCGGTCCTGGACTGGCAGCGCCGCCCGCTGGAGGAGTTCTACCCGGTGGTCTACCTCGACGCGATCCGCGTCAAGGTCCGCGTCGACCACAGGGTCACCACCCGCTCGGCCCACATCGCCGTGGGTGTGGACATGGACGGGATCAAGCACGTCCTGGGTATCTGGGTCCAGGCCGAGGAGGGCGCCTCGTTCTGGGCGCACGTGTGCGCCGAGCTGGCCAACAGGGGCGTCAAGGACGTGCTGATCGTGTGCTGTGACGGGCTGACCGGCCTGCCCGAGGCGATCGAGGCGACCTGGCCCGACTCCATGGTCCAGACCTGCGTGGTGCACCTGATCCGTGCCTCCATGAGGTTCGTGGCCTACCAGGACCGTAAGAAGGTCGCCGCTGCTCTCAAGCAGGTCTACGCCGCCCCCAGTGAGGAGGCCGCCCTGGAGGCCCTGGCGGCCTTCAGCAGCTCTCCCCTGGGGGACAAGTACCCCGAGACGGTGGCGACCTGGGACAGGGCGTGGGAGCGTTTCACCCCGTTCCTGGCGTTCCCGCCGATGCTGCGCCGGGTCATCTACACGACCAACAGCATCGAGTCGCTCAACTACCAGCTACGCAAGATCTCCAAGAACCGGGGCCACTTCCCCAGCGACGAGGCCGCTGTCAAGCTGCTGTGGCTGGCGATCTGCAACATCGAGGACAAGCGGGCACGAGAACGCGACAAGGACAGGAACCTGCCCGCGGACAAGCGCAAGGCCAAGCCACGCGTGGTCGAGGGCCGGATCACCACCAACTGGAAACAAGCCCTCGCCCAGCTCGCCACCGCCTACCCCGACCGAATCAACCCCCACCTCTGAACAACCCGCTTACACAAAAAACTTGACAGGCCCCGACGCGCGTATCAGCACCCGCCCGGCCCAGGTCGCCGACCGGGCCGTGCCAGGCCACTGGGAGGGCGACCTGGTCATGGGCGCGGGCAACCGCACCGCGATGATCACCCTGGTCGAACGCACCACCCGCCTGGTCCTGATCGCCCCGCTGCTGACCGACCACACCGCCACCACCGTGGCCACGGTGCTGGAGACCATGATCAAGGGCCTGCCCCGCTCCATGGCCCGGTCCCTGACCTGGGACCAGGGCGGCGAGATGGCCCAGGTCGCCCGCTTCAGGACCGCCACCAACCTCGAGGTGTACTTCTGCGACCCCCACAGCCCCTGGCAACGAGGAACCAACGAGAACACCAACGGCCTGATCCGCGAGTTCTTCCCCAAAGGCACCGACCTGTCGACCTACCCCCTCCACGCCTTCGAACAGGCCCAGCACCTCCTCAACACCCGCCCCCGCCAGACCCTAGACTGGGCCACACCCGCAGAAGCCTTCAACAGGCTCCTGCAGAAAACAGAACACGACACCACCATTGCACTCACCACCTGAAACCACCGACCACGGTGTGATCGGCGAGTTCGATGGCGACCTCAAGTACACCCGTGAGCTCGCTGGCTCGGACCCCCAGGGCGTCGTCGTCGCTGAGCGCAAGCGCGAGCGCGCTGTGAAGCGTGAGACCGGTATGCGTGTGGCGCGCTGGACCTGGAACGACGCCTGGAACACTGACGGGCTGCTGCGCGAGCTGGCGAGCTACGGCATCACCCCGAGGCCCTGATCCACCGGCGCCCCTCTGACCCCGCACGCCTCCCCGCACATGCTGAGTCCACAAGCCCCACCGTCACTCGACTGGCTTCTCGTGCTTCGACCGGTCATGTAAACCTCGACCGTCTATGTAGCGTGACATAGACGGTCGAGGTTTACATGACCGGTCGAGGTTTACATGACCGGTCGGTGGTGGTGGGGCCGCGCCCCGGCGTCGGCCCTCGAGCCGAGGACCGACGGTGCCGCAGCCGCAGGGCCGCGCCCCGGCCCCGGCGCTGGCCCTGCACAGCACAGGGGGGACGGCCGACAGTCGACCGTCCCCCCTGCGAGCCACCGGGCGCTCAGTCCCGCAGGATCGCCAGGAGTCGCAGGATCTCGAGGTAGAGCCACACGAGGGTGACGACCAGGCCGAAGGCGCCCGCCCACGCGTACTTCTTGGGCAGGCCGTAGCGCACGCCGTTCTCGATGGACTCGAAGTCCATGGCCAGGCACAGGGCCGCCATGAAGATCGCCAGCGGGCCGAGGATGAGACCCAGCGGGATGCCCATGATCTCCATCGAGGTGCGCATTCCCCAGGGGCTGTCGTTGACCCCGAGGACCATGAGCCCGAAGTTGACGAGGCTGAACAGGGCGTAGCCGCCGACGGCGAACAGCAGGATCCGCTTGCCCCGGCCTGTCAGGCGGAAGCCGATCCGGTAGGCCACGAGCATGAAGAGGAAGACGGCCAGCGTGCCGGTGACCGCCTGGACGACGATCCCCGGGTAGGCGGCGTTCATGACCCCGGAGAAGGCGCCGAGCATCGCTCCCTCGAAGACCGAGTAGAGCAGGATGAGGACCGGGGAGGGCTCCCGCTTGAAGGAGTTGACGAGCCCCAGCGCGAGGGCGCCGAGGGCGCCGCCGACCATGAGCATGAAGCCCAGGCCCGCGGTGGCCGGGGTGGTGGCCAGGACCCAGGACACGGCACCCACACCGACGATGACGGCGAACATCATGGCGGTGCGCACGATGACGTCGTCGTAGGTCATGCGGCCGCGGTCGACGTTCGTGGCGGCAGGCGCCGCGTACTGGCTCTCGAGCCCAGCCAGCTGCTGGGGGCTGACCGAGCCGTAGCCGGTGTACTGGTTCATCGCCGCCTGGGCGTCGGCGGCCGTGGGCACGGGCTGTCCGTACTGGTTGACGGCGGTCCTGCCGTACCCGGCCTGCGCCGTGGCCGGGCCGACCGGCCCGCCCACCTGACCAGGCTGGCCGTACTGGCCGGGCTGGTAGCCCGGCATGGCCGGGTACCCCGCGGGCGTGGTCTGCTCGACCACCGGCCCGCGCCCGTTGAACGCGTCGGAGCGCGAGAAGAAGGGGTTGCTCATGAGCAGGTTGTCCTCTCGATGGGGAGAGCGTGCACGACGGCGCCGCCTGAGCGCCGTCCGACATAACGCCCCCATCCTGCACCAGATTCCCACACGAACGCACACCTGCCCTCCAGCCCGCGACGGGGAGGGCTCCCCATCGCACGGGCCGGACCCTCCCGGGCCACCGGGCCGGACCCTCCCGGGCCACCGGGCCGGAACCCGCTCCTCTCCTCCTGGAGGAGGACCCCTCTCCCCCTCTGACCCCGGACGCCGTCCCCGCGTATTCGTCACACGGGTCGATTCAGGCGCACCCGCGCCGCTCCTAGCCTGGTCCCGACGCCAAGGGCGCTGGTACCTGACCAGCCGAAGCCGCCCACGGTCCTGACCCCGGAAGAGCTGATTCCCATGATCGAAGCCGTTGACCTGACCAAGCGTTACGGTTCCAAGACCGCCGTCGACAACATCTCCTTCACGATCGAGCCCGGCACCGTCACCGGCTTCCTCGGGCCCAACGGGGCTGGTAAGTCCACGACGATGCGCCTCATCATGGGCCTGGACAAGCCCACCTCGGGCAAGGTGACGGTCAACGGCCGCCCCTACCGGGACCTGGAGGCCCCTCTGTGCGAGGTCGGGGCCCTCCTGGACGCCAAGGGTCTCCACGGCTCGCGCTCGGCCCGGGCGCACCTGACCCAGCTGGCCGCCTCCAACGGCATCCCCACCCGGCGCGTCGACGAGGTCCTGGAGCTCACGGGCCTGACGAACGTGGCCAAGAAGCGCGTCAAGGGCTTCTCCCTGGGCATGGGCCAGCGCCTGGGCATGGCTGCGGCCATGCTGGGCGACCCCGACGTGCTCATCTTCGACGAGCCGGTCAACGGCCTGGACCCCGAGGGGGTCAAGTGGGTGCGTGAGACCTGCCGTCACCTGGCTGACGAGGGCCGCACCGTCTTCATCTCCTCCCACCTCATGAGCGAGATGGCCCAGACCGCCGATCACCTCCTCGTCATCGGCCGGGGCCGCATCCTCACCTCCGGCCCGGTCGAGGAGGTCATCGCCTCGGCGACCACCGACGTCGTGCGCGTGGCCTCACCGCAGGCAGGCGAGCTCGCCGGGCTGCTGGCCGGCCAGGGGATCGAGCTGGAGTCCCCCGAGAGCGGCGTCCTGACCACGACGACGACCACGGCCGCCCGCATCGGAGAGCTCGCTGCGCACAACGGGATCGTCCTCCACGAGCTGACCACGCAGCGCGCCTCCCTCGAGGAGGCCTACCTGGAGCTGACCGGCGGGGAGGTCGAGTACTCCACGACGTCGACCGACGCCGCCATGACGAGCCACCGAGCCGACTGACCCCCGACACGACACGGCCCCCGGCCCGACCGCCTTCCGCAGACCCGCAGAGAGAAGAAGCAGCCATGAGCGCTCTCACCATGACCTCACAGAACCCCTCGAACCAGACGACCCCCGTCACCTCGGTGACCTCCGCCGCCTCTGTCGCCACAGAGAAGTCCGCCGCCCCCCGTTCCTCCCGCAGCCGCACGACCCGGACCCGCATCCAGGGCAAGCAGACCTTCATGCGTGCGATCCGCGCCGAGTGGGTCAAGATCCGCAGCCTGCGCTCGACCTGGATCACCTCGGGTATCGCCGTGGCCATCACGGTGCTCATCGGCGCGGGGATGACCGCCGGCTTCGCTCAGCAGGCGGAGTACGCCAGCACCGCCAAGAACATGGTCACGGCCGGGTCGGCCCTCGGAATGATCGTCGTGGCGGTCCTCGGGGCGCTCATCATCACCGGCGAGTACTCCTCGGGGCAGATCCGCTCCTCCCTGGCGGCCGTCCCGCACCGCGGACGCCTGCTGGCAGCCAAGGCGATCGTCGCCTCCCTCCTGGCCTTCGTCCTGGGCGCCGGCTCGGTGCTGGCGAGCTGGGCCATCTCCCTGCCCTTCATGGACGGCCACGCCGGCTCCCTGACGGACCCGAAGTACGTCGGCTTCATCTGGGGCACCGGCCTGACCTACGCAGGGATCGCCCTCATGGCCATGGGCCTGGGCTACCTCATGCGCTCGACCGCCGGATCGATCACCGTCGTCGTCACCCTCCTGTTCGTCATCGACATCCCGCTGCAGCTGATGTCGATGAAGTGGGACTGGGCCATGAGGATCCAGGGCCTGGGCACCCAGGTCGTCTCCTCCGCGGTGACCGATCCCTTCGCCCTGGCTATCACCTGGGCTAACGAGGGCACCCTGAGGTACCTCGAGCACTGGCAGGCCGCCCTCGTCTTCGGCGCCTGGGCGTTCGTCCCGATCATCCTGGGCTGGATCGCCTTCTCCCGGCGCGACGCCTGAGCGCCACCGGTCCGGCCCGCCGAGGACGCCATTCTGGCGAGCGTCCCCGGCGGGCCGGACCGGTGCGTGCGCCGCACGAACCACGACAATGAGCCCATGGAGCAGACAGGAGGACCAGCCATGACGATGCCCCCGCCGGCGATGCGTGTCGTCATGTGGCAGCGGCGTCACCACCTGCGCGTCGACGGCGCGGTCGCCGCCGTCTTCCTCGCCCTCAACATCATCGTCTACGTGGCCAACCACGGGGTCGGCGTCCTGGCCGAGACCCGGTGGAACGTCCTGGGCTGCGTCGTCACCGTCATGTGCGCGGCCGCCCTGGCCCTACGTCGCCGCTGGCCGGTCCTGGCCTGGGCCGGCTGCTGCGTGCTCCCGCTCGTGTGGTTCGTCGTCATGGTCGACCTCTTCTCCCGCCCCGTGACGAGCGCGGTTATCCTGCCGAGCCTGTTCACGCTCGCCGGAGTGCCCCTGTGCCTGTCGGCGATCGCGGGGACCAAGGGGATGGGCTCGACGACGGCCTTCTACGCGGTCTCGGTCGCGCTGGCCACCGTCCTGGACGTCAGGGCCACGGAGGACGGGGGAAGTGCGAGCAACGTGCTGATCACGGCTGCGACCTACGCGATCCTCTACGTCGTCGGGGTCCTCGTCGGCCTCATCATGCGTGTCCAGACCGAGCAGCTCGCCGAGCTCGAGGCCCGCTCAGAGCGCCTTGCGCTGGCCCGCGAGCAGTCCACGCTCCTGGCTGCGGCGAACGAGCGCAGTCGGATCGCCCGCGAGATGCACGACGTCGTCGCTCACTCCCTGGCCGTCATGATCACGATGGCCGAGGGTGCCGCGGCGACTATTGACCGCAGCCCGGCGATGGCCAAGGAGGCGCTGACCACCCTTGCCGAGACGGGCCGCTCCGCGCTGGCCGACACTCGTCGGCTCGTCGGGGTCCTGCGCGACGACCCCGCAGCCACCTCCGCCCCGGCGGGGCCGGAGGCACAGGGAGACCAGAGGCATCCGGAGGGCCCCGGGAGCGTCGGCGGTCCGGGCCTCCTCGGGGGCGCGCCGACGCGGCCCTCCCCCGGGCCGGACCAGGAGCCGAAGGACCCCGGAGCGGCCCAGGGCCCGGTCGTCCGGGACCTGCCGGTCCCCGAGTTCGCACCACCGGGTACCGTCGCTCCGCGCGAGCCCAGCGTCGAGATCGCCGACCTGCGCCGGCAGGCCACGGAGGAGGGGGCCGACACGAGCGCGGGGGACACGCCCCTGGCACCCGCTCCGGAGCACGCTGATCTCGTCACGCTCGTGGAGCGCTTCCAGGCCGCCGGCGTCCCGGTGGACTACCGGTGGCGAGGCGGGCCCCTGCCCGAGGACAAGGCACTCCAGCTGACCGTGTTCCGCATCGCCCAGGAGGCACTCACCAACGTGCTGCGCTACGCGCCGACGACGCGCGCCGTCTCGGTCGACCTCGATCGCCACCGGGGCACCGCGGTGCTCACCATCGACAACGACGCCGCCCCCGGTTCGACGCCGATGCACGGATCCGGCAAGGGCCTCGTGGGTATGCGGGAGCGCGCAGCCGTCTATGGTGGGTCCGTGCAGGCCGGTCCGACCGCGACCGGTTGGCGTGTTCGCGCGGTCCTGCACTGGGACGAGGACGAGGAAGGGACATCACCGTGGCAGATGCCGTTGTGACCAAGCCGAGCGACCAAGACCCGCAGGGGGAGGATCGAGGTCCGGTCACGGTGGTCCTGGCCGATGACCAGGCACTCATGCGCATGGGTTTTCGCATGGTGCTCGACGCCGAGGACGGCATCGAGGTCATCGGTGAGGCCTCTGACGGCACCGCCGCCGTCGCTCAGGCACGTGCCCTGCGACCCGACGTCATCCTCATGGACGTGCGCATGCCGGGGATGAACGGTATCGACGCCACAGCCGCCATCACCTCTCAGTGCCCGGGCACGAAGATCCTCATCCTGACCACCTTCGACCTGGATGAGTACGCCTTTGCCGGCCTGCGTGCAGGAGCCAGCGGCTTCCTGCTCAAGGACACGCGGCCCGCCGAGCTGGCCGAGGCGATCCGGACGGTCGCCGGCGGGGAGGCGGTGGTCTCCCCCCGGATCACGCGCCGCATGCTCGAGATGCTCGCCTCGCACCTTCCCGACGACGGCGGGTCCCACGTGGCCCAGGACCCTCGGATCGCGGCACTGACTCCCCGCGAGCACGAGATCCTCGTGCTCATGGCGCAAGGCCTGAGCAACTCCGAGATCGCCTCGCATCTCGTCGTCTCGGCGACCACCGTCAAGACGCATGTCGGCAACGTGCTGGCCAAGCTCGACGTGCGCGACCGCGTCCAGGCGGTCATCGTCGCCTACGAGACAGGCCTCATGAGCTGATCCGCCCACCCCGATCTCGGTGTGTCACTAGTCCCGATCTCGGTGTGTCACTAGTCCCGATCTCGGGAGGGGGCGTGGAGGTGCTGCTGGGCCTGCTCGAAGCCCTGGGCGACCACGGCCTCGACGACGTCCGCGGCGCGCTCAAGACTCACCCCCATCACCTCGCGCTCGCGGGCCGGGATGTCGGCCAGCACGAAGTCGGCGGGGTCCTGGCGGCCCGGCGGCCTGCCCACGCCCAGGCGCAGGCGTCCGTACCCCTTGGTGCGCAGGGCCGCCGAGATCGAGCGCAGCCCGTTGTGCCCGCCCTCGCCGCCGCCCTTCTTGAGGCGGAGCTCGTGAGCGGGCAGGTCGAGCTCGTCGTGGACCACGAGGAGGCGCTCAAGCGGATCGACGTCGTAGAACTGGACGAGGGCGGCCACCGGTCCGCCGGAGAGGTTCATGAGGACCTCCGGCTCGGCGAGGACGACGCGCGGGCCCGGCGCCCCACCGGGCAGGACCCCGAGGCGGATGTCGGCCACGAGGGCGCGGGCCTTGTGCCGGGTGAGGCGGGCCCCGGCGCGCCCGGCCAGGACGTCGATGACCATGCGGCCGACGTTGTGGCGGTTGCGGGCGTACCGGGGCCCCGGGTTTCCCAACCCGACGACGAGCCAGGGGCCGCTCATCACCGCCCCCGGGCAGTGCGGGAGGAGGTCACTCGGCCTCGGCCTCGGCGGACTCCTCGGCGGCGACCTCGGAGGCCACGGCCTTGCCCTCGGCGACGTTGACGACGTCGGCCTCGGCGTCGGTGACCGCGGTGACGCCCGCGGGCAGCGGGATGTCGGCCATGCGGATGGCGGCGCCTCCGGCCACTCCGGTGACGTCGACCTCGATGCTCTCGGGGATGGAGACCGCCGGGGCGGAGACGATGACGTGGGCGAGCTCGATCATGTGGAGGGTGCCGGGCTCGGCGTCACCGACGACGACGACGGGCACCTCGACCTCGACGCGCTCGTTGCGGTTGACCAGGAGGAAGTCGACGTGCTGGATGCCGGGACGGATCGGGTGGCGCTGGACGTCCTTGGCGATGGCCAGCAGGACCTCGCCGTCGATGTCGAGCTCGACGAGCGCGTTGTCGTTGCCGCGCAGGGTCAGGCGGGTGCTGTGCTCGTCGAGCAGGAGGTGGCGGGGCTCGGAGCCGTGGCCGTAGACGACCACGGGGACCTGGCCGTCGCGACGGGCGCGACGGGCCGAGCCCTTGCCGAAGACGGTGCGCTCGACGGCCTTGAGGGTGACTGCGTTGTTCGCCATGAGGATCTCCTCGTCTCAGGCGGGGAGACCCCCGCTCATGTGGTGGTTCGGCGGGGTCGACGACGCAGCACCCTCGGGCACCACCACGTCGATCACGGACGCGTCTCGCACGTCCCTCGCCGGGGCAACGTCGTTACTGTACAGAAGGCCCGCGCTCACCGGCCAGGGGAGGTCCGGTGAGCCTGGGCACCCCTGGCCTCCCGGCACCTGGCGGCGCTCTGGCGCACTCGTGCCGCTCACGGGCGGTCACCGGGCCGGCGCGAGGCTGCCGCGGCGGCCCGCGAGCGGGCGGGCCGGGCCGCCTCCTCCGATCCGGTCGACGACGGCGCGTCCCGCACCGCCTCGGTCCGGCCCGCCTCGGGGTCGGTCCCGGGCACGGAGTGCGGCCCCGCTCCCGGTCGGGAACGAGGCCGCACGAGGGCCGGGGCCTCGGCCGCGTCAGGCCTTGTGGGCCTCTGAGGAGCGGCGGCGGCGCAGGAGGAGCGCGCCTCCGGCCACTGCCGCGACCGCGAGGACCAGGGGGATGCCCACGGTCGCGCCGGTGCGCGCCAGGGAGGGGGTCGACGAGCTGTGAGGCGTCGTGGTCGGGGCCTGGACGGTGACGACCGGGGCGGAGCCGGTGGCCGAGGGGGCGGGGGCCGGCGCGGTCGTCTCCGGGGCGGAGGCGGAGGGCGAGGCGGTGGACACCGGTGTGGCGGTGTTGGTGAGCGTCACCTGGGTGCGGACCTGGTCCTCCACGGTGAAGGAGGAGGTCTGCTCACCGTTGATCGTCATCGCCGAGGCCCAGGTGTAGCCCGCCGGGGCTCCGGACAGGTCCTCGCTCAGGGTGACCACGGTTCCCACGGGGAAGGTGCCCTCGAAGGTGGTGGCACCTCCAGGCGTCACCGTCATCGTGGCGGTACCGCTCCTGCCGTCTGCCGACAGCGTCCCGGGCGCGGTCCACCCGCTGTAGACGCCTGCGGCGGCGGGCAGGACGTAGTCGACGGTGACGGGGAAGGAGGTGCCTGCGGGCACCGTCGCCGCGCCGTCGCCGTCGAGGGCCTTGGTGACCTCCAGGCCACCGAAGCCGGGCTTCATCTCGACGGTGATCTGGAAGGACTGCGCGTAGGAGCGGGTGCCCCAGGCGGACTTCCCGGCGCCCTGGAGAGTGGCCTTGTTCGTGTACTCGGTGTTCGCGACGGCGGTGCCCGAGCTGATCGTGACCGGGTAGTAGAGCCTGTAGTTGGTCGACTCCGCGAAGGGACCGGTCAGGGTGATCGTGGCGACCTTGCCGTCGATGGACACCGACATGTCGAAGTCGCCGTAGGAGGTGACCGGGTCGGCTCCTGCGGCGTTGGTGAGCACCGACCCCTGGGCGTTGGGCTCGGCCGCGGAGTTGCGCATCATGAGCCGCCACTGGCTCATGTCGGTGGAGAAGTCCATGCCCTCACCGAGGGTGTCGGTGAAGGTGATGGTCTGGCGCGTCGTGCCGTCGGTGGTGAGCTCCTGGCCCCCCTCCTCCATGAGGCTCTTGAGGTGCGCGCTGCCGAACTCGACGTACCAGGTCATGCCGGTCGACGAGGAGTTGATGACCGAGGAGTACTTCCAGAAGGTCCACGGTGTGTAGCCGCCGACCGGCTGGATGATGCCGCCGTCGCCGGGCAGCGGGACCTCGGTCAGGCCGCCGGTGGCCGTGATGTCGGCGGTCGCGCTGCTCGTGGCCTGAGTGATGAGGAGCAGGGCCTGTCCGGTGCCGTTGAAGGAGGTGAATCCGGCCGCCTGGAGCTCGGCCACCTTCTCCGAGAAGGTGCACGTCACCTTCTTGTCGGTGAGGGCGCAGGAGCCGACCTCGACGTCCTGGCCGTCGTAGACGACCGTCATCGGCGTGGTGACCGAGGTCTCGAGGTTCTTGAAGTAGGTGCCCAGGTCGATCTCGAAGGAGTCGCCGGCCGCCACCTGCGTGCCGCTGGCGTCCCAGGAGAAGGTCAGCTTGGCGACGTCACGGGTCGACAGGGTCGTTCCGGGGGCGTCGACGCCGGTACGGCTCGACTTGACGAGGGTGGCGTCGGTGACCCGGATACCCGTGTTGACGTCCGCACGGGCGGGTGAGGCCAGGGAGCCCAGACCGAGGACCAGGGCGAGCAGCGCGAGCAGCGCCACGGGGACGGTGCCGGTGCGACCGGCGCGGGGCAATGTGACTGACACGGGAGCACTCTCTGGGATGGGTGCATCGACAGGGCTCGACGCATGCGGATTGCCAGGGCGCCCCTAAGTTATCACGAGGCTGTCACTGAGTCACCGGCCGGGGACGACGACGGGCGTCGGCTCACCGGTGAGCCGACGCCCGTGGCCTGCGGGGCGCGTCGGGAGCGCCCCGGGTTGTCAGGGTGTGCCGAGCAGCGCCATGGCGTGGCGCAGGTCCTCGATCGGGGGCTGCCCCGGTGCCGAGGGCGCTCCGCCGGCGGTGGCGAAGACGAGCCGGGAGCCGAACACCCCCGCGGCGAGCCGGCTGACCGCGCCCGCCTCGCCCATGGCCATCGTGGCCAGCGGGACCTCACGCGCCTCGTGCGCGGTCGCGGTCACGCCCAGGAGGCGGGCGACGTCCGCTGGGCCAGCGGGCATGACGGCGATCTTGGCCAGGTCGGCCCCGAGGCGGGACATTCGCTCGAGGAGCTCGTGCAGGGCCTCGTCGGGAGGGGTGGCGGCGACGTCGTGGAAGGAGAGGACCACCTCGAGGCCCGCCCGGTGGGCCAGGTCGACGAGCCCGGCCGCTCCCGGGCGCTCGATCTCGACGTCGACGGCCGCGGGACGCCCTGCGGTGCCCGCCTCGTCGAGGGAGTCGAGGGCGTCGAGGACCCGGGCCAGGTGCTCCGACCAGGCCCGGCCCTCGAGCTCGGCCGCGCCGCCCTCGGCGCACGAGCGCACCGTGAGCAGGACGGGCACCGGGGCGCAGTCGGCGCCCAGGCGGGCGGCGAGCCTGGCGGTGCGCCCGGCATCGGGCTCGCCGTCAAGGAGGTCGGCGCGCAGCTCGACGAGGTCCGCGCCGGCCTCGCAGGCGCGACGGGCCTGGTCGAGGCAGTCCTGCTCGGTGGCGCCTGTGGTGGCCACGGCGACCGTCATCCGCCCGTCGGCACGCAGGAGCCTGCTCGTCCCCGTCATCTCAGATCCTCTCCCCCACCGACAGGGCGATGCCGTCGAGGATGTCGTTGAGGCTCGTGACGGTCGTGGTCACCGGGTGGGGCCCGGATGCTGTGGCCTGGACGACGCAGGTGATGATCTCGCTCCACACGAGGGCGCCGGCTGCGATGACGTCACGCCGCCCCGGTAGCAGGTAGCCCCAGGACTCGCGCTCGGCAGGGGTGGAGTGCACGATCGCCTCGCAGGAGGCCAGCGCCGCCTCGGTGCTGATCTCGGCGCCGTTGAGGGCCTCGGGGTCGAAGCGTTCCAGCCCCAGGGCGTGGGCGGTCACGGTCGTGATGGTGCCGGCTAGCCCGACGAGGGCGGTCGCCCGGCCCAGGTCGACGGACTCGGCCCCGTGGGCCAGCAGGGCGCGCACCTCGGCGCGGGCGGCGTCCTCGGCCCGGGGCGTGACCCCGTGGGCCAGGTGGCGCTCGGTGACCCGGACGCTCCCGGTGTCCAGGGAGACGGCCGACAGGGGGGCCTGGTCCCCGAGGATGAGCTCGGTGGATCCTCCCCCGAGGTCGACGACGAGCCCGGGCCCCGGGACCGGCGCGCGGTCCTGGGCGCCGAGCAGTGAGCCGGCGAAGGACAGCCGGGCCTCCTCCTGGCCGCTGACGACCTCGGGCTCCAGCCCGGTCAGTGCCCGCACCCCGTCGACGAAGTCCTCGCGGTTGTCCGCGTCCCGGGTCGCGGAGGTGGCCACGAAGCGTCCGTGACCGGAGGCGAGGTCGACGCCGAGCCCGGCGCAGGCCTCGGCGTACTCGCTCACGGCCTCGAGGGTTCGGGCCAGGGCCGCGGGGTCGAGGCGTCCGGTGCGGTCCACGCCCAGCCCGAGCCGGACGATGCGGCTGTCGCGGTGGACCTGCGTGAGCCGCGGCGTCCCGTGGGGGTCGTGCTCGAGGTCGGCCACGAGCAGGCGGATCGTGTTGGTGCCGCAGTCGATGGCGGCGACGCGGGTCACGGGTGTCACGGGTGTTACGGGTGTCACGGGCGTCACGGATGTCGCCGGCGTCATGGCCTGGTCCTCCAGCGGGGTCGGGGTCGATGGGGCGCGGGTCCGGGGGTCAGCAGCTGCACCTCGCGGGGTCCCACAGGCCGCGCTCGGTGAGGGTCCCGATGGTGAGGTCCCCGATCGGGTTGGTGCCGGGTCCGGCGGCCAGGGCGTGCCCGACCAGGGCGTGGAGGCACTTGACCCGGGTGGGCATTCCTCCGGCCGACACCCCCTCGATCTCCGTGGGGGTCCCGAGCTCGGCACGCCTGGCCAGGTAGTCGGCGTGGGCGGCCCGGTAGGCCTCGGCGAGCTCGGGGTCGGCGGACAGCCGGGCGTTGAGCTCGTCCATGAGGTGCTCGGCCTCGAGGGTCGAGCAGCCTTTCACCGCGGCGGGGTGGGTGAGGTAGTAGGTGGTCGGGAAGGGGGAGCCGTCGGGCAGGCGGGGCGCGGTGCGCACGACGGTCGGGCGCCCGCACACGCAGCGTGCCGCGATGCCCACGACGCCGCGTGGCAGGCGGCCGAGCTGGAGGCGCAGGACGTCGAGGTCGTCCTGCGAGACCCGCCCGGGGTCCTCGCCGGCGGGGTGGGTGGTGGTCATCGCGCTCTCCTCACGGGGTCGTCTGGGCGCCTGGGCTCGTGCCGGCGGCGGTCGGGGTCGGGGTGGCGCCGGGTGTCGTCGTCGGGGCGGGGGTCGGTGTCTGGGGGGTCCAGCCCTGCTGCGCGGGGTCGACGGCGGCCTGCTCGGGCTCCTCGCCCCCGGCAGCCCGGGTCGACTCGCGCAGCAGCTCGTACCAGGGCCGTTCCTCGACGGAGGCGGCCTCCTGCTCGGCCTGCGCGGCGCGCTCGACCTCGTCGGCGCCGACGACGACGTAGGTCGTCTCCCCGGGCATGACGTAGGAGAGGCGCTCTCTGGCCTGCGTCCGGACGTAGTCGTCGTCCTGCCAGCGGGCGAGCTCGGCCTCGAGGGCGGTGGAGGTCGCCTGTGCCTGGGCGATCTCGTCGAGGACGGCGTCGTACTGGGCGCGCTGGGACAGGTAGCCGCGCAGGGACGGGAAGACGACGACGAAGGCGAGGAGCAGAACAAGGGCCAGGACCAGGGCGCGGCCGGGCACCGCCATCCCGTCAGCACCTCCGAGCCGCAGGACCGCGTGTTGCGGCGCAGGGGGCTCCTCCCTGCGCCGGTCTCCAGCCCGAGGCTCCTGCCCGCGCTCAGCTCGCTCGGCCGGCTCGGCGCGCTCGACCGGACGCGGGGGACGGCGGGCGCCAGGTCGGGCCCCGGGTCGGGCGGGCGGAGGTCGGCGCGGCGTCATGGGGTCGATCCTGCCTCACAAGGGCGCACCCGACGAAGGAGGCTCCCCGTGCGTCCCGCGTCACGGGGTCGCTCGGGCGTGAGGGCGCGGGCCGGCTCGGCGGGCGCCTCGACGCGCCGGCGGGGTGCGCAGGCCGGAAGCCTGCGCACCCCGCCGGTGGGTGTGTCGGGGATCAGGCCCGGAAGCGCGGGAAGGCGCTGGCGCCGGCGTAGACAGCGGCGTCGCCCAGCGTCTCCTCGATGCGCAGGAGCTGGTTGTACTTGTTGATGCGCTCACCACGGGCCGGCGCACCGGTCTTGATCTGACCGGAGTTCGTCGCGACGGCGAGGTCGGCGATCGTGACGTCCTCGGTCTCGCCGGAGCGGTGGGAGGTCATCGACTTGTAGCCCGAGCGGTGGGCGAGTTCGACGGCCTCGAGGGTCTCGGTCAGCGAGCCGATCTGGTTGACCTTGACCAGCAGGGCGTTGGCCGCACCGAGCTCGATGCCCTTGGCCAGGCGCTCGGGGTTGGTCACGAAGAAGTCGTCGCCGACGATCTGGACCCGGTCACCGATGCGGTCGGTCAGCGCCTTCCAGTCGTCCCACTCGTCCTCGGAGAGCGGGTCCTCGATGGAGACGATCGGGAAGTCGGTGATGAGCTTCTCGTAGTAGTCGACCATGAAGGCGTTGTCGCGGGCCTCGCCCTCGAACTGGTAGGTCTTGGTGGCCTCGTCGAAGAACTCCGAGGAGGCGACATCCATGGCCAGGGCGACGTCCTTGCCGGGGGTGAACCCGGCCTTCTCGATGGCCTCGACGATGAGCTCGAGGGCCTCGCGGTTGGAGTCGAGGTTGGGGGCGAAACCACCCTCGTCACCCAGGCCCGTGGACAGGCCGCGGGCCTTGACCACAGCCTTGAGGGCGTGGTAGACCTCGGCGCCCATCCGCAGCGCCTCGCGGAAGGTCGCGGCGCCGATCGGGGCGATCATGAACTCCTGGATGTCGACGTTGGAGTCGGCGTGGGACCCACCGTTCATGATGTTCATCATGGGGACGGGGAGCACGTGGGCGTTGGGGCCGCCGACGTACTGGAACAGGTCCAGGCCGGCGGACTCGGCGGAGGCCGCGGCGGCGGCCAGGGAGACGCCGAGGATCGCGTTGGCGCCGAGCTTGCCCTTGTTCGGGGTGCCGTCGAGCTCGATCATGAGGTTGTCCAGTCCGCGCTGGTCGGAGGCCTCGAAGCCGATGATCTCGGGGGCGATGATGTCGTTGACGTTGGCGACGGCCTTCTCGACGCCCTTGCCGAGGTAGCGGGACGCGTCACCGTCACGCAGCTCGACGGCCTCGAAGGCACCGGTGGAGGCACCGGAGGGAACAGCGGCGCGGGCCGAAGCGCCGTCCTCCAGGAGGATCTCGACCTCAAGGGTCGGGTTTCCTCGAGAGTCCAGGATCTCGCGGGCGTGAACGTTCTCGATGAGGGCCACTTCGTGCTCCTTGTTCTGTGATCGATCGATGTGATCAGGATGCGGGAGCCAGCCTACCGGTCACGGTCATGTCGCGGCGAGGGCGTTGGTCCCTGCCGATTCGCGTGTTCACGCCCGGCGTGATACGCGGCCTCAGCCCGCCTCGAGGCCAGCGGCCTGGGTGCTCAGGATCCAGGGCCGCACCCCGTTGTACCGCGGGGCGACCTCGACGTCCACGGCGGAGGCGGCCTCCGAGTAGCGGGCCTGGATCTCGGCGAGCGCCTCCTGGTCGAGAGCGCTGGCCCCCTGCCCGATGAGGATCGATCGGGCGTAGTCGATGCTCGCCTGGGAGTAGTCGCCCGGGCCCAGCTGCCCCTCGAGGGCGGCCACGGCGTCCTCGTCGGTGACGACGATGCCGTACTCGGCTGCGAGCGACTCCAGGACCGGGAGGTAGACGAGCCCCTCGAGCACGTCCGCGCTGGCGACCCCGAGGGCGGGAGCCAGCTCCGCGGTGGCGTCCTCGACCGTCTCGACGGAGATCGAGGTGTGCTGACGGGTCCCGTCGGCGTCGGTGTAGGACACCACCGCAGCCTGCCCCGGGTGCGCCGACCAGCCCGCGCAGCCCGCAAGCGTGCCGGCGGCCAGGGCGAGGGAGGCGACGGCGGTGATGACGCGACGCGACGGGCGTGGGGACACGGTGGCCTCCTCGGTGGGACTCCAGACTCCCGGACCATGCTAGTTCATGAGGGTTGACGACTCCCCCGCGCTCGCCGATCCCGCCCCTGCGCGAGCGCGCGGCCCGCAGCCGTGCGGCCCGCAAGTGGGTGCAGGCCTGCTCCTCACAGCCCCCGAGCGCGACGTGAGATCAGCCACATGATGACGTCGTGACATCACGATGAGGTCACAGCGCGCCCCCGCCGATGCGGTGTGAGAGCGGGCGAAGAACCCGGTTGCCAGCGAGGCGCCCCGGGGTGGCGACGCCGGTGCTCGCGCGCTCAAAGCCGCGCGAGGACGCCGTTTCTTCCCTAGGCTTGCGCCGATTGTGCACCATCCCTTGGGTGACAGCGGCCACCGCCCCGCCGAGCACCCCGACCTGGAGGCCCGGACCTTTCATGGATGCCACTCGCCATCGCGTCGTCAGCCTCAGCCTGATCGCCTTCATCCCTGTGTCGCTCACGCTGACCGCCTGCCTGCCCCTGGGAGGCTCGTCCTCCGCCCAGTCCGCTCAGTCGGCCCGGCCCTCGGCGACCGCCAGCCCGACCGCTGTGCCCGTTGACGGCGCCCAGGACCTGGCTCCCGAGGTCGCCGCCACCTCGACGACCGGTGAGAGCCTGGCGGTTCCCGCCACGCCCGCAGGCCCGGAGGCCGCCGCCGGACAGGCGGCCCAGGCCCCCCAGGCCGGGCAGGCCTCTGCGGCGGGCACCCAGGAGACCCAGGCGACCGAGGGCACCCAGGAGCCGGCCGAGGAGTCGGCCGGCTCCCAGGGCGCAGCCGCCGGGACGCAGGACGCCGCAGGCACGGGGGCCACCGCCGGACAGGCGGCCGACGCCGCCCAGGCCGGGCAGGCCTCTGCGGCGGACACCCAGGAGACCCAGGCGACCGAGGGCACCCAGGAGCCGGCCGGCTCCCAGGGCGCATCCGCCGGGACGCAGGACGCTGAGGGACGAGGGGCGCGCAACGCCCCGGCCGTCCCCGACGCCTCCGTGCCGGACTCCGAGGTGCTCGTCGTCGAGCCGGGGGCTGACCTGCCCGCGGCCGTCAAGGAGGCCGCGAGCACGGGCCGGGGTGTGCGCCTGACCGCGGGAGCCAGCTACACGCTCACCGAGCCCGTGGTCCTGCCGGACACCGTGCCCTTCCTCGACGGCAACGGCGCGACGGTGGACGTGGCGATCCCCGGCACCACCCGCTCCGCCCCGGCCAGCGCGCTCGCCGTGGCCACGGGTTCGACGGACACCGTGATCACCAACCTGACCCTCGACCTGGCCGACTCCCGGTACACCCGGGGCATCGCGATCGTGTCGGCCTCGCGCGTCACCGTCTCCGGCGTGACGATGACGGGCTCGACCTTCCGTGCCATCGAGGTGGCGGCGACCACCGGTCCGGTCTCGGACCTGCTCATCACGGGCAACACGGTGACCAGCCCCGCGGGCACGGCTGAGACCAAGGGCGAGATCGTCTCGGTCATGCTGTCGACTGCCTTCGCGCAGCCGGACGACCAGTTCGCCTCCTCCGCGAGCCCCATCTGGGACCGCTACACCACGGACGGCACGGTCAGCCCGACGAAGTACGAGCACCGCAACATCTCGGTCGTCGGCAACACCATCACCGGGGGCTACTACGGCCTGAGCCTGTCCGGGGTCACCGACTCCGTCGTGTCGAACAACACGATCACGGACAACATGCGCAACATCTCGATGCAGAACCACGCGGACAACAACCTCGTGGAGGACAACAACCTCTCCCAGTCGCGCTCCTCGTCAGTCCACGTGGCGTACGGCTCGGACTCCAACACGGTGCGGGGCAACACGATCACCTCGACCCAGGCGGTGGGTCAGGGCCTGCTCCAGGCCTACATGGACTCCGACGACAACACCTTCACCGGCAACTCGGTGACCGTCTCGGGCTCCCAGCCCGGCTGGATCCTCTACGTCGGCACCGACTCCGACCGCGTCACCTTCTCGGGCAACACGGTGACGGGCAACGCCCGCAAGGCGATGATCGGCGTCGAGTCGGTGTGGGACTACGACTCGTCTCGCTCGGGACTGTCGGGCGCGAACCCCGCCGCCTACATGTCCTCCAAGGTCGCGGCGGCCACGGACGGTTCACTCATCACCTACAACGGAGGATGGGGCCCCCTGACCGGGACGACGATCACCGACAACGTCCTGCAGCCGGGCGACCCCAAGGCGCCGGTCATCTACGTCGGCGCAGAGGTGTCCGCCGGTCGGGACGGGACGGAGAGGATCGTCGGCGACGTCACGGACGTCACCCTGCGGGGCAACACGGTCGTCGGTCAGGACTACTCCGAGGGACTGCGCACCCACGAGGGCTCGCTTCCGGGCGTCGGCGCCGCGACCATCACCTTCGCTGACGACTCCGTCGGGACGTACGCCACCGCCTCCCCCACCCCGTGAGACCGGAGGCGTCCTCACCCCCGGCGACCGGACCTGGTTGCTCCTCGGGGTTCGACCGCCTCCTCGCTCTTTGATCCCACGGGGTGGGGTGGGGGCACGGCAAGTCCGCACGAGGCCGGGGCCCCGGCCTCACCCACCGACGACGAGCGTGAGGTCCCGCGAGACACGCCCGCCCGTCCGACCACCACCATCTCGCCAGCGCCCCTCGACGCCGGCCCCCCGCACTCACCGACCAGCCACAACCACCGACCCAGTGGAACCAACCATCGAGGACACGCGGTCGGGGCCCGGGCGTATCGCCCGGGCCCCGACCGTCGCCCTGTCAGCCACCGGTCAGACCGGTGCCGAGGTCCTGTGCGCGCCCCGAGCCGGACGGGGCGCGCGGCGGCCTCTTAGCCGCGCCGCCGACGCACGAGGAGCAGGATCCCTCCGACGCCGGCCGTCAACGCGACCGCGGCCGGAAACAGGATCGAGACGCCGGTCCTCGCCAAGGGGCCGGTGGTCGTCGAGCGCGAGCCGGGGGCGGAGGAGGTCGTCGTGGTCCCCCGGGAGCCCGCTGACGAGGAGGCGGCAGCCGTGGTCCGCTGCGCCGTCGGCTCGGTCGAGGCGCTCGGCGGGACCGAGGCGCTCGGCTCGGCCGTCGGACCGACCGTGGGGTCGAGCGTTGCCGTGGCCGTGGGAGCAGCCGTGGGATCAACGGCTGACGTGGCACTCGGCTGGGCAGAGGCACTCGGCTCAGCAGAGGCACTCGGCTCAGGAGACGCGCTCGGCTCAGCAGACGCGCTCGGCTCAGCAGACGCGCTCGGCTCAGCAGACGCGCTCGGCTCAGCAGACGCGCTCGGCTCAGCAGACGCACTCGGCTCAGCAGACGCACTCGGCTGGGCAGACGCACTCGGCTGGGCAGACGCACTCGGCTGGGCAGACGCGCTCGGCTGGGCAGACGCGCTCGGCTCAGCAGAGGCACTCGGCTCAGCAGAGGCGCTCGGCTCAGCTGTCGGCGTGGGGGCGGGCTCGGCGGTGTAGGCGTTGGTGAAGGACAGCGCCTCCACCTGCCCGTCGGTCGAGACGGTCACCTGCTGGTCCGCCGGCGCCTCGAGGGTGTAGCCGGTGATGGCCGCCGCCTGGGCGTCCTCGGTCACCGTGCAGGTCGTGCCCACAGGCACGGTCGGACCGCTGACCGGCGTCGCGTCCGCAGCCACCACGAGGGAGCCGCTCGATGTCGAGGAGTCCGGGAGCACGCACTCGTAGGCGAAGCTGAACTCCTTGTCTCCCGCGTCGACGCCGGTGACCACCTTGGCCACGGTGAAGGTGCCCGTGTGCTGGGTGTAGGTGTTGGTCACCACGACCGCAGCGGTCGTGTCCTTGACCACCGTGACCTCAGAACCAACCTGACCGTCAACACTCACCGAGGTCTCCACCCCGAAACCAGCACGCTGGGCGCTCGACGCCGGCTCACTGACCGCACACACCGAACCCACCGGCAGCACCGGCCCGTCAACAGACCCACCACCAGCAACCGTCAGATCACCACTGACCGCAGCAGCACCAGGAACCTCGCACTCATAGTGCACCAGGAACTCATCAGCCCCGAAGGACCCGTCCCCAGCAACCACCTTCGACACCGAGAACGACCCCGTCTGCCGCGTGTACGTGTTCGTCACCTCCACCGAGGCCACCGCCCCGTCAGCGATGTCCACCCCGACCTCACCGGTGACCTCCTGACCACCGACCCTCCAGGTCGTGACCACATCAGTCCCATCAGCCACCGCGTCGCCCTCAGTGACCACGCACCGACCCACCGGCAGGTCCGCAACCGACCCCGAGGACCCCGCGGCAACCGTCACGGTCCCCGACGGGCTCGACCCGTCCAGCGCCTGGCACACGTACGTGAACGTGTACTCACGCCCCGCGACCACGCCAGCACCGTCACCGTCGACCACCTTCGAGATCTCCAAGGACCCCGTCTGCCGCGTGTAGGTGTTGGTCACCACGACCGCAGCGGTCGTGTCCTTGACCACCGTGACCTCAGAACCAACCTGACCGTCAACACTCACCGAGGTCTCCACCCCGAAACCAGCACGCTGGGCGCTCGACGCCGGCTCACTGACCGCACACACCGAACCCACCGGCAGCACCGGCCCGTCAACAGACCCACCACCAGCAACCGTCAGATCACCACTGACCGCAGCAGCACCAGGAACCTCGCACTCATAGTGCACCAGGAACTCATCAGCCCCGAAGGACCCGTCCCCAGCAACCACCTTCGACACCGAGAACGACCCCGTCTGCCGCGTATACGTGTTCGTCACGGCCGCCACCGTCGTCCCGTTGGCAGCCGGCTGGAGCTCGACGGTCACGGGGCTGGGGGAGGTCAGGTCGTAGCCCTCGACCGCCGTTCCCTCGACGTTCTCCGTCACGGTGCAGGTTGCTCCCGCCAGGAGCGGCACCCGAGGGGTGGCCGCGACGGGGGTGCCGTCCGCCGGGACGTTGCTGATGGTGCCGGTCACCGAGCCGCAGGCGTAGGTGAAGGAGTAGGTCGGCGCCGTCGCCCCGGCCTCGAGGCCGGTCATGGTCTTGGACACGGCCAGGACGGCCGTCTCGGTGCTCACCGAGTTCGTGAGCGAGACCGCCTGGGAGGTGCGGTCGCCGATCGTCAGGGTGTTGCGCACCTGGTTACCCACCTTGAACACGGGCGTGCCCCAGCTGTACGCGTCGGGGAACTCAACAGAGGCCGAGGTCGGGTCCTCGCTGAGCGACAGGACCGTGCCCTGCGGGAAGGACCCCGGGAAGACCGAGATCTTCCCGTTCGAGACCTTGAGGACAACCGTGCCCGTGCGCCCGTCGGCGTTGAGCGTGCCCGGGGGCGTCCACGTCGGGTAGGTCGAGGCGTCCTGGGGAAGGGTGTAGGAGACGACGACGTCGAAGGTCGTGCCCGCGGGCACGTGGTCGACCCCGGTGCCGTCGACGTACTTGGTCACCTCGAATCCGCCGTACCCCGGGTCGAGGGCGGCGGTCACCTTCGAGGTGTCGTTGTAGTAGCGCTCACCGTTGGCGGTCAGGCTCGTGCCGTCGATCGTCACCGAGTTGCGGTAGACCACACCCTCCTGGGCGTTGCCGGCGTTGATCGTGTTCGGCGAGCTGAGGGAGTAGTTGGTCTTGGGCTGGAAGACCCCGGTCAGGGTCATCGTCGCCACGGTCCGGGACTCGTTGAAGGTCACCGTATAGGTGAAGTCCTCGCCCGGGGAGTTGTAGACCCTCCCCGCGGCGTTGAGCAGGACGGAGCGGGTCGTCGAGGTCGCCGAGGACACGTGCGAGAAGCTCCAGTTCGCCAGGTTCGTGTCGAAGGTCTGCCCGGCCCCGATCGTGTCCGTGAAGGTGAGGGTCGAGGTGGTCACGCCGTCGGCGACGAAGCCGGGGACGGTCGCGGCGAGGTTCTCCGTGCCGAAGCCGATCGACCAGGGCACCCCCTTGGAGGCCGCCGACAGGGGCGTGGAGACCTTCGTGAAGTTCGCAGGACGGTAGGTCGGCAGGGGTGCCGCGCGGATGCCGCCGGTGCCGGGCAGGTCCACCGCGGTGGTCGCGCCGTTGACCGTCATCGTCGTCGTCTCGGCCGTCGTGGCCGCGGTGGCGATGAGCAGGGTCTCCCCCGTTCCGCGGAAGTCGGTGAAGCCCTCGACCCGCAGGCGCTCGACCTCCGAGTTCATCGTGCAGGTGATCGCGGTCTTGGTGATCTGGCAGGTCCCGATCGTCACCTGCGCCCCGTTGTGGACGACCGTGACCGGGATCGTCCGGACCTCCCGCGCCTCGAAGTTGCTTCCCAGCTCGATGGTGAAGGAGTCGCCGTCGGCCAGGGTCGTGCCCCGGGCGTCCCACGTGAACTGGACCTTGGCGACGTCACCGACCGCGATGTAGCCGGCGGAGGTCACGCCGTTGGCGTCCGACTTGAGGAGCTCGGGGATCGTGATGGCGATGCCCGCGTTCATCGCGGCAATGCCCGGGGCGATGACACCCACGGCTGCGACAAGGGCTGCCAGAACGGCCACGACCACGGCACGGAACGACTTCTGGCGCTCCGAACGGGCCGAGGGAGAAGGGGTGCGCATGACGCTCCGATCCGGGATAGTCCGGGACGATCCGGACTGATGACAAGGAACGCCTTCACACTAGGGCCACGCCACCGGAACAGCCAGACGAGAACCGTGGGGCGTGGGCCACCGCGACAAGAAATCCGCGCCATTCCGGCACGAGGGTGAGCCGCCGTAACTATTTCGCAATCTTTTCTCGCACGCCCGGGACGGTGGTTCCCACTCGAAAGAGAATAAACCAGCGCTACTCAAGAAACAGTATTGCGAGCGCGGTTTCTCCTCTCCGTCAGGTGCGCCGCCGGTATGTCGTTGCCTCGGTCTCGTACTCGGTCTGACCCCCGACGACGGCGCGCAGGAACACCTCCGCCCACCGCAGCAGGTCGGTGCCCTCCACCGGCCCTCCCCCCAGCCTGGCCCGGCCGGGGGCGGGCACGACGACCGTGCGCGTCGCGGGCTTGAGGACGGTGCCCGGGTAGAGCCGGGTCAGACGCATGCGCCCCGACTCCGGCAGGCTGACAGGGGCGAAGCGGACGGACTTGCCCTGGGCGACGATCTCACGCACCCCCAGGCCGGCGGCAAGGGACCTGAGGCGCGCCAGGGCCGCCAGGCGCGTCACGGGGTCCGGCACCGGCCCGTAGCGGTCGACGAGCTCATCGAGGACGTCCTCGACCTCGGCCTCCGAGCGGGCGGCGGCGAACTTCGTGTAGGCCTCGAGGCGGAGGCGCTCGTGGGGCACGTAGTCCTCGGGGATCGTGGCGTCCACGGGCAGCTCGACGCGCAGGTCCTCGTCGACCTCGGGCTCCTGCCCCACGACCGCGGCGCCGTCGGTGACCTTGAGAGCCTTCTTGTAGGCGGCGACGGCCTCGGAGACCATCCGCACGTAGAGGTCGAAGCCGACTCCTGCGATATGCCCCGACTGCTCTCCACCGAGCAGGTTGCCGGCGCCGCGGATCTCGAGGTCCTTCATGGCCACCTGCATGCCGGCCCCCAGGTCGGTGTTGGTCGCGATGGTGCGCAGGCGCTCGAGGGCGGTCTCGGTCAGCGGCCGGTCCGCCGGGTAGAGGAAGTAGGCGTAGGCGCGCTCGCGCCCGCGCCCGACCCGCCCGCGCAGCTGGTGGAGCTGGGACAGGCCCATCCGGTCGGCGCGGTCGACGATGAGGGTGTTGGCGTTGGTCACGTCCAGCCCGGTCTCGACGATCGTCGTGCACACGAGCACGTCGATGTCCTTGCGCCAGAAGGCGTCGATCACCGACTCCAGCCGCGACTCCCCCATCTGCCCGTGGGCCGTGGCGACCCGCGCCTCGGGGACGAGCTCGGTGAGACGGGCGGCGACGGCGTCGATGTCCTCGACCCGGTTGTGGACGTAGAAGACCTGACCGTCGCGCAGGAGCTCGCGGCGGATGGCGGCACCGACCTGCTTGGTCTCGTAGGCGCCGACGTAGGTGAGGATGGGGTGGCGGTCCTCAGGAGGCGTGGCGAGCGTCGACATCTCCCGCAGCCCGGTGACCGCCATCTCGAGGGTGCGAGGGATCGGGGTCGCTGACATGGCCAGGACGTCGACGTCGGTGCGCAGCGCGGTGAGGGTCTCCTTGTGCTCGACCCCGAAGCGCTGCTCCTCGTCGATGACGACCAGGCCCAGGTCCTTGAAGCGCACCTGCCCGGTCAGGAGCCGGTGCGTGCCCACGACCACGTCGATGGTGCCGTCGGCCAGGCCGCGCAGGACCTCCTGGGACTCGGCCTCGGTCTGGAACCGGGAGAGCTGAGCCACTCGCACGGGGAACCCGGCGTAGCGCTCGGAGAAGGTCTCGGCGTGCTGGGCCACGAGCAGGGTGGTGGGCACGAGCACGGCGACCTGCTTGCCGTCCTGGACGGCCTTGAAGGCGGCGCGCACGGCGATCTCGGTCTTGCCGTAGCCCACGTCGCCGCAGATGAGGCGGTCCATGGGCTGCGCCTTCTCCATGTCGGCCTTGACGTCGTCGATGGTGGCCAGCTGGTCGGGGGTCTCGGTGTACGGGAACGCCTCCTCGAGCTCGGCCTGCCAGGGGGTGTCGGGGCCGAAGGCGTGCCCGACGGTGGCGGCACGCGCGGCGTAGAGACGCACGAGCTCTCCGGCGATCTCGCGCACCGCCGTCCGCGCCTTGGACTTCGTCCGCTGCCAGTCGGCCCCGCCCATCCGGTTGAGGGCGGGTGCGTCGCCGCCGACGTACTTGCTCACCTGGTCGAGGGCGTCAGTGGGCACGAGGAGCCGGTCCCCCGGCTGGCCGCGCCGGGAGGGGGCGTACTCGATGACGAGGTACTCCCGGCTCGCCTCCGACTTCGAGGAGCCGACTGAGCGGCGCAGGAGCTCGACGAAGCGACCCACGCCGTGCTGGGCGTGGACGACGAGGTCCCCGGCGCGCAGGGACAGGGGGTCGACGCTCTTGCGGGAGCGCCGCGCCGGGAGCACCTTGTCCCCGCGCGGACCTGCGGCGGCCCGACCGGTCAGGTCCGACTCGGCGATGAGGGCCAGGTGGAGGCCCTGTGAGACGAAGCCGTGCCCGGCGCTGGCCTGCGTGACCCGCACGACGCCGTCGCCCCCTCCTCCCGGTCCGCTCCACCCCAGGTCCGCGGGCTCGTCGAGGTGGGTGACGATCCGGGCCGGGACGCCGCCGTCGGCGAGCAGCTGGGCCATGCGGCGCCCGGGGCCGGGGCCGTCGGTGGCCACGACGACGCTCCAGCCCTCGCGGGCCATGCGACCCAGGTCGGTCACGGCCTGCTCCATCTGGCCGCGGTAGGTGGGAGGGTCGGTCAGGGCGAGCTCGACGACCTCCGGGGAGGCGGCCAGCGAGGTGAGCGACCACCAGCCCCTGCCGGTGGACAGGGCCAGCGCCCGGGCCTCGGCGAGGTGGGCGAAGGCCGCGGCCGACAGGTCGACTGGGACGGTCCCTCCGGAGGCCGCCGAGGTCCAGGCGGCGGCAAGGAACTCGGCGGTCGTGGCGACGAGGTCCTCGGCACGCCGGCGCACCCGCTCGGGCTCGAGGACGACGAGGAGGCGGTCTCCGACGAGATCGAGCAGGGGGACCAGGGAGGGGACGAGCACGGGGGCGAGGGACTCCATGCCCTCGACGGGGATCCCCTCGGCGATCTTCTCGAGCATGTCCGCGGCCCCCGGGATGGAGCCGATCAGGGCGCGGGCGCGCTCGCGCAGGGCCGGGCTGAGGAGGATCTCCCGGCAGGCGGTGGCGGTCACGGCCTCGAGCTCGTCGATGGTGCGCTGGTCGGCCACGGCAAAGGAGGACACGGACTCGATGTCGTCGCCGAAGAAGTCGACGCGGACGGGGCGCGGCTCCGTGGGCGGGAAGACGTCGAGGATGCCGCCGCGCACGGCGTACTGCCCGCGGCTCTCGACCATGTCGACCCGGGTGTAGGCGGCGCCGTCCAGCTGTCGTGCGATCTCCTCCAGCCCCGCGGAGGGCCCAGGGGCGAGCCTGACGGGCTCAAGGTCTCCCAGGCCCTGGATGACCGGAGCCAGAAGGGCGCGCACGGGGACGACGAGGACGCGCACCGGCCCTCGACCCGGGTCGGCGGGGCGGCCGGCGGCGGCCTCGCCGTCCTCGGGGTGGGCGAGGCGCCGCAGGACCGCCAAGCGGCGGGAGACGGTGTCTGCGCGCGGGGACAGGCGCTCGTGCGGCAGGGTCTCCCAGGCGGGGAAGACGGCGATCTCGGCTGCCGGCAGATAGCAGGACAGGGAGGCGGCGAGGTCCTCGGCCTCGCGGCCGGTGGCAGTGACCACGAGCAGGGGCGTCCCGGAGGGCCGCGCCCCCCGTCGGTCCTGTGCGGCGGGGGCGCCGTCGGGTAAGCCGACGGCGGCGCGTACCCCTCCGGGCCCCAGGGTCATGGCGGCCAGGACGGCCGGCCTGGCCCCCGGGGACACGACGGCGCTGCGCTCCGAGCGCGCGCCCGAGGCCGCGGCCTCGACGAGGTCGGAGGTGGCCGGGTCATCGAGAAGAGGTGGCAGCAGGGCGGTCAGTCGCACGGCGCCGAGTGTAGGCCCCGCCGACCCATGAGGGCGTGGACGAGCAGGCTCAGGCGGGGCGCCGACGGCGCGCGAGGCCGGAGCCCACGATGAGCAGGGCCGCTGCCGTGAGCCCGGCCCCGACCGACTGGGGCCCGGTGCGCGCCAGGACAGACGGGGCCGGCCGTGACGCTGGAGCCCCGCCTGCGCTCGGTGCTGCGCCGGCCAGGGTCGCGGGCCCCCCGGGTGCGGGGCTCCCGTCTGTTCCCCGGTCCTGCGGCCCACCGTGGCTCGTCGCCGGCGCGTGCTCCGCCGCCCCGGACGGGGTCGGAGCCTCCGGGGCAACCGGGGCCTGCGACTCGGCGGTGGGTTCGGTACCGGGCTCAGCGCTCGGCTCAGCGGTCGGATCCGCGCTCGGCCCGGCACTCGGCTCAGCGGACGGTCCCGCGCTCGGCCCGGCACTCGGCTCAGCGGACGGTCCCGCGCTCGGCCCGGCACTCGGCTCAGCGCTCGGCCCGGCACTCGGCTCAGCGGTCGGCCCTGCGCTCGGTCCAGCGCTCGGCTCAGCGGTCGGTCCCGCGCTCGGCTCAGCGCTCGGCCCTGCGGTCGGCTCAGCGGACGGTCCCGTGGTCGCCTCAGCGGTGGGATCCGGTGCGATGCGGGTGTAGGTGAGCGTCGCCGTGACCGGGACGACGTCGCTGGCACCGATGGTCACTGTGGAGGAGGACAGCGCGGCGTCGAGGTCGTAGCCCTCACGAGCGGCCGAGTCGGTGTCGGCGGTGATCGTGCAGGTCGCCGCCCCCTCGATCTCCGGACTGAGCACCACCGAGCCGTCACCGGGGACCGTGATCTCGGCCTGGGAGACGAGCGTCCTGCCGATCGCATCGAGGCAGGTGTACCGGTAGGTGAAGGAGTCAGCGGCAAGGTCCGCACCGATCGTCGTCGTGGACACCGAGAACCGGCCGGGGCGGTTGACGTAGAGGTTCCAGAACAGCGCAGCCCTGGCCGAGCTCTCGGAGCTGATGACGGCCTCGACGACCGCGGGACGCGGAGTGGAGTGGACGGTGTCGAGGTCGTAGCCGACGACCTGGGCCGCGTCCATGTCCTGGGTCACCGTGCACACGGTGCCCAGGGGCACCCACACCTGCGAGGCGGTGTTCTGCGCCCGCGTCGCGACGATCTCACCGCTGGTCCCCTCGGGGTCGTCGCAGACGTAGGTGAACCTGTAGCTCTTCGCGTCCAGGAGGGCGCTGTAGGCGCCTCCGGCCCCGACCCTCACGAAGAAGGTGCCCCGCTTGAACAATGCTGTGCTCGTCAGGGTCAGCGTGGTCGACGTGCCGTCGCCGATGATGATCTCCGAGACGCTCGCTCCCTCGGGAGTGGTGAGCACCGGGGTCCCCCAGGCCACCCGGGTCGTGGTCCGCGTGACCGCGTCCAGGGCGATCCGCGTCCCTGAAGGGAACTCGGAGGAGACGGCGGCTCGCAGGGTCGACACGCTCATCGTCGCGGTGCCGCTGCGCCCGTCGGCGGACAGCGTCCCGGGAGGGCGCCATCCCGGGTAGGCGCTCGCCTCGGCGGGGAGGGTGTAGGACAGCGTCACCGTGGCCGACGGGTTGCCTGTCACACGGTCGGTCGCTTCCCCCGTGACGACGTGGGTCACGGTCACGGAGCCGTACCCGGTGCTGGCGTGCGCGGGGCTCGCTGCGAGCAGGCACAGGAGGACGACGACAAGGGTCGGCACGAGCCGACGGCACGGATGAGGCACACTCAGCCTTTCGGGACGGGGAGGGCGCCTGGGAACGCCCGTCCATCAGCCTAGGGGCGCGCCGCAGGAGGGAACGTCACGGATACGTCCCGGATCCGTTCCGGATGTGTTCCGGCTCCGTATCTCCCACCTGCTCCGCTCGTCTCACCCGTCGGCGCCTGCGGTTCGTGGGCCGTGGGCGCCCCGGAGACGACAGGTGGCCCCGTCCACACGGACGGAGCCACCCATCACACGAGCCCGCGACCCAGGCCCGCCGACCTCATGCCCGACGACGACGACGCAGCAACACGCCCCCACCCCCAAGGGCCACAACAGCCAGGACCCCAGGCACGACCACCGAGGCCCCCGTCCGCGCCAACGACGACCCGCCCGACACCGCGGACCCAGACGTCGACCCACCAGCCGGCGCACGGACCACACCCGGAGAGGACGCCCCCGCCGACGGCACAACAGACTCCGACGCACCCGCCGACACCGACCCCGAGGCCGTCGCTGACACCGTCGGAGTGGCCGACGCCGACTCCGACGGAGCGGCCGACGCCGACTCCGACGGGGCAGCCGAAGCAGACTCCGACGGAGCGGCCGACGCCGACTCCGACGGGGCAGCCGAAGCAGACTCCGACGGAGCGGCCGACGCCGACTCCGACGGGGCAGCCGAGGCAGACTCTGACGGGATGGCCGAGGCCGACTCCGAGGCCGACTCCGAGGCCGTCGGCGTCGGCGTCGGAGTCGGAGTCGGGATGAGCGTGTAGGAGTTGGTGAAGGTGGCGGTCACCGGGGTGGTGGCCGAGGAGATGGTCACGGTCTGCGCGGCCGGGGCGCTCAGCGTGTAGCCCTCGATGGCCGCCGAGGCCTCGTCCTCGGTGAGCGTGCACTCGGTGCCCAGGGCGAAGGACGCACCGGCAGGCACCGCCACGCCGTCACCCTTGGCCGACACGGTGCCCGACTGGCCGTCGGTGCACGTGTAGGAGAAGGAGTAGTCCTTGGCAGCCGCGCCCTCAGCGCCCGAGGCGGTCTTGACCACCTCGAAGGTACCCAGGGCGGTGGCCGTGTTCGTCAACGACACCGCCGTCGAGGTCTGGTCACCCACGGTGAGCGTGGAGGTCGCCGTCGATCCGACCTTGAACACCGGGGTGCCCCAGGAGTAGCCCGCCGACGCGGGGGACGCGCTCGAGGTGTCCTCGCACAGCGAGACGACCGTGCCCTTGGGGAAGGTGCCCGGGTACGTGCTCGTCCGACCGATGACGACCTTCATCGTCGTCGAGCCCGTGGTCCCGTCCGCGTTGAGCGTGCCCGGGGCCGTCCAGCCCTCGGCGGCGTAGACGCTCGCCGCCGCAGGCAGGGTGTAGTCGACCGTGACGTCGAAGGTCGTGCCCGCCGGCACGGAGTCCAGGCCGGAGCCCGTCAGGGTCTTGAGGACCTCAAAGCCTCCGTACCCGGCAGCCATGTCCACCGTGACCTTGAAGGACTCCACGTAGTTGCGCTCGAAGGACGCAGTGGCCGCCGTGCCGTCCAGGGCTGCCGTGTTCTCGTAGTGGACGCCCACCGAGGCGGTTCCGGACTGGGAGGTGAAGGTGACCGGGTAGGTGATCTTGTAGTTCGTGTTCTCGGCGAAGGGGCCGGTCACCGTGATCGTCGCGACCTGCCCGTCGATCGACACCGACATGTCGAAGTCGCCGGAGGTCGTGTTGAGGTCCGTGCCCGCCGCGTTCGTCACCCTGATGCCGGTCAGGCTCGGCTCGGCGGCGGAGTTGCGCACCATGATCGCCCACCTCGACATGTCGGTGCTGAAGGCCTGGCCCGGACCGAGGGTGTCGGTGAAGGTGATGGTCTGGCGTATCGAGCCGTCGACCGTGATCGGGGTGCCCGCCGCGGCGAGCTGCTGGGTGATGTAGGGGGTCCCGAAGTTGACCTCCCAGACCATCGACGAGGTCGGGCCGATGACGGAGGACATCTTGCTCAGGCGCAGCGGGACGTAGGTCGTGGGGACCACTCCCGAGATCCCACCGGTGCCGGGCAGGTCCACCGAGACCGTCTGCGAGCCGTTGACGGTCATGTCGACCGCCTCGGCGGTCGTCGACCGGGTGATGAGGAGGAGCGCCTGGCTCTTGCCCTTGAAGCCGGTGAACCCAGCGGCCTTGAGCTCGTCGACTCGGCCGTCAGTCGCTGGCCGGGGGCGTCGACCCCGCTGCGGCTGGACTTGACGAGCTGCAGGTTGGAGACCGAGACCTGCGAGCTGACTGCGGCCTGCACCTCGATCGGGGCAAGAGAGCCGAGCACGAGGGTGGCCCCCTGCTCCCGTCTGGGAGCAGGGGGCCACCCTCGTGCCTGCGGCTGCGGGCCGCCTCTGAGGTGGGAGGCCCGCCGCCGGCTCAGGCCCGGCGACGACGCAGGAGCATCACGCCACCGGCGAGCAAGGCCACCACGATGATCACCGGCACGGCGATCGAGGCGCCGGTGCGGGCCAGGGAGGCGGCCGGCGAGCCCGGCTCAGAGGTGGGCGTCCCAGAGGCCTGGGCGCTCGGGGACTCCGAGGGCGTGGCCGACGGCGTGGGCGTCGGGTTGGGCGTGTAGGTGTTGGTGAAGGACGCGGTCACGACCTCACCCTTGTCGGTGATCGTCACCGTCTGGGGCTCGGGGGCCACGAGGGTGTGGCCGTCGATCCCGGCCGAGGCGGTGTCCTCGGTGATCGTGCACTCGGTGCCCGTGGGCAGCGTCGGTCCGGCCACCGCGGTGCCGTCGGCCTTGACCGTCAGCTCACCGGTGCTCGAGTCGGAGCAGGTGTAGGTGAAGGAGAACTCCTTGTCCTGGACCGCCTGGCCCGAGGCTCCCGACACCGACTTCGTCACCGCGAAGGAGCCGGTGTGACGGGTGTAGGTGTTGGTGAAGGAGGCGGTGACGACCTGCGAGGGGTTGGCCACGGTGATCGTCTGGGCCTCGGGGATGACGACGTCGTACTGGTCGACACCCGCGGACGTGGCGCGCTCGCTGAGCGTGCAGGTCGCCCCGACCGGCAGGTCGGCCGGTCCGGCGGCAGCGGTCCCGTCGCCAGGAACCTCGACGGATCCGGTGCGCTCGCCCTCGACGCTCGTGCACGAGTAGTCGACGGTGAAGGACCTCTGCGCGATGGTCTGGGCGTCGTCGCCGGCGACGGTCTTGACGATCTCGAAGCCGCCGCGCTCGAGGGTGTAGGTGTTGACCGCCGCGACCTCGATCCCCGAGCCCTCGGTGACCTCCACGGTGGCGCTGGCGCCGTCGACGGCGGTGCCGTCCACGCTCATGGTCGTCTCCAGCTCGGCGCCCTCCACGCCAGCGGTCCTCTCGGTGACCGTGCACGAGCCCACGGGCAGGTCGGTCACGGAGGCCGAGGACCCGGCGGCAACCGTCAGGGTGCCCGTGACGTCCGGGCCGGCGGCCGCGGTCGTGCAGGTGTAGTCGAAGGTGAACTCCGCCGGGGCCAGGGCGGCGCCGTCGCCGGCGACCGTCTTGGACACCGTGAAGCCTCCGGTGAGCAGCGTGTAGCTGTTGGTGACCGTGACCGCCGGGGTCGAGTCCTTGACGACCGTCACCGCGGTCGACGAGTAGCTCGTCGCCACCGCGAAGCCGGCGCGGGCGGCCGAGGCGGCGTCCTCGGAGACCGTGCAGGTCGTGCCGGTCGGCACGACCGGGCCCTCGACGGGCTGGCCGTTCATCCCCAGCTCGAGGGAGCCGCTCGTGGCCTGGGGGTCGTTGCACTCGTAGCGCACGGTGACGGTGTCGGCCTCGGACGGGTTGTAGTCGCCGGTGACGGCCTTGGCCACCGTGAAGGTGCCGGTGTCACGGGTGTAGGTGTTCGTCGCCGTGACCGCTGAGGTCTGGCCCTTGACGATGGTGACCGTGTCCGCCGACAGGGTCGAGGCCACCGAGTAGCCGTCCTTGGCCGCCGAGGCGGCGTCCTCGGAGACCGTGCAGGTCGCGCCGGCGGTGATGCCCGGTGAGGTGACGACCGTGCCGTCGCCCGGGACGCTCAGGGTGCCGGAGGACCCGTCGGTGCAGGTGTAGGTGAAGGCGTAGGTGCCCGCCGCGAAGGAGCTCTCGCCGCCCTCGACCGACTTGGCCACCGAGAAGGCGCCCTCGTCCTTGGCGTAGGAGTTGGTGAAGGTGGCGGTCACCGGGGTGGTGGCCGAGGAGATGGTCACGGTCTGCGCGGCCGGGGCGCTCAGCGTGTAGCCCTCGATGGCCGCCGAGGCCTCGTCCTCGGTGAGCGTGCACTCGGTGCCCAGGGCGAAGGACGCACCGGCAGGCACCGCCACGCCGTCACCCTTGGCCGACACGGTGCCCGACTGGCCGTCGGTGCACGTGTAGGAGAAGGAGTAGTCCTTGGCAGCCGCGCCCTCAGCGCCCGAGACGGTCTTGACCACCTCGAAGGTACCCAGGGCGGTGGCCGTGTTCGTCAGCGACACCGCCGTCGAGGTCTGGTCACCCACGGTGAAGGTCGAGGTCGCCTTGTTGCCCACGGAGAAGACGGGCTCTCCCCAGGAGTAGGGGCCCGAGGTCGAGGCCGTCGAGGTGTCCTCGCTCAGCGTGACGACCGTGCCCTTGGGGAAGGTGCCCGGGTAGGTGTTGGACTCGCCGATGACGACCTTCATCGTCGTCGAGCCCGTGGTCCCGTCCGCGTTGAGCGTGCCCGGGGCCGTCCAGCCCTCGGCGGCGTAGACGCTCGCCGCCGCAGGCAGGGTGTAGTCGACCTTGACGTCGAAGGTCGTGCCGGCGGCGACCTCGGCCAGGCCGGAGCCCTCGAGGTACTTGGTCACCCCGAAGCCTCCGTACCCGGCAGCCATCTTGACGGTGATCGACACCGAGCTGATGTAGCTGCGGGTGGCGGTGGCCACCGAGTCGGAGCCGGCGACAGTGGCGCTGTTCGCGTACTTGACGCCCACGAGGGCCTTGCCGGTCTCCGAGGTGAAGGTGACCGGGTAGTAGACCTTGTAGTTCGTGTCCTGGGCGAAGGGGCCGGTCACCGTGATCGTCGCGACCTGCCCGTCGATCGACACCGACATGTCGAAGTCGCCGTAGGTGGCGTTGAGGTCCTTGCCCGCGGCGTCGACGACCGGGACACCCGTGAGGTCCGGCTCGGCCGCGGAGTTGCGCACCATGAACATCCACCTCGACAGGTCGGTGCTGAAGGCCTGGCCCGCGCCGAGGGTGTCGGTGAAGGTGATGGTCTGTCGCGTCGAGCCGTCCAGGACCAGCGCCTGGTCGGAGTCCTTGAGCAGGCCCTGCAGGTAGGCCGAGCCGTAGTTGATCTCCCAGACCGTGCCGGTCGACTGGGAGTTGATGAGCGCAGCGACCTTGGAGAAGCGCCCCGGAGAGTAGGTGGCGGCTCCCTTGGCGCGGATACCGCCCTCGCCGGGCAGGTCCACGGACACGGTCTGAGAGGCGTTGACCGAGAAGTCGACCGTCTCGCTCGTGGTCGTGCCGGTCACCTTGAGCAGGGCGCTCCCGGTGCCGCTGAAGCCGCCGAAGCCCGCGCGCTTGAGCTCATCGACCTTGTCGTTGAAGGTGCAGGTCAGCTCCTTCTGGGTGAGCTCGCAGGTGCCGATCCCCACCTCCTGGCCGTTGTAGGACACGCTCATCTCGGTCGTCTTGGGGTACTCCAGGTTGTTGAAGTACGTGCCCAGGTTGATCGAGAAGGAGTCGCCCGAGGCGATGTCGGCCTGGGAGGCGTCCCAGTCGAAGGTGAGCCTGGCGACGTCGTCGTTGGTGAGGTATCCGCTCGAGACGGCGCCGACGATGTCGGACCTGACCAGGACCAGGTTCGAGACCGTGATCCGGGAGTTGACGGCCGCCTGCACCTGGACCGGGACGACGAGGCCGAGCACGAGAGCCACAAGGCCGAGACACACGATCGCCAGGGCCGAGCGCCCTGACGACGAGTCCCTGCGGGGGGCAAGGGTTTGCATGGGGGATGTCCTCTTCCGTGGGAACTGCGGTTCAGGGGGTCCGCTAACAACACGGCGAGCGTACATCTCATCGCAAGCGAGTTCTCAGCACTGAAAACCCGGTTTCTTGAGAATCCGCGGATTCTCCTCATATTCGTGACGCAACTGTGACGGCTCAGGTCCTTTGATGAGGTGGCGGTCACGGGAGCCCGGAGAGAACGCAGGACGTGGCGAGCGCCTGGCGAAGCGGGCCGGAGGGGACGGCGGACACGGCAGCGGGGCCCCACCCGGAGGTGGGGCCCCGCTGCCGTGGAGATGGGGTGCCGTGGCCGACGCGGCCCGCCGGGGGCCGCGCGCAGGCGAGCCCAGGTGGACGGGGTCGGCTCCGAGGACGGATACGAGCCGGGGGCCGCGCAGGCGAGCCCGGGCGTGCCCAGAGCCTCGGGCAGGCGCCCTGAGGCTCCCGGGGAGCCTCAGGGGAGGTCAGAGGGACGTCGGGGACGCCGCGCGGAGGCACCTCCCAGGGGTGCTCAGACCTCCTGGGCCTCGAACAAGGAGGTGACTGACCCGTCGTCGAAGACCGCGGTGATGGCCCGGGCCAGGAGCGGGGCGATGGGCAGGATCGTCAGCTGCTTGAAGCGCTTGGCCTCGGGGATGGGCAGCGTGTCGGTGACCACCACCTCTCGCGCCCCGCAGGACGACAGCCTGTCGACGGCGGGACCCGAGAGAACGCCGTGGGTGGCCGCGACGATGACGTCCTTGGCCCCGGAGCCCAGGAGGACCGCGACGGCCTTGGCGATCGTGCCGCCGGTGTCGATCATGTCGTCGACCAGGACGCAGGAGCGGCCCTCGACGTCCCCGACGACGCGGTTGGCCACCGACTCGTTGGGGCGGGTCACGTCGCGGGTCTTGTGGACGAAGGCCAGGGGGGTGCCTCCCAGGGCGTTGGCCCAGCGCTCGGCCACACGGATGCGTCCGGCGTCGGGGGACACGACCGTCGTGCTGCCGACGTCCACCCGCCCGCGGATGTAGTCGACAAGCACCGGCTGGGCCCACAGGTGGTCCCACGGGCCGTCGAAGAAGCCCTGCTCCTGGGAGGTGTGCAGGTCCACGCTCATGAGCCTGTTGGCGCCCGCGGTCTTGTACATGTCGGCGACGAGCCGGGCGCTGATCGGCTCGCGCCCCAGGTGCTTCTTGTCCTGACGGGCGTAGGGGAAGAAGGGGGCGACCGCGGTGATGCGCTTGGCCGAGGCCCGTTTGAGGGCGTCGACCATGATGAGCTGCTCCATGAGCCAGTCGTTGACCCTGTCCCCGTGGGACTGCATGACGAAGACGTCGCAGCCGCGCACCGACTCGTTGAAACGGACGTAGGTCTCCCCGTTGGAGAAGTCGTAGGCGGTCGAGGACAGGACCTCGGTGCCCAGCTCGGAGGCGACGTCCTGTGCCAGTCGCGGGTGCGCTCGCCCCGAGACGATGACCAGGCGCTTCTCGCCCCTGCTGATGATGCCGGTCATGACGTGGTTCCCCTCCCGCCGCAGGTGCGGCTGTCATCGGTGCGGGTGGCTGGAGCCGTCACCCGCGTCAGCGCCCCGTGCCCGGGACGTCGCCGTCGAGCCGGTCGAAGGGCGCCACGACGGCGCCTGCCGGGATGTCGACGTCGGTCAGGATGGCGTAGGCGCCCACGCGAGCGCCCTGGCCGATGCGCGTGCGCCCGCGCAGGATGGCCCCCTGCTCGAGGAGGACGTCCTGGGCGAGCTCGACCGTGACGTCCACCCAGGTCGAGGACGGGTCGACCACGCCGACCCCGAGCTCCATCCACGCCGCCAGGGTCCGGCGGTTGAGCTCGGCCCCCAAGGAGGCGAGCTGCGCGCGGTCGTTGCACCCCTCGACGAGCCAGTGGTCGGTCACGACCAGGGCGCTCGTGGGCAGGCCCGCACCGTGAGCGCGCTCGACGACGTCGGTGAGGTAGACCTCGCCCTGGTCGTTGTCTCGCCCCAGGGTCTCCAGCGCCCGACGCAGGTGGGCGGCGTCGAAGGCGTAGACACCGGCGTTGACCTCGGTGATCGCCTGCTGCTCGGGGGAGGCGTCGCGCTGCTCGACCACTGCCCGCACCGTGCCGTCGGGCTCCCGCAGGACCCGGCCGTAGCCGGTGGGGTCGGCCAGGCTGGTGGTCAGCAGCGTCACGGCGTCACCGCGCCCGACGTGCTGGGCGACGAGCGCCTCGAGGGTCGCGGTGTCGAGCAGCGGCACGTCCCCGGAGGTGACGACGACAGGGCCCGACAGGTCCTCGGGCAGGGCCGCCAGGGCGCAGGCCACGGCACGCCCGGTCCCGGGGACCTCGTCCTGGTCGACCGCCACTGCCCGGGGGGCCTGGGCAGCCAGGTGGGCCACGACGGCCTCGCGCTCGTGGCGCACGACGACGACGAGGTGCTCCGGGTCGAGCCCCTGCGCGGCGGCCACGGCGTGGCACAGGAGGCTGCGGCCCCCGATCTCGTGCAGGACCTTGGGCGTCGCCGAGCGCATTCGGGTGCCCTTGCCTGCGGCCATGACGATGACGGCGGCGGGGGAGGTAGGGGCCACGGGTCCTCTTCTCGCTGGTTCTCTCGCGCCCTGGCTGCCGGGCGTTCGGGACGGGCTCATCTTACCGAGACCGAGGACGGGCGCACCCCGACGCTCCGCCCCCAGGGTTCGAACCCGGGCCTCAAGGCTCCAAAGGCCTGCGTGCTGCCACTACACCAGGGCGGACCGCCGCCCCGGGACCCGTGGCGGCGCCCGCCCAGTGTCTCACGAGCGGCGGGGTGCCGGGGCTGAGCCGCGGCGCCCGCGCGGACTCCCTGCATAATGTCAGGAAGAGAAGGGATGATGGCAGTCATGTCGGCCAAGGCGGGCAAACGCACCCGCATGAGTGCGGGCGAACGTCGAGAGCAGCTCATCGACGTCGCCCGGGGCCTGTTCGCCCTCAAGGGCTTCGACGCGACGAGTATCGAGGAGATCGCCGCCCGGGCGCAGGTGTCCAAACCGGTCGTCTACGAGCACTTCGGAGGCAAGGAGGGGCTGTACGCGGTCATCGTCGACCGAGAGCTGACCACGATCGCCTCGACCATCACCGGAGCGCTGGGCTCGTCCTCCTCGTCGTCGGTGATCGTGCAGCGTGCCGCCCTCGCGCTGCTCACGTACATCGAGGACTCCCCCGACGGGTTCCGGATCCTGTCCTCGGGCTCCGACCGCGCGGCCGGGACCTACTCCACGCTCCTGTCCGACGTCGCGATCGAGGTCTCCGGGCTCCTGGCCTCACAGTTCGCCGCCCACGACCTCGACCCGCACACCGCCCCCCTGTACGCGCAGATGCTTGTCGGAATCGTGGCCATGCCCGCCCAGTGGTGGTTGGAGAACCGCACGATGAGCAAGGAGGAGGTCGCCGCCCACATGGCCAATCTCGCATGGAACGGCCTGCGCGCCATCGAGCCGGAACCCGCTTTGCGTGAGGAGGCTCTCCGTTGACCTGGGAACCGGATTGCCAAAGACTCGTGGACTGGTCACCTCTGGGCCAGTTGAGGCCGGAACAACCTGTGGCACCCTGAAAGGAGACACCTGCCATGATCACTGTGAGGCAAGCCGCCTACGCGGAGGCCCGCGCCGGTTCTGGGGGCGCGCTCCAGGTCTCGGCCCAGGCCGGGGACCTCGTCCTGCTCATCACCTGCTCCCAGTTCGGCCACGTCGGCAAGGGAGGCCTGCCCTCCGGCTGGTCTCACGTCTACTCCGACGGCTCCGCCAGCCGGTCCCGCTCAGGGCTCGTGGCATGGACCTGGGCCTCCAAGGCCCAGACCGTCTCCCTGAGCACGTGGTGGGGCGGTAACGCGGGCAACCTCTCGCGGCAGCGGGGTCTGCTCCTGGCCGTGAGCGGGGTGGCCCAAGGCTCCAAGCCCTCGACCGCGGGCTGGACCGCCACCGCCCCGACCACGCCCCCGGCCGGGATCGTCGTCGCACAGCAGCACGGCACCGCCTTCGCCCCGCTCAACGAGTTCGTCGTCGGCACCGACCAGGTCATCCACGCCGGGCAGGCCTCGACGACGGCGTCATGGTCGACGCTGCGGGCCGTCCTGACCCAGGGAGGTTCGACCCTGACCCAGGGGACCCAGCTGGCCACGACGGCGTGGCTCACGATCGGGCTGACCGCTGCCGCCGGGACCGCTGCCACCGCCGCCGCACCCGCCGCCTCCACCGCCCCCACGAGCGGGCAGGGGGACCAGGTGATCGGGCTCAAGGTCATCGGAGCGGGTGGCGCGGTGACCGCCG
Organism: Actinomyces howellii; assembly: GCF_900637165.1. GTDB lineage: Bacteria > Actinomycetota > Actinomycetes > Actinomycetales > Actinomycetaceae > Actinomyces > Actinomyces howellii. The sequence goes on along the minus strand of NZ_LR134350.1, from coordinate 2,554,801 downwards.
GCGCTCAGGTCACCGTGACCCCGCCGGTCAAGGTCGACGTCTCCAGCCTCATGTCGCAGACGAAGGGCTGGATGGTGGCCCACCGAGGCGGCTCCGCCGACTGGCCCGAGATGAGCCTGAGGGCCTACACCGAGTGCGCCACCCGCGGCGTCGAGGCTCTCGAGTTCAGCTTCTCCCTCACCTCTGACGGCGTGCCGGTGGGGGTGCACAACCGCGACCTCCAGGGCGTCGACCCCTCGGCCCCGGCCACACCCGTCTCCGAGATGACGTGGGAGCAGGTGCGTCGGCACACGACAGAGGGCGAGCCCTTCATCAGGCTGGACGACCTCGTGACCGCCTACGGCCAGAACCACGTCCTGTTCGTGGACCCCAAGTACGCCGCCGCCTCCCACACGACCTACCTGCCGTGGCTGGACCCGGCGCGCACCGTCATGAAGTTCTACGGGGACGCCACGTGGCTGGCGGACATCTGGCGCGCCGCCGGCTTCCGCACCTGGGGCTACCTCTACGCCCCCGAGATCCAGGACGGGCGCGCGGCCACCTGGGCCTCTCACTGGGACATGATCGGCGTGCCCTGGGACGCGCCTGAGCAGGTGTGGGCCACCGCGCTGGGCTACGGCAAACCCGTCCTGGGGCACATCTGCCCGAGCCAGGAGGCCCTCGACACCTGCCTGTCCCGCGGGGCCGTGGGCGCCATGTGCGCCAAGGTCGACGGGGTGAGAGCCTCATGAGCCGCCGTCCCGCCGCAGCACCGACCACAGCCATCGACCCGATCAGCCGGAGGCGCGTCGCACCGCGTGCCCGGTCGTGCAGGAGGTAACCATGCTGAGCAGACGACGCCTCATCACCGTCGCGGTGGGCGGCCTGGGTGTCGCGACCGCCGCCGTCGTGACGAGCAACGTCTCGAGCCGCCTCGAGGCCCAGGCGGTCACCGCGGCGGCCACCGCCTCCCCGGTCGAGCCCCAGGTGCTCGTCGGCCCGGTCTCCGTCGTCGACGGTCACACGGTGGTGCGCGTCGCCGCCCGCGGCGCGGGGACCGAGCTGCTCACGTCCACCGGGGCCTTCACCACGGAGGGCGGCTCCCTCGTCCCCTCCGGCCTGCGGCTCCTGTCCTTGTCCCGAGGGGTTGCGCTCCAGGCCCTGTCCGAGCACCCGACGGTCGTGTCGACGAAGGCCGAGGAGGGGCTCACGGAGGCCTTCGCCGTCTTCGAGGCCCTCGACGGCTCCGAGGACGTCGAGGTGCTTCTGCCCGGCTTCGGCCTCGTGGGCTCCGTCCCCCTCGTCACGCCTGCACAGACCGGTTTCTCAGTGTCCTGACCCGGGGCGCACCACCCATGACGACAGCTGCCGGGGCACGCGCCCCGCAGGACGACAAGGAGCAGGCCATGGAGCCCGACGACATCCTCGACGCGCTGCGCAGACACATTCCGCTCGTGCTCGTGCACGCCGTGCTGGGGCTGGTCGCCGGGCTGGTCCTGGCGGCCGCCGCCACGCCCGTCTACACCTCGAGGGCGAGCGCTCTCGTCGCCGCCGACCCGGGCGACGGCACGCAGTCGGTCACCTCCTCGACCACGGTCATCTCGGCGATCATGCCCACGCTCATCGAGGTGGGAACCTCCGAGACCGTCATCGCCGAGGTCGCCCAGTCCACGGGGATGAAGCCCTCGCAGATCCGCGGCTCGGTCGAGCTGTCCAACGCGACCAACAGCCTTATCGTCGAGGTCACGGCCCGCGCCTCGAGCCCTGAGGACGCCCAGACGATCGCCAAGGCCGAGATCGAGGCCCTGCGCGGCGTCGTCTCGGAGATGTCCGTCAAGGGCCAGGAGGAGGAGGTCGCCCTGACCCTGACCGATGTCGACGGCGCCTCCCTGCCCGGGGCCCCGTCAGGTCCCTCGAAGTCCCGTTACGCGCTCATCGGCGCGACCCTGGGCGCGACCGTCGGCGCCTGCGTGGCGCTCCTCCTGCACCGGGGCTCGAGCGGCTCCCGGGGCACTCGTGTGGCCCTGCCCCCCTCCGGCCGGGCACAGGTCCGCCACGTGGCCCGCACGGGACGCGGCTCCGGCCGGTCCCGCGCATGACCGCAGCGGCCCCGGCCGCTCAGGGTGCCCGGCCCTCGCCCACCGGCCTGTCCTGGGAGGCTGTCGCCGCGGCGATCATGGCTGCGCTGGTGGCGATGCGCACCGAGGTCGCCGGGGGGATCGTCGTGGGCGACTGCGCCGCCCTCGTCCTCCTGCCGGTGACCTGGACGGCGGTGCGCCGCTCGCGAGGCTTCACCTGGCTGCTGGTCGTCGCCGCCCTGGCCGTCGTGGCGGGGTGGGTGCTGTCCCTGGCGGCCGTCGGGGAGTTCACGGTGCTCGTCTCGGCACGGCGCTCGGTGCTGCTGCTCGCCGCCGGGCTGCCGGCCGTCGTGGCGACACTGGTGTGGGCGAGCCGGCGCCTGTCCCTGCGCGGGGCGGTGGCCGCCTTCGGCGTGGGCATGGTCATCGACAACCTCTCCCTCCTCCAGACCTCCCCCAACCCCTGGAAGTTCGGCCTCGGGGTGGCGGTGGCCGTCACGCTCACGGCCCTGACCCAGGGCCTGGGACGCCCCGTCCAGGCGACGATCGCCGGGGTGCTGGCGGTGTCCTTCCTCCTGGCCGACTCGCGGGCCACCTCCGGTTTCATGCTCCTCATCATGGCCCTGCTCGTCTGGCAGGCGGTCGCCGCGACCCTGCCGGTGCGCCACTGGTCACCGGCGCGCCTGCGCCTCAACCAGTCGCTCCTCGTGGCGGGGATGACCCTGGCCGCGGTCACGGCCGTCGTCGCAGCCTCCCTGTCGGGCTACCTGGGCCAGGACGCCCAGGCCCGCACCGCCGCCCAGGCCGCCGGCACGACCAACCCCTTCCTGGCCGCCCGACCCGAGCTCGGGGCCTCCTGGGCGCTGCTCACCCACCGGCCCTGGGGCTACGGCGCGGGGGTCATGCCCCGCTACGAGGACGTGCGGGTCGCGATGAACGGGATGAAGGAGCTCGGCTACAACCCGGACAACGGCTACGTCCAGCAGTACATGTTCGGCAACGGCTTCGAGCTGCACTCCGGCCTCGTCGACGCCTGGATCGCGCTGTCCGTGCCCGGCGCGGCGCTCATGGTGCTCGGCGTCCTCATGGCGCTGCGCGCGCTGCGGACCGACCTGGGCACCCTGCGCACCCGCGCCTGGCTGCTCATCGCGGTGCTCGTGACGATCATGAACGTCCTCGTCGGCCCGCTGACCATCCTGCCCCCCTTCCTCGCCATCGTCATGGCGACCGCCCTCGAGGACGAGCCGCGGGCCGCGCCGACGACCCCCTCCCCGGTGCGGCGGTCCGCTCGGCCGCTGCCCGGCGGCGGCTGAGGCGGGCCGGAGCGGGCCCCGGGGCGCCCTATCTCCCGTACTCGTCGTGCACGCCCTGGCCGACGGCCGCCGCGGCCATGCCCCTGCCTCGGGCGACCAGCCGCGCCCCGCGAGCGCGGTGGGTCATCGACCCTGACACGAGCCCCGCTCCCTGGCGGGCCAGTCCGAGCGCCACCCGCGCCGCGCCGCCGCCCAGGGCCCGCGCCCGCCGTCCCAGGTGGTGGCCGGCACCGGCCAGGGCGAGGTCGACACGCACGGCGGTGGCCGCGTGGGAGCGCTGGCGCCGCAGGATCCACCCGTGGTCCAGGCGCTCGACGGGCACGTGGTCCCGGACCCTGGCCTCGGCGCACCACACGATCACGCCCCCCGCCGCGACGAGACGTCGGGTAAACAGCGTGTCCTCTCCCCCGGTGGCGCCGAAGGCCTCGTCGAAGCCCAGGCCCTGCGCGCGCACGAAGGCCAGGTCGAGCAGGAGGTTGTTCGTCGCGGCCACGTCTCGCCGTGTCCCGGTGGGCCAGGTCTGCCGGTCGAAGAACCCGCCCGCCCGCACCCAGGCGTCCGGCTCGGCCTCGTAGTCGGGGACGACGAGCCCGGCCACGGCCTGTGCGCCGAAGCGCTCCCGGGTCTGGAGCAGCAGTCCCAGCCAGCCGGCCTCGGGCTCCTCGTCGTCGTCGATGAACACGAGCAGCCCGTCGGGGCCGGCCTCCGCCAGGGCCCGGTTGCGCACCGCCGCCACCCCGGGGGCGGGCTCGTGCACCGGGCGAAGACGGACGCCGCTCAGGTCCCCGGCCCCGGCCTCTCGCACGACGGCGCCGGCCGAGCACCGCGGGTCGTTGTCGATGACGAGGACCTCGGTGACCTCCTTCAGGGGCGCGGGCAGGGCGCTGACCTCCCTCCCGACGCCCGCGAGCGCCCGCGCGAGGGCCTCGGGGCGCTTGTAGGTCGGGATCGCGACGGTCAGCCCACGCACCGCGGTCATCGCCGGCTCCTGGAGCCCGCGCGCCCGTACTCGCGCACACGCACGTCGAAGGCCCCCACGACCATGCCCATTCCTCCGCGGCTGGAGACCTCGTGGAGGGCTCGGGCACCGACGTCGCCCCGTGCCGTGGCGACCACGGCACGCAGGCCGTCGACACCCGCCTTGGCCGCGCCCTTGGCGGCGTAGGCCAGGCGCAGGGGCAGGCGGCGTCCGCAGGCCGTGTCGATGCGCACCCGCGCCCAGGACGAGCCCGATCGGTAGGCGCGCTCGAGCACCCACCGGCGGTTGGCCCTGCCCGGGGGAACCCGCTTGGTCACCACCGCCCCGCAGGCGAACCGGATGACGCCCCCGGCACGGGTGAGCTGGCGGGTGAACAGCGAGTCCTCGCCGCCGGTCAGCCCGTAGCGGGGGTCGAAGCGCAGGCGCAGACGACGCACGACCGCCAGGTCGAGGAGCAGGTTGCCGGTGTCGGCGCTCCACACCACCGCGCCGTCCTGGGCCTGCCAGGAGTCGAAGGCGCCCGAGGCGCTCACCCAGGGGTCAGGGTCCGTCTCGAAGCTCGGCGGGGTCGGGCCGGTCACCGCCGCGCAGCCCCCCGCCCCCCAGGCCTCGACAAGGGCGTCGAGCCACCCGTCGCCGGGTATCTCGTCGTCGTCGATGAACACGAGCAGGTCCTCCTCGGCGCACTCCTCGAGGGCACGGTTGCGTCCGGCGACGATGCCCGGCTCGGGCTCGTGAACACCGAGGAGGGTGTCGGGGGCCTGCGCGGGACGGGCCGCCTCGACGGTGCCCGCGGCCCCGGCGTCGGGGTCGTTGTCGACGACGAGCACCCGGGCCCGTTGCACGCCGCGGCAGGAGCGGGCCTGCTCGATGAGCGCGGGAAGCAGCTCGGCCAGGTAGGCGTTGCGACGAAAAGTGAGCACTGCCACAGTCAACCGGGGTAGGGCCCCGGTCCCGTTGAGCGCGTGTTCCACAGGGACTCCTTTCCTGCGGCCCGACCGGGCCACGGCCTCGACGGTACTATCCCTCGGGCACCTTCTTCCTGTGCTCCACCGCGCCCTGACCACCTCTCGGAAGGCTCCGACCATGGCCCCTGACCCCGCGCCAGCACCTGCTCCCCCCGGCCGCGATGACGCGCGCCCCGACGCCTGGGCGAGCACCGCCGGGGACGGCGAGGCGCTCCTGGGCCGGACCGCCGTCGTCGTCGTCAGCTACGGCTCCGCCGAGCTCCTGGACCGCAACCTCACCGAGGTGGCCCGGGCCGTCCCCGAGGCCCTCGTCGTCGTCGTCGAGAACGACCCCGAGCCCGCGAGCACCGCCCCGACGGCCGAGCTGTGCCGCCGTCAGGGGTGGGTGCTCGAGCAGCCCGGGACGAACACCGGCTTCGGCGGCGGCATGAACCTGGGCGTCGCGCGCGCACGTGCCCGGGGCCGGGACCTGCTCGTCCTGCTCAACCCCGACGCCGTCATCGCCCGCGCCGACCTCGCGCGCCTCGTGGCCCGGGCGGCCGCGGAGCCGACGGCCCTTGTCGCGCCGGTGCTGCGCAGCTCGCGGGGCACGGTCGTGGCCGACCGCGCCGTCGTGTGCCTGGCAGACGGCTCGATGCGCTCACCCAGGTCGAGCCGTCCCGCCCCCCCGGGGGGCACGCGTCCGTGGTTGTCCGGCGCCTGCCTGGCGCTGTCGACCAGCCTGTTCGAGGCCGCCGGGGGCTTCGACGCCCGGTACTTCCTGTACTGGGAGGACGTCGACTTCTCCTGGAGGGTGCTGCGCGCCGGGGGGCGGCTCGTGCCCCTGTCCCAGGCCTGCGCCGTGCACGACGAGGGGGGCACGCACAACGAGGCCGGCGCCCGGGCGAAGTCCCTCACCTACTACTACTACAACATCCGCAACCGGCTGCTGCTCGCGGCCCTGTGGCTCGAGCCCGCCGAGCAGCGCAGGTGGGTCGCCTCCTCGGTGGGCGCCGCCCGCGAGGTCGTCCTGCGTGGGGGCAGGCGCCAGCTCCTCGGGTCCTTTGCGCCGGTGCGCACGGCGGTCGCCGCGACCCGTGACGGGCTGCGCCTGGCCCGCCAGGTGCGACGCGGGACGCTGCCCGGGCCCGATGTGCCCCTGCCTCGCTAGACGACGACGGGGCGGGCCGTACCGTGGGTACGGCCCGCCCCGTCGTCGCCGGGACCTGCTGGGGCCCGCTGGGGCCCGCTGGGGCTCAGCCGAGGCGCTTGACGGTCACCTTGTCGACCGAGACGTTGACCGTCTCGTCCTTGCCGGCCGAGGCCGACATGTAGGTCGTGAAGCCCACCGATCCCGGGGAGCTGAGCGTGCCCTCGGAGTCGACGGTGTCGATCTGCCAGGCCTCGGGCTCGGCGTCTCCGGTCCAGGCACGTGCCCGCAGCGTGGTCGTCTCCTCACCGTCGACGACGATCCGCAGGTGGAGCGGGTCACCGGCGCGGTAGGTGCCATCGAGGCGCGCGGTCCCCAGGGTCGTCTCCTTGCCGTCCACGACCTTGGACACCGTCAGGGTCAGGGCCCCGTTGGAGGCCAGGCGGATGCCCGCCTGGTAGGTCCCTGCGGCCGTCTTGCGCGCCTGGTAGGACACGTAGGCCCCGTTGCCCGTGGGCACCGCGTCGAAGGACATGTCGATGACCGCCTCGGTGGAGGTCGAGGCCAGGACCTGGGAGCTGATCGACGAGGAGGACTTGGCGCCCTTCATCGCGATCCGGCCCTGGGAGTCGGCGGTCGAGAAGAGGGAGTTGCCCCACGCGGCCGTCCAGGACCCTCCGGTGTCCGCGCTGCCCCAGCCGCGCGAGGTGGTCCGGGAGAAGTCGTCGGCCAGCAGGATGGACTGGTCCTGGTCGCCCGCATCCGGCTGGGCCGGGTCCTCTGGCTCCTGACCGGTGCCCAGGGCGTAGTGGGCGCGCACCGCGTCCAGCCCCAGGGCGGTGCCGTAGACGGCGACCTCGTCGATCGAGCCGGTGAAGTAGCCGGAGGAGGGGGCCACTGCGACACCCGCCACCGAGTCCCCGCCGACGCGCCAGAAGCCGTCGAAGGCCTGTCCCCGGGTCATCGTGGCGTCGGAGCCCACGAGCTCGCCGTCGACGTAGAGGGCCGAGCCCTCGGTCGGGCTCATCGTGGCCACGACGTGGTGCCAGGACCCGTCGTTGTACGACCGGGGGCTGGCGATGGTCGTCACAGCCCCGGGGTAGAGCATGAAGCCCAGGGTGCCGTCGTTGCGCATGTAGACCATGCGGTCCTTGCTCGTCGAGGAGCCTGTCGTCGAGGAGCCGAAGTTGGCGATGACCCCGCCGGAGGTCGTGGTCGTCTGGAACCACGCCTCGACCGAGAAGACGCCCGGTGCGGTGCTCGCCGAGGTCGTCGTCGCGAAGCTGACCGAGCGGCGCGAGGGCGAGAAGGCGATGGCCTTGCCCGAGCCGATCGCCGCTGCCTGGCCACGGGTGTAGGCCTTGCCGCTCACCGTCATGGTGGCGCCGCCGATGAGGTCGGCCCCCGACTGGCCCGACTTCTCGTCGAGGGGCCAGTAGTTCGTGGCCCCGTCCTGGATGACGCGCAGGCCGTAGGCGCCCAGCTCCGCGCCGTCGTCCCGGGCGGCCGCGGTCACGGTCACCCAGTCCGAACGGGTCGAGGCGCCCCACGGGTCCTCGACGACGACCCGGTAGCGGTGGGTCGTGCCCGGCTCGACCGTGTCGGTGGCGCTCAGCTGCGGCAGCGCCCAGAAGCCCGCCGAGACCGTCTGGGTGGACACGGGGGTGGAGGTGTCGTCGTCGCGGTAGACCTTGTAGGTGAGCGTCCTGTCGTCGCGGTCCCAGTTGGCCTTGAAGGACAGGGTCACCACCCCGGGGCTGGGGGACTGCGCGCTCACCGCGTAGGCGCCGCCCTTGTCCATGGGTCCCTCGGCGTTGGGGGCCACGTCCCGGCGGGCGAAGCGGACCAGGCCCTGCTGGGCGGTGCCGTTGACGGTGAGGAACTCCCCGCCGTAGACGACGTACTCGTCATTGCCCTCGACGGTCCACGTCGCCTGGTTCGTGCCCGTGTAGGTGCCGTTGGTGAAGACAGGGTAGAAGTTGAGGTTGGTCGTGGCCGGCTGCCCGGCGTGGTTGGTGTACCCCGAGACGGTGTTCGTCTTGACCGTGCCCGTGGCCGCGTTCGTGAAGGCCACGGCGTTGTAGTACTGCTTGGAGTCAGGCATCCCGCCGATGTTCGAGCAGTCGTGGGTGTGGCTCGCGACGTAGACGACCTCCGCGGTGGGGTGGACGTCGAAGGAGTCGCCGTGGCAGTCCGCCAGGTAGTCCAGGTCGCCGGAGACCCAGTTGGCCCGGAAGAGCCCCTCGATGCTCCCGTAGGTGCGGGACTGGGAGTACCCGGTGCCGTACAGGCCCTGGGAGTCCGCCTCGAGGGACATGATCGAGGCGTAGCTCGTGGCGTTGCGCACCACCGAGGTGAGGTTGTTGCGCCGCAGCTGGCCGTCGGGCTCGAGGATCGCCATCCCGTAGCCGGGGTTGGACTGCGAGCCCACGGAGGTGAAGGCGCCTCCGATGGCCACGGCGCTGCCGTCGACCGCCGCGGCGATGGTGCGCACGAAGTAGTTGTCCACCGGGGCGGTGAAGGAGGTCAGGGTCTGGGTGGTCAGGTCGATGGCGGCCACGCGCTGGCGGGCCGAGGAGTTGATCTGGGTGAAGGTGCCCCCGATGTAGAGGGTGGTCCCGTCGGGCCCCAGCTCGAGGGCCCTGACGGTGGCGTTGGCGGAGGCTCCCACCGGGATCCTCGCACCGGTGTCGGCGGCCACCGACCCGACCCGCCAGGTCGTCTCGTCGTTGAGCGCGGTGAACTCTCCTCCGAGGTAGATGACCGAGCCGTCCGCCGAGGCGGTGATCGTGTTGACCGCGCCGTTGGTCCTGGGCGCCCAGTCGAGCATCTCCCCGGTCCGGATGTCGTAGGCCAGGAGGTTGGCACGGGGGGTCTCGCTGACGCCCTTGGACGCGCCGGCGGGGCGGGCGCTCGTGAAGGACCCCGCGACGTAGACGGTGTTCCCCACGACCTCCTGGTCCCACACGACGCCGTTGACCTGGACGGTCGGCAGGGCGTCGGCGGACACGGTCTGGGGCTCGGGAGCCGAGTCGGCGTGGGCTGGGGCGGCTGGGAGAAGGCCACCACCGACGGCAAGGGCAGTGCTCAAAGCGATGCTCAGGACAAGGACAGGACGCAGACGGCGCTTGAGACGCGGCACGAGGCGGCTCCGGAGACGAGAAAGTTCATAGGTCGGGAACGGGTCCCGGCCGACTGGCGGGAAATGGCCCGTCGCCTCGGCGATGCCGGGAGGGTCAACGCCAGGAAAAGCGGGTTGCGAGCCACACTAGCGCGCCTTGGCCGCCACGTGTGAACTGGAATGCCTGTGACAATGCGCGCGCTGCCACAGCGGTACCTCAGGTACCACGAGGCACCAAGCGCACCACCCGTACCGTCGCCTGCACCTGACAGGCTCCGACCGGGAAGCCCTCAGGCGGCCGATCCGGTGAAGACGGCCGCCCTCGACCCGGCCCCGGGGTCGACGACGACGGTGATCGCGCCGAGCCCCTCGGCGGGCACGAGGAAGGCCATCTCGATGACGATGGCCTCGCCGGCCGGCAGGGTCGCGGGGGCCGGGTCCGAGGCGGTCGTGACCTCGGAGGCGGGGACCTGGTCGGGTCCGTAGGTGACGGTGGCGACCAGCCCGGTCAGAGGGAGCTCCTCGTCCGTGGGGTTGGCGACGGTGACGGGCACGATGACACCGGGCCCGCCCATCTCACCGGCGCCCGCGCTCAGCTCGGCGGCCGTGGGGGCGCCCGCCGAGACGGCGAGGCCGTCGTCGAGGGCCACGGCCTCGCCGAAGCCGACCGGCTCGACCTGGTCGGCGGCGATGTCGCCCTGCTCGACCTGCTGGGTCGCCTGGGCCTGGGCCTCGGCGTCGACGGGGGCGGGAGTCGTCACCTTCGTGGGCACCGTCGTCGGGTCCGGGGTGCCGATGGTCGGTGCGCTCGGCGACGGCGTGGCCGAGGTCTCAGAGGAGTCGGAGCAGGCCGAGGCGGCGAGCACGCAGGCTGACACGGCGATGATGAGCGAGGTCCGTACGAATCGGGTCACACGGGAAGGATAGGCACGTTCCGGCCCCAGGGAACACCCACCGGACCGAGCCGGCCGACGGCCATCGCTCCCAACCGCCCGTGTCGCCCCGCCCCTGGCACGGCTGTAGCCTGGTCGGGCCGATCCGCCGACCCGGCCCCGGCTCACCTCGAGAGGCGACACAGCCACGACGACAGTGATCACGACCGACAGCCACCGACAGCACCAACAGCACCGACAGCACCGCCCCGTCCGACGACTTTCCTCACGAAGGAACGCACAGAACTCCATGACAGCCCTGAACCCTGACAGCCTGAGGATCTCCATGATCGGGACCCGTGGGGTACCCGCACGCTACGGAGGTTTCGAGACCGCCATCGAGGAGGTCGGCCGCCGCCTGGCGGCACGCGGCCACCGCGTCCTCGTGTACTCGCGCAACCCGGACCGGACCCACCGCCTGCCCACGAGGCACGAGGGGATGCGCGTCGTCGAGCTGCCCGCCATGAGGCGGCGCAGCCTGGAGACCCTGTCCCACACCGGCGCCTCCGTGGCCCACCTGCTGGCACGGCCCCACCCGGACGTCGCCGTCGTCTTCAACTCGGCCAACGCGCCCTTCCTGCCCGCGCTGCGCGCGGCCCGGGTGCCGGTGGCCACCCACGTCGACGGCCTGGAGTGGCAGCGCGGCAAGTGGGGTCCCGGGGGAAGGCGCTACTACCGCGCCGCCGAGGCGGCGGCCGTGCGCTACTCTGACGCCCTCATCGCCGACGCCCAGGGCATCGCCGAGTACTACGACCTGGAGTTCAACGCCCCCACCGAGCTCATCTCCTACGGTGCACCGAGGATCGAGCCGGGCACGGGGCGGCTCGCCGAGCTCGGCCTGTCCCCCGGCGGCTACCACCTCGTCGTGGCCCGATTCGAGGTCGAGAACCACGTCGACGTCGTCGTCGAGGGCTACACCGGCTCCGGCGCCCGCCTGCCCCTCGTCGTCGTGGGGGCGGCCCCCTACGCCGACGAGTACACCCGTCGGGTCGAGTCCCTGGCCGACTCCCGCGTCCGCTTCCTGGGCAGCGTGTGGGACCAGGAGCTCCTCGACCAGCTCTACGCCGGCGCCCTGGTCTACCACCACGGGCACTCGGTGGGCGGGACCAACCCCTCCCTCCTGCGGGCGATCGGCGCCGGGGCGCCGGTCGACGCCTTCGACGTCTCCTTCAACCGGGAGGTCCTGGCCGGTGCCGGACGCTACTGGCGCACGGCCCAGGACGTCGCCGCCCTCGTGACCTCGGCGGAGGCCGACCCGGGCGCCCGTGCCGAGCGCGCTGCGGCCTCGCGCGAGCGGGCCGCCGGCTACGACTGGGACGAGGTGGCGTCGCGCTACGAGGACCTGTGCCGCCGCCTGGCCACCCAGGGGCCACGGCGTCGACGGCCCAGCGGACGGCGCACGGGGAAGGTGCCCGCATGAGCGCCACGATCCTGGTCGCCCACCCCTCCCCCGACCTCTACGGCTCGGACCGCCAGCTCCTCGAGACGGTCCTCGCCCTCGTGGGGGCGGGCCACCGGGTCAAGGTTGCGCTGCCCCACGACGGCCCCCTGGCCGGTGCGCTGCGGCAGGCCGGGGCGGCCGTGGCCCTCGTCCCCTTCACCGTGCTGCGCAAGGCCCTGCTCACCCCGCGCGGTCTGGCCGCGCTCGTCGGCGGGGCGGCCCCGGAGACCGCGAGGCTGCGGGGGGTCGTGGCGGCCTCGGGCGCGGACCTCCTGGTCGTCAACACGGTGACCATGCCCTGGTGGCCTGCCGCGGGACGCGCAGCCGGGGTGCCGGTGCTCGTCCACGTCCACGAGGCCGAGAGCACCCAGAACCGCCTCGTGCGCACGGGACTCAACGCCCCGCTGCTCGCGGCCACGCGGGTCGTGACCAACTCGGAGGCCGCCCGACGGGCGCTGCTCGACGTCCAGCCGCTCCTGGCCCGGCGCACCGAGGTGGTCCACAACGGCGTCCCGGGACCGCCGACCGAGCCCGGCGCCCTGCGCGAGCGCCTGCCCGGGGCGAGCTTCCGCGTCGCCCTCGTGGCTCGTCTGTCCCCTCGCAAGGGCATCGACGTCGCCCTCGAGGCCGTCGCCCTCCTGGCCTCCGAGGGCGTGGACGCCCGCCTGCGGGTGTGCGGCACGGTCTTCCCGGGCTACGAGTGGTACGAGGAGGAGCTGCGGGGGCGCGCCTCGGAGCCGGACCTGGCCGGACGGGTCGAGCTCCTCGGCTACGTCCACCCCACGTGGCCGGTCCTCGAGTGGGCCGACGCGGTCATCGTGCCCTCGCGGGTCGAGCCCTTCGGCAACACGGCCGTCGAGGCCATGCACGCGGCCAGGCCGCTGGTCGCTTCCCAGGTCCAGGGGCTCATGGAGGTGGTCACCGACGGCGTCACCGGGCTGCTCGTCGAGCCCGACTCCCCGCGTGCCCTGGCGGACGCGCTGCTCAGCCTGGCCGCCGACCCCCACCGCGCGGCGGGCCTGGCGCGCACGGCGCAGGCCGAGGCCGCCGAGCGGTTCAGCGTCGAGCGCTACCGCGCCGCGATGGTCGAGGCCGTCGCGGGCACCCTGCGGGGCTGAGGCGCCCTCAGCCCCGCAGGGCCGGGCGCAGCGGGTCGCGCGCCAGCGGCAGGGACAGGTCCACGGGCCCGTCGAGCGCCTGGTTGGGACGCTCGAAGGGCACGATCCCGTCGCACAGAAACACGGCCATCTCCACGAAGGAGGAGTACGAGGCGCCCACGAGGTGCTGGGCCGAGGCGAGCAGGTAGAGGTCGACCAGCCCCGAGCGGACCCCGGTGACCGTGTTGTAGCCGCCCTTGTCCTCCAGGGCGAGGCAGCCGTCGAACTCCTCGGTCAGACGTGACTGCGCCTCGGCGGTGTCGCAGGACAGGAAGAAGGGGACGCCGGGGTGCTCGGCACGGATCTGGCGCATGCGCTGGGCGAACCACTCGACCGGGGAGGAGGCCACGGTCTTGGCGTGGGACACGGCGTGGGTACGCACCTGCACCCCGACGTAGGGGCGGCCGCGCAGGCCGGAGTCGAAGACCGCGCGCACCCGAGCGGCGACCTGCTCGACGGGCTCGAGCTCGCGCAGGATCCCGCGCCAGTCCCGCACCCCCTCGGGCACGTCGACCTCGAGGCCCCCCGAACGGATCTGCCACAGGTGGCGGGCTCGGTCGGCCGCGTCCAGGGAGGTCATGTCGACCCCCCGGTAGGGGTGGACCGGGGCCAGAGCCCGCGAGACGAGCCGCGGGACGGGACGCCCGGCGGTGAAGCGCCACAGCTGGTCGACGCGGGGGCCGAAGTCCTTGTCCGCGCTCCACACGTAGTACAGGTCCCGGTCCTCGGCCTGGGCCAGGGCCTGGGCGCTGAGCAGGGCCCGCACCCGGTTGCCCAGGCCGTCCTTGCGGCCGGTGTAGATGAGCAGGGCCTTGCGGCCGGTCAGCAGTGCCATCGCCGTCCCCCTCAGGATCCGCGCCGCAGCTCGAGGTACCACTTGGGCAGGGCGAGCGCCACGTAGGCGGCGTAGCCCACGAGCATGAGGCCGTAGACCCACACGAAGACGCTCGGGGCGAAGCGCAGGACGAGCACGAGGCACATGAGGCCGTAGTCGGTGGGCACCGACAGGACCGACTTGAGGAAGCCCGCCCTGCCCTCGTCCTTGGCCAGAGGGGTGCCGCCCTGGTGGCGCAGCTGGTAGGTGAGGATGTAGCTGAAGAAGTGGATGGTCTGGACGGCTGAGAAGGCCAGGGGCACGAGCAGGACCCCCGGACCGCCCAGGTCCTCGAGGCTGAAGCGGAACAGCCCGACCGCGACGGCCAGGTGGATGGTGGACAGCTTGATGACGTCGGCGACGTGGTCGAGCCACTCCCCCGCCCGGGAGCCGCCGTGGCGCAGCCTGGCGAGCTGGCCGTCGGCTGAGTCCAGGGCGTAGCCGAGCATGAGCAGCCCCGACACGACGACGGCGGAGCCCACCGACGGCTCCCACACGGCGATGAGCACGACGCCCAGGTAGGTGCAGCACGCCGACAGCGCGGTGACCTGGTCGGGGCTCAGCCCCAGCCAGTGGGCGAGCGCGGCGAGCACGCGGCCCGCCGGTCGGTTGACGAGGCGGGAGTACAGGGGCGCTCCCGCCTTCGACTTCTGGGCGGCGGCGAGAGCGCGCACGGAGTCGCGCACACCGGGCCTGCCGGGCCCACCGGGCGCGGGGCGTGTGTGAGATGGCTGCTGGGTGGTCACTGCGTCTCCCTCAGGGTCGGTTCGGTCAGCGTCAAGCGGATGTCGAACGGGATGAAGCGGGTTGAACGGGTTGATCGGGTTGAACGGGTTGAACGGGCTGGACGGCGTGCCTCGCGGTGGGCGCGGCGGCCGGCCCCGGCCAGGGCGCCCACGCTACTGCCCACCGTCCCGGGCGGCCTCACCGCGGCGTCGGCGCACGTCGCGCGCCACCCACCAGGAGTAGGGCAGGATCTGGCACACGGCCACGGACAGGACCGAGCCGAGGATCGGTCCCGCCGCGCCGAGGTACTCGATGAGCACCCAGGACAGGGCGAGGTTGACCGGCACGAGGACGAGCACGGGCAGCATCTGGAAGCGCAGGCCCCTGGGGTCGGTCATGTACATGCCCAGGGGCTGCTTGAAGGCCTCGACGCCGACGTTGAGCACGCTGGCCACGATGAGGGCCAGGGGGATCGTGACGGCGCCGTCGGACAGCAGCCGGGCCGCCCACGGGGTGAGGGCCGCCAGGACGAGCCCCATCGCCAGGCCGCCGGCGCCGAAGAGGAGAGCCGGCCGGAAGGGCGACTCCACCCGCCCGTCAGCCCGGGCGCGGGCGAAGTGCGGCCACATCGCCACTCCGGTGACCACGACGGTCTGGGTGAGGAGGTTGAACAGCTGCGCGGCGAGGTTGTACTGGGCCAGGGCCTCGGAGCGTCCCAGGTGGGACAGGAGGAGGCGGTCGGTCTGGAAGGCGATCGGGATCGCCAGGGACTGGACGAGCTGGGGCACCGCGGTGTCGACGATCCGCACCCCGCGCACGGCACGCAGCCGCGGCACGTCACGCACCGCGTCGCGCAGCAGCGGGCGCGTCGCGCGCCACGCCACGACCAGGCAGATGATCGACACGAGGGTGTTGGCCAGGTAGGACAGGACGGACACGGCGTTGCCCGCGTCGAGCCGGGCGACGATGGTGATGACCAGGAGGCAGGACAGCGCCGGGGAGACGATGCCCTGGCTCAGGACCTGGGTGGCCGAGCGCCCCATCCCGACGACGACCCTCTGCCCCACGCTCAGGGGCAGGGCGGCCGCGTAGATGACGAGGCAGACGGTGGCGGTCCTCCCGCCGCCCTCCATGAGCCGCGCCCCCAGGAGCGTGGGCCACAGCCCCAGCAGGCCCAGGACGATACCCGCCGTGGCGATGAGCAGGGCCGATACGAGAAGGACGCGCAGGGCCGTAGTGAGGGTGCGACGCACCACTGCGTCATGCGGAAGATCACGAGAAGCGGCGACCGCGTTAAGAATGACCGCCCCGATCCCCATGTCCGTGAAGGGCATGAGTGTGGGGAATGTCGCAAGAAGGCCGTACTGGGCGTAGGCATCTGCCCCGAAGTGGCCGATGATGAGCCTGGTGTTGACCAGGCCGAAGGCGCCGGAGACCACCATGACGACGACTTTGGCCACCGCTGCGCGTCGTACGGACGCCCAGGAGCCGGGTGACGCTGCGCGGGCCACGGGCGGTCCTCCTCACTGATCCCCGGCGCGCCACGACGGCGCCGGGCCGGTTGAAAAAAGGTGTCGACGGGCACACGACCAACGTCGAAGATCACGGTACCATCACGGTATCGTCACAATATCGAACCGCGATCGGCTTGAACCCTGGAACCTGGGCGGCTCCCATGTTGCCACAGGTAAGATCACGATTTGCAACGGTCTTTCCAGCCGATTCCTGGCACTACCCTTTCTTAGCGCCGGCTGAGCGGGCTCCCCCGCCCCGCCCAGCCGGAACCCGTCCACCCATCACAGCACCGGAGGCGTCGTGCCCAGTCTGTCCACCACAGCACACGTGCATCAGCCCACTCGTCGGCGCACGCGGCGAGCTGATGCGCGTGGCTTCCTGCCACCCCTCGCGTCACCCGCCTTCGTGCCGTGGCCGGTCATGCGCAGGGACCTGATCACCTGGCTGGTCCTCAGTGACATCGCGGCCGTCCTCGTGCCGAGCGGGGTGCTCATGGTGTCGGGCGCGGCGGCCGCTGGTCGTGCCGCGCTCGCGGGGGTCATCATGATCGCCATGGCGTGGGCCCTGGGGGCCCTGCGGGTCGACGTCGTCGACCAGGCGCGCTCGGGCTGGACCCAGGTCCTGGCCGGGGCGGTGGTCACGGCCCCGGTCGCGGTCCTGCTCGCCCAGCACGCGACCCCCCGGGCGCCGGTCGTCTCGGTGCTCGGTCCGCTGGCCGCCCAGGCCGCGCTCGCCGTGGCGGGGCGCGCGGCGGAGTCCTCCTGGCTGAGGCGGCGGCGCGTCGAGGGCCACGGGCTGCGTCGTACGCTCATCGTCATGGGCAACGGCGCCGAGCCGGTGCTGCGTCAGCTGCGCCGCCACCCCGGCGACGGCTTCCTCATCGTGGGCTACCTCTCCTCCGGGGAGGGGCGGGCCCCCAACGCGACGCCCGTGGGCGACGTCGCCTCGCTGGCCCGCACGGTGCGCTCCGAGCGCATCGACGTCGTCATGACCCTGGGCGGGGTGACACCGGACTCGCTCGTGTCGATCATGCGCGCGCTGGACTCCACCGGCGCCCGCCTCGTCATCGCACCCGGGCTGCAGGACGTCGTCCCCCGCCGCATGCACGGACTTCCCGTCACCCACGGCTGGTCGGGACTCATCGACGTCCGCCTGCGGCGCACCGCCTTCGGGCTCAAGAACCTCGTCGACCGCCTGGGCGGCGCGCTCATCATCGTCCTGGCCTCACCGGTCCTGGCCGCTGCGGCCCTGGCCATCCGCCTGGACTCCCCCGGGCCGGTCTTCTACACCCAGACCCGTGTCGGGCTGCGCGGCAAGACCTTCACGATGTGGAAGCTGCGCTCGATGTACGTCGACGCGGACGAGCGCCGCGCCGCCCTCGTGGCCTCGGGCGGCGACGCCGGCAACGAGATCCTCTTCAAGGACCGCAAGGACCCCCGGATCACCCGGGTGGGCCGCTTCATCCGGCGCACCTCGCTGGACGAGCTGCCCCAGCTGTTCAACGTCGTGCGCGGTGAGATGAGCCTCGTCGGCCCCCGGCCTGCCCTACCCCACGAGGTCGCCGAGTACGACGAGGAGGCCCGTCGCCGCCTGCTCGTCAAGCCCGGGATGACCGGCCTGTGGCAGGTCTCGGGCCGCTCCGACCTGTCCTGGGAGTCGACCGTGGCCCTGGACCGGCACTACGTCGAGAACCGCGGCGCGGCCCTCGACACCTACGTCCTGGCCGCCACCCTGCGCGCCGTCGCCGGCGGGAAGGGAGCCTACTGATGCTCACCGGCTACGTCCCCGGCGGCTTCGACATGCTGCACATCGGGCACCTCAACATCCTCAACAGCGCCGCCCGCCACTGCGACCGCCTCGTCGTGGGCGTGGCCACCGACGAGTCCCTCGTGCGGATGAAGGGGCGGGCCCCGATCGTCCCCCACGTCGAGCGCATGGCGGTGGTCGCCGCGCTGCGGGTGGTCGACGAGGTCGTCCCCGACCTCGACCAGGACAAGCGCATGGCCTGGAAGCGCACGCCCTTCGACCTCCTGTTCAAGGGCACCGACTGGCGTGACACCGACAAGGGCAGGCTCCTGGAGGAGCAGATGGCCGAGGTCGGGGCGAGGGTGGTCTACCTGCCCTACACCCCGACGACCTCCTCGACGATGCTCCGGCGCGTCCTTGCCCAGGAGGTCGCCTCGCGCACCCGCGTACCTGAACGCCGGTGAGCACGGTGGTCGGGTCGCGGGTCGTCATGCGCTGGTCCTCGCTGAGGACCCGGCGCCGGTTGTCATCGGTCGTGGCCGCCCTGGCCGTGACCGCCCTGGGCGTGGCCGCCTGGGCCCATGACGGCTCCCCCCAGGCCGACGTCGACCTCAATGACGGGGGCGTGTGGGTGACAAGCACCGACCAGCACCTCGTGGCCCGGCTCAACTACCCCTCGAGGCAGGTCGACGGCGCCATCCGCACGACGACCTCGACCTTCGACGTCACCCAGTCCGAGAACGACGTGCTCGTGCCCGACACGGCCGTGGGCGCGGTCTCCGCCGTCAACCCCACGACCGTGTCGCTGTCGACGGCCACCCAGCTGACCACCGGGGCGACGGTCGCCCAGGGCGGCGACCGGGTCATCGCGGTGGACGGCGCCGCGGGGACCGTGCGCGCCACGAGCGTGAGCGCGGTGGGCTCGCTGGCCTCGGCGCCTCCTGTCGTGGAGTCCATGCCCGACGTCGTCGCGGTGGCGGGAACCGACGGGTCGGTCCACGCGGTGTCGGCCAAGGCCGGGCGGGCGGTCACCGTCCCGGTCACTGCCTCGGCCTGGGACGAGCCGGAGCAGGTCGCCCTGCCGCTGACCGCGGGCACTGACGTCGCGGTCACGGCGGTGGGCGAGCGCACGGTGGTCCTCGACCGCGGTGCGGGCGTCCTCTACCTGCCCGACGGCGCCTCAAGGGACCTCGGCGAGACGGGCCTCGTCCTCCAGCAGCCCGGCCCTGACGCCGACGCGGTGCTCGTGGCCTCGCGCACCGAGCTCATCTCGGTGCCGCTGGACGGGTCGGCCCCCACGACCGTGCCCGCCGTCGAGGAGGGGACGGTGCCCGAGGGCGTGGCCGCCCAGCCCGTGCGCCTGGGCGACTGCGTCTACTCGGCGTGGTCGGGCTCCGGGCAGTTCGTGCGCCAGTGCGACGGCCGGACCGAGACCGTCCACGACGACGCCCTGGCGTCCTCGACGACGCCGGTCTTCCGGGTCAACCGCGAGGCCATCGTGCTCAACGACATCACCCAGGGCACGGTCTGGCTGCCCGACGAGCTCCTCGTGCTCGTCGAGGACTGGACCGACGTGACCTCCCAGACGGACGACACCTCCGAGCAGGAGGACGACTCCGCCCAGACCAGCGAGTCCCAGACCCTGCCCGAGCGCACCGAGGAGAACCACGCCCCGGAGGCCAATGACGACACCTTCGGCGTGCGACCGGGGCGGTCGACGATCCTGCCGGTGCTGGCCAACGACTCCGACCCCGACGGCGACGTCCTGACGGCCACCCCCGGGGACCCCGGGAGCGCCGCCACCGTGACCACCGCGCAGTCGGGCCTGGCCCTGCGGCTCGACGTCCCCGAGGAGGCCACCGGCACGATCAGCCTGCCCTACACCGCTGACGACGGGCGCGGTCTGTCCGACTCGGCGGTGGCCACGGTCGAGGTGCGCGACTGGACCCTCAACGAGGCGCCGGTGCAGACCTCGACGCCGACCCTGACCGTCTCAGGCAACGCCTCGGCCTCCCTGAGCGTCCTGGGCAGCTGGCAGGACCCCGACGGCGACACCTTCTACCTCGTCTCCGCGGCGGGCGAGGGACTCGACGTGCGCACGACCAACGAGGGCACGGTCACGGTGCGCGACCTGACCGGCGCCCCCGGTGCGCGCGAGGTGAGCGTCGTGGTCTCCGACGGGCGCGCCACCGCGACCGGCACGGTCACGGTCGACGTCCAGCCCTCCGACACCGCCGTCCCGGTGGCCAACGCCGACCACGTGCGCGTCGTGGCCGGGACCTCGGCCGTCGTCGCCCCCCTGGACAACGACATCTCCCCCACCGGGGAGGCGCTCAGCCTCGCCGCCGTCCAGGAGGCCCCCACGGGGACCCAGGTCGAGACGAACCTCCAGGCAGGGACCTTCACCTTCACCGCCGAGTCGGCCCAGACCCTCTACCTCACCTACGACGCCGCCGCGGGGCCCCGGGTGGCCCAGGGCATCGTGCGCATCGACGTCGTCGAGCCCTCCGACCCCACCGTCCCCCCGGTCACCGAGGACGACACCGCGCTGCTGCGCGAGGGCGGCGCGGTGACGGTGGCCCCCCTGTCCAACGACTTCGACCCCGCCGGGGGGATCCTCGTCCTCCAGTCGGCCTCGGCCCCGGCCGAGTCGGGCCTGAGCGTCACGGTCGTCGACCACTCCCTGCTCCAGGTCTCCGCGGCGGCGACCATCGGGCAGAGCGTCGACGTGGAGTACACCGTCTCGAACGGGACCTCGACCGCCACCGGACAGGTGACGGTCGCGCCCGTCACCTCCGAGCAGGTCCAGGTGCCGGTGGCCACCCAGGACACCGCCGTCGTGCGCGCCGGCGACGTCGTGTCGGTGCCGGTGCTCGACAACGACACCTCTCCCTCGGGTCTGGCCCTGAGCGTGTCCGACGAGCTCGGGCTGGCCGGGGACGACCTGGGCACCGCGTGGGTGAGCGAGGACCTCGTGCGCTTCAAGGCCGGCGACACCCCGGGGCGGACCTCGCTGTCCTACACGGTGACCGACACCGCCGGCCAGACGACCTCGACGCGGGTCGACATCGAGGTGCGCGTGCGCGACGACGCCGCCAACGTGGCTCCGAGCCCCCAGGGGCTCGAGGCCGGGACCGTGGCCGGCTCCTCGACGAGGATCACCGTGCCCCTCGACGGCATCGACCCCGACGGCGACTCGGTCAGCCTCGTCGGCCTCGACCAGGCGCCCACGATGGGCTCGGTGCGCACGGGCACGACCTGGCTCGAGTACACCCCCTCGGCCGGGGCCATGGGCACCGACACCTTCACCTACCTCGTTGAGGACCGGTTCGGCGCCCAGTCGACGGCCACGGTGCGCGTCGGCGTCGCCCCGGCCTCGGCGACGAACAACGCCCCCCAGGCCGTCGACGACGTCGTCACCGCCAAGCCGGGCCGCACGGTCGCCGCCGACGTCGTGTCCAACGACCTCGACGCCGACGGGGACTCCCTGACCCTCGAGGGGACCCCGACGAGCGAGGACGAGGCCCTCACCCTGTCGGTGCGCGGGGGCCAGGTCGTCGCCGAGCTGCCCCAGGCCGAGGGCGTGTACACCGTGCGCTACACGGTCACCGACTCCCGCGGCGGCACCGACCTGGGCACCCTGACCATCCAGGTGCTCCAGGACGCCCCGCTCATCAGCCCCGTCGCGGTCGACGACCACGTCACGGTCGAGCAGGTCGACGCCGCAGGGGTGGTAACCGCCCCCGTGCTCGACAACGACAAGGACGCCGACGGCTCGCCGTGGGACCTGACGCTGAGCACCGACGACCCGGGGGCGACCGTCGTCGACCAGTCCCTGCGGGTGACCGTGGGCACCGAGAGGCGCTTCGTGCTCTACACGGTCACCGACCAGGACGGGCAGACGGGACACGCCGTGCTCGTCGTCCCGGCCCTGAGCGACCTCAAGCCGTGGCTCAACTCCTCGGCCGTCCCGGTGCGCGTCCCGGCCGACACGACCACCGAGGTCGACCTGTCCTCCTACGTCCTCACGCGGGCCGGGACCTCCCCCGTCGTCACCGCAGCCGAGGGGCTGCGCACCGGGGCCGGGCTGGACTCCGCCGAGCCTGCCGGCGACGGAGGCTCCCTCAAGATCACGCCCACCGGCGGGTTCACCGGTCAGACGACCGTGAGCCTGACGGTGGCCGACGGCACGGGCGACGACGCCCTGAGCTCCCACCTCACGCTCCCCATCGTCGTGGAGTCCACGACCAACACCCCACCGGTCCTCACCCCCACCGAGATCATCGTCGCCCCTGGTGAGGGCGAGGTGACCGCTGACCTGGCGCAGATGACGCGCGACGCCGACGAGGACCCGCTCACCTTCTCCGCCGGCGGCGCTCCCGAGGGCTTCGAGGTCTCCCTGTCCGGCTCGACCCTGTCGGTCTCGGCCGCCCCGGGAGCCGCGGTCGGGACGACCGGCTCGGTCGACGTCACCGTCGACGACGCGACGAACGACCCGGTCACGGTCAGCGTGCCCCTGCGGGTGAGCGACTCGACCCGACCGCTCATGACCACCGTGCCCACCACCCTGGAGTCCGACGGCTCGCCGGTGAGCGTCGACGTGGCCGGGCTGGTCACCAACCCCTTCCCGGGGCAGGCCGTCACGCTGGCGGACGCCCCCCGCGTCACCTCGGGCACGGGCGAGGTGAGCGCCTCGGGCACGGTGCTGACGATCTCCCCCGGCGCAGGCTTCTCCGGCCGCCTCGTCGTGTCCTACACGGCTCTCGACGCGACCGGCTCCATGGCTCGTGCCGCCTCGGGAACCGTCACCGTGACCGTCGCCTCGCCCCCCGACGCCCCTGTCGGGGTCACGGCCCAGCCCGCAGGATCCTCCTCGATGCAGGTCTCCTGGACACCGGGGTCGGACAACGGCTCGTCGATCACGGGCTACACCCTCACCGAGACCTCCGGCGCCGGGACCTGGAGCTGCACCGGCTCCCCGTGCCTGGCCAGCGGCCTGTCGATGGGAGGGACCTACTCCTTCAGCGTCGTGGCGACCAACGCCGTCGGCAGCTCGAGCCCCTCGGCGGCCTCGGCGCCCGTGCGGCTGACCCTGACGCCCACGGCCCCCTCGTCCCTGACGGCGGTCGACGGGGGCGAGGGCGCGGTCGACCTGTCCTGGCAGCCCTCCTCGGCTCCGGACGCGTCGGTCACCTACGACGTGGCGATCATGCAGGGGGGCTCGGTGGTGGCCTCCCAGACGACGACGGGCACGAGCGTGCGGCTGGCGGTGCGCCCGGGGACCTACACGGCCCAGGTCTGCGCCTACGTCGACGCGGCGGGGCAGAAGAACTGCGCCTCGGTCTCCGTGCGCTCGGTCGACCAGCCCACGGCGCCCGGTGCCCCGAACGTGGAGTACAGGGCGGGGGCCGGGCTCCTCGTCAGCTGGGGCGCCGCCGGGGCGAACGGGGGCTCCCTCAGCTACTCGGTGACCGTCTCCGGAGCGGTGACGACGACCGTGCCCGCAGGCGGGGCGACCTCGGTGACGGTGCCCACCCCGTCCCTGGGCTCGGGCAGGCACGCGGTGACCGTCACGGTCACCGCGACCACCGAGGTCGGGTCGGCCTCCTCCCCACCGACCTCGGCCGAGTTCCGTGTGACGAGCGCCCCACCGCGGCCCTCGGTCCCGGTCGCCGCCGCCACCGGGACGAGCGGTCAGATCACCGTGACCACCCCGGCCACGCCGGTGGCGGGCAACGGCTGGGACGACGACGACATCGACATCGAGTACCGGGTCGTGGACTCGGCGGGCAACGAGGCGGCCGGCTGGGGCGAGAGCACGACCTTCTCGGGCCTGCGTGACGGCACCTCCTACACCGTCCAGGCGCGGGCCGTCGGCGAGGACGACTCCGCGGCGGTCTCGGAGGTGGTCAGCTCCAACGCCGTCACCCCCCAGGGGCCGCCCTCGGCCCCGAGCGTCAGCTGCACGCCCGCGGGCACCGGCGTGAGCTGCTCGTGGACCGCCGGAACCGGCGGGGGGCGGGCCACGAGCCACGAGGGGGCCACCTCCTCGGACGGGGCGAACACCGAGGCGGTCGCAGCCTCGGGCACCAAGACCTTCGAGCCCGGCGCCGGCGGCTCGGCGACCTGGTGCGTGCGCTCGACCAACGACCTGGGGCACTCCTCGGCCTGGTCCTGCGACTCGGCGACAGCCTCGGTGGGTCAGGGGACCTTCCGGATCAACACCACCGCGCCCGAGGCGGTGTGCACCGCCCAGGACCTGCGCGAGACCGGCTTCCCGGCCAACTCCTGCTGGCGCATCGTCATCGACGTGACAGGATTCGCGCCCAACTCCACGGTCACCTGCTCGTACCAGTACCGTGACCGGCTCGAGGCGCCCGACGCCCCGCTCAAGGACTACTCGGAGTCCTTCTCCGTGGACTCCTCAGGAGGAGCCCGCAAGGTCTTCCCCCACCGGGCCTCCTCACCCAACCAGACCATCGCGTGCGTCCAGCGGTAGCCTTCACTGGATACGCACAGCAAGCCCGTGCGGGCACCGACACCCAGCACGCCGTCAACCGAAATGAGCCCCCTACCCATGTCCATGACTCAGGAGAACGCGACCTGGTTCGCCGAGACCTTCACACGGATCGTCGACAACGTCGGGCAGGCCCTCCTGGGGAAGCAGGACGTCATCAGGCTCGCCCTGACCACCATGCTCGCCGAGGGGCACCTCCTGCTCGAGGACGCCCCGGGAACCGGCAAGACCGCGCTGGCCCGGGCGCTGGCCGCCACCGTCCAGGGCACCCACTCGCGCATCCAGTTCACCCCGGACCTGCTTCCCAGCGACATCACCGGCGTGACGATCTACGACCAGAGGACCGGGACGTGGGACTTCCACGCCGGCCCGGTCTTCGCCTCGGTCGTCCTGGCCGACGAGATCAACCGGGCCAGCCCCAAGACCCAGTCGGCGCTGCTCGAGGTCATGGAGGAGTCCCAGGTCACTGTCGACGGGGTGCGCCACTCGGCGGGCCGTCCCTTCATGGTCATCGCCACCCAGAACCCCGTCGAGCAGGCCGGCACCTACCGCCTGCCCGAGGCCCAGCTCGACCGCTTCCTCATCAAGACCTCGATCGGCTACCCCGAGCGCAGCGCCCTCACCCAGATCCTGGCGGGCTCGGCCAGCCCCGACCGCTCCAAGGCCCTGGGCACGGTCATCACCTCCTCGGCCATCGCCTCCATGGCGGACCTGGCCTCCTCCAACCACGTCGAGGACGCGATCCTCGACTACATCGGGGCGCTGGTCGAGGCCACCCGCGAGTCCCCGGACACCCGTCTGGGGGTGTCGACCCGTGGCGCCATCGCCATGACCCGTGCCGCCCGGGTGTGGGCCGCGGCCCAGGGCCGGCCCTACGTCCTGCCCGACGACGTCAAGGAGCTCGCCGAGGTGGTGTGGGCCCACCGCCTCGTCATGGACCCCGACGCCGAGTTCTCCGGGGCCACCCCCCGCGGTGTCATCACCCGGGCGCTCGCCGACGTCCCCGCCCCCACCAAGCGTCTGTAGCCCCGATGCCCTCCTCGACCTCCTCGCCCCCCGCCCCGGCCGCCGCCGGGGCGCCGCCGCGTCCCGGTCCCCAGACGGCCGGGGCGGTCGCCCGCCCTGCCCCGATGGTGCGCGCGCTGCGCGGCGCGCTGGCCATGATCACCCGCACGGGCTGGGTGTGCCTGGTCCTGCTCGCCGGCTGCCTCGCAGCGGGCCTGCGCCTGGGGTGGCAGGAGGCGTGGAGCGCCGCCGCGGTGCTCGGCCTCGTCGTCGTGACCGCCTGGCCCTGGCTCATGGGCCGCGGAGGGCACGGTGTCTCCCACGCCCTGGACGAGCCACGGGTCACGGTGGGCGACAACACGGCCATCCACCTCGTGGTCACCAACCCGACCGGCCGTGTCCTCCTGCCTGCGCGCATGGAGATGCCGGTAGGACCGGCCAACGCCGTCTTCGCCGTGCCCACCCTGCGGCCCGGGGCGACCCACCGGCGCGGCTTCGTCCTGCCCACCGCCCGGCGCGGGGTGGTCACGGTCGGCCCTGTCGTCTCCGTGCGCTCCGACCCCGTGGGGCTCGTGCGGCGCGAGCAGACCCGTACCCGGCCCCAGCAGGTCCACATCCACCCGCGGACCGTGCGCCTGGGCACCGACCTGCGCGGCATCATGCGCGACGTCGAGGGCGCGGTCACCCAGGAGCTGTCGAGCTCGGACGTGTCCTTCCACGCCCTGCGCGACTACATCCCCGGAGACGACCGTCGCAACGTCCACTGGCGCACGACGGCCCGCACCGGCCGGCTCATGGTCCGCCAGTTCGAGGAGACGCACCGATCCAGCCTCCTCGTGGTCCTCGACACCCGCTCCCAGGACTACGAGTCCGACGAGGACTTCGAGACCGCCGTGTCGGTGGCGTGCTCCCTGGGGCTCAACGCCATCGGGCACGGGCGGGAGGTCGCCGTCGTCACCCAGCAGGAGTCCCTGCCCACCGCCACGGCCCTGCGTCTGCTCAACGCCTCCTGCCTGCTCGAGCCCGGTCAGGCGGACGGGCCCGACGAGCTCGCCCGCCAGGCCTGCGCCCGCCACCCCGAGGCCTCGGTGCTCATCGTCGTGACGGGCCAGCTCACCGAGAGCCCCGTCCTGGCGCGGGTGCGCACGACCACCCCGGTCGACACCGTCGCCCTGGCGCTGCGCTGCGGGTCGCGTCCTCGGGGACGCCAGGCCCTGGGTTCCCTGACGGTCTACGACCTCGACCGTCTCGAGGCCCTGCCCATGGTCATGCGCAGGGCGGTGTGAGCACGATGGACCCCGTGAGCACCCCAGGTCCCGCCCGCCGCGCACCGGCGGCCACGCGTCGACCTCGTCCCGAGCGACGGCGTCGTCCCGAGCGCTCCCGCTCCCAGGCCTCCAGCCTGACGGAGCGCAGACGGTGGACGGACCTCACCCTCGTCGCGGTCCTGTCCCTGGTCGGCACGATCCTGTTCATCCCGCCCTTCGCCTCACCGACCGGCGCGGTCGTCGCCGCGGTCGGGGTGTGCCTGGGCGTGGCCACGGGGGTGGTGACCGCCCGGATGCGCCTGAGCGCGCTGCCGACCCTGGCGGTCACCGGAGCCCTCCACGTGCTCCTGGCCCCCTGGATCCTGCCGGACGTCGGAGGCGGGCTGGAGGCCGTCAGGACGGTGCTGGCGGCGACGATCACCGTGTGGCGCGACGCCCTGACCCTGCCGCTGCCGCTGACCGCCTTCCCCGGCATGACGGTCCTGCCGTGGCTGACCGGGCTGGCCACCGGGGTCGTCGCGACGCGCGCGGCAGGCGCCGGCCGAGTGCACCTGGCCGGGCTGACGGTCCTGGCCCAGGCGACGGTGGCCATCGCCTGGGGCGGGCAGAGCTCCGTGGCACCCACCGTCATCGGGGTCGTCCTCACGATCGGCGTGCTCGCCCTGTGGGCGATGGCCGCCCAGCGGGGACGGCGGGACCGGGTGGCGGAAGTCCTGGAGGACGCCGACGCCGGGGTGCGCACGGACGTGCGCCGGTCGGTGCTGCGCTCAGCCACCCTCCTGACGGTGACCGGCCTGGTCGTCGCCCTCGCCCTGCCGGTGGCCCCGCACGCCCGCACGGTCCTGCGGGACCTGTTCGAGCCGCCCCTCGACCTCACCGAGTACGCCACTCCCCTGTCCCTCGTGCGCACCCTGGAGACCGACCTCGCCTCGACGCCGCTCATGCGGCTGACCGGGCTGCCTGAGGGTGCCAGGATCCGCCTGGCGGCCCTCGACTCCTACGACGGGCTGTCGGCCCGCGTGGGCCAGAACGCCGAGGGGGCGGCCCGCTTCCAGCGGATCGGGCGCAACACCCCCCTGGCGCCGGGGGCCGACACCGGGCAGGCGACGAGCGTGGGGATCGCCCTGGAGGGCTACACCTTCCCGTGGGTGCCCACGGTCTCGGACACCCTGAGCATCTCCGCCCAGGGGCCGCGCTCGACGGTCATCTCCGAGAGCCTCTACTACGACACCTTCTCCTCGACGGGCATCGCGACCGCCGGGCTGACCGAGGGGGACCGGCTCACCGCTCAGGTCTCGGTGCCTCCCGTCCTGTCGGAGACCCAGCTCGCCGGCCTCGAGATCGCCGAGGTCTCCCTCGGCCCCGTCCAGGACGTGCCGGCCTCCGTGGAGGCGCTGGCCACGACGCTGGCCGGAGCGGAGTCCACGCCCCTGGGGCAGATCCGGGCCCTTCAGCAGGCGCTGCGCACCGGGTACTACTCCGACGGGACGAAGAGCCCCTCCGAGCCGGGCCAC
Organism: Actinomyces howellii; assembly: GCF_900637165.1. Taxonomy (GTDB): domain Bacteria; phylum Actinomycetota; class Actinomycetes; order Actinomycetales; family Actinomycetaceae; genus Actinomyces; species Actinomyces howellii. Next base: position 2,526,539 of record NZ_LR134350.1, on the reverse strand, counting down.
GGAGCCGCCCGCCTGGCCTCGATGGTCGAGGCCGACGCCCTCGTGGGGGATGACGAGCAGTACGCCGTGCTCATGATGCTCATGTGCCGGTCCCTGGGGATCCCCGCACGGGTCGTCATGGGCTTCGAGCCTGCGACCGACGGCCGTGCCGAGGACGTCACCGGTGAGGACGTGAGCGCCTGGGTCGAGGTGGCCTTCGACACGGCCGGGTGGGTGGCCTTCGACGTCACCCCCGAGCGCGACCAGGTGCCGCAGCAGCAGACGACCCAGAAGGTCTCCAACCCCGAGCCCCAGGTGCTCCAGCCCCCGCTGCCTCTCCAGGATCCCGCCGAGCTGCCGCCGACCTACGAGGACGACCCGCAGGAGGAGCGGGATGACGACACCGGGGTCGTCCCGATGGTCCTGCTCGTCGCCCTGGGGGTCATCGCGGCACTGGCCGCGCCCGTGGCGCTCATCCTCGCCCTCAAGGCGCTGCGGCGTCGACGGCGACGCGGCCGAGCGGGCGTGGACCGGGCGCTGGGCGCCTGGGAGGAGGTCGTCGACCGGGCGACCGACCTGGGCCGCTCGGCCCCGGCGGGAGCCACCCGCCGCGAGGCGGCTCTCGCCCTGTCCCCCAGCTTCCCGACGGCGGACCTGCCCCGCTTCGGCCGGGCGGTCGACGCCCAGGTATTCGGTTCAGGGGAGCCCGCGTCGTACGCTGTGGACAGGATCTGGGAGTCCGTCGACGCGATCGTCCCTGCGATGGCCGCTGACCGCTCACTGGTGCGGCGTGCCGCCGCGCGCCTGTCGGTGCGGTCCCTGATCCGCTCCGCCGGGCGCCGCCCGCGGCGCCAGCCGAAGTCTCGTTCGAGCCCGAGGAGGACACACCCGTGACGTCCACCGCACCCATGCTGCCCCGCAGTGCGGTCGGCCGCGCGCTGAGCGCCGCTCCGGCCTCCGTCACCAGCCGCGTCCTGGCCGGGTTGATCGACGTGGCGGTGTACGCCCTCGTCTGGGTCGCCCTCGTCGCCGCGGCGCGGGCCGGAGGCATGGGCGGGACCCCGACCGCCGTGGCCCTCGCGCTCGTCGTCCTCCTGCCTCGTGAGATCGTCCTGGCCCGCTCCGGGTGGAGCGTCGGGGGCCGTCTGCTCAAGGTGCGGGTCATCGACGCCGACACGGGGCGCGCCCCGATGACCCGCCTGTTCGTCCACGCCGACCTGCTTCTCATCACCCTCCTGCCCACCCTGGGTCTGGGGGCCCTCCTGCTCATGCGAGCGGCGGCCAAGGACCCGCACGGGCAGGGGTGGCACGACCGTCTCGCGGGGGTGAGGGTCATCACGACGGCAGGTCCCACGCCCCAGGCCGAGGCCCCGTGGCGAGCGCGCTCCTCCCAGCCTGAGGAGGGCCCGTCCCCGGGACCTGGGGTGACGCCGCCTCCGGGCACGACACCGCCGGGCTCGGCCTCGCCGTCGGGCCCGGTCGCGCCGCGCACCGGCGCGGCGCCTGCCGATGAGCTCTTCCCCGACAACCGCTTCGCCTTCTCCCCGGAGGAGGTCCGGCGCGACATCGCCCACACCTTCGACACGACGAGCGTGTCGGGCGCCCAGCCGGAGTCGAGCCCGCAGGCCATCATCGACTCCGTCCCGTGGTCGGCCGTCCCGACGTACCTCGACTCCCCGACGGCCGACGAGCCCGACGTCACCCGTTTCCCGACCTGGGCGGCGACCTCCCCCGAGCCGATGCGCTCCGCCGGCTCCCCGGTCTCAGGCCAGGTCCCGGCCCAGGCCCCGATCCAGGGGCCGCCGTCCTCCCCGGGGGCTGCGGGCACGCCCGCCCCCGCGCCGTCGACCTCCACGATCCCCGTGCCCGTCACGCCGACGAGCAAGCGCCTCGTCGAGCTGGGCACGGGGGCGACCCCGGCGGACGCCCCGACGACCCTCCCGCCCGCGTCCCCGATGCGCTCGCGACGCACCGCCCGGCTGCGCATCCGGCTGGTGCCGGTCATCGGAGGGGACCCGATCCCGCTCATCGGGCCCACCGTCATGGGCCGCGACCCGCAGAACATCTCGGACTACCCCGACGCCGAGCGGGTCAGCCTGCCTGACGCCACCCGCTCGATCTCCAAGACCCATGCCGCTGTCGCCCCGGTCCCCGGGGGCGTGTGGGTCACCGACCTGCACTCGACCAACGGGACCCGTGTCGAGCACAAGGACCGGATCGAGGCCGCTGTCCCGGGCGTTCCGTCCCCGGCGCCCACGGGCTCGATCGTCGTGCTCGGGCGGGCCGCCTACCGGGTGGAGGCCTGAGCGAGCGGCTCGACAGGCTCCCGGCACGGCCCAGGGCCCCGGCACGGCCCGGGCTGAGCGCGCTGTCAGGGCGTCTGGACGCAGGAGCGCACTGCGGCCGAGGTCTTGCCGTCCGCGCGCAGGGAGTAGACCTCGATGCAGGTCGTCCCCTGCCTGGCCGCGACGACCACCGAGGTGGCGTCCGTGCGCTCCAGGGGGACCTCCTCGGATCCCGCCACGTCCTCGCGGAACAGGTAGCTGCCCTCCCAGCCCTCCTGCGGCGCCGACCACGTGAAGGTCACTGTCCCGTCGCCGCCGGAGGCTCCCGACAGGTCACGCGGGGCGGGCACCATGGAGCCCAGGGGGTCGGAGTGACCGGGCTCAAGGGTCGCGAAGGTCGCCTGGGGCCTGGACTCCTGGGACATCTGGGAGGCGACGATGGCGCCGACGACGACGAGGACAGCCACGAGCCCCGAGGCGAGGCCGAGCAGGAGCCGGCGTCTGCCCCACCGGCGGTCGGTCGAGGCGTCGGGCTCCTGGGCGTCCTGCTCGAGACGGTCGGAGGCCCGCGGCCGGATGACCGCTGCGGGCTCGACGGCGGAGAACACCCCCAGGCGCGTGGCCCCCGGGTCCTCGCCCTCGCCGTGGGCGGGGGCGCCCTCGAGGGTGTCGGCCTCCTGGTAGAGGTCCGCCGTCGTGGTGGGCAGCCCCAGCTCCCCCTCGACCTGCTGGAGGGCGCGGGCGAGGGCCAGCGCGGAGGGGTAGCGGTGCGCCGGGTCCTTGTCCATCGCGATGCGCAGCACCCGGTAGAGCGACGGCGGCACGTCGGGCCGCCCCAGCGGGGGCAGCGGGTCCTTGACGATCCTGCGGGCGAGGTCGTAGACGTCGTCGGAGGCGCCGGCGATCTCGAAGGGGCTGTGACCGGTCAGCATCGCGTAGGTCGTGGCGGCCAGCGAGTAGACGTCGCTCGCCGGTGAGACCGTCCGCGAGCCCACGAGCTGCTCCGGTGGCGCCCAGGGCACGCTCATGCCCCGCAGCTCGTGGTCGTGGTCGCTCGGCCCGCTCATCACCGAGATCCCGAAGTCCGAGAGCACGGGACGCCGGTAGGAGGTGAACAGGATGTTGGCGGGCTTGATGTCGCGGTGGACGATTCCCGCCCGGTGAGCGGTCTCCACGGCACCGGCGATCTGGATGGCGGTGCCCAGCGCCTCGGCGACGTCGAGCGGCCCCTGACGCAGCATCATGCCGAGCTGGGGCGGAGGGCAGTACTCCATGACGAGGAAGGGCCGTCCGTCCCCGGAGACCCCGGCCCCGTAGATGGACAGGATGGCCGGGTGCGAGGAGACCCGGGCCATGAGGTTGGCCTCCTGCTCGAAACGGGAGGCCGAGCTTCCGTCGACGTCGGCGTTCATCACCTTGACGGCGACCTCGCGCCGAGGCATGTGCTGCTCGTAGAGGTAGACGCGGGAGTATCCCCCGGCCCCCAGGTCCCGCAGGTGGGTGTAGCCGGCTATCTCAGGGGGCGCCGCCTCACGAGGGGAGCTCACGGAAGGTCCTCGAGCACAAGCGACTGGCCGTCGCCCAGGTCGAGGATGTCGCCGTTGGTGAGCAGGACGGACTCGGTGCCCGGCAGGCGCATGGGCGGAGCGCCGTCACGCCGCAGGGTCGTGCCGTTGCTCGTGGACAGGCTGCGCGCCAGCACCGACCACTCGTCGAGCTCGATGAGCAGGTGGTTGCGGGAGATGAGCAGCTCGGGGCTGGGCACGGTGACGAGGGCGGGGCTGGTTCCCGCGAGCTGGGGGACCTCCTGGGGCTCGGGCAGGCGCCCGATGAGCACCGGCCGGTCGAGCTCGACGCTTCCCCCTGAGGACACGAGCACGTGCCCCAGCGGGGGGCAGGGGATCATGCGCGCGGGCTGGGAGAGCTCGGCGCCGCAGGTGCGGCAGTGGACGTAGTTGGTGGGGTTGGCGTGGCCGTCGGGGCACATGACCGACAGGGCCATCCGCGTCTGCGCCCGGGGGCCCTCGGGGTCCTCAGCGCTGTCGTCGAGGACGATCGTGCCGAGCTCGTCGACAAGGTCCTCGGGCAGCGCCGCCAGCGTCCACCCGTCGTGGTCACCGGGGCGCTCCTCGTCCGCGACGGACGGGTCCACCGGGGCCGAGGGGTCAGCCGCTGCCTGCCCGGGGGCCACGGAGTGGTCGGGCGTACCCGCGGCCTCGGCGGGATCCGCGACCGGGGCCGACGGGGCCACCGGCACGAGGTCCGGTCCGGAGACAGGGTGAGGGACCGGCCCGCCCTCCGGTGCCGCCACCGGACCGGGGACCGGTTGGGGTGCCGGCTGGGGAACCGGCGCGGGCACCGGCGCGGACACAGGATCAGGGCCGGGCGCTGACTGGATGGCCAGGGCCGGCACAGGGCTGGGCACCGAGGCGTTGCGCGAGCGGCGCAGACGGGTCGCGGTGGTCACGGGGACCGGGGGGACGGCGGTGACGACGTCGACCGGGGCGGTCGCCGCGCCCGGGACGCCGGTGGAGGGCGTCGGGCGGACCGAGGATCCCAGGTGAAGTCGGGAGACGCGCAGGATCGCGTCGACGGCGGGGCGCAGGACGGGACCTGGGTCCTCCGGCGCGGACAGGGTCACCGTCCCGGGTGCGCTGATGAACGCCTCCCGCCAGGTCGACACCCCCCGGGCGTCCATCTGCTCGCCGTCGACCTCGAGGACCGGCGCGCCACGCACGGCGGCGTTGACACCCTGGGCGCCGATGACGACCACGGAGAAGTCGGGGATGCGGGCCAGGTGCCCGCCCGCGCCCATGACCAGCCGGTCGAGGACCGCGGTGAGGCTCGGCCCCGGAGCGCGCAGGAGCATCCACAGCTCCTCGACGATGTGAACCGGCACCTCGGCGGGCAGCAGGAGGGCGCCGTAGGGGGTCACGGCTCCCGACCAGGTGCCCTCGGCCCACGTCGGCGTCGTGGCACTCAGCGAATCAGACATGCGTACTCCTCGTTCAGGGCGATGGGCCCGCTCAGGGTCCTGCACCGGGCCCGCACCGGGACCTGGCTCCCCGCCCGCGTGGGGTCGGGGAGCCAGGGGTGCAGCTCATTGGATCAGGCACATCGCCTCTCCGAAGTATACCTTTCGGCCCCGCTCCACCGTCCGGGCTGTGCCTGGGTTGAGGCGGTGCACGCCGTGGACGTCCTCGACGTGCGTGCCGTTGGTCGAGCCCAGGTCGGTGACGAGCAGGCCCTCGGCGGTGGGCTGGAGCAGGGCGTGGGTCTTGGACACAGAGGGCTCGTCCTCCAGGACGGCCACGAGACGGACGTCACCGACCTCGCTGACCGCCTCGGGGGCCCGTCCGAGCACGAGCCCGCCGACGACGGGGACCACCCGCTCCCCCAGGCTCAGGGTGTAGACCGCCTGGCTCGGGCGGGCGGTCATGACGACGGTCGTGCCCGCGAGGCGGTCGAACCAGGTCTGGCTCCAGGCCCGGCCGTCGACCCGGGCGACCATGACGAGGGGGACCACCCCGAAGGATGCGGCCGCAGCGACCGCGATGAGCCCGGCGCGCAGCACCGCGGCCCGTCCGGGCGCCGCGTCGCGCTGGGCGACCCGCCGCAGGCGCAGTCCCGTGACGGCGCCCCCCGGCCCCGACCCGATGACGGCCTGGAGGCAGACGACGCCCGCGGCGGCCGCCAGGGCGAGGACGCCACCGAGGACCCGGTTTCCGGGAAGGAGGCCCGCGACCAGGACGATGAGCACGTCGAGGCCCCCTGCGAGCAGCCTGCGCACAGGGGAGGCGGGGAGTTCCAGGGGGGCACTCAAGGGCACGGGAGAAGCATAGACGCGGACCGATCGCTTATATTCACTCGTACTCGCTCACCGTTCACACAGACGCAGTACAGACGCAGCCGTCAGGACCAGGAGCCCGCGATGCAGATCACCGTCACGCCCGACCCCGCGCTGTGGGTGGTCGTCCCCGAGTTCCCTCCGCCGGGGTGGGCGCGTGAGGAGGCTCGTTCGCGCAGCGTCCAGCTCGACATCACCGGACCGCAGTGGCGCACGGAGTTCGAGACCCTGCTCGAGGGGCTCCGGCGTACCGAGCGAACCTCCTCCCTGGCCCGGCTCCTCCACGTGGGTGACGGGGCGCGCCATGTCTTCGCGGTCGACGTCAGCCTCGAGCCCACGCCCGACGACGGCACCAAGGAGGGCCGCCGGTCCACCCAGCTCGCCCTCCTGTCGGGGCTGCTGCCGGGCACGACGGCTGAGCGCCTGCGCCCCAACCGGGGGACCGCCGGCTTCTGGGCCGCCACGGGCGCACCGTCCTCGGGCGGGCCGACGCGCCCCAGCGCCGTCGTCGTCCTGCGCAAGGCGGGACTGCCCATCGTCCAGGTGGACGTCATCATGCAGGTGTGGGGGGCTCCGGCCTCCGAGATCGTCCCGGTCATCAACCACGTCATCGACCTGGCCGACCGGGTCGGTCCCGCCGACGCCGCGCTCGCCTGAACCGGGCACCGACACGCGGGGTGACGGAGGTCACCGTGCGCGGGCAGGGTCCGGGAGGCAGTCCGGGAGGCGACGGGGCCGACCCGGCCGGTCCCAGCCCGGTCTCAGGCCACGAGCTCGGACAGCTCCAGCCACCGCTCCTCGAGGTCGCTGGCCTCCTGCTCGACCGCGCGGAGCCGGTCGGCGAGCGCGTGGAGCCCCTCGTAGTCGCCCTGGTCGTGGTCGGCCATCTGCTCGTGCAGGGACGCCACCTCGGCGGTGAGCCTGTCGAGGCGACGTTCGATCGAGGCGATCTCCTTGCTCACGGCACGCCGCTCGGCCCCGGACAGCCCGGCGGGGCCCGCTGCCGCGCCCTGCCCGGGCGGCCCTGACTGCCCGGTCGGGCGGGCGGAGGGTGGGGCGGGCGGGTCCCGCCGCAGCCGCAGGTACTCGTCGACCCCGCCGGGCAGGTGCCGCAGGCTCCCGTTGACGATCGCGTACTGCTGGTCGGTGACCCGTTCGAGCATGTAGCGGTCGTGGGAGACGACGACAAGCGTCCCCGGCCAGGAGTCGAGCAGGTCCTCCATCGCCGCCAGCATGTCGGCGTCGACGTCGTTGGCCGGCTCGTCCAGGGCGATGAGGTTGGGCTCGCTGAGCAGCAGGAGCAGGAGCTGGAGCCTGCGCTTCTGCCCTCCCGACAGCTCGGCGACCCTGGACGACAGGTGCGGGCGGTCGAAGCCCAGGCGCTCGAGCAGCTGTGCCGGCGTGAGGTCCTTGCCCTCGACCGTGAAGGTCGTCTGGGTGCGCGCCAGGACCTCGCGCACCCGGTCGCCGCCGATGTCGGCGAGCTGGGAGAACTGCTGGTCGAGCAGTCCGAGCCGGACGGTGCTGCCGCGCCTGATCCTGCCGGAGGTGGGCTGCACGGTGCCGGCGATGAGCCCGAGGAGCGTCGACTTGCCGCTGCCGTTGGCTCCGAGGATCCCGGTCCGTTCTCCGGGTGCGAGCCGCCAGGTCACGTCACGCAGCACCTCGTGCTCGCCGTAGCGCAGGCTGACGCGCTCGAGGTCGACGACCTGCTTGCCCAGGCGGGCCACGGCCAGGCGCTGGAGCTCGATCGGGTTGCGCACCGGGGGCACGTCGGCGATGAGCCGGTTGGCGGCCTCGATGCGGAACCTCGGCTTGGAGGTGCGGGCGGGCGCGCCGCGGCGCAGCCACGCCAGCTCCTTGCGCATGAGGTTCTGCCGCCTGGCCTCGGTGGCCGCCCTGATCCGGTCCCGTTCGACCCGTTGGAGCACGTAGGCGGCGTAGCCGCCCTCGAAGGGCTCGACGGTCCCGTCGTGGACCTCCCAGGTCGTCGTGCAGACCTCGTCAAGGAACCAGCGGTCGTGGGTGACGACGAGCAGGCCTCCGGAGCCCTTGGGCCAGCGCCCCCGCAGGTGCGCGGCCAGCCAGGCGATGCCCTCGACGTCGAGGTGGTTGGTCGGCTCGTCGAGGGCGAGCACGTCCCACTGGCCGACGAGCAGCGCGGCGAGCGCGACACGGCGGCGCTGGCCACCGCTCAGCTCCGCGACCCTGGCCTCCCAGGGCAGGTCGGCCACGAGCCCGCCGATCACCTCCCTGGTCCGGGCGTCTCCGGCCCACTCGTGCTCGGGGCGGTCACCGACGATCGCGGCGCCGACGCTCACGGCCGGGTCGAGGTCGTCGGACTGCGAGAGGACCCCGACGCGCACGCCGCCCCGACGGGTCACGCGGCCGGCCTGCGGCTCGATCAGAGCGCTGAGCACCCCCAGGAGGCTCGACTTGCCGTCGCCGTTGCGGCCCACGATCCCGATCCGGTCCCCCTCCTGGACCCCGACGGTCACGGAGTCCAGGACCACTCGCGTCGGGTACTCCAGGTGGATGGCCTCTCCTACGACCAGTGGGGCTGCCACGACAGCTCACCTCCCTGTGCGCGCGCGTGCCCGGGGCCTGCTGGCCGCAGGTCACGAGGACCGGCACCGCCTGGGCCCGGGGCGTCGTGGAGGCCGCTGCGACCGGCCACCGGCTGCTCGCCCCGCGGCCCGTGGACGCGCGCCATCAGCCCACCACCCGGGCGCCGGCGACCGGGGCGTCGGCCCGCAGGGTCCCCGCCACGTGCTCGCAGTCCTCGAGCGCCCGGCTCACCCGGGCGGCGGTGGCGCCGTCGGGCACGAGGGCGGCGACCGTCGGTCCCGAGCCCGAGACGATGGCTCGCAGCGCACCGGCGGACTCGGCGACGTCGATGACCTCGGCGAGCCCGGGGCGAAGGGACAGGGCCGCCGGGGCCAGGTCGTTGCGCAGGTGGGCGGCCACGGCGGCCGGGTCCCCCGAGCGCAGGGCGTTGGTCAGCTCCGCGGGCACCTCCGTGGCGGCCGGTGCGACCGCTCGCGGCATCTGGTCGAAGCGAGCGAAGACGGCCGGCGTCGACAACCCCGTGTGCGCCAGGGCGAAGACCCAGTGGTAGGTCCCACGCGTCATCAGCGGGGTGAGACGGTCGCCGCGGCCGTGACCCACCGCGGTCGAGCCGAGCAGGGGGAAGGGGACGTCAGCACCCAGGCGGGAGGCGAGCTCGACGAGCTCGGCCTGGTCGAGCTCGGTACCCCACAGGACGTTGCAGGCCAGGAGGGTCGCGGCGGCGTCGGCCGACCCGCCGGCCATCCCTCCGGCCACCGGCACGCGCTTGCGCACGAGCAGGTCGACGCCCTCCTCGACGCCGGTGGCCTCGGCCAGGACGAGGGCGGCGCGCACCGCCAGGTTGGAGGCGTCGGTGGGCACGGAGGCGTCGGGCTCCTCGAGGCTGAGGGTGACGGCGCCGCGGGCGTCGAGGGCCTGACGCCGGGCGGTGACGGTCTCGACGACCCGCACCGCCTGGAAGACGGTGGTCAGGGGGTGGTAGCCGTCCGCGCCGAGGGCGCCCACCGACAGGAAGAGGTTGACCTTGCCGGGGGCCTCGACGCGCACCGAGGTGGCTGAGCCCGAGCGCTGTGGCGGAGCCTGCCCCCCAGGGACGGCGTGCAGGTGGCTCATCGGTCCTCCCGGGGTCGGCGTACGGGGGCTGACAGGTGCCCGGCGGCCGCCAGGGCCTGGGCGAGGGCGGCGAAGGAGGCGACGTCGAGCCTCTCCCCGCGCTCACCGGGGTCGATGCCCGCGGCGCGGAGGGCCTCCTCGGCGGCGCCTGGTCCCCCGGCCAGCGGGGCCAGCGCCTTGCGCAGGGTCTTGCGGCGCTGGGAGAAGGCGGCGTCGACGACGGCAAAGACCTGCTGCCGGGTCGCAGGGGTCGTCGGGGGGTCGTGGCGGACGAGCTCGACGAGGGCGGAGTCGACGTTGGGCACCGGCCAGAAGACGGTGCGCCCGATGGTGGCCGTGCGCCGGGCGCGGGCGTACCAGGCGGTCTTGACGCTCGGGGCGCCGTAGGTCCGGGACCCGGGGGCCGCGGCGAGGCGGTCGGCGACCTCCGCCTGGACCATGACCGTGGCGCGCTCGAGGCAGGGCAGGGCCTCCAGGAGGGTGAGGAGCACCGGCACCGCGACGTTGTAGGGGAGGTTGGCCACGAGCATGGCCGGAAGCGCCCCGGGGGCGGCTGCGCCGGGCGCGGGTCCCAGCGCCCCGGGGCCCGTCACGCTCATGGCGTCGGCCTCGAGGACGGCCAGGCGCTCGACGGCCTCGGGCATCCGCTGGGCGACGGTCACCGGCAGCGCGCGCGCGAGGACCGGGTCGATCTCGACGGCGGTGACGCAGGCACCGGCCTCGAGGAGCGCCAGGGTGAGCGAGCCCAGGCCCGGGCCGACCTCGAGGACGATGGAGCCGGGGCCGACCCCCGCCGAGCGCACGATGCGCCGCACCGTGCCGGCGTCGTGGACGAAGTTCTGCCCCAGGGTCTTGGTGGGCCGCACGCCCAGGGCCGTGCACAGGCCGCGGACGTCCGCGGGGCCGAGCAGGCCGCGGCCGTCTCGGCCCGACCGGGTCGTGGAGGAGTCGGGCATGATGACAGGGTAGCGCCAGGCACCCCCGTCAACCGCGACGGCGCCGGCCCGGCAGGGCCGTCACGACGTGGGTCCCGTCCCCTCGGCGGGGACGGGACCCACGTGGCGCTCACGGACCGGGGTCGGTGCCGGGCTCAGGTGGCCGGTGCGCTCACAGGAGGCCGAGCTTGGCGGCGCAGGCGGGCCACTGGCCCCAGCCGGACTGGGCCTGGAGCTTTTGGGCCATGGCCGTCTGGGTGGCGGCGTCGGCCTCGTGGGGGTAGCCGGTCCCGCCCATCGCGCGCCACGTGCGCAGCGAGAACTGGTAGAGGCCGTAGTAGTCGTTGCCGGTGTTGGCCGCCGGGTTGTTGCCGGACTCGCACTCGGCGAGCTGCTGCCACACCGACCCGTCGGTGAGGCCGCCGGAGGTCGTGGGGGTCGTGCCCGTCGAGGAGCCTGCGGAGGACGAGGATCCCGTCGAGCCAGAGGAGGCTGCCGGCTCCGAGGAGGCGGAGTCGGTCGTCTCGGTGCTCGCGGCGGTGCCGGTGCCCACGAGGACGACCTCGTCGACCTTGGGGGTGACGACAACCGTCGAGACCGTCTCCCGGGAGATCTCCTCCTCACCGCTGCGCGTCACCTGGTAGGTCGTGCGGGTCAGGCCGTCGACGCCCTCGGTGGCGACCTTCGTCTCACCCTCGGGCAGCTCGTCGGTCTCCTGCTCCACCGTCCCGTGAGGCTCGGTGGTCTCCTGGACCTCGGTGGTGACGGTCTGGGCCTGGCCCTGGACCGCCAGGCCCTCAGCCGCGGTGGCGTCCGCGCTCGGGGAGGAGCCGATGGCCTCGAGGCGCACCTGCGACTCGCTGATGGGGGCGACGTCCTGGTCGGCGGCGCGCACCGCCGCGTAGGCACCGCCGGAGACAGCCAGCGACAACGCGGCGGCGATGGCGCCGGCGCGGGCGACGGCGGGGGTCAGTCGGCGGCGCCCAGGGGCCTGGGCGTCCGGGGCGGCCGCGACGGGCTCGGTGTCGGGGGTCAGTCCCACGATGAGGCATCCTTCCGTTGGCAGAGCGGACGCAACCGTAGCCCACCCTGACAAGCCCCGGCAATGGGATCGCTCACGATTCGGCCGCGCGAGGAGACCTCTGACACACGGTTTCCACAGCGCGCGCACAGCACGGCCACGCGTGGGTACGCGGCCCGTCACTCGCCCGACGGCCGATAGTAGGGGGCAGTGGGGGCTCAGTACCAGCCCACGGACTCCGAGTGGGCCCAGGCCGAGCAGGGGCTGCCGTAGCGCTCGGCGATGTAGCCCAGGCCCCACGTGATCTGGGTCGTCGGGTTGGTCGCCCAGTCGGCGGCCACCGAGCCCATCTTCGATCCTGGCAGGGCCTGGGGGATGCCGTAGGCGCCCGAGGAGGGGTTCTGCGCCTGGTAGTTCCAGTTCGACTCCCGCTCCCAGAGGCTGTCGAGGCAGGAGAACTGCGAGTCGTCCCACCCGTGGGAGGCCATCATCGACTGGGCGATGCTCTTGGCCGAGGCGGCTGTCGTGCCGTCACCCGAGGCGGTGGTCGTCGTCGCGGAGCCAGCCGAGGAGGTGGTCGTCGCGGCGGTGCCGGTGCCCACGAGAACGACCTCGTCGACCTTGGGGGTGACGACAACCGTCGAGACCGTCTCCCGGGAGACCTCCTCCTCACCGCTGCGCGTCACCTGGTAGGTCGTGCGGGTCACGCCGTCGACGCCCTCGGTGGCGACCTTCGTCTCACCCTCGGGCAGCTCGTCGGTCTGCTGTTCCACCGTCCCGTGGGCCTCGGTAGTCTCCTGGACCTCGGTGCTCACCGAGACCGACTCCCCGCCGACGGTCAGGCCCTCGGATCCGGCCTCCTGGGAGGCGGAGCCCTCGGCGCTGGCGGCGCTGCCGGTCTCCTGCGCGCCGATGGCGTCGAGCAGGACCTGCTCCTCGCTCAGAGGCCGCACGTCCTGACCGCCCATCTGGGTGGCGGCGTAGGCGCCACCGGACACCGCCAGCGACAGCGCGGCGGCGACGCCGCCAGCGCGGTAGACCACCGGTCCCACGGAGGTCTTCGCCGGGCCCTCGGCGCGGCGACGGCCCGAGGGGGCGGAGGAGGTGCTGCTCAGGCTCTTCGAGGCAAGGGCCCCGAGCTCGACGAGCGTGGTGCTCAGGGAGCTGGATTGACTGTGACGACCCACTGTTCGATGTCCTAACGATCGGCGACTGCCAGCACGCTAACTGACTTCCGGACGACGCGCCATGGAGTCGATCACATCCAGTTCCCGTAGACCTCCTCGGTCGTGGCACGCAGACGCGAGCACATCGCCTCGGTGCCCAGCCCCCGCTGAGCGGCCAGGAACCGCACGGTCACGCCCATGAGGTAGGAGGCGTTGGGGCGGCCCCGCCACGGGTGGGGCGGCAGGTAGGGGGCGTCGGTCTCCACGAGGAGCAGCTCGTCGGGCACCCGCGCCAGGGCCTCGCGCAGCGCCCTGTTGGCCGGGTAGGTCACCGGTCCGGCCACCGAGGCGTACCAGCCGTGCTCGGCGCAGGCCTGGGCGAGCGCCTCCCCTCCGGAGAAGCAGTGGAAGACGGTGCGCTCGGGGGCGCCGTCGGCCAGGAGCACCTCGAGGCACTCGGCGTGGGCGTCCCGGTCGTGGATCTGCAGGGGCAGGTCGAGCTCCTTGGCCAGGGCGATGTGGTCGCGCAGGGCGGCGCGCTGGACGCGCGCGCCGGCCGGGCCCGTGCGGAACAGGTCCATCCCGCTCTCGCCGACGGCCACGACGACGTCCCGGTTGTCGCGTACGAGGGCCTCGAGGCGGCCCATGGCCTCCTCGAGGGGCTCGTCGTGGTGCTCGTGGAGGTCCGGGGCCAGCCCGTCGGGGCCGACCTCGCGCACCCCCGCGTGGAGGACGGCCTCGTTGGGGTGGACCGCCAGGGCCACGCGCACGCCCGGTGCGCTGCGCGCCAGCTCGATGCTGCCCTCCCAGGTCGGGGTCTCACAGGCCGAGGTGATGACCCGGGTGACACCGAGCGCGGCCGCGCGGTCGACGAGCTCGGCGGCGCTGAGCGGGTCGTGCGAGCCCGGCCCCTCGGGGGGCCGGCCCGGCACCGGCAGGTGGCAGTGGTTGTCGGTGACGGGCAGCGGCAGGGCATCGAGCTCGTCGACCGGCGGCCAGGCGCGGCTCACGGCTGGGTGGGGGCGTCGGGCACGAGCGCGGCGTAGCGGGCCAGCTCCTCCTCGACGACGGCCTCGTCGAGCTTGACGAAGACCGGGGAGGGCTTGCCCACCGGGGTCCCGACCGCGACCTCGTGACGCCCCCAGGTCGGGGCGGTCGTGTAGTCGCCGGTGATGACCGGGTAGCCGGTGCGTCCGGCGAAGGCCTCGGGCAGGACCTCGGCGTCGAGCTCGTCGACCTGCTCGATGCGCGGCATCGGGGCGATACGGCCGGCGCCGCCCATGACCCTGTCGACCTCGTTGGCCGCGTGGGGCAGGAAGGGCGAGAGCATGAGGTTGAGGTCGGCGACCGCCTGGGCCAGGGTGTGCAGGACGGTCGACAGGCGCAGCCAGGCGCTGGAGCCCTCCTCGCCCTTGAGCTTGAAGGGCTCGGTGTCGGCGATGTACTTGTTGGCCTCCCCCACCAGCCGCATCGCCTCGGCGAGGGCGGCCTTCTGCCGGTGCTGGGCGATGAGCCCGCCCACGACCGAGAACCCCTCCTCGATCGAGTCCAGCAGGGCCTGGTCGATGTCCTCGCGCTGCCCGGGGGCGGGCACCGCCCCGAAACGCTTGTGGATCATGGTGGCGGTGCGGTTGACGAGGTTGCCCCATCCGGCGACGAGCTCGCCGTTGGTGCGCCGCACGAACTCCGCCCACGTGAAGTCGGCGTCGGCTGTCTCCGGGCCCGCGGCGCTGATGAAGTAGCGCAGCGCGTCGGCCTGGTAGCGGGACAGGAAGTCACGCACGTAGATGACGATGCCGTGGCTGGAGGAGAACTTCTTGCCCTCCATCGTGAGGAACTCGCTGGAGACCACCTCGGTGGGCAGGCCGAGCACGCCCATCGCCCCGGGCTCGCCGCCGCGGGAGCCCTGTCCGTTGTGGCCGAGGAGCTCGGCGGGCCAGATCTGGGAGTGGAAGACGATGTTGTCCTTGCCCATGAAGTAGTAGGACAGGGCCTGGGGGTCGTTCCACCAGGCGCGCCAGGCCTCGGGGTCGCCGCTGCGCCGGGCCCACTCGATGGAGGCGGACAGGTAGCCGATGACGGCGTCGAACCACACGTACAGGCGCTTGGAGGGCTGGTCCTCCCAGCCGGGCACCGGGATGCCCCAGTCGATGTCGCGGGTCATCGCGCGCGGTCGGATGTCCTCCAGGAGGTTCTGGGAGAAGCGGATGACGTTGGGGCGCCACGTGCCTGACTGCTCGCGCTCGTCGAGCCAGGCCCCCAGGGCCTGGGCGAGGGCGGGCAGGTCGAGGAACCAGTGGGTCGACTCGACGAACTCGGGGGTCTCGCCGTTGATGCGCGAGCGGGGGGAGATGAGGTCGGTGGGGTCGAGCTGGTTGCCGCAGGCGTCGCACTGGTCACCGCGGGCGGCGTCGTTGCCGCAGATCGGGCAGGTCCCCTCGATGTAGCGGTCCGGCAGGGTCCGGCCCGTCGAGGGGCTGATCGCCGAGCGGGTGACCTGCTGGATCATGTAGCCGTTGTCGCGCACCGTGCGGAACATGTCCTGGACGACGGCGTAGTGGTTGCCGGCGGTCGTGCGGGTGAACAGGTCGTAGGACAGGCCCAGCGCCACGAGGTCCTCGACGATGAGCCGGTTGTTGCGGTCAGCGAGCTCACGGGCGCTCACGCCCTCCTCGTCGGCAGCCACGAGGATCGGTGTGCCGTGCTCGTCGGTGCCCGAGACCATGAGCACGTCATGGCCCGCCATGCGCATGTAGCGGGAGAAGACGTCGGAGGGCACGCCGAAGCCGGCGACATGACCGATATGACGCGGCCCGTTGGCATAGGGCCAGGCGACCGCGGACAGGATGTGGCTCATGGGGCCACCTTATCCGCTCCCCGGGAGGTGTCATGCTCCGCCATCGGCGGTCATCGGCCGTCATCAGCCGCCATCAGCCGTCGCGCGCCCGTCGTGGCCCGTCGACCGCGAGCGCCGTATCGTGGTCCCCGGCACCCCGGACAGCACCGGGACGGGGAACGCCCTGAAGGAACGTCTCGAGGAGCGACCATGTCCTATCCCCCGGCCTACGGCCCGCCGTCGACCTCAGGCCCCTACGGCAGCCCGGCCCCGCAGCCCGCCGCCCCAGCGGGGTACCAGTGGGCGCACGGCCAGAGCGCCCAGGGCGGCCCCGGGGGCTACGCTCCCCAGCACCCCTATGCCCAGGTCCCGACCCCGTCGCCCGGAGCACCCCAGGGGCTCAAGGCCCCGATCATCCTGCTCGTCAGCGGTGTCGTCGTCGGCCTCCTGGGAGTTCTGGCCTTCACGATCCCTGTCATCTACCTCTACGACACGGCGTCGTCCATGTCCGCCTTCCCGACCAACAGATCGGCGACGGCGCAGCTCGAGGCGGGCACCGAGTACGGCCTCTACAGCGAGACGTCCGCCACCTGCACCGTCGTGGACCCCGACGGCACCGAGCTCCCGGTGGCCGCTCCGACCTGGTCGGTCACTGTCGACAGGCTCAACCTCCTCGCCTACTTCACACCGGAGGTCACCGGGCCGCACACGATCTCATGCTCCTCGTCGTCCTCCAGCGTCGTGGCGGTGAGCACGTTGATCGACGAGTCTACGGTCCTCAGGATGAGCGTGGTCATGATGGTCGGCATCGCGCTCCTGATCATCGGGACGCCTCTGTTCCTGGCCGGCGGCATCTGGCTCATCGTGCGTGTCTCGAACAACAGGAAGGTCGTCCGCCAGCGCGTCGCGGCGCAGTACTCGGGCGTCGGTCCCGACCAGTGGCCGGCGGCGTGAGGAGCCGGGAGCAGAGCATGTCGGCACCGGTCCCGCACACAGGAGGGGTGCCTGCCGGGCCGGGCCGGGGCCGCGGCACGGTGCCGGGCCTGGCGCGGGTGACCGTGATCTTCGGGATCGGGGTCGCCCTCGTCATCGCGGGCGTGGCGGGTGTGGCCGTCGCCTTCCACCTGGACGACGCCTACGAGGAGGCGTCGGTCAGGGTGCCCATCAACGGCACGGCCGCCCACTACACGCTCCAGGCGGGGACGACCTACGGCCTGTACTCCGAGGACACCTCGCTGGAGTGCACCGTCTCCGATCCGAGCGGAGCGTCGGTGCCCGTGCTCAACGACCCGGAGGACATCGGTGAGCCCGCCTCCCAGGTCCTCACCTTCGAGGCAGCCTCGGCGGGCACCTACACCCTGACCTGCCAGGCCTCGAAGCTGACGCACATCAACGAGAGCTGGCAGGCGGCCGGAGGGGACCGCAACGTCTACCTGTGGATGCTGTCCTTGGTGGCCATCGCCGTGGGGGCCATCCTGGCTCCCGGTGGGCTGATCGCCATGGGTGTCCTGCGCCTGCGGGCCAGGCGGCGCCTCACCCGCCAGGTCGTCTCGGGTGGGGCCCCGTACGGATCGGGCGGACCGCACGACCCGCCGGCGCCCGGGAGCACGAGCGGCTGGGGCACGACCTGGGCCGGAGGGACGCCGCCGCCGTCCGAGCCACCGGGGGCCGGTGCTGGCAGCCCGTACGGCATCGCACCCCAGCAGGTCACCTACCGGCCCGTCCCGCCTCCGCAGGACACCCCCTGAGGGACCGACGTACCTGGCTCATGCCTCCTGAGAGGTGACGAGCAGCACCCCGGCCTCGCGCAACGCCTCACGCGCCGCACGTCCGAGCTCGGGGCTGACGGGCGCGGTGAGGTCGGTCAGGACCCGGACCACGAATCCTCGCGCGACCCCGTCCAGCGCCGTGTCCTTGACGCAGTGGGACTCGGCCAGGCCGACGACGTCGAGAGCTCCGACGCCCGAGGAGCGCAGGACCTCCTCGAGGCTGCGTCCGTCCTCGGTGCTCCCCTCGAAGCCCGAGTAGGCGGCGGCGTACTGGCCCTTCCTCACCCGGGCCCCGATCGTCAGGCCCTCGAGGGCGGGGTGGAGCTCGGCGGACTCGGTGCCTGCCACCCCGTGGGGCGGCCAGGAGTCGACGTAGTCGGGGTGGGCTGAGAAGTGGTCGCCGGGTTCGATGTGCCAGTCCTGGGTGGTGACGACCAGGGCGTAGTCCCCCTCATGGGATCGCAGGTAGTCGGCCACCGCCCTGGCCACGGCGTGACCGCCCTGGACGGGGAGCTCACCGCCCTCGCAGAAGGTGGGTTGCACGTCGACGACGACGAGGGCTCGTGCGTCGGTGCCGGCGGGCGCCGTCGGGTCCTGTGTGCCTGTCGTGCCTGTCGTGCCTGTCACGGACTCACCCTACCGGCCGCGCAGCTCGAGGGCCTGGCGGTAGACCTCGTTGGGCCGCAGGCCCGCCTCCTGCGCGACCCGGGCGGCCGCCTCCTTGAGGCGCAGCCCCTGGGCAGCCAGGTCCAGTGCCGCGGCACCGGCGGTCGCGGGGTCGGCCGCGGGCGGGCGGGCGCCGGCCACGACGATGACGATCTCGCCCAGGACCTCGTGGGCGGTGCGCGCGGCCAGGCCGGCCAGGTCGGAGCGCAGCACCTCCTCGTGGGTCTTGGTCAGCTCGCGGCACAGCACCGCGGGACGCTCTGCCCCGAAGGCCTCGGCCATGTCGGTGACGGTGGCGTGGACGCGGCGGGGGGACTCGAGGAAGACCATCGTGCGGCTCTCGTGGGCGAGGGCCTCGAGCTGCCTGCGGCGCTCGCCTGCCTTCCGGGACACGAAGCCCTCGAAGGTGAAGCGGTCGGTGGCCAGGCCCGAGAGGCTGAGGGCGGCGAGCACCGCGGAGGGGCCGGGAAGCGTGGTCACCGGCACAGCGGCCTCGGCTGCGGCACGCACGAGGCGGTACCCGGGGTCGGAGATCCCCGGCGTGCCCGCGTCGGAGACGACGACGACCGTCCGCCCCTGCCGGGCGGCGTCGATGAGCTCGGCGGAGCGCTCACGCTCGTTGTGCTCGTGCAGGGCCATGAGCCGCCCACCGAGGTGGACCCCCATCCGCTGGGCGAGGTTGAGCAGGCGCCGGGTGTCCTCGGCGGCGACGACGTCGGCCTGCTCGAGGGCTTGGTGCAGCCTCACGGATGCGTCCCCGACGTTGCCGATCGGCGTGGCCGCCAGGATGATCGTGCCGTGCGGCAGGGCCCGCGGGTCCCCGGCGCCCGAGGATCCCGACGCGGCAGTGGGCTCGTTCATGGCCCAAGTATGACGGTCGTCCTAGACTCACCGCCGTGAGCCCTGACAGCACCGTGCCCGCAGACCGCAGCGACGACCTCGAGGACCGCGAGCACCTCGAGGGCGACGAGAACGGCGACGACCCCGAGGGCGGCAGCGGCGAGCACCTCGAGGGCGGAGACAACGGCAACGCCCCCGGGGACAGCGCGGAGGAGACGGCTCCCGCCTCCGCGTCCTCCGAGGCTCCGTCCGCGTCCTCCGAGGGCGCGGACGACGAGGCCGCCGACGAGGCCGCCGTCGAGGACGCCGAGGAGGCGCCGCCTGCGGGCCCCGTGGCGCGCTCGGAGGACGAGCTGCGCACCATGCTCGGGCTCATGCCCAGGGGATGGAGCCTGCCAAGGGCCGTCCGGGTCAACGGCTGGATCGTGACGGCCGCCGTCGCAGCGGTGGCGGCCCTGACCCGTCTCATCGGCCTGAGCCACCCACGCACCCTCATGTTCGATGAGATCTACTACGCCAAGGACGCCTACGCGCTGTGGCACAACGGGTATGAGTCCTCCTGGTCCGAGGGCGCCGACGAGCTCTTCGCCGCGGGTGACGTCTCAGCACTGACCACCGACCCGAGCTACATCGTCCACCCTCAGCTGGGGAAGTGGCTCATCGGGCTGGGGATGGAGGTCTTCGGCGTCAACTCCCTGGGGTGGCGCATCGTTCCGGCGATCGCCGGCATTCTCACCGTCGTCCTCCTGGCCAGGCTCACGATGCGACTGACCCGGTCTCCCGTGCTGGCGGGGCTGGCCGGCCTGCTGCTCGCCCTTGACGGTGTCGCGATCACCGAGTCCCGGATCGCGCTGCTTGACGGGTTCATCGGCCTGTTCGGCCTGCTGTCGGTCTACTGCCTCGTGCGTGACCGGGAGTGGTCACGCGCGAGGTTGGCCCGGGACCTCGACGGCACGATGCCCGACCACCTCGCGCCTCGGGCGCATCTGAGACCGTGGCTGCTCGCAGCCGGGGTCAGTCTCGGTCTGACCTGCTCGATCAAGTGGTCCGGTCTCTACCTCCTGGCCGCGGTCGGGGTCCTCGTCGTCGTGTGGGACACCCTGGCCCTGCGCCGGGTCAAGGCCAAGGCGTGGTTCCTCGAGGGCGTCATCGCCCGGGGCGTGGGCGACTTCCTGCGGCTCGTGCCGGTGGCTGTCCTCGTCTACGTCGCGGGCTGGTGGTCGTGGTTCATCCACGACAAGGCGTACAAGCACGGCTGGGCTGCCGAGATCCGTGCCAACGGGGACCCCGTGCCGAGGTCGTTCCTGCCTGACGGGCTCAACGACCTCGTCGAATACCACATCACGATGTACGACTTTCACGTCAATCTCTCCTCCGAGCACCCCTACATGTCGAGCCCGTTCGGCTGGCTCCTCCAGCTGCGCCCGACCTCCTTCTACTGGCCGGAGGCCGAGGAGCTCGAGGGGGCTGCCTGCCCCACCGACCACTGCATCGCGGCGATCACGTCGATCGGCAACATCCCGGTGTGGTGGGCTGCGCTGCCCGCCCTGGTCATCGCCGTCGGCGCGATGGCGTGGCGCAGCCGTGACTGGCGGGCGTGGGTCCCCCTCATCGCCTACGTCGGGCTCTACCTGCCCTGGTTCCGGTACCTGGACCGCACGATCTTCACCTTCTACACCGTCGCCTTCGTGCCTGCGGTCGTCCTCGTGCTCACCCTCGTCCTGGGCTCCGCCTCAGGCATGCTCACGCCCGTCCCGGGCAGCCGGGAGGCGATTGAGGAGGCTCGGGGCATCGAGCGGGGCAGCATCGGTGAGGGCCGCCCTCATCCTCGCGGTCCGATCGCCGCCTACCTCGGCTTCGGTCGGTACCCCACCCGGCTCCGGCTCCCGGAGGAGTGGACGGGGGTGCCGTCGTGGCGCCTGCACGGTGAGGGACTCGCGCTCACCGCCGTCATCGTCATCGCGGCCCTTGTCTTCGCCTCCCTGTGGTGGCCGATCTGGACGGGGCAGACCGTCACCTACGAGTTCTGGCACCGGCACATGCTCCTGCCCTCGTGGATCTGAGTCCCCTCCCGGTCCTGTCGGCCCGAGCGTCATCCGGAGGCCGACCGGCTCACCGTCCGGTGAGCGCCGCCGGGGCCTGCCAGAGCCACGGGACACGGGCGGATGTCACCCGCCACAGGAGGACGGAGCCGAGAACGCCCACGAGCGTACCGACCACCGCCTGGACGAGGACGTCGTCGACCCCGAGCCGAGTCAGACCGATCCTGGTCGCGGCCAAGGCCATCGTGTGCGCCAGGAAGATCGGCATCGACCGCCTCCCCAGGTAGACCAGAACCCGGCCTGCCACCCTCGTGCGGGCCAGGAGGATCGAGAGCGCCATGACCGCCAGCACCCCCGCGCAGGCGCAGACGACGCCCTGACCGATGGTCAGGACGGTGCGCTCATAGCGGGTCGTCGTCGGGGCTGCCGCTGTTCCCAGCACGATGAGCAGCGCGTAGACCGTGGCGCTCACGGACAGGAGCACGACGGCTCCCCTGCCTCCCAGAGCATCACGGATCCGTGCGTATCCCGCATGGGTGAGGGTGGCTCCCGCGAAAAAGAAGATCGACAGCCCGAGGCCCTGGACGAAGATGAAGGGTCCGAACGCTCCCCAGGACACGAGGCTGACGACCGCAGCGCCCGTGACGGACAATGCCGCGCGACGACGTGAGCGCCACGGCTGCGCCACCGACGCGGCGACGGTGACCAGGGCGATCCAGGGGATGAACCACATCTGGTTCGTCGGGATCCACAGCGTGAACACGGAGGCCAGGCCGCGGGAGGTGTTGACGAGGCTCGACAGCACGTACTGGAGGAGGCCCTGAGCGATGCTCCACACGACGTACACCCACAGAAAGTCACCGCAGCGCTCGCGCAGGTAGACGTGGGTGCCGCGCCGCATGAGGCTCCCGCGGACCATAAGGCCGGCGGCAGCCGCGAAGACGGCGAGGTGAACCATGTACAGCGCACGGTCGGTCGTGACGAACCAGGTCGCGTCATTGTCGACCATGCCGGCGCTCCGAAGTCCGCGCAGGACGTGACCGACGACGATCGCCACGATCGCCACGCCCTTGGCGATATCAACCGAGGTATCTCGCTGCCCCACCGCGGCATCCTAACAGCGAGGCGGGCAGCTCCCGCCCCGTGGTGCTTGTCGGGTTGGGTGGGTGCTCGGTGTGGGTGTGGGTGGGTGTGGGTCAGGCCCGGGCCGACGTGGTGTCGGTCCGGGCCTGACTGTGGTGTGTGCTCGGCGGTGTCCTGCTCTCCCACACCCTGGCGGGTGCAGTACCATCGGCGCTGGGAGTCTTAGCTTCCGGGTTCGGTATGGGGCCGGGCGTGTCCCTCCCGCTGTGACCACCGAGACGTTCTTTATGGGCTACCACCTGGTGTGGGTGGTGTGTTGTGTGGTGCGGTCCCCCTGGCCGACCGTGTGGTGGTGGTGGGGTTGTGTGCCCGCGTGGGGGGGGTTGGTCGTGGACCGTATAGTGGACGCGCGTGTGCTTCGTGGTTTGCTTTTTGGGGTGTTGTTTGTGTTGGCCTATTAGTACCGGTCGGCTTGCACGGGTTGCCCCGCTTCCACGTCCGGCCTATCTACCCAGTGGTCTGCTGGGGGCCTTCCACCACCCGGGGGTGGTGCGGAGACCTTATCTTGAAGATGGTTTCCCGCTTAGATGCTTTCAGCGGTTACCCGTTCCGAACGTAGCCAACCAGCCGTGCCCCTGGCGGGACAACTGGCACACCAGAGGTTCGTCCGTCCCGGTCCTCTCGTACTAGGGACAGGCCTTCTCAAGTCTCCTGCGCGCGCAGAGGATAGGGACCGAACTGTCTCACGACGTTCTAAACCCAGCTCGCGTACCGCTTTAATGGGCGAACAGCCCAACCCTTGGGACCTGCTCCAGCCCCAGGATGCGACGAGCCGACATCGAGGTGCCAAACCATGCCGTCGATATGGACTCTTGGGCAGGATCAGCCTGTTATCCCCGGGGTACCTTTTGTCCGTTGAGCGACGACCCACCCACTCGGGATCGCCGGATCACTAGTTCCTACTTTCGTACCTGCTCGACCCGTCGGTCTCGCAGTCAAGCTCCCTTGTGCACTTGCACTCAACACCTGGTTGCCGACCAGGCTGAGGGAACCTTTGAGCGCCTCCGTTACTCTTTAGGAGGCAACCGCCCCAGTTAAACTACCCACCAGGCACTGTCCCTGACCCGGATCACGGGCCGAGGTTCAGGCGCACGCCATGGCCAGAGTGGTATTTCAACGACGACTCCACCGTCACTGGCGTGACGGCTTCACGGTCTCCCACCTATCCTGCACAAGCCATAGCGGACGCCAATACCAAGCTATAGTAAAGGTCCCGGGGTCTTTCCGTCCTTCTGCGCGTAACGAGCATCTTTACTCGTAGTGCAATTTCGCCGAGCTCATGGTCGAGACAGCGGAGAAGTCGTTACGCCATTCGTGCAGGTCGGAACTTACCCGACAAGGAATTTCGCTACCTTAGGATGGTTATAGTTACCACCGCCGTTTACTGGGGCTTAAATTCACCGCTGCACCCCACGAGCGTGGGGATGACGGCTCCTCTTAACCTTCCAGCACCGGGCAGGCGTCAGTCCGTATACATCGCCTTGCGGCTTCGCACGGACCTGTGTTTTTAGTAAACAGTCGCTTCTCCCTGGTCTCTGCGGCCCTCACCCCTAGCCCGCGACGGGGCTTCAGGGCTCGGGCCCCCCTTCTCCCGAAGTTACGGGGGCATTTTGCCGAGTTCCTTAACCATGATTATCTCGTGCGCCTAGGCATACTCTGCCCGACCACCTGTGTCGGTTTAGGGTACGGGCGGCTCGTACCATCGCGTCGAGGCTTTTCTCGGCACCCCAGGATCACCCTGCTTCCCCCACCAGCGGTGGGGTCACCATCACGCCTCACCTCTGCCCCCACAGGGGGGCTGCCTCCCGGATTTGCCTGGGAGACGGGCTGCGCGCTTGAACGGGCCAAGCCATCAGGCCCGCGAGGCTACCACTGTGCGTCACCCCTGTTAACACGCTTGCCTACCTGCACGGAGGGTCCCCAGACCACCAGCCGCAGGACCCCACAGCACCCGAAGGCACCACAGGGCCCGCACGCGACCAGCGGCGTGGGTCAGCACCCGCGCGTCAGCATGGGCGGTACTACGCCGGTACGGGAATATCAACCCGTCGTCCATCGACTACGCCTGTCGGCCTCGCCTTAGGTCCCGACTCACCCAGGGCGGACTAGCCTGGCCCTGGAACCCTTGGTCATTCGGCGCTAGAGTTTCTCACCCTAGTATCGCTACTCATGCCTGCATTCTCACTCCCGCACCGTCCACCCCTGGATCACTCCGAGGCTTCACCCGGTGCAGGACGCTCCCCTACCACCCACAGCCCCTGACACCACCACCAACAGGCGGCGGCGTAAGGTCCACGCTGCAGGTCCGCGGCTTCGGCGGTGTGCTTGAGCCCCGCTACATTGTCGGCGCACGACCACTTGACCAGTGAGCTATTACGCACTCTTTCAAGGATGGCTGCTTCTAAGCCAACCTCCTGGTTGTCTGCGCGACCGCACATCCTTTCCCACTTAGCACACGCTTAGGGGCCTTAGCCGGCGATCTGGGCTGTTTCCCTCTCGACCACGGAGCTTATCCCCCGCGGTCTCACTGCCGCGCTCGACCGGACGGCATTCGGAGTTTGGCTGACCTCAGTAACCCTGTGGGGCCCATCAGCCACCCAGTAGCTCTACCTCCGCCCGGGACCACGCGACGCTGCACCTAAATGCATTTCGGGGAGAACCAGCTATCACGGAGTTTGATTGGCCTTTCACCCCTACCCACAGCTCATCCCCCCAGTTTTCAACCTAGGTGGGTTCGGTCCTCCACACGCTCTTACACGTGCTTCAACCTGGCCATGGGTAGATCACCCCGCTTCGGGTCCAGGACGTGCCACTGTGGCGCCCTTTCGGACTCGCTCTCGCTACGGCTCCCCCACACCGGGTTAACCTCGCGACACGCCACTGACTCGCAGGCTCATTCTTCAAAAGGCACGCCATCACCCGCACAGGCGGGCTCTGACGGCTTGCAAGCGCCCGGTTTCAGGTACTCTTTCACTCCCCTCCCGGGGTACTTTTCACCATTCCCTCACGGTACTCATCCGCTATCGGTCATCAGGAGGTATTCAGGCAGCCGAGTGGTCTCGGCAGATTCACACAGGATTCCACGGGCCCCGTGCTACTCGGGAACGCCCCCACGCAGTCCAGCAGGTTTCACCTACGGGGCTCTCACCCACTACGGCCCCCCGTCCCAAGGGGTTCGGCTACCCACCAGATTGATCACTACGCACCCAGCCGGCAGACCAGGAACAGGAACGCCCCACAACACCGCCGCCGCAACCCCTGCCGGGTATCACACGACAACGGTTTAACCATCATCCGCTTTCGCTCGCCACTACTCACGGAATATCTTCTCCTGCGGGTACTGAGATGTTTCACTTCCCCGCGTCACCCCCCGCACCCTATGAATTCAGGTACGAGTGACGCCCCATGACGGGCGCCGGGTCCCCCCATTCGGAAACCCTCGGATCACAGCCCGTCAGCCGGCTCCCCGAGGAATATCGCAGGCCACCACGTCCTTCATCGGCCCCTGATGCCAAGGCATCCACCGAACGCTCATAGAAACAAACAACACAACAAACCAACAAAACAATCACGGTCCGCCACGACCACACGGCCGCGGCAAGACCAAAGAAAGATGCTCGCGTCCACTATACAGTTCACAACCAACCCACCCACACCACCAGCACCCACCCCCCACAGGGACAGGGCCAGCAGCCAGGCACCAGGGCGCACCGCCCCAGAACCCCGACAGCGTGCCACCCCGACCAGCCCACGCACCCACCACCCCACCACACAGGCAGGACAAGCAGACACACGAACCAGTCAGGCACCAACCCCCCACACCCCCACACACCAGGCGGGGGCAGCAGGAGGGTCAGCGGTTCCTCATGCCACGATATCCGGGCCACCAGCCCACCAGGCGCCCACGCACCACGCGCAGGCCACACACCCAGCAGGCCACCAGCCACAGCTCCTTAGAAAGGAGGTGATCCAGCCGCACCTTCCGGTACGGCTACCTTGTTACGACTTCGTCCCAATCACCAGCCCCACCTTCGACCGCTCCCCGTAGGGCCACGGGCTTCGGGTGTTGCCGACTTTCATGACGTGACGGGCGGTGTGTACAAGGCCCGAGAACGTATTCACCGCAGCGTTGCTGATCTGCGATTACTAGCGACTCCGACTTCACGGTGTCGAGTTGCAGACACCGATCCGAACTGAGACCGGCTTTAAGGGATTCGCTCCGCCTCACGACATCGCAACCCTCTGTACCGGCCATTGTAGCATGCGTGAAGCCCAAGACATAAGGGGCATGATGATTTGACGTCATCCCCACCTTCCTCCGAGTTGACCCCGGCAGTCTCCCGCGAGTCCCCACCACGACGTGCTGGCAACACGGGACAAGGGTTGCGCTCGTTGCGGGACTTAACCCAACATCTCACGACACGAGCTGACGACAACCATGCACCACCTGTGAACCGGCCCCACAAGGAGGAACCCACGTCTCCGCGGGCGACCGGAACATGTCAAGCCTTGGTAAGGTTCTTCGCGTTGCATCGAATTAATCCGCATGCTCCGCCGCTTGTGCGGGCCCCCGTCAATTCCTTTGAGTTTTAGCCTTGCGGCCGTACTCCCCAGGCGGGGCACTTAATGCGTTAGCTACGGCGCGGAGACCCCGGAAAGAGCCCCCACACCTAGTGCCCAACGTTTACGGCGTGGACTACCAGGGTATCTAATCCTGTTCGCTCCCCACGCTTTCGCTCCTCAGCGTCAGTAACGGCCCAGAGACCCGCCTTCGCCACCGGTGTTCTTCCTGATATCTGCGCATTCCACCGCTACACCAGGAGTTCCAGTCTCCCCTACCGCACTCAAGCCGGCCCGTACCCACCGCACGCCCCCAGTTAAGCCAGAGGATTTCACGGCAGACGCGACCAGCCGCCTACGAGCTCTTTACGCCCAATAATTCCGGACAACGCTCGCGCCCTACGTATTACCGCGGCTGCTGGCACGTAGTTAGCCGGCGCTTCTTATCCAGCTACCGTCAACACCCCCACAACGAGGAGCGCCTTCTTCACTGGCGAAAGAGGTTCACAACCCGAAGGCCTCCATCCCTCACGCGGCGTCGCTGCATCAGGCTTCCGCCCATTGTGCAATATTCCCCACTGCTGCCTCCCGTAGGAGTCTGGGCCGTGTCTCAGTCCCAGTGTGGCCGTCCACCCTCTCAGGCCGGCTACCCGTCACCGCCTTGGTAGGCCATCACCCCACCAACAAGCTGATAGGCCGCGAGCCCATCCCCCACCAAAAACACCCTAACAGTGCATCTTTCCCAACCCCACCATGCAGCAGGACCAGAACACCCCGTATTAGCCACCCTTTCAAGCGGTTATCCAGGAGTGAGGGGCAGGTTACTCACGTGTTACTCACCCGTTCGCCACTAACCACACCCACCACAAGGGCAGGCGCAGCCCGTTCGACTTGCATGTGTTAAGCACGCCGCCAGCGTTCGTCCTGAGCCAGGATCAAACTCTCCAAACAAAACAAAACAGTCCAGAGAACAAAAACCTGAACCCAAACAAAAACATCCCCCCAGAACCCAGCCCCCACACAACCGCGCAGGAACCAGACCCCAGAAGAACAAAACATGACATAAAAAACATGACACACTATCGAGTTCTCAAACAACACACCCACCAAGTCTCCCAGTAAAGCGGATTTCCGCTTCGCTGATCCCCTCAGGGCGGCCGGACTAGATTAAGCAGATCGCTTTCCTTTGGTCAAGCCAAGGATTCCGTGACCCTCATCTCCTCAACCATTGGGAAGCACCCGTCGCAGCATGTCGAGCTTCTCAGGGACTCCGCCCACCTCCGGTGGCGCCGCACTCTTCGGGACCACGTCCCGCCGAGGCAGCGGGAGGTACTCTAGCCCCATCTTCCGCGTTCCAGTCAAGCGCGACAGCGGTGGCGTGCGTCACGGCAGCGTGGCCGTCGGAACGACACTTGAGGGTGGGTTGGTCTCCCCCGTGGTATCTCGGGCTCTGTCGCGCCGATCGGCGCTGCGGCGTGACACAATCGACTTGCTTCAGATCCGGAGCTGTCCCTGTCCCGGGGGTCCCGGGGGATCCCGCCAACGAAAGCTGATCATGCGCAGTTCCTCGCACCGCCGTGCCCTCATCATCACGTCGAGCCTCCTGGCCGCCGTCATCGTCGTCGCAGCCGGTTTGTTCGTCGTCCCCAGGCTGTCAGGGTCGGACGGCCAGGAGGCGACGCCCTCGCCCTCGGAAGGTGTCGGGCTCGGCACGGCCATGGACGCGCGGCGGGACCGCTTCGTCGTCACCTACGCCGAGGGCACGAAGGCCGCCGAGGTCATCGAGGCGGCGCAGGCCTACGGCACCGATATCGTCGACTCCCTGCCCAGTGAGGACCGGGAGGCGCTCAACGCGGCCGCCCAGGGGGCGTCGGTCGCGGTCGAGGCCGTGACGGCCCACGCCGGGGGCGTCGCCTCGGTGGCGCTGAGCCAGGCGCTCACGCCTGAGCAGATCACCGAGTTCACTGCCGCCCTCGAGGGGACCGACGGCATCGAAGCGGTCGAGCCCGAGCTGCACATGACGACCTTGGCCGACTCCGAGGACAACGTCCCGGACGACGAGTACTTCGACAGGCAGTGGGACCTGACCTCCCAGGCCTACGGGATCAACGCGACGAACGCATGGTCGGCATCGACCGGGCAGGGCGTGACCGTGGCGGTCATCGACACCGGCATCCTACCCGATCACCCGGACCTGGCCGGTCAGGTCCTGCCCGGGTACGACTTCATCTCCGACTCCTGGACGGCCCGTGACGACACCGGTCGCGACGAGGACCCGACCGACATGGGCGACTACGCCACGGCCGTCGAGTGCGGCGACGGCTATGAGGACCGGCCCTCGTCCTGGCACGGTACCCACGTCGCTGGCACCATCGCGGCCTCCACCAACAACTCGATCGGGGTGGCCGGCGTGGCTCCTGGCGCCAGGATCCTGCCGGTGCGGGCGCTGGGGCGCTGCGGGGGGACCTCGACCGACATCATCGACGCCCTGACCTGGGCATCGGGCGGCGAGGTCAACGGCGTGCCGACCAACCCCAACCCGGCGCAGGTCATCAACCTGAGCCTGGGGGGTGTGGGGCTCTGCCCGACCTACTACCAGAAGGCCATCGACGCCGCTGTCGCGCGCGGCTCGATCATCGTGGCCGCCGCAGGCAATGAGGACACCGACGTCGCGGAGGTCAGCCCCGCCGGATGCGACAACGTCCTGACGGTCGGCGCCTCGGACACCACTGGCAACCGCGCCTACTACTCGAACTACGGCACCGGCGTCGACCTGTCCGCCCCCGGCGGCGACATCGAGGCGGACGAGGGCATCCTCTCACTGCTCGACGCCTCCCCGACCACGCCCGCCGAGCCGGCCTACGGATGGATGGAGGGCACCAGCCAGGCGGCCCCGCACGTGGCCGGGACGATTGCGCTGCTGCTCTCGCTCGATCCGGAGATGACAGGAGACGAGGTCACCACGTTGTTGCAGGAGTCCGCCCAGCCCATGGCGGGCTGTGACCGCGACGGCTGCGGAGCCGGGGTCGTCGACGCGGCTGCCGCCGTCAAGGCCGCCCAAGCCGATGACGGCGCCGTGACCGAGCCCGAAGACGACACCGGGGCGAGCCGGCACTTCTACCGCTGCCGTGACGCCTGCAAGTGATCACCCGGTGGGCAGGGACAGAGGGGTCGGTGCCCCGGTCCGCGGCCGGTACGGCAAGGGGCGGACGGACACGCACGACACTGATGAGGACGCGATGACCACGACAGCGCCGCCGAGCACCGGCCACGACGAGACCGGGCCGCACACCCGCCTGTGGCCGGGGGCACCCCTCGTCACGGTCGTGGCCATGATCTGCGCCGCCGTCATCGGCATCGCCGTCTTCACCTCCTGGGACCCGGATGTGCCGGCGCCGTCGGCCTCACCCATCCCCTCCGGCCCGGTGCCGGCGACGACGTCACCGACTCCGCCGGAGGCCGAGGCCTCCACCGGTCCGCCACCCACCGGCGTCGTGCTCACCCTCGACCAGGTGCTGAGCGAGCGCCTCGCCGCCGGGGAGGTCGACGAGGTCGTCAGCACGATGCACGAGCCGATCCAGGCGGCAGCCGTCGCCTGTGGTACCTCGGTCACCGAGGTCGGCACGGCGTCCGGCGGGCTGCTCGTGCGGCTCGATGACCCGTCCCGCAACTCCTGCTTCATCGAGAGGCTCAGCACCACGCCGCATGTCGAGGCCGCCGAGGAGGACCTCACCGTCCGGCCCCAGGGCTGACGCACCGGCTGGTCTGGCCGGACCTGACCCTGACCGTCTCCAGCGCGAAGCCGGGCGTCCCCTCAGAACCATAGGTGCGGCGGCTCATCAGCTGGCCACCGGGGCTGGCCGGCGAGACGGCTGCGTGCGAGCGGGCAGGCACGTCACGCGGGACCTCGCGCTCGTCGGTGGCCGACGCCCGGCGAAAGACGAGCGGTCCACCCCACCCGGCGTACCGAGAACGCGTTCCCGGTCACTCGTACCGGAGGGCCTCGATGGGTTCCTTGCGCGCGGCGCGGATCGCGGGAGCGGTCCCGGCGATGAACGTGATCGCCAGGATCGCGGCGAGGACGAGCAGCAGCGTGAGGGGGTCAGCGGCGTAGACGCTCAGACCGGGCAGGGTGCTGAGCACACCGTCTTGGAGGATGCTGTTGGCGACCATTCCCGCGATCACGGCCAGACCGCCGCCGATCAGTGCGCCGAGCAGCCCGATCACGATCGCTTCGAGCGCGAACTGCGAGAAGATGCGAAGGCTGGAGGTTCCGAGGGCCTTGAGGAGCCCGATCTCACGGGTGCGCTCCTGGACAGACATGAGCAGGGTGTTGGCGACGCCGAAGGAGGCGGCCAGCAGGGCGATGCACGCGAACGCCGCCAGGATGAGCACGATCCCGTCGATGACGGCCTTGAACGTGCCGATCCGATCCGAGACCGTCGCCCCCTCCAGTCCGATGGCGGCGAGGTCGTCCTTGAGCTGGACGACCTCGGCCTCGGTGAGGTCGACGTCGAAGACGAGGCTCGCGCTGGCGATCGGTGCGGCGGTGCTCGCGCCGCCCGCGGCCTGCGTGTCGGCGACGTCGTTGATGAGGGCGGCGTTGCCGACCGGGGTGGTCACGGGGACCACACTGGGCAGGATCACACCGGTGACCGTGGCGGTGACGGTATGGGTGCTGCCGCCCTGGTCGCGGAACCCGAAGACGATCTCATCCCCGATGATCGCGGCCTCGTCCGCGTAGTCGAGCGCCGTCACGTAGGTCGGGGGTACTGCGACCTCGTAGTCGGAGCTCTCGTCGTCGGGTTCGGTGCCCGTCGACATCTGGAACACGTTGTCGTGCTGGGGTGCGTTGAGCCCGCTCGCATACTGTGCGTGGCCGGGGCGTTGAACGTAGTCCACGAGGATCGTGTCGATCGGCTCCACGCTGACCACGCCGGGCAGGGCGCGAGCTTCCTCGAGCTGTTGCTCGGTGATGCCGAGCCCGGTGCCGCTGAGCCCCGGTCCGGTGACGGTGCCCGCGTTGGGGTCGTAGACGGGAAGGTCACCGTCCTCGGTGTCGTCCGAACGGCTGAGCTCCATCGTGGTCGGAGCCCCGATGCTGTTGACAGTGTCCGCGATGTAGGCATTCACCCCGGAGCCGACACCGACGGTGAGCACGAGGGTGAAGGAGCCGATGAGGACGGCGATGCCCGCGAGCGCGGTGCGGAGCTTGCTGCGCAGCACGTTGCCTGCGGCACTGCGGATCAGGTCCGTCGTTCTCATCGGGATTCCTCCACGGCGGTGGGTGCGGCAGGGGTGAGGGTGGTGAGGCGTCCGTCATGGATCATCGCCTGCCTGCCGCACCTGTCGGCGAGGTCCGGGTCGTGGGTGACGACGATGAGCGTGATGCCGTGCTCGCGGTTGAGGTCGAACAGCAGGCCTTCGACGATCTGCCCGGTGGCGGCGTCGAGGTTGCCGGTGGGCTCGTCGGCGAAGATCACCGCCGGGTTCGTGATGAGGGCGCGGGCGATGACCAGGCGCTGCTTCTGCCCGCCTGAGAGGTTCTCGGCACGGCTCTTCGCCTTGTCGGCCATGTCGAGGCGTTCGAGCACCTCCATGCCACGGCGACGACGCTCTGCCGGACGGATACCGGCGATGGTCAGTGGGAGGACGACGTTGTGCAGCACGGACTGTCCGGCGATGAGGAAGAACTGCTGGAACACGAACCCGAACTCCTGGTTCCGCAGTCGCTCCAGCTGCCGCCCGCTGAGGTTGCCGGTCTCAGTGCCGTGGACGAGCACGGCGCCCGAGATGGGGCGGTCCAGGAGCGCCATCGTGTGCATGAGCGTGGACTTGCCCGACCCGGACTTCCCGACGATCGCGAGCGACTCGCCCGCTGCGACGCTGAGATCGACCCCTGCCACTGCGTTCAACGTGTTCTCGCCACGACCGTAGCTGCGGGTGACGTTCCGGCACTCGATGACCGGGGCGCTCACGAGGCGCCTCCGACCGTGCTCGGCATCCGGGCTGCCTCGGTGAACTGGGCCTGGATGCTCGCGACCTGCTTGCGGCCGGCGACGGTGCTCATGATGACGTCGCGCACCCGGGTCATGACCGGGTTCTGCCACGAGGTGATGTTGCCGATCCTCCAGGAGGTCTGCTGCAGCGCCTCGGCCTCGGGCCGGCGTGACCGGCTGTAGGTGTCCAGCACCCGGCGCAGCTGCGCGGCGTCGGCGAGGTCGGTGCTGCGCAGCAGGCCGGCGAGCTCGATCGCGTCAAGCATGGCCTGTTCCGAGCCGCGTCCGAGGTTAGGGGTCGTCGCGTGTGCGGCGTCTCCGAGCAGAAGCACGCGGCCACGCCCCCAGGTCTCCATCGGTTCGAGGTCGCGCACCGTGTGATGGATGAGGGAGTCCGCAGGGGTGGCCTCGATCACCGACGCGATTCCTTCGGGGAACGTCTGGAACCGGCGCAGCAGGTCGACCTTGAGCGTGTCAAGGTCTCCGTCAAGGGGCACGGTGGGCTTCTTCAGGCCAACGAGCCAGTAGAGTCTCCCGTAGCCGCAGTCGCCGACCGCGATGCGGTTGCCGCGGCCGAAGAACATCGCGAACACGTGGTGGTCGAACGGGGCCGGGTGCTCCACCAACGAGCGCACGTACCGGTAGGAGGCGGTCCGGATGCGTACCTCGGGGAAGAGCCGGCGGCGCACCATCGAGTTGATGCCGTCCGCTGCGATGAGCAGGTCGGCCTCGTCGGAGCTGGCGTCATCGAACCGCACGGTCACCTTGTCGTCGTGCTGCTCGACCGAGGCGACACGGCGCCCGAGGCGTACCGCCTCCGGGTCGACGCCGGTGGCCAGGGCGTCGATGAGGGCGCTGCGGGCGATCATCACAGGTGCAGGGGCGCCGGTCCGGCGGGCGAGATCGGCCAGGTCCGCCGAGTACAGCGGAGCCCCCTTCGCGTTGAAGAAACGGTGATGATGCACCTCCGCCCCCGCCTCCCGCACGGCGCCTGCAACACCGAGCTGCCGGAGTGCCTGCATGCCCTTGACCCAGACCTGGATGCCTGCGCCGACCTCACTGAACTGGCGCGCCTGCTCGTACACCACCGCGTCCACACCAACCTGCCGCAGGGCGATACTCGTGCAGAGCCCTCCGATGCCGCCGCCCAGGACGATGACTCTTCCACTCATGGCGTCCCAACCTCTCTAAGTAATCAACCACTTACTACCTAGGGTACACCTTACCGGGCAGATAGGGGCGCCGGTGTCGACGGTGCGTCAGCGACGGAGGCGTTGCCGGGAGCGCGGGCCGCACGACCGGCCCCACAGCCCACGGCCCGCGAGGAGCCGCCGCGTCCGACGAGGAACGGGCGACGGGTGCAGGGCATGAGAAGTAGTCAGCCGCTGATAGCCTGTGAGGATGAGCACGCCACGTAAGCGCCTGCCCGCTGCCGAGCGGCGCGAGTCGATCCTCGCGGCCGCCGCCGAGGTCTTCGGGGAGTACGGGTACAGCGCAGCGAGAACCGATGCGATCGCCCAGCTCGCCGGCATCAGCCAAGCGCTCGTGATCCGCAGCTTCGGCTCCAAGGAAGCACTGTTCATCGCCACCGCGGAACGGGTCGTGGACCATGTAGCCGAGGCGTTCCACGCCGCGATCGCCGGGGCCGATGAGCGCGAGCGGGTCGAGTCGAGGCTCGGGGCCGCCTACGTGCGTCTGGCCGAGGACCGCGGTGCACTCGTGACACTGTTGCACCTGTTCACCCTCGGCCACCACCCGACGATCGGTCCGATCGCCCGCGAGAGCTTCCTGCGCATCTACACGATTCTGCGCGAGGAGGCGGGGTTCTCGGCCGACCGCGCAACGACGTTCCTCGCCACCGGGATGCTCGTCAGTACCATCTTCGGGCTGCGGCTCCAGTCCCAGGACCACCCCCTGGCGGCCGAGCTGCTCCAAGCCACCTTCCGCGAGAACACCGGTCTCGTCTCCGACCTCTTCGGGGGATGACCGGGAGAGGCACTTACCCCGGGAACGCAGTCCCTCATGGTCCTCACCTGCTGTTGACCGACCGCAGCGCACCGAAGGGGTGAACGGACCCTACGTCACCCCCCAGGGCGCCCGTCCGGGACGACGTGGTCGGGTCGCCCTCACCCTCGAGGGGAGGGACCGGGTCTGGGTGGGAGGCCGGACGACAACCCTTCTGCGCGGCACCGCCGTCATCTGAGCCTTGCCCCGAGCCCATGAGCGGCCGTCCGCTAGGTCTGCGGGTCGAGGGCGACCGAGAGCCTCGTGAGCATCTGGGGGACAAGCGTGTAGTAGGCCCACCTGCCGCGCTGCTCCCGGACGACCAGGCCCGCACCGACCAGCTGTCTCATGTGGTGCGACACCGTGGGCTGGGACAGGCCGACCGGCTCGGTCAGCTCGCACACGCAGGCCTGTGCGCCGGGCTGCGCCGCGATGATCGACAGCAGCCGGATCCTGGTCGGGTCACCAAGCGCCTTGAGCGCGCGCGCCAGGCGCTGGGCGTCCTCCAGCTCCATCACACCTGCGGTGATCGACCGGCAGCAGGATGAGGGCTCCGCACGGTGCGCCTGGTCCGCACGGTCCGGGACCGGCGGTCGGGTCTGGGATGCCACGCCTCCGAACCCTACCGGCACACATTGACATCCGTCGATACATAGACGATCATCGATGCGACCCACTTTCTCGCGACGACACGGAGCTGCGATGACCACGGACTCCCAGGAACTCCAGGACCCCGACGAGCTGCGCGAGCGCGTTCGGGCCCGCTACGCCGCGAGCGCGAGGGCGACGAGAGCACGTACGGGCGCTCCGGGGAGCGGGTCCCGTGGAGAGGCGACCGGCTGCGCGTGTGCCGACCGTCGTGGCGCGGGCTGCGGGGGACGCACCGATCCGGGGCAGGAGGCGGGACACGACGGTCCCGCGACCAGCGGTCAAGGCTTCGGCGCGAGCCTGTACGACACCACGACGACCTCTGGCCTGCCGATCGGGTCGGTCGAGGCCAGTCTCGGCTGCGGCAACCCGACCGCCGTCGTCGACCTCCGCGAGGGCGAACGGGTCCTCGACCTCGGCTCAGGCGGAGGGATCGACGTGCTGCTGTCGGCCCGACGCGTCGGCGGGACGGGTTTCGCCTACGGGGTCGACATGACCGACGAGATGCTCGACCTCGCGCGCGACAACGCAGCCAGGGCCGGCGCCACGAACGTCGAGTTCCTCAAGGGCACGATCGAGGAGGTGCCCCTACCGGAGGCCTCGGTGGACGTCGTGATCTCCAACTGCGTCATCAACCTGTCGACCGACAAGCCCGCGGTCCTCGCCGAGATGTTCCGCGTCCTCGTCCCCGGCGGACGGATCGGGGTCGCTGACGTCGTCGCCGAGGACCACCTCTCCCCTGCGGAGCGGGCCGAGCGCGGCTCCTACGTCGGCTGCATCGCCGGAGCGCTGAGCACGAGCGAGTACCTCGACGGACTCGCCGCCGTCGGGTTCAGGGAGGCCACCATCGAAACCACCCACGAGGTCGCCGACGGCATGCACTCGGCGATCATCCGGGCCACGAAGCCGGGCGCCTGACACACTCGCCCCGTCTCAGGATCTCACCAGGAGCACACGATGGCATCGTCCCCCGTCCCGACCGTCCTGTTCGTCTGCGTCCACAACGCCGGCCGCTCGCAGATGGCCGCCGGCTTCCTCAGCCGTCTGGCCGCCGGCCGCCTTGACGTCCGCTCTGCCGGATCCGAGCCCGCCGAGCGTGTCAATCCCGCCGTCGTCGAGGCAATGAGGGAGGTGGGGATCGACATGAGCGCGGCGCGGCCCACGCTCCTGACCACCAGCGCCGTGGACCGGGCGGACCTCGTCGTCACCATGGGCTGCGGCGACGCCTGCCCGGTCCTGCCCGGACGGCGCTACGAGGACTGGCCCCTCGAGGACCCCGCGGGCAAGGACCTCGCGGCCGTCCTCCCGATCCGTGACGAGATCGAGCGCCGCGTCCGCAGACTCCTCGCCCAGCTCACCTCAGCGACGGACGGCCCTCAGGCAGGCGGGCCCAGGTAGGCGGCGGCCCTGGCAGGTCGAACACGTCACTATGAGCCCGACTACCCTCCTCATACCAGGGTAGTCGGGCTCATAGTGACGTGTTCGCGCTGTCGGGCGGGAGAACGCAGGGAGGGCCCCGCCGTGCGGCGGGGCCCTCCCTGTCGTGGAGATCAGTGCGATCACTGCGATCATCCGGTTGTGGAGCTAGGGGGATTCGAACCCCCGACCTTCTCATTGCGAACGAGACGCGCTACCAACTGCGCCATAGCCCCAAGTGTGCGACGATCGTAGCACCGCTGGGACCTCGGCCCGCAACTCGGGTCCCAGTGAGCCGCGACACCGCCGCGTCTCACGCCCCCGCCGCCCGACGGCGCTCCAGCACCGCGTCAAGGTCGATCGGGTGGAAGACCGTCTCCTCCTGGCCGACCCCCTCGGTGGAGAAGGACCGCACGGCGGTCGGTCGCGCCGGCACCGGAGCGGAGTCGAAGGGAGCGTCCTCGGCGGGCTCGATAACCCGCCGCGGAGCCCGGGCGGACAGGGTGTAGGTCGGCGCCGGCACGTGCACCGGACGCCAGCCCTGCGGGGGCGTCGATGGCGAGGCCACCGTCGCCTCAGAGCGCGCGGCCCCCGTCCCCTCGGGCCGGGTGGATCCTGAGCCGGCCCCGCGCCGGCCCTGCGTCCGCTGCGCGGCCGCGGCCAGCGCCCGGACAGCACGCTCAACCTCGCCGAGCTCATCGAGCTCCTCGGCCGAGCGCGTCGAGGGCGCGCCCTCGACCGGGCCGGTCTCCGAGGCGGCCTCCGACCCGACTTCCCGGCCGGCGGCACGGGACGACTCGTCGGCACGCCCACCCCGGCCGCCGGCCGCAGGGGCCGCGACCTCAGGGGACTGCGCCGACCGCGCCGACTCCGCCGACTCCGCGGAGGGCGCCGACTGCGCCGAGGCCGTGCGCCCGGAGCCCACGGCGGCCCCGTCCGGCCGAGCCTGGGCCACGTCGTCGACCGCCTGAGCCCCGGTCCGCTCCTCATGCAGGGGACGGCTCCCCTGCGGGCCGACCGCCTGCGACCACGGCCGCGCCTCGGCGGAGGGCTCGCGCTGCCAGGGCTCGCGCAGCTCCCGGGGCTCGATGCCGGTCAGTGCCGACAGCTCGCGCTCGAGCTCGGCGATCCGACGGCGCTCGCGTCGGTCCGCCTCTGCGGAGGCCACGGCGGCGCGCCGGCCCGCCACCATCGAGCCGCCGAGCAGAGCCGTCGGGAGGAGGGCGGACCACCACGGGACGGTGGTGATCAGGACGAGGACGACCATGCCCAGGGTCACCCCGAGCAGGGTCATCGCCACGGCTCCCCGGTGGGAGGCTGCCACACGCCGACGCGCGCGCGCCTGCTCGTGGGCTCGGCGGGCGCGCAGCAGCTCGCGCTCGGCGCGCAGCGCACGCACGTTCCTCACGGCAGGCCGGTTCATGGCCTTCACCTCCGGTCGACGGCGGAAGATCATCACGTGCCCACTGCTCTCACAGGCCTCGTCGGCGGCGAGAGCCCCTCCTGTGGCCAGGACCCGCAGCCGGGCCGAATAGCGGTCCTCGGCGTTGGACAGGCTCATCACCTCACGACGCCCGACCAGGAAGGGCAGGAGGTACACGGTGAGAACCGCCGCAAGGGCCATCAGCGCCCAGATCTCGATTCCCACGCCGCAACCGTACGGGTGAGCCGCACCCTGTCTCCACAACGAACGCGGCGTGTTGAGACACTGGTAGCGACCTGGGAGAAAGGACTGAGTTCCCAGCCGCCCCAGTTGTTCACATTCGTTTCTTCAGCCCCAGGCGCATCACGAATCCCGATTCCTGCGCCGTCTCCTCGGCCACGACGGCGAAGGAGACATGGTCCGCCCACTGCCCGTCGATATGCATGTAGGACCGTCGCAGGCCCTCCTCGCGAAGGCCCAGCCGTCGGCACAGGGCCAGGCTGCGCGCGTTCTCCGGCCGGACACTGACCTCCACCCTGTGCAGCCCGACCTCAGGGCCCAGCAGGTGGTCGAGGACCATCGCCACGGCCAGGCTCATCACCCCACGCCCCTCCCAGGCCGAGCCGATCCAGTACCCCAGGCTCGCGCTGCACAGGGCTCCCCAGCTGATGGGCGCCACCGTCACCTGCCCCGCGAGCGCGCCGTCGGCCTCGACGACCAGGGCCATCGACTCGCCCCTGCGAGCCGCCCGACCCTGCTGGCGCACATAGGACCGGAAGCTGCGCAGTCCCTCGGCGGCCCCGGGAGGCAACGTCGCCTCCCACGGAGCGAGGCGGCAGTCCTCAGCCAGCCGCAGGCGGCGCCACGCGCCCTCGTCGCCGCGACGCACCGAGCGCACGGCCACCGTGTGCGCACCCAGGGCCAGCCCGCGCGACGCGGCATCCGTCTCCTCCAGGCGCAGCGGCCACTCGAAGCGGCGGCCCGGGCCCCAGGGCGCCGTGAGGGCCCGGCGGACCGACACGGCACCGGGCACGGCACCGGGCACGCGACCGGGCACAGGATCAGGCGTCCAGGAGAAGGCAGTGGAGGGTGTCCCCGGCCACGACCGTGCGCACGTCCTCGGGCACGACCGCGATCGCGTTGGCCTCGGCCAGCCCGAGCAGGCGGGTGGCGCCGGGCTCGGCCGTCGGCTCGGCGCTGTAGCCCCGCGCCGGTGAGCCCGACAGGCGCACCGGGACGAACTCGCGCTTGCCCGCCGGGGAGTGCCATCCCGAGGTGATCGCGGCGGGCAGGGAGGTTCTGTGGAGGTTCTGCCAGCCCGCGACCTGGCGCAGGACCGGGCGCACGAAGGTCTCGAAGGCGATCTGTGCGCTGACCGGGTCCCCGGGCAGGCAGAAGATCGGGGTCCCCTCGACCGTGCCCACCCCGAGCTGGCGCCCCGGGTGCATGGCCACGGCGTCGAATCGCACCGACCCCAGCGGCGCCAGGACGTCCTTGACCGTGTCTCCCTGTCCCACCGACAGCCCGCCGGTGGTGATGAGGACGTCGGCCCTCACGAGCTGGTCCTCGATGGTCTCAGCCAGGGCCCGCAGCTCGTCGGAGACGGCGGCGACACGGAAGGCCTGCCCGCCCGCGTCGGTCACGGCTGTGGCCAGGGCGTGCCCGTTGGCGTCGAAGACGTCGCCTGCGTCACGGGCCTGTCCGGGCTCGACCAGCTCGTTGCCGATCGAGACGATGACGACCCTCGGGGCGGGGTGGACGCGCACCCGGTTGCGCCCGATCCCCGCCAGGAGGGCGACCTGTCGGGCCGAGACGCGGGTGCCCTGGGGCATGACCGTCATGCCGGCCGACACGTCCTCGGCCCGGGTGCGCACGTTGCCGCCCTTGAGGACGGGCTCGCGCACGACCACCCGGTTCTCGCCGCGGTCGGTCGAGGTCCACGGGACGACGGCGTCGGCCCCCAGGGGCAGCGGGGCGCCGGAGTCGATGAGGATGGCGGACCCGGGCACGAGCCGGGTGGGTCGCATGTCGCCGGCGCGCACCGCGTCGATGACCTCGAGGACCACCGGCTCGCCCGCGCTGGCGCCCGCGACGTCGACGGCGCTCACCGCGTAGCCGTCGAGCCCCGCCAGGTCGACCACCGGCAGGTCGAGGCCCGCGACGACGTCCTCAGCCAGGACGCAGCCGACGGCGTCGGGCAGCATGACGTCCAGGGGCGCTGCGGCCTGGGCGATCTCGAGGCAGGCCGCAAGGTGCTCGGCGACGGTGCGCATGGGGTTCCTCCCTGTCTCACCCGGTGCTCCCGCCCGGCGTGTGGCGACCAGGCTACCTGCCAGCCCGGCCGGGAGGGTGGAGCCAGGACCCGCGGCCCGTCGTCCCGGCCGGACGCAGCGGTGGCGACGGGGAGGACGACCCATCTCTCCGAGCTCCCTGACCGGGCCAAAGGCCCTTCCGAGGAGGTGGGGACCTGGGAGGATGTCCCCTATGAGCTCCGACCCTGTCCGCCGCCCCGCCGCACAGGAGATCGATGACGCGAAGGACGATCTGCGGCGGGCCGTGCGGCGCCGCCGCAGGCACAACCACCCCCATCCGGCCACGGGGCACAACGCCGCGTGCCGCGCCCTGACCGAGCACGCCCTCGAGGCGGTCGCGGGCGCCCGGTCGGTCGCGGCCTACGTCTCCGTGGGCAACGAGCCCTGCACCCGTCTGCTTCTCGAGGCTCTTGACGAGCGTGGCGTCGCGGTGCTCCTGCCCGTGCTCGGCCCGCAGCTGTCCCGCTCCTGGGCCTACTTCAGGGGCTCTGAGGACCTTGCCGAGCGGGCGCCCGGGCGTCCCCCCGAGCCCAGCGGGCCGACGATGGACCAGGGGGCCGTCGCCGAGGTCGACGCGCTTATCGTGCCGGCCCTGAGCGTCGACGGCGCGGGACGCCGGCTCGGGCAGGGCGGGGGCTGGTACGACCGCATGCTCCCGCTGCGCCGCGAGGGAGTCGTCGCCTTCGCGGCGATCCACCCCGAGGAGCTCGTCGCGGGGCCGCTGCCCACCGAGGCGCACGACGAGCCGGTCGACGCCGTCATCTCCTCCCAGGCCTGGTTCCTGCTCCGCGGGTCGCCGGCCGCCTCCCTCACCCTGGGGTAGACGTCCTGACCGGAGACCTTGGTCAACCGTGAGGCGGGCGGCTGGTTCCCGCAGGCCGCGTGGGGTCGGTGCTCGTTGTCGCAGTGGAGCCCACCGTCGAGCTCGCCGCGGCGCTCCGTCTCGGAGGTGGAGCGGCGGGCGTTGGGCCATTCGACCGCCCGGACCGGGACAGCTGCAGCGGTGAGGGCGGTCTCGTCGTGGGAGACGAGGTCACTGTGTCGCGCCGGCGGCCGTCCAGATGGCCTCGGCGAGCTCGTGCGGTCGGCTCCACATGGGCCAGTGGCCGGTCGGGAGGTCCATGACCGTAAGGTCGGACAGGTCTGCCACGGCGCTGAACATCGGGTGCCCTGCTGCGGCCAGCTCGAGAACCTGGGCACTGGAGATCGAGCAGCAGATCATGGTGGTCGGTACGTCATGGCGGGCGTCGTTGAACAGCTCGACGCGCGTGCGAGCCACTCTCGCGGGCTCGGGAACCGCCCTGGCGCGCAACCGTTCACGGTGCTCATCGCTGAGACCCTCCAGGCTCGCCTCCTGGCCCAGCGTGTCGAAGTCGGGAAGCGGCAGCTCCGCCACCTCCTCGGGCAGATCCGGTGCGACAGCACTTCCATCGCTCACCGGGCCGGAGTCGACCCAAATGACTCGCCCGATCAGCTCCGGGTGCCTGTCGACAGCGAGGGTCACCGGCCCGTTCGCGCCGCTGTGACCCACCAGGACGACGTCTGCGCCCAGCTCCTCCACAGCGGCTGAGACGGCCTCGGCCTGGTCGTCGAGGGTCCGGGTCGTGCGCTGGGGGTCCTGCGGGTCGAGGCCGGGCAGTGTCAACGCGGTGACGTGGGCGCCGGCGGACTCCAGGTGCTCGGCCACCTCGTCCCAGGCCCAGGCTCCGAGCCAGTAGCCCGGAACGAGGAGGATGTGTGGGCGCCGCGCAGGTCGTGGTGTCGAAGTCATGGGGCCATGCTCGCGCCGGATACGGACAACGGGATGACACTATTTCTGTCATGTACTCACGGTGGAACCTGCCATGAGGCGAGCAGAGCGCCTCCACGCGTTGTCCGAGGCCCTCCGACGCAGCGGTCACCGCGGGCGCACCGCCGCGCAGCTGGCGCAGGAGCTCGAGGTCTCCGTGCGGACCATCAAGCGCGACCTGGCGGCCCTCGAGGCCTCCGGCCTTCCGCTCTGGTCGCGTCCGGGGCCCGGCGGCGGGTACGGGATGCTCAACAGCGGGACGCTGCCGCCCGTCACCCTGACCGACGCCCAAGCCCTCTCTCTCCTCGCCGCAGTGGCGGCCGCCCCCGATGCCCCCTACTCCGACCTCGCCGCCGCTGCTGTCGGCAAGATCATGGACGTCCTGGACCCCGGCACTCGGGCACGTGTCGACCAGCTGGCCACTCGCGTGTGGGTCAACCGGGCGCCGGGGTCACTGCGATCCACCCGATCTGCGTGCGAGCAGGCGATGGTCGAGCAACGCGTCCTGCGCATCGAGTACGTCGACGCCCACGGCGTGGCCAGCACCCGCGACGTGGAGCCGATCCTGTTCGCCAACACCCACGGCACCTGGTACCTCGTCGGCTGGTGCCGGTTACGTGAGGCCGTCCGCTGGTTCACGATCCACAGGATCCAGCGCGCCAGCGTCACCCGCGAGGAGTGCACGGGGCACACCGTCGACGAGATCGGCACACCCCCCGCCACGGCCACGAGTGTCCGGCCGATGGGCCGATGACCGATCAATCAACCTGTCCGGTCAGTACAGCTCGACGGCCCGGGCCTCGGCGCCGGCCGCAGGACCCGGGCGCCCGCCGGTACGACGAGGTGCTCCACAGGAAGCCTTCGTGCAGGGCCTGTCCACAGGGCTCGAGGGGTCCGGGAGCGCCGGTGGGCGGACCGGGCCGAGCCTGGAGCCATGACACGCACGACACGCACAACGCGCACGATCCAGGCGCCGGAGGCCGGCCCGGTGCCGGCCGGGCCGCCCCGGCGCCCCTCCCTCATCCTGTGGCGCCACCGCCACCTCGTCGTCGCCGCCTGCGTCGGGGCATCCGTCGTCACGGGACTGGCCGTCCTGCGCCCCCAGGCCCCGGAGGGCAGGGAGGTGCTCGTCGTGGCCCGGCCGGTCTCGGCCGGTGCGGTCCTCAGCGAGCACGACCTGGAGACCCGGCGCGTTCCCGTGTCCGCGCTGCCGCAGGGGGATCTTCCGGGCCAGGAGGTCGTCGGCACGCGGGCGGCCATCGCCCTGGAGGAGGGGACCGTGCTCACCGCCTCGATGACGAGCGCCGCTCTGACCGTGGGCCTGTCCCCCACCGAGCGCCTCGTCCAGGTCCCGGTCGACGTCGGTGCCGAGCTCGCTCAGCCCGGGGCCCGGGTCGACCTCATCGCCCAGTCCGGCGCGACGGGCACCTGGGGCCCTGGGGCGGGGGACCCCGCTGAGGCAGTCGTGTGCGCCGGCGCCAGGGTGGTGCTCGTCCAGGTCGACGACGAGGAGGGCACCTGGACGATGAGCGCACC
This sequence comes from Actinomyces howellii, assembly GCF_900637165.1. Classification (GTDB taxonomy): domain Bacteria; phylum Actinomycetota; class Actinomycetes; order Actinomycetales; family Actinomycetaceae; genus Actinomyces; species Actinomyces howellii. The sequence continues at coordinate 2,482,642 of NZ_LR134350.1, read as the reverse complement.
CGGGACAAAGGTCACACTTGTCACGCTTGCCGTGCCGGCGGCGCACGCTACGCTTGTGGTTGGTGCGGCCACGAACGGGGCTCTCGGGATCGTCCTGAGCCCATGAGCCCACGGCGCCCGACCTCCCGGACGAGCAGGTCTCCGGGTTATTCTCTTCCCACAACGAGGCAGATCCCTGCTCTCGCCCCCTAGGAAAGGCAGTCCCATGATCAAGGGATTCAAGGAGTTCATCGCGCAGGGCAACGCCCTGGAGCTGGCCGTCGCCGTCATCATCGGTGCGGCCTTCAAGCCGATCGTCGACTCGATCACGAAGGTGATCCTCGACATCGTCGGCCAGATCGTCGGCTCCCCGAACTTCGACTCCATCGGCCAGTTCCGCATCAAGGAGACGGCCGACTACATCCAGCCCGGCACGATCCTCACCGCGGCCATCAACTTCCTCCTCGTGGCCCTGGCCGTCTACTTCTGCATCGTGCTGCCGATGAACAAGCTGCGCGAGCGCACGAAGAAGGCCGAGGCCGAGGCCCCCGCCGAGCCCACCGACGTCGAGCTCCTCACCGAGATCCGCGACCTGCTCGCCAAGAACTGACCGGCACGGGCCCCGGCCCGGACCGCGACACAGGCGCCCGCCGACCACTGGTCGGCGGGCGTCGTCGTACCCGGCCTGCCTGAGCAGGTGCCGAGCAGGCGCCGAGCAGGCGCCGGCCCCTGCGCCAGCGCGCGCCAGCACCGCGGTCCCTCCGGGCGCGGGGGGCACGGGCCACGACTCACGAGACCGGGGCCCGGTGTCAACGACCGAGCCCCGGTCTCACTGACCGGCCCCCGTGGGATCAATCATCTAGGCCCAGTGCGGGGGGACCTCCCGCAGGAGACGCTCGTCGTTGGAGGGTCCCTCGGGACCGGTGTCCTCGGTGTCCCCCAGCCTGCCCGCCAGCGCGTCACGGGACCTGCGGCGCTCATCGAGCTCGGCGGACTCAGGGGGCTCGCCCCGGGCGAGGCGCTCCAGGTCCTGAGGGGAATAGGCCACGGTCCGGCGGCGGCCCCCCGGGCCGGTGCGAGGGCGGGTCATCGGGTCCGGCGCACGGCGTTGGCCAGCACCGCGTCGATCCCCGCCCCGCGGCGGTGGAGCACGAGGGTCGTGCGCAGCTCCTCGACCTCCTCCTCGGCGCTGCGCTCGACCCCGTCAGTGCGGATCCACGCGACGAGCTCGTCGAGCTGGTCGTCGGAGTAGGCCTGGAGCGGAAGGCCCTGGGCGATCGGCGGACGCGGCGCGCGCTCAGGCCCGGCGGCGGGCAGCGAGGCCCGGGGGGCGGGCTCGGGGGCGCTCACCGCCTCGATTCGTGCGGGACGCGGGGCGGCCTGCGGGGCGGCGGCCTGCGCCCTGGCGGTGAGCACCGCCAGCACGAGCTCCTCGATCTGGCGGGCCTCGGCCTCGGGGTCGACGAAGACCCCGGCGGAGTAGGCCGTGTGCACGCGCCAGCCCCGGCGCTGGAGCCGCTCGACCCAGTGGCGGTCGCGGCGGCGCAGGCTCTGCTCGGCGACGTACTGCGCGTCGTCGGTGAGCACGGCGACGAGCAGCTCCCCCGGGCAGTCGGGGTGGCCGATGGCCAGCGGGATCCGTGGCCCGCCCTCGTGCCCGTAGCGCGGGACGACGACCAGGCCGCGGCGCCACAGGTGCTCGGCGAGGTCGACGAGCAGCCTGTCGGGGACCGACTCGTCATGGGCCTCGGGCGTCCACGGGTCGCCCCCCGAGGCGCGGAGGAGCACCTCGTGCAGCAGGCGGGCCCCGGGTGCGCGCAGGCGCTCGGGGTCGATGTCCTGGGGGCCGAGGCAGGACACGATGTGGGTGCGCCCCCGGGAGGTGGCCAGGGCCTCGACGAGGCCGACCATGCCCCCCTCCTCGGAGACCGCACCGAAGCTGTGGATCGTGCGACCGTGAGGGGTCTTGGCGTAGCCCACCGAGATGATGACGTGGTCGCGGCGCAGGGAGCGCGCGTCGGCGAGGTCGACCACGACGAAGGGCTCGGTGACGCCGGCGGCGAAGAAGTCCTCGAGAGCCGGGGACCCGGCCACGGCGGTGGCGACGGCCCGGCGGATCTCGTCGGCGTGCCGGGTGTTGAGGGCGATGACGCCCAAGGACTCCTCGGGACGGCTCAGGGCGTGGTCGATGACGAGGTCGACGACCCGGTCGACCTCGGCGGGCACCGACTCGACGGCCGCCTGCCCTGGTGCGGGCATCCCGCGCCCGTCGATGACCTCGAGGCTCATGCGGGTCTCCCCCGGAGGGGTGGGGATCGGCTCGACGACCCCCTCGTAGCCGTTGGCGGCGAGGAAGGCGGCGATGTGCGGGTCGAGGTTGTTGCGCCCCGTGGGCAGGGTGACGCGCGGCAGCAGGGGGCCGAGCTCGGCGGCCAGGCCGTGGTGGGCTCGGCGCGGGTCGCCCACGACGAGCACCTGCTCGGCACGCACGAAGGCCGGCAGGACCTGGGCGACCGGCATGTGCCCGCTGGCGTCCAGGACCGCCAGGTCGACCACCGCCTCGGGGGCCAGCACCTGCGGCACGAGCGTGGGGGGAACGATCCACACCGGCTTGGCGACGAGGGCCACGGGATGGGCGGCGATGATCTCGCGCAGGGGCACCCCGTCCTCCCTGCTCAGGGCGATGTAGAGCGAGCGGGCCTGGTCCTTGTCCTTCTGGACGGCTGTGCGCACCCGGCGCGCGCAGGCCTGGGAGACCGGCCCGGGCAGTGAGTCGGACTGGGCGGCGTCGAGGTCGCGCAGGGAGGCCGACAGCTCGGACAGGGCCGCCGCGTCCAGTCCCCCCATGTCAGCGTCCTGCCTGAGGACCTGTGCCAGGAGGGAGGACCACCAGCAGTAGGTGAGCTCGTCGTCGATCTGGTCGGGGGCGATGCGCCGTCGGGCCAGGTCCTCGACAAGCGCCTCCAGGCCCAGGTCTGCCAGCTCGTCCATGACGCGGTTGACCTCGGGGAGGTTCTGGGCCGTCTCGTCGTCGTCGGCCAGGGCCCGGGCGAGCTCGAGGAGCTCGGGCAGGGGCATCGTCGCCAGGTCGGGGGCGTTGTCGGCCCGGCCCAGGACAGGCTGCAGCTCGGCGACCGCGCTGCGGGCACGTGCGGCGGTGCGCTCCATGGCGTCAAGTCCCTGGGGCAGGCGCGGCCATCCGCCGTCGGGGTCGAAGCGGCGCCACACCTCGCGGTGGCGCTGCACCTTGACGAGCTCGCCGTGCAGGTCGGCGACCTCCCGGCCCGGGCGCACGAGGTCCTTGGCCTGCTTGACGAAGCGGCGTCGGGTCGAGGCGCCCATCTCGACGCCGCGCTCCTCACGCCACCGCTTCGTGGCGGTGGCGATGACCATGTCGGCTGCCGAGCGCTCGAAGACCTCGGGGACGAAGACGTCGAGGGAGTCGCGCACGCCGTCGAGCATCTCGAGCTGGACGCACCAGTCCTCGAGCGTGACGGCCCGGGTGATGCCCGTGGAGGCGGTGACCTCGTCGGCGTGCGCCTCGATCGTGGGCAGCAGCTCGTCGGCCAGGCGCACGAGGCGGGCGATCGTGTCGGTGGCCTCGTCGATGTCGGTGACCGTGATGCCCTTCCAGGCCGAGGCGCCGGCCTCGGGGGTGAGCAGCCCCAGACGGTGGGCCCGGTGGAGCAGCTCGGCCGCCCGCTGCCGGCCGGCGTCGTCGAGGCGCTCGAGGCGACCGGGCTCGACCCGGGCTGAGGTGCGTGCCCGTACCCGGCCGGAGGTGAGGTCCGCCAGCTCCTGGAGGGCGTCGTAGGCCGAGACCCCCCACGGCTGACGGGGCTCGTGGAGCGCCGAGATGTACCGGGCCAGGCGCGTGCGCACCGAGACGAGGAGCTCGCGCATGTCGACGATGGCCGTGACGTCGAGGTCGACGGGGGTGGCTCCCAGCGCCTCCTTGATCCCCTCGGCGGCGTGACGGCGCCAGGCGGCGTCCTCGGTCAGGTCGAGGACCATGCTCCCCAGCCCCAGCTCCTCGAGGGCCTCGGCCACGGCGTGCCCGTCGGCGCTCGTGGCGGGCACGTGCAGGACGGTTCGTCCCGAGGCGGCTGCGTCCGCGGCGATCGCCGCCAGGGTGGCGGCGACATCCGACCCGGGGGGCGCGTCGAGCAGGAAGGAGGCGCCCGAGCCGACCGCCTCGATCGCGTCGAGCTGGGCGGGGTCGAGGTCGCCCGCTCCTCGCTCGAGCTCGGGGGACCGGTCCTGTCCCACGGGGGCGGGCAGGGTGACGTCGAGTGCGGCGCGGGCCGTCGGGTCACCCGCCAGGGCGGCGACGAGCGCCGAGGCACGCGCCCGCTCGGCGGTGGCGTCGAAGTCCTCGACGAGGGCCTGGCCGGGGTGGACGAAGGCGCCGACGACGAGCTGCTCGTGCATCTCGAAACCGGGCAGGTACTCCCGGCCCAGGGCCGCGATCCTGGCCAGCGCCGCCCGGGGGGTGAACCCCTGGTCCGTCAGGGAGGCCCGTGCCAGGGCCTCGACGTCGGCGGTCGACCCGTAGGTGCGCAGCGCCCGGGTGAGCACGGGGTTGACCTCGATGGACGGGTCGAGGGTCAAGGTCGCGTCGGTGCTCGCGCTCGACAGCCGAACAGGGCGCAGAAGCACCGGGGCGTTGACGGATCGCACGACCCCGGGCGCGGCCGGCGGCACGGAGATGGGAAGGAGACGGGCGCCGGCCCCCATCGGGGCCAGGCCCGGCGCCTGCTGCTCGGCGCCCTCCTCCCCGGGCTCACCGGGTGCCACGGGCGCCCCGGCGTCCTCAGCCAGCTCGAGCGGCCCCTGGGCGGGCACCGGCTCGGTGACCGCGGCAGGCTCGCCGAGCCGACCGGGGTCGTTCGAGGGGGTCTGCTCGGTCCAGGTCGCCACCCCGATGGCCAGGTAGACCGGTGCGACCCCGAACTGGCGGGCGAGCAGGTCGGTGCGGCCCGCCACCGCGCGCAGGCCCAGGCGCGCCGTGCTCAGTGCCGAGCGCTCCCTGACCAGGGAGCTGAGGTGGGTGGGGCGCCCCGCGTAGAGCTGGGCGAGACCCGAGGGGTGGGCGGCGGTGAGGTCGACGACGCCGTCGATGTGGGTGAAGGCGTCGAGGCTGGCCACGCCCCCCAGGTCGGCCAGCTCCTCGCGCCAGGTCTCCAGGGCGGCGTCGACGCGGGCGCTGCGCTCGGCGTCGGGCACCGGGACCCCGTCGCTGTCGAGGGCGGGGACCTCGACCTCCTCAACAGGCGGGGCCGGCTCGCTGGGCGCGGCGACGCCACCGGTCTCCTTCGGCGACGGGCCTGCCTTGCGTCGGCTGCGGCCGAATGAGAACAGTGATGGCGTCATACACCCCAACATAACGGCCCCGACGCGCGTCATGGCGCCGACACACGCACCTGGTGGCCTGCGGCGAACAGGCGGGGCCGTCCGGCCGCCCACGGGGGCCTCGGTCCGCGGACCGGGTGCCTGACCGGGCAGCTGGCCGGGCCCCGAAGACGACGGCGCCGGGTTCCGGACCCGTGGTCCGGCACCCGGCACGCGGGGCGGTGCCCCCGAGACGATTCGAACGTCCGACACCCGCTTTAGGAGAGCGGTGCTCTATCCACTGAGCTACGAGGGCCTGGGCAGCACCCTATCGCACTGCCCGCCCCGACCGGCAAACCGCGGCTCTGCCGGGCCCGGTCAGGGCCTGCCGGGCCCGGTCAGGCCCGGCCCCAGGGGGTGGCGATGTTGCGCGAGGAGCGGCGCTTGTCGTCCTTGTGCCGGGAGGGGACGACCATGACCGGGCACGAGGCGTGGGAGAGCACGCCCTGGCTGGTCGATCCCAGGAGCAGCCCGGTGAACCCGCCGCGGCCCCGGGAGCCGACGACGACGAGGTCGACGGCGGTGGAGAACTCGGCCATGAGCTCGGCGGCGTTTCCGTCCAGTGCGTGGCGTCGCACGACGACCCCCGAGTGACCCTCGAGTGCCTGGGACACGGTGCGGTCCAGGCCCGAGCGGACGTCAGCCAAGACCTGCTCACGGTCGACCGCCGCGGGAAGCCACGCCAGGGCCCCGGCGCCCGAGGCCATCGGCACCGCGGCGATGGCCGTCAGCTCCGCGCCCCAGACCTCGGCCTCGCTCACGGCCCACTGGAGGGCCTTGTGCGCCGACTCCGAGCCGTCCACTCCCACGACGATCCGCTTGACCGGGGTGTAGGCGGCTCCCTCGGTGTGACGCGGCACGACGACGGTCGGGCAGCGGCCGTGGGCCGGCAGCGCCGAGGACACGGTGCCCAGGAGCCGGTCGGCGAAGCCGCCACCTCCCCGGGTGCCGACGACCGTCATCGTCGCGGCGTCGGACAGGTCGACGAGGACACCCGCGGGGTCGCCGGTCTCCAAGGAGCTCGTCACCGTGACGTCCCTGCCCTGGGCGCGACCGACCGCCTCGTTGACCACCGCCTCCGCGCCCGCACGGATCGCGGAGTCGTCCAGTGCCGCGTACCCGCCGTCGAGGGAGGCGGTCGTGAAGGACGGGAGGGAGTAGGCGCACAGGACGTGGACCCGCGAGCCGTCCTGTGCGGCACGGTCCACCGCCCAGTCCACAGCCCCGAGGGACTCCGGTGATCCGTCCACTCCGACGAGGATGACCTTGTCTTCCGCCATGGTTCAGGCCCCTTTCTCTGGGCGTCGGGTCTCCCTAGGACAATATTGTGCCCTGCACACCGATGTGTTCCAAACCACGTCGCGGGGTGACGACTCAGGGGCGGCCGCCTCACGGCGACCGCCCCTGGAAGGTCGGGTCCTCCTGCGGGTCTCAGCCGACCCGGATGTAGCCGATCGGGTTGCCCCAGATCTGACGGTAGACGACGCCCGTCGAGGTCGTGCCGGCGTCGATCATCATGCCGTTGCCGGCGTAGATGCCCACGTGGTAGCCGTAGTAGACGATGTCCCCCGGCTGGGCCTCGGCGGCGGACACCATCGTCCCGGCCGAGCCCTGGGCGTAGGAGGTGCGCGGCAGGGAGATCCCCGCCTGGGCGTACACGTACTGGACGAGCCCGGAGCAGTCGAAGGCGTTGGGGCCGGTGGCGCCCGAGACGTAGGGCCGACCCACGTACTGCATGGCGATGGAGACGATGGACGAGCCGCTGGCGGCCGGGGCGGGTGCCGAGGCGGCGGCGGAGGTGGTCGTCGTCGAGGCCTGCGTCGTGTCGTCGGCGACCGCCTCCTCAGCGGTGGCCTCATCCTGCGCGGCCTCGGCGGTCTCGGTGGTCGCCTCGGTGGTGGTCTCCGGCTCGACGACGACCGGGGCCTGGACGGTGACCTCACCGGCGTCGGCGAGGTCGGCCGGGACGGTGACGTCGGAGGCGACCGTGACGGCCGCGTTGGTCGTGATGGCGGCGCGGGCGTCAGCGGCCAGCGCGCCGGTGCCGGCGGCCTCAAGGGAACCCGCGGATGCGGCGACCTCGGTGCTGTTGGCCGCCGAGGCGCCCGAGGCGATCATGGTCAGGGCCAGACCGGAGGAGGCAGCGACGGCGAGGCCGCGGCGCGCCGCAGGCGCAGCGCTCGTCAGCGGGGTCACAGGTCGGGACGCCTTGCGGTGACGAGCCTTGGTGGTAGTAGTCATGGCGTGATCTCTCCTGAGTGGCCGACGAGGTGAGCTGTCGGGTTCGGGCTGGAGACGCCCGGCCCGCATCATGCGGGCTTCACCCCGAGGTCTTCCGGGTCCCCCCGGAGGACCGAGCGTGGTTCCCCCGTTCCTGCCGCTGGTTCGGGAATCGCCCGGGCCGTGCGGCAGGACTGAGCCCCGGCCCGAACACCATGGGGACTCCTCCCCACGACGGACCCGACGCTACCCGATCGGTGACAAGCGCGTCACGATGAGATGCCACGCAACCCTGTGATGAAGCACACTTTCGAGGGATCCGCATCCTCCTGGAGGACGAAAGACCGCCCCTCTCGACACTGAGGGAGGCGGTCTTCGCACGGCGCGCCGGAGCGCGTCAGAAGCGCAGGTAGGTCCCGCCGGAGCGCACCGGCATGTAGCGCACGCCCACGGCCTCGCTCTCGGCCGAGACCATCATGCCGTCGCCCATGTAGATGGCCACGTGACCGGGCCACCAGATGACGTCGCCGGGCTGGGCCTCGGAGGCCGAGATCGCCGTCCCGGCGCTGCGGATGGCACCCGAGGAGTGCGGCAGGGAGTAGCCGAATGCGGCATAGACGTAGGACACGAGGCCCGAGCAGTCGAAGGCGGTGGGGCCGCCGGCGCCGTAGACGTAGGCGGAGCCGACGTAGTTCATCGCCAGGCCGGCGATGGAGGAGGCCGAGCTGTTGGCGGCGGCGGAGGCGGTGGTCGCCTCGGTCGTGTCCTCGGCGACCTCGGTCGCCTCGGAGGTGTCCGCGGCGGTCTCCTCGGTGGCGGTCGTCGTCTCGACCGCCTCCTCGACGACGGGCTCGGGCTCCTCGATGACGGGGGCCACGGCGGTGACCTCGCCGCCCTCGACGACGTCGGCCTGGTGCTGGGCGTCGGCGCTGGTCGTGATCGCGGCGTTGGTGACCACGGCCTCGCGGGCGTCGGTGGCCAGAGTGCCGACACCGCTCTCACCGAGTGCGCCGGCGGACTCCCCGACCTGGGTGCTCTCGCCCGCGGCGGAAGCGCCCGAGGCGATCATCGTGAGGGCCAGACCAGAGGAGGCGGCGACGACCAGGCCACGGCGTGCGGCGGGTCCGGCGTTCGACAGGGGGGTCAGCGGACGGGCGGCCTTGCGGTGGCGGGCCTTGACACGAGTAGTCAATGGAATCTCCTGGTGAGCCGACGGAGTTAGCTGTCGGGTTCGGGCGGGAGACGCCCGGCCCGCGTGCTGCGGGCTTCACCCCGAGGTCCGCCGCACCGCCTCGGCGGTGCCACGAACCGGAGAAGTGGTTCCCCCGGACCTGTCGATAAGAGCTCTGGCGGGACAGGCGCGCACCGACAGGTTTTGGCTCTGCGTGCCTCTCCACGACCGACGTCGTCGATCGCAGGCGACACACTAGCGGACTCCACCGGCCCTCGCGCAACGGGTTGGACGAGAAGCTCGTGTGGCATGAGGCACGCCAGGCCCGGATCGGCGTCATCGTGCCGTCCCGGGCCTGTGATCCTCGTCGTGCCGGCGCTAGTCGCGCAGCACGAAGAGATGGCGGGCGAGGTCGGCGGGCAGGACGACCGGGTCCCCGTCGGGCCCGACGAGACGCACGCCCCCCGCACACGGACGCAGCGAGACGGTCACGCCCGCCCGGATGCCGGCGTCCTCGAGCTCGGCCAGGAGCCCGGGGTCGGCCTGGATCGGCTCCCCGACCCGGGTGACGGCGGCCTCCCCCTGCCCCTCGCGCACCCGGCGCTCGAGGCTCGCCTCACCGGGGTCGGGCTCGGGACGCACCGCACCCCGGGCGGGGATGGCGTTGCCGAAGGGGTCCCGGCTGACGTCGGACAGGATCGAGGCGAGCCGGTCCTCGACCTGCTCGCTCATGACGTGCTCCCAGCGACAGGCCTCGTCGTGGACGAGCCGGCGGTCGAGCCCGACGACGTCGAGGAGGAGCCTTTCGGCAAGCCTGTGCTTGCGGATGACCTCCGTGGCGCGGCGACGACCGAGCTCGGTCAGCTCCAGGGAGCGGTCGTCGGCGACCCTGATGAGGCCGTCGCGCTCCATGCGCGCCACCGTCTGCGAGACCGTCGGGCCCGAGTGGTCGAGGCGCTCGACGATGCGCGCGCGCAGCGGAAGCACGCCGTCCTCCTCCATCTCGTAGACGGTCTTGAGGTACATCTCCGTGGTGTCGATGAGCTCGCTCATGCTCCGGGTCTCCTGGGGTCTCGACGTCACAGGCCTCCCGCGCCGATGCGCAGGCCCACGTCGGCCCCGCCCGGTCCCGCGCGGACCGTTCCCACGATAACCCGCCGGGCGGGTCGCCCGGCTCTCCCCGCGGGAGCCCCGCCACGGGACGGGGCCTGTCGGGCGCTCAGCGCCCGCGCAGGTCGAAGCCGATGGTCGTGCACCGGCCGCCCAGCGAGTCCAGGCGGCGCACGATGCTCGGGAACCCCGCGAGGAAGCGGACCGCGTCGACGGTGTAGCGGCCCAGGAGCCTGCGCGGCTCGTGGGCGATCCTCCAGGCCCAGCCCAGCCGCATCCGGTGGACCCAGTCGGGGAAGTACTGCTCAGAGGCGGCGAGCTGGTCGATCCATCCCCCCGCCGTGCAGATCGCGGCCCGCGGCAGCACCTCGTGGAGCTCGACGGCCACCTCGTCCTGCAGGCCCGCTCCCAAGCCGAGGACGACGAGCTCGGGGGCGAAGTCGACCAGGCAGGAGGGGTCGGCCCGCAGCGCAGCGAGGTCCTCGAAGCCGTCGATGGCCACGACCGTCGTGGAGGACAGGCGCTGGGCGGCGGCCTGGGCCACGCCGGGCCGGCCCCCGATGAGGGCGACGCGGGCGCCGGGTCCCAGGACCTGGGACAGGACGGTGGGCAGCACGAGGTCGGCCGAGGTCCTGGCCAGGCGCCGGCCCGAGACGGCCAGCGCGAGCTGGAGGAGGGTGCCGTCGACGCCCACGACGTCGAGGCGCTCGAGCGAGCGCCAGTCGGCGTGCTGGACCGACCAGTGGTTGAGCCAGGTCGTCACCGTGCCCGGGCAGGCCACGGAGCGCGCCATCGCCACGAGGGGGTCACGGGCGGTCTCGGTCGCGACCGTCCGGCCCGCCTCCTGCCCGACCGGGAGGGCCTCGGGCTCCTGGGTCGGCTCGGCGGGCTCCGGGAAGGCCTCGGGGGCACGGGGCGGCTCAGCGGGCCCCTCCGCCCGTCGCGCGGGACGGCGCAGGACCGCCGCGGGGACCTTCCGCAGGCGCCCGGTGCAGCGGGCGGACCGCGAGGACGAGGGGACCGGGGACGAGGGGGACGAGGGGGAGGTCTGGGGGACGGTGGTTCCTGGGCCCGGGACGGGCAGGGCGATCGAGGTCATGGTTCCAACCACGCATTCATGTCAAAGGAGAGGTTCGGGGAGGAGCGGTAGTTGAGGTGGGTCTCGACGGCGATCCGGTTGACACCGTCGACGAGCGTCTCGGCGGGGACCTGGACGACCAGCGGGGAGGCCGTGGCCGCCTTGGTGCTCGCCGCCGCGGTCGCGAAGGTCGTGTGGGTGACCTCGCCGTCAGGCACGCGCTCACGCCCGACCTCCGTGCCGTTGACCCGGACGACCACCCCGTCGTCCGCCGGCACCGAGATCGTGAGCACGGAGTCCTCGTCGACGTCGCCCAGGTCGACCTCACGCACGAAGTAGGCCGTCCTGGCCCGCTGGGCCACGGGGACGTCGAGGGTGGTGGCCGCCCCGCTGAAGCCCCACCCGATCGGCGCCGCGCCACTGGCCCAGCCGCTCACGTCGGCGGTGGAGGCCCACAGCGGGTCGGGGGCGTCGGTCTCGTAGCGGTAGGACCACTGGGAGCCGGCGGGGACGACCTCGCGCCTCGAGCCCTCGTCGCCTGAGCCGTCCTGGGAGGCCGACGGGGCGGCCGCCTCGGAGCGGGTCAGGGTGGCCGAGAAGGACAGGGTCGGGCTCGAGCGGTAGTTGAGGTGGGTCTCGACCGCCACGACGTTCTCCCCCGCCACGAGCACCGAGCTGGGCAGGGTGACGACGGTCGGTGCGGCCTGGGCGGCCCCCGTGGTGACCGCGGCCTCCGCCCGCGTCTCGGCGGTCACGGCGCCCTGACCCATGCGGGTGCGGGACACCTCGACCCCGTTGACGTAGACGACGGCGCCGTCGTCGGCCACGTAGCCCAGCTCCACCGACGGCGAGCGCGCCGGGTCCTCCACGGTGAAGGTGTGGCGGAACCAGGCCGTCACCGGCCGGGAGGTCCCCGGAGGCGTCAGCTGGGTCGTCACCGAGGACGAGCCGTAGCCGACGGGCGTCTGCCCGGTCGACCAGGAGGAGTCGTCGAAGCCCGTCGAGCTCCACCCCGCCTCGGGGGCGCCCTCGTTGTAGGAGTAGGCCCACCGGGCTCCGGTGTCGATGAGCACCGGCGAGCTGGGGTCGGTCTGGCCCGCGGCCGGCGGGATGTGCACCGGGGTCGAGGCCGAGCGGTTCCCGGAGGCGTCGACCGCCCGGACGAAGAAGCGGTCCTCCCCGCCCCGGGGCACCTGCGCGCCGGCGGTCTGGGAGGTCGCCACGACCCGGTCGTCACGCAGGACCTCGTAGGAGACGGCGTCCTCGACACCGGTCCAGGCCAGGGTGACCGAGGCCTCCTCCGACAGCGTCGTGCGCAGGCCCTGCGGTGCGGCCGGCGCCTGGCGGTCCTGGGCGGGGTAGCGCACCCAGCCCCCGTTCCACTGGGAGCGGGTCTGGGAGGTGCGCGAGCCGGTGAAGTCCCCACCGACCCACAGGGCGCCGTCGTCGGCCAGGAACAGGGACCAGGCGCCGGCGTTGTTCGAGCGCAGCATGTAGGGAGAGAACTCGCCGAGCTGGCGGCCGGTCCGCGCGTCCCAGGCGCCGACCCACTGGATCTTGTCGGCGCGGGTCCACGTGCTGCCCAGGACGGGCCAGGAGTAGGCGTCCTGGTAGGTCGCCACGCCGCAGTGGCAGCCGGCGTAGACGACGTCCCCGTTCGTGGCGATCGCCTGGAAGTCCCCGCCGACGTCCTTGGTCACCGAGCCCGACACGCGCTCGAAGCTCTCGCGGTTGAAGCCCATGAGGGCGTGCTCCGAGCCGCCCGCGAAGAGGAGGGAGCCGGTGTCGGCCACCGCCTGCTGGTAGTTCGAGCGCTCGGTGGACGAGCCCACGAAGGACCAGCCCAAGGGAGCCGCCCCCGCCTCGGTCGACAGGGCCGTGGCCTTGGAGGCGGGCCTGCCCGCCGAGGTCGTGAAGTAGCCCGCGGCGTAGAAGCGCGATCCATCGGCGCTGGCGTCGACGTCGACCACCGAGCCGTTGAACTCGGGGTTCCAGCTGCGGTCGGGCGTGCCGTCCACGGACACCCGGGCGCCGGCGCGGGCGTAGACCGCTGCCGTGCCGGGGGTGCTCAGGTGGGTGAAGGCGCCCCCGAGGTAGACCTGGTCCCCTGAGACCACGATCGACTTGACGCTGACCACGCCCGAGGACAGGCGGTTGTCGACCTGGAGCGTCCACGACGGGTCGGTCTGCCCCGTGGCGGGGTCGAGCACGACGGTGCCCACGTGCCTCTCGCCGTTGACGACCGTGAAGTCGCCGCCGACCAGGAGCCGGTCGCCGGGAAGGACCGCCAGCGCCTTGACCTGCCCGTCGAAGGTCGCCGCGAAGGCCTCGACGTGCTCGCCGGTGGTCGAGTTGAAGGCGGCCAGCGCGGTGCGCGGCACGACGGTGCCGTTGGCGCCCCGGCGCACCTCGGTGAAGTTCCCGCCGACGAAGACCGTTGAGCCGACCTGGGCGAAGGCCTGGACCGGCGCGTTGCCCTCAGCGGTCCTGCCGTTGAGGTTGCCCGCCACCCCCCAGCTGGTCGAGGAGGCGTAGTTGGACACGACGCCGGTTCCCGTGACCTCACCGGTCCCGGAGTCGGCGATGCGGGTGAAGTCGAGCTCGGAGGAGCGCAGCATGGGGCGCAGGTAGAGCTCGGCGTAGGGGAAGGGGGCGGCTCCGGTGGAGCTCCACAGGAAGGAGGAGGCGGCGGTCGAGCCGCCGCGGGCCGACGGGCCGTAGCCGAAGCCGACGCGGTACCCGCGCGCCTTGGTGACGGTCATGTCCATCTGGTTCCACGCGGTGTCCGCACCGAACCTCGCGGCCAGGGTGGCGCTGCCTGCGCTGAGCCACTGACCACCGTCGATCCGGTAGCCGGAGACGGGGTACTCCGTGCCCAGCGCCCACGACCACGTGCTCATCGTGCCCAGACGGATGTCGAAGGCCTGGAACTGGGTCCCCGCGTCGTCCTTGGAGCGCAGGACGCGCAGCCCGTCGTCGAGCCCGGACACGGGGGTGCCTCCCAGGAGCCCGTCGATGACGCGGGTGTCGAGCTGGACGACGTCGAAGGCGGCTGCGCTCCGGTCACGCGTGAGCAGGGCCGCAGCGTCTCCCCTGCCCTGGGGGTAGCGGTCCCAGCCGTCGCGGCCGCGACCGATGAGGACCCAGCCCCCGCCGTCGGTCGTCTGGTCGCAGTAGAACTGCTGCGGAGCGCTCATCTGGGGCGTGACCAGCCAGTACGCGCCGTCCTTGCTGCCGGGGTCGTCCTGCTTGATCTCCCAGCAGGACGCTGCCGCCGTGGCCTGCGTCAGGCCGTCGCGCACGACGGCGGTCGGTGTGCCCTGGTCCCCGTCCTCAGCGCTCGCCGTTCCGGCGGGCGCGGCCACCGCGCAGGCCAGCACGACGACAGCGCTCAGAAACGGGGCTGCCACATCGCGCCAACGCCTCATGGTTCACATCCCTCATTGTCCGTGCCGCCCCCCGCGCACCGGTTGATGCGCTGGCAAGGCGGATGCGTAACGAGTTTATGGCAAACATTCAGGAAGAAGAAACACCCTCGTCATCGCCTTGCCAGGCGAGCCGAGGGTGCTTCCAGGTCTCTTTTGCGTCACAATGGGGAGGTGATTCGCTGAGATGATCACGACACGGAAACGAAATACCTCTCTGGGTCACGAAACGGATACGCGGCGGTCGCGTCACGATATGGGCACAGAATCGTCACGGCCCTCACGGCCCCCTCTGTCGTCACTGCTCTCACTGCTCTCACTGCCCTCACGGCCGGCGCCGCACCGCGGCAGCCAGCCCGTCGAGCCTGAGGGGCCCGCGCAGGGCGGCGCAGGCGCTCAGGTAGGCGACCGCGCTCACGGCGCAGGCCACCGCCAGGGCGGTGGCGCTGCGCCCCATGACCAGGACGGTCACGAGCGAGGGCGCACCGACCGTGCCCAGGACGACACCGAGGGGGACGAGCGCGTCGCGGGCGCGCACCCGGACACCCAGGAGCCTGTCCACCTCGACCACGGCCAGGAGGGCGTCGACGGTCATGCACACCGTCCAGGTCAGTGCCGCGCCCACGATGCCCAGCCTCGGCAGGAGCACGACATTGCCGACGACGTTGAGGACGAGGACGACCGCCTTGTTGAACGCGGCCCAGCCGCTGCGGCCGCTCATGAGAAGCAGGGAGTGGATGTTGCCGGCCAGGAAGGTGATCGCGACACCGGCGGCGAGCACGGTCAGGGCCCATCCCCCCGAGGAGAACTCCGGGCCGAGCAGCCCCAGGAAGACCGGGGCGAAACAGCCCAGGAGGACGTAGACCGGTGTTCCCACGAGGACCAGCCAGGTGGTCGCCGTCGCGTGCAGGTCCCGGAGGCGGTCCTCCTGGCGAGTGTGCAGGAGGGCGGAGAACTGGGGTGAGACGACGACGCGCAGCGCCGCGTCGACGAGCAGGCCCGCCTGGATGAACCGGCTCGCACCGCCGTAGACCCCGGCCGCGGCGTCCCCGGCCAGCAGGCCCACGAGCAGGACGTCGAGCCAGACCAGCGCCTGCTCGAGCCCGGCGGACAGGGTCCGGGGCAGCGTGTAGGCCAGGACGCGACGGGTCAGCGCCCTGTCGGGCAGGCCCCGGGCGGGCGCGCCGTCCTCGAGCGCACCGAGGTGGGCGCTGATGAGCACGGCCGATGCGGCCAGCACGACGACGAGGGGCAGTGCCCAGGCCGCGCTCACCGCCACCACCGAGCCGGTGGCGGCCGCGGCGACGGCCACGACCGGGGGCCGCATGACCGGCAGGGCGACGTTGGACACGAGCACGTACTGCCTGACCCCGCCCAGGGCGCGCAGCACGGCCGAGGCGATGACCGACAGGGCGCCGACCGGGACGAAGAGCACGACCGCGCGCACGGAGTCCAGGGTCCTCGCCCCGTCGTCCTTCCACACCCACGGGGCGAGGACCTCGAGGACGATGACGAGCAGGACCCCTGCCGCCAGGCTCATGAGCGTCATGAGCCGCAGGAGCGGGCGCAGCGCGCGGGGGTCGTCGAGGCGCACCCGGGGCACGAGGTAGATGGCGGTGGAGTCCAGCCCGAGCTTGGCGAAGGCCATGACGACGGCGAACACACCCGTGGCCTGGAAGACCACGCCCGCCCCCTGGGTGCCGAGCATGCGCGAGAAGACGACCGTGAGCACGAAGCCCAGAGCGGCGCTCGTCGCTGAGCCGACGAAGCTGAGGGCGCCGCCGCGCGCCAGTGCCCTGCGCTGCGCGGTACTGTCTGTCACTGAGTTCCCCTCCCCTCGTCCCCCACGGCGCCTCGTGCGCCCAGGAGTCCTCGATCCATGAAGCCTGTTTCCGTCAAGCCTGAGAAGCCTGAGCCGTCTGAGAAGCACGAGCAGCCTGAGCGCGCGCCCTCGGGGCCTGTGGGCGGCAGCCGCCGCAGGCTCCTGGTCGTCGTGCTCGTGTGCGCCTGCCTCCTTGCCGGGGTGCTGTGGTACCTCGGCGCCTCGGGCGACGGCGGGGGCGGGGCCGCCGCCACGGCCACGTCCACGTCCGCCCCCGCCGCGACGGGCGCCTCGGCGACGCCGAGCGCACCTCCCCCGCCGAGTCCCGCCCCGCTGCCCGCGGGCGCGCTCGACGCCGCGCAGGTGGAGTCGCTGGCCGAGCACGTCCTGGCGGGACAGGCCCAGGCCCTTGCCGACCCGGTCACGGCGGACGCCTCGACCCTGCTCACGGGCGCGGCCCTCGAGGAGTTCAGGAACCAGCGCGAGGAGTGGGAGTCGGGGCAGTGGCACCAGGAGGGTGCTGCGACGGTCGACGGGGTCGAGGTCCTCGAGGCCTCCGCCGACTCCGGCTCCCTGACCGCGCAGATGTGCGTGGACTCCACGACGGTGCGGGTCCTTGACGAGAACGGCGCCGACGTGCGCCCGGCAGACTCACCCCAGCGCACGCTCACCGTCATGACCTTCGCCTTCGTGGACGGTCACTGGAAGCTCGCCTCGCAGTCCTTCGCCGCTGAGCCCGACTGCTGAGCGTCACCTCCCCGCCGTCCTCGGACCGCCTCCCCGGACCCACCGCGGTGTCCGGCCGCAGGACCAGGCCCACCGCCACCATCGTGACCATGAGCCCGGTCATCATGCCGTAGTAGAGGGACTCCACGACGGTGGCCGCCACGATCCCGCCCATGACCGCGCCCACGGGGTCGGTGCGCCGCCAGGCCAGGGCCAGGACGCTCAGGAGGCAGCCCAGGAACAGCGCGGTCCCCACGAAGCCGTTCGAGTAGAGCACGGTCCACAGCTGCCCCTGGGTGCCCAGGGAGGGGAGCCACGGGTCAGGGGCCGGGCGCGGGGAGCCGTAGCCGAACAGCGGCGAGTCGAGCGCCCCCTCGAGGGTGAGGCGGTAGAGCAGGGCACGGTCCACCGTCGAGTTCGTGGACTCCAGGCGGTGGAGCAGGGACTGACCCGAGGGCGAGGCGATCCACAGGGCGCCCGCCAGGGGGGTGATGACGACCCCCGCCAGGACGATGAGCACGCGCCCGCGCCGCACGGCCTGGAGCGCGGCCCAGGCGCCAACCACCCCGAGGCCGATGAACATGCCCCGGTTGAGGGTGCTCACCGCGGGGACCACCGAGGCCGCGACGACGGCCGCCCAGGCCCACCACCACCGGGCCCCGCGCGTGAGCCACAGGTGGAGCACGGCGACGGGCAGGACGAAGGAGTAGACGTTGCCCCACGTGTTGGCGTACAGGAAGGGGGCCGCGGGCCGCACCGCCTGGGGCTCCCACAGGTCGGGGCTCCACTGGGTGGTGCGACGCACGATCATGTCGGCTACGAGCTCGTTGGAGGCCAGGCCCTGGGGCACGACCCAGGACATCGGCGTGTGGATGACGAGCTCGGGCATGGCCAGGGCGAGGTAGCCGCCGGCCGTCATGCACGCGAGGAACCAGGTCATCGCACCGGTCACGCGGACAAGCGGCAGGGCGCGCCTCGCGCTGTAGGTGTGGATGGCGAAGCAGGCCGCCGCCGCGTAGAACAGGAGCCGGTAGACCGCGCCGATGAGACGGCCGGTCGTGTCGATCATGACCATCGAGGCCACGCACCACACGAGGAACAGGCCCCACAGGAGCAGGGAGCGGGGGATGCCCAGGTGGCGCGACCCGAGCCACTGGTAGAGCATCGCGGCCGCCGCGATGAGCCAGATCATGTCCCCCACGCCGAGCAGCCACCACAGGAGGTAGGCGGCCATGGGGGCGAGCACCGGCCATCCCGACAGGGGGACGGCCTCCCGGGCGCCCGGGACGTGCGGGGGCCCTGAGCCGACCGAGCTCACCGGTTCCGCCCACGGGCGCGCCGTGCCCGGGCGCCCTCCACGAGGAACAGGGCGGGCCCCGACACGAAGCCCAGGACCTCGGTACGCGTGAGGGAGCCCGGCACATCGGGGTCGCGGCCGGCCACGCGCTGGGAGCCCGGGGAGAGCCGGCGGGCCACGGCCCGGCTCCGGCCGGCCAGGTCGACAAGCGCCCGGGGGTCTGACAGGACGGCCTTGGTGAGCAGCGCGGCCATGCCCGTGCCGTTGCCCTTGACCTGCGTGCGCAGGCCGCCCAGGGTGGGGCGGTGGGTGTGCCAGACGACGGCGTCGGGGGTCTGGACGATCGCGTGGCCCGAGCGCAGCACCCTGGCGAAGGCGTCGAGGTCCTCCCCTCCCGCGGTCCGGGTGCCGGCGCCGAGGCGCTCGTCGAAGGGACCGATGAGATCGAGGACCTCGCGGCGGAAGGCCATCGACACCCCGGCCCCCACCCGGGCGGTGGCCAGGGGGTAGAGCGGCCCGCCGTCGCCCGGTGCTCCCAGGCGGGCGACGCTCGCGGGGACCGGGCCCAGGGTCCACAGCACCGGCACCTCGGTGCGGGGGAAGCCTCCTCTGGCCTCGAAGTAGCGCTGGGTCGGGTGGCGCAGGCGCGCGGGCAGGGGGTTGCCGGTCACCGCCCCCACGTTCCGTCCCGGGTCGGCGGCCAGGACGTCGAGCGTCTCGGAGAGCCACCTGGGGTCGGTGACGGCGTCGTCGTCGGTGAAGGCGATGACCTCGCCACAGGCGGCGGCCACGCCGGTGTTGCGCGCCCGGGACAGCCCCGCGACCGGCTCGGGGACCACACGCAGGCGGGGGTCGTCGATGCCTGCGAGCATCTGCCTCGTGCGGCCGCGGCCGGGCGCGTTGTCGACGACGACCACCTCGAGGCGCTCGTGGTCCTGTGCGAGGGCGGCCTCGACGGCTGCGGTGAGCAGGGGGTTGCGGCCCACGGTGCAGATGACCACCGAGGCGTCGGTCCCCGCTCCCGCGCCGCGGTGCCAGGCGCGCTCAGCGCTGCGGCCTCGCGCGGCCTGGCGAGCACGCTCGGCGACGCTGTCAGCACTGTCAGTGCCGTCAGAGCCGTCAGAGCCGTCAGGGCCGTCAGTGCCGTGAGCGCCCTCGAGCTCGACGAGGGCCAGGACGCGACCCTCGTCACGTACGAGCACGAGCGCGCGGGGGTCGGTCGGTGCGCCCGAGACGACCTCGAGCGTGTCGGTGGACAGCTCGAGGCAGGCCACCATCGACCGCAAGGGGTCAAGAGCGGGGACGCGCTTCGAGGGGGCCCGGCTCATCGTGGGTCCCCCTCCCCGGAGCCGGCCGAGGCGGGCGAGACCGCCCCCGCGGTGGCGGGGGTGGCAGCCGGCTCGGCCGACGGCTTGGCAGCCTGCCTCGCGGCCGACGCGTGAGCAGGCCTCGCGGCGGGCTTCGCAGCCGGTCCGGCCGCTGGCTTGGTACCAGGCTGTGCTGTCGAGGCGGTAGCGGGCTTGGCGGCTGGCTTGGCCGCAGGTGCCGCGGCGGCCGAGCCGGCGCTCGCGGCCGAGGACGAGACGGCCGGCTTGACTGCCGGCGTGGCACCGGGCTTCGCCGCTGGCTTGGCGGCTGCCTTGGTGGCCGGCGTGGCACCGGGCTTCGCCACCGGCTTGGCGGCTGCCTTGGCCGCCGGCTTGGCGGCTGCCTTGGTCACCGGCGTGGCAGCAGGCTTGGCGGCCGGCTTGGCGGCCGGCGTGGCAACAGGCTTGGCGGCCTGCTTGGCCGCTGGCTTGGCGGCCCGATCGGCGGAGGGCGCTGAGCGCCCGGGGCTCCTGGGAACCGGTACCTCCTCGACGTCGATCATGCGAGTGCCGGGCTCAGCGAGGTCACCGGCCGGCTCAGCCGGCGTGGCGACGCTGTCGGCGCTCAGCCGCAGAGGTGAGGGACTCGTGCGCACCGGCTCCGCCGAGGGCACCGTCGGGGTGATGACCGGCTCGCTGGCGGGGCCCTGGCTCGCCGGCTCCGCGGGGGCGACGGCGCTGGCCCGCAGCCGGGCCAGACTCGTCCGCACCGCCGTGGGACCGGGGTCCCCCTCGGTGTCCCGGGCCTCGGTAAGGGCCGCGTCCTGCGCGACGGGCGCGGCGCCGGTACGCCCCGTGGCCGGGGTGACGACCTCGGCCGGCTCGGGCTCGGCACCGCCACCCGGGGCGCCCGCGGGTCGCCCGGCGTCGGCCGTGCTGGCGGCGCTCACAACGCCGGCCGCGCTGACGGTGCTGGCGGCGCTGGTCGCGCTCACGGCGGATGAGGTGTCAGCCGCGCTGTCCGCGCTCAGCCCGCTGTCCGCGCTGGCCGAGGAGGTCGCCTGCTGGTCGGACAGGGACTGCGGGCGCTCCCTGGCGGCGAGCATGACGCCGACCAGCTCGCAGCCGACGGCGGAGATGTCCCGTGAGACGCGCTCGAAGCGTGCCTTC
The DNA here is from genome assembly GCF_900637165.1 of Actinomyces howellii. Taxonomy (GTDB): domain Bacteria; phylum Actinomycetota; class Actinomycetes; order Actinomycetales; family Actinomycetaceae; genus Actinomyces; species Actinomyces howellii. The sequence continues at coordinate 2,461,946 of NZ_LR134350.1, read as the reverse complement.
GTCCACGCCGGGGTCGCCACGAGCACGACCGCCCCGCGCCCGCGCATGGCGCGCAGCACCCGCTGCCGGGCGCGGCGCAGGTCGATGACCGTCGCGTCGGCGGCCTGCGCCACCGAGGCGGCGGCGGCACGTGAGTCCGGCCCACCGAGATCGGCCAGCACCGCCGCCGATGACGGGCTGTCCGCCACCGCCCAGGCGACCATCTCGGCCACCGACGCCCATCTGCTCGTCCGGCCGATGCTCGCCTCGGGCAGCCAGACCTGCACGCCGAGCATGTCCTCGATCTCCTCGTTGTCCGCCGGACGTCGCGCCACCGCCTGGCGGGCCAGGACGAGCAGGAGACCGAGGAAGAGCCCTCCCATGAGCCCGGCCGCCACGACGGTGCGCCTGGGCGGCAGCACGGTCACCTTGTTGGCTGCCGCAGGGGTGATGACCTGGCCGGCGACCGAGGACACGTCGGTGAGGGCCACACGCCGGTTGGCCAGTGTCTGGAGCATGATGCGGGTGGTCTCCTCGGCCGCCGACGCCTGGGACTGGGCGGCGTCGTCCTCGGAGACCGCTCCCTGCTGGAGCTGGTCGGCCAGCTGGGTGCGCAGGTTCTCCATCTGCTGGTCGAGGGAGCTTCCGACGGCGGCGACGCGCTCGGTGACGAGCAGGGTGCGGACCTGGAGGTAGGAGGAGGCCAGGGCGTCCGCGCCCTGCATCGCCCGGTCCTTGTCGGTGTCGGAGTAGGTGATGCTCACGATGGTCCCGTCGGAGTCCCCCTTGACCTCGACGCCCTGACGCAGGGTGCTCGAGTCCCAGCCCTCCCCGAGGGTCTCGGCGGCCAGGTCGGCGGTGATCGCCGAGCTGGCCAGCTGCAGCTCGGTGGGCATGTCGAGCACGCTCGAGGGCGCCTTGCCCGCTGCGGCGGGGTCTGTGCTCACCGCGGTGATGTTGACCACCGCGGTCGACTGGTAGACGGTCGGCACGATCTGGAGGTACGCCAGCGCGGCGCACAGCCCCAGGACGAGACCGAGCGCGAACCACAGGCGCCGGACGCGCAGGACGCGGCGGATCCGGCCGGGGGTGACCATCGGCTCAACGGTTGCGCTCATGGGCGGTCCTCCTCCCCGGCAGGAGCGCCGGGGTCATCGGTTGACGGTCGGGTGGACGGCTGCGTGCCGCCGGACTCGACCTGACGGATGCGTCGGCGCAGCCGACGCCGCAGGCGCAGGCCCTCCACTCCCCCGACGGCGTTGACAACGGGCTCGACGGCGCTGCGGAACTCCGCGAGACCTGCCGCGCGCTCGGCAGGCTCGAGGCCCTCGAGGGCGACGAGCCGGGTGAGGCGGCGCCCCACGGTCCTCTCACTGAGATCCGCGAAGGCGCGCGCCTGATCGGGATCCGCCCAGGACCTGGCCCGCCAGCTGCTCGAGGCCGTGATCTGGCCGGGGTGCACCCGGTAGAGCAGCCCCCATGAGGCCACACGGCTCATCCGGGCCCCGGCCGCGGCGCACCGCAGCCACAGGTCGTAGTCCTCCGCGGGGACCTCCCGGTACCCGCCCACCCGGTCGACGAGCTCGCGCCGGGCGAGCATCGTGGGGTGGGACACCGGGTTGGTCAGGAGCAGGTGGAGGGCGAAGGTCCGCGACGGGATGCCCACCGGGGCCTGCGGCCGCGGGCGGCGGCCGAGGAGGTCGACCACCTGGGCGAAGACCATGTCCTGACCGGCCTCGACGGCCGCCAGCGTCGTGCGGAAGCGCCAGGGCAGGCAGACGTCGTCGGCGTCCATCCTGGCCACGAGCCGCGAGTCCGTCATCCCCATGAGGGAGGTGAGCGCCCTCGTCAGGCCGCCGGAGGGCGGGGCCGTCACGACGCGCAGCCGGTGGTCGTCGCGCCCGGCGGCCCGGGCGAGCTCGGCCGTGGCGTCGGACGAGCCGTCGTCGAGCACGACGAGCTCGGCGTCGGCCGGCAGGGCGCGCAGGGTCGAGGAGACCGCCGTGGCGATGGTCGCCTCGGCGTCGCGGGCGGGCAGCAGGACGCTGAGGTCAGGCACCGGTACCACCGCCGGCGCGCCCGGCCCCGGCCTGCGCGGCGTCGAGCGCCCGCAGGTCCCGGTGCCTGCGGCGCAGGGAGGCCGCGCTGTGAAGGACCGCGACCACCGCCAGCAGGGTGTAGGTCAGGGAGAAGGCCGACGGAAGGCCCCACAGGACGAAGGACCAGCACAGGACGCCGGGGTCGGTGGGGGCCAGCACCCACGAGCGCAGGTCGCCCCCGCGGGTCTGGGGACGCCCCGCCCGGCGGACGAAGGCCTCGGCCAGGATCTGGCTGAGGAACTGGCCGCTGGTCACCCAGGCGTAGACCAGGGCGACGCCTGCCAGCCAGGGGCTGTCGGGCCGGTGGACGAGGACGGCGACCGCCGTCGTGAGGTGGATGGCTGGGGAGCGGAAGGCGTCGACGACGTGGTCGACCCACTCCCCTGTGCGCGAGGAGGTGCCTGTCAGCCTGGCCAGCTGCCCGTCGGCGGAGTCCAGGAGGTAGCCGGCCGCCAGGGCGACCGCCACGGGCAGCCCGCTCCAGGTGGCGGGAGGCAGGAGGAGCAGCAGGCACATGCCTGCTGCCGACAGGACCGCGGAGGCCGCCGTGACCATGGTGGGGGTCCACCCCGCCACGGCGCCGACCGCCGCGACCAGGCGGGCTCCCCGCCGGTTGACCCACCTCGTGTACGCCGGCACCCCCGCCCCGGGCTTCTGGGCGGCGTCGAGGGCGGCCAGGGCCGCGCGGACACGTGCGGCCACGCCCTCCGAGCCCTGGTCCCCGCCGGAGACGCGGTCAGGCGGGCGCTGCCCCTGCGCGTGCGGGGGCGCCGTCGTGTCCTGCGTCGTGCCGGGGCGTCCTGCCGGGACGCCGGACGCCTGCTCAGCCGACGCCAAGGATCGCCTTGATCGGCTCGAGGGTGAAGTACACGATGAACAGGCCCGAGGCCAACCACATGAGCGGGTGGATCCGCGTGGCGTGCCCCCGCGCCACCTCGATGACGAGGTAGCACACGAAGCCCGCGCCGATGCCGTTGGTGATCGAGTAGGAGAAGGGCATCATGATGATCGTCATGAAGGCCGGCAGGGCGATCTGCGGAGCCGTCCAGTCGATGTCGGTGACCTGGGTCATCATGAGGAAGCCGACGACGACGAGGGCCGGGGTCGCGGCCTCGTAGGGCACCATGGCCACGACCGGCGCCAGGAAGGTGCTTCCCAGGAACAGCAGGCCCGTGACCACCGAGGCCAGCCCGGTGCGGGCGCCCTCGCCCACCCCCGCCGCCGACTCGATGTAGGAGGTGTTCGACGACACGCCTCCGGCGCCGCCGGCCATGGCGGCCACCGAGTCGATGACGAGGATCTCGCGGGTCCTGGGCGGGTTGCCCTTCTCGTCGAGCAGGTCGCCCTCGGAGCCGATGGCGACCATCGTGCCCATCGTGTCGAAGAAGTCCGCGAGCATGAGGGAGAAGACGAGGAGGATGACGGAGACGGCTCCGACCTTCTCGAAGGAGCCCAGCAGGTTGAACTCCCCCAGGGTCGCGAAGCTCGGCACCGCCACCGGGGAGCCGGACAGGGAGGGGACCGACAGCGACCAGCCGGTCAGGTTGACGGCCCCGACCTCGGGGTCGTCGTTGTAGGCGCCCAGGCGGGCGAGGGCCTCGATGACGGCCGCCAGCACGGTGGCCGACACGATCCCGATGAGGATCGCCCCCTTGACCTTGCGCACGTAGAGCACGATGGTGAGGAACAGCCCGAGGAGGAAGACGAGCACCGGCCATCCCTGGAGGGAGCCGCCCAGGCCGAGCTCGAGCGGCGTGCCGCCTGCGCGCACGACCTTGGCGTCGACGAGGCCGATGAGGGCGATGAACAGGCCGATGCCCACCGAGATGGCGGTCTTGAGGTGCGCCGGGACCGCCTTGAAGACGGCCTCACGGAAGCCGGTGAGCACGAGGACGAGGATGATGATGCCCTCTATGACGATGAGGCCCATGGCGTCGGCGTAGGTCATGCCGCTCGTGCCGACGATCGTGTAGGCGACCATGGCGTTGATGCCCAGGCCGGCCGCGAGCGCCATCGGGTAGTTGGCGACCACGCCCATGAGGATGGTCATGACCCCCGCGATGAGGGCGGTTCCCGCGGCGATCTGGGCTGAGGTGCCCAGCGGGGCGATGCCCTCGTGGGAGGTGGACAGGATGAGCGGGTTGAGCACGAGGATGTAGGACATCGTGAAGAAGGTGACGACGCCTCCGCGCACCTCGCGCGCAACGGTCGATCCCCGCTCGGTGATCCGGAAGAACCTGTCGAGGGCGCCTGCCTGCCGGGGGGCGTCCTGCGTCTGGGACATGGGTGGGTGAGTGCTCACGTCCGTCGATTGTGGCAGACGATGGGCAGCCGGGCTACGCCTGGGCCCTACTGTGACACGACCGTGGCCTGGGAGGCGCTGTCGACCGGGGTGCGAGCGCCTGCGGGCGCCTCCCGTCGGGCGGGGTCCCTCCTCAGCGGTGGTCGGGCAGGTGGGCCTCGAGCTCGGCCAGGGTGATGCCCTCGGAGGTGACGCGCTCGGTGGCGGGGCGCGCGGGCTGGTGCTCGCCGAGCTCGGCGGCCAGGTCGGCCACCGCGTCACGGGCGGCCGCCGCCCGGTCCTCGGCCGAGCCCGAGGCGGAGGGGTCGGTCTCCGACCCCGCGGCGCTCGAGCCGGTGTCCTGTGCGGCGTCGCTGCCCGACGGCTCCGGGGTCTGCTCGCCGGCGTCCTGGGCGGAGGCGGTCGGCGCGTCGGGCTCCTCGACGGCGGGCTGCGCTCCAGGGGCTGGGGCTGCGGCACCGTCGGTCCTCGGCTCGGCGGCCTCTGCCGGCCCGGTGGCCGGGCCCGGCGCCTGGTCGTCTGCCTCGGCAGGGTCGCCGGGGTCGCCGGGGCGCGGACGCGGCTGCCCGGCTCCGTCCGCGGCCCTCGCGGCCTCGGCGGGCTCGTCAGGCTCCCGGCTCCCGGTCGACCGGGCCGGGGCGTCGGGGTCCGCCTCCTGCCGGGGGGCGGGCCGGCCGGCGTCGGCGTCACCGCGGATCGAGGCGCCGTCGGTGCCCAGGGGCTCCATGGCCTCCTCGTCGAGGCGCGAGGGGACGACCGGCCACTCGGGGCCCTGGTCGGGCAGGTCGGTCTCGGAGTGGGCGCCGCAGCCGTGATCGAGGGACACGACCCTGCCGTCGTCGGCGGCCCACTCGTTGGCGCAGATGCCGAAGACGCGGCGCAGGGGTCCTGCCATGCGGATGAAGAAGCCGCAGGTCGAGCACGTCGCGTGGGCCTTGCGGACGCCCTCGGCGTCCGGGCCGTGGTCGCCGTCGTACCAGCGCTGGGCGGCGCGGCTGACGCCCTCGGCGCTCAGGACCCGGGCGCGGCCGAGGTCGAGCTCGTCGAGGGCGACCGTGTCGCCCTCCTCGTCGCCCGTGGCCTCCCAGCCCGGCTCGAGCCGCTCGTCGGTCTCGCGTCGGGGCAGCCGGTCGGAGCGGGAGACGTCACCGGGCTGGAGACGGTCGGCCCAGGGGATCCAGGCGGGCGCGAGGAGCGCGTCCTCGCCGGGCAGGAGCTCCATCTCGCAGATGGTGGCCGAGCGGCCGCGCGGCGGCCGGGCCACGGTCACGGCCCACCGCCATCCGCGGTATCCGGCCAGGGTGCAGTCGAAGAGGTGGGTGACGGTGCGCTCGGCGTCGAGGCTCGCCGCGACGTGCTCGCCGACCGCGTCCGGCTCGGTGAGGCACTCCAGCGCCGAGCGCGCCGCCGCCAGGACCGCCGGGGAGGTCAGGGTCCGGTCCTTGGCCGCCGCGGCCTGCGCGGCGGGGGTCGGCAGGGCGCCCGCCCGCTCGACGGCCGGCGCGGTGGGCGGGACGGCCGTCGTGGCCGCGGTCGACGAGTGGGTCGCTGCGTTGTTCACCCGCCCAGTGTAGGGGGCCCGTATGTCAGGCCGTTCACCTGTCTGGAACAGGCCGGTCCTCAGGCCGATCCGCTCTCGTCGTGAGCCTCGGGCGCCGTGGGCCCCTCCTGGGCGGGCTGGTCCTCGGGCTGCTCCTCGCTCGGGGCGGGAGGGCGGAGCGCCGCGGCACGCAGCCCGTCGGCCTCGAGCCTGCGCTCGACCGAGCGCGCCCGGTCGATGAGGTGCTCGGCGGCGTCCTGGACGGACAGGGCCGCCACCTCCACGCGGGTCATCGGCGCTCCCGGGGGTGTCACCCCGTAGACCTCGTCCGGGCCCACGGGACCGAGCACCTCGACGGCGACGTCGATGAGGTCCCGCTCGGAGTCCTCGTCCTCGTAGAAGTCCTCCATCGGGTCGACTAGGAGCAGGGCGCCCATGCGCTCGCGCATGACCCGGCTGCCCATGTGCTGGGCCGCGGGAGGGTGCACCCTCACGACGGCGCTGAGGGGGTCGATCTCGAGCACCGGGCCGGAGACCTCGCCCCACAGGGCCATCCCGCCCAGCGCGGTGCGGGTCAGGCACCACCAGCCCTGGTCGTCGAAGGGCAGGTCGACGCCGTCGAGCCACGCCTCGACCACCGGTGCCCACCGCAGCGGGTCGGTGACCCACGTGCGGCCCTGGCCGAAGCCCTCGAAGCCGAAGCGCCGCCACACGTGGAGCACCGAGTCAGGCAGCACCCCGGCGAAGCGCTCGAGGTGCTCGTCGGTGACCGGCAGGCCCACGCCCAGCGGGGCCAGGCCCGCCTCCTCGCGCAGGTGCTCCTCGATCCGGGAGTCCACCCAGGCCAGGTCCCAGGGCAGCTCCTCGACGGGAGCGACCGGCAGGACCGCGGACGGCGGGGCCTCATCTGGCCGTGCCTCAGCCGGCACCTGCTCGGGCGAGGGCCCGGTTTGCCCCGGGGAGGCCGGTTCGGGTTGTCCCGGGGAGGACGGTTCGGGCTCCGGTGCCGTCGGGGCCTCCACGGGCGTGGGCGCCGAGGCGGGTCGTGAGGCGGAAAGGGGCAGCCCGGCGGGCTCCGGCCTCGGCTCGGGCTCCGGCGTCAGCCCGGACTCCGGCGCCGGCTCGGGCTCCGGCGTCAGCCCGGACTCCGGCGCCGGCTCAGGCGCCTGTGCTGGAGGCTGTTGCTCCGGGTGCTGCGCACCGGGTGCGGAGGCAGCCGCCTTCATGGGCTCGAGCAGGCTGGGCCGGTCCAGGCGGACCTGGTTGCGGTACTCCGAGTCGGCCAGCACCTGGCCCGCCACGCTCCGGTGACCCTCGCTGACGACCCAGTCGATCTCCTCGGGCCGCAGCGGGGTGAGCGCGACGAGGCGCACCGCCTGAGGGTCGGAGTACATCTCGACGTAGTCGCTCCGCAGGCCCGCAGGCGCCCCGAGCAGGAGGCACAGGTGGCCCTCGTCGTCGAGCCAGTCGGCGGGCACGTCGACCTCCGGCACCCGCAGCGTCAGGCAGCCGTGGTGGTCGAAGGTGGGCCGGTAGCCCTGCCCGGCGTAGGTCGACACGACTCGGATGAGCAGCTCGAGCTCCCACGATGCCTGCAGGTCCTCGAGCCCGGCGCCCTTGAGGCGCGGGGAGTCGATGTAGTACTCGAGGCCCTCGCCGGGGTCGCCTCCGGTGTCCGACCACGGCGAGGACATGCCGTCGGTGGTGATGATCGTGGAGTCCTGCGTCCACACGGGGGCGTAGTTCTCGGCCTGGCCCGGCCAGGGGGAGGCCGGCCCGTTGGTCGGGCCGAAGAAGGCCATGTCCGAGGTCGTGCCGACCTGCTCCCAGTAGGCCTGGCGGATCGCGGCACCGTACTGCCACGGGTAGTCCTCGGTCTCGTCGTCCCGAGGGGCAGGTGTGTCAAGGTCATTGCTCATCAGAGACTCCCAGGAGAGCGGACCGGCTGGTGGGGCCGGCCACGGAAGCCTACATCCCCCGGGCCCCGCACACCCGTACCCAGGTCCCGGTCGCGTCCTGCGGGGCCAGGGGCCGTCGACGACACGCCCGACGGGCCCGGGCCCCTGCGCGGGTCAGGCCTGCTCGACCGACACGATCCGGTGGACCGCGACCGTCAGCTCGGTCTGGCGCAGGACGTCGGCCAGCCTCACCCTGTCCGGCTCGACGGCGAGGACCCGCACCGACCGGTCCTGCACCGCTCCGTCGTGCCCGACGATCCTCAGGCGCAGACGCGACCGGGACGACTGGGCCTGACGGAGCAGGGCCAGGGCGTGGACGGGGTCCGTGGCCGGGGCGGGGTCGCCCTGCGTGTCCTGCTCGTCCTGGCCGGAGCGCAGGCGCGCGACGAGGCCGGCGAGCTCGCGCCCGCCCGGGCGAGGGCGGCGCACGGAGTGCTCGTTGCCGGGTCGGGTCGGCGGCGGCGCCGTCTGGCGCCCGGCACCGCCGTCGGGGCTCAGGAGCCTGCGTCCCTCGGCGTCCTCCAGGACGGGTGCCAGTCCTGCGCCACGCAGCGTGCGCAGGACCCTGGCGGCCGGGACGCAGGAGACCACGACGCCCGGTGCGAGCTCGACCAGCCTCAGCTCGGCGACCCGCGGGTCGCCGACGAGGGCCGCGGCCACGGCCGGATCGGGGACTCGCAGCACGGTGGACACCTCACGCACCCGTACCGAGCCGTGGCGCCGGGCGGCGTCGTCGATGAGGACGGTCAGGGCGTCGGGCAGGCCGGTGGGGCTGAAGCGCTCCAGGGCGCGGACCAGCTCGGGGGCGCCGACCCCGGAGTCGAGGGCGGCGCGCACCGAGTCGGGGGTGAAGCGCACGGTCAGCGCCCCGCCACGGGACTCCACCTGGGCGCTGCGCTCGAGGAGGGCCGCCAGTGCGGTGCCCGGCCGTCCCGGCACGATCGCGGTGAGGTCGGACTGGATGAGGAGGGTGTCCACGGGGGCGGGCAGGTCGGCCGCCAGGGCGGCCTCGAGCGACAGGAGCAGTCCCGCGGCGTCCGCCTCCTCCTGCCCGGGGACGGGGCCCCGGGTCGTGTCGTGGCGTCCCGCGCCGGAGGCGGCCTCGGCGAGCACCCGACCCGCACGGCTCAGTGCCCCCGAGCCGGTCAGGCCGAGCATCGCCGCCTCGGCCAGGACCGCGGTGACGGCGCCTGACGGAACCGGACGGCGCGGCCGCGCTGCCCTCAGCGCGGCACGCACCCAGGTCGGGGTCGCGGCGCGCCCCTGCTCCAGCTGCGCGAGGAGCACGAGGACCCGGTGGCGCAGGCTGCGGGCCCAGGCCGCCTCGACGTCGTCGCCCAGCACGGGCCGCAGCGCACCGTTGTCGGAGCGGGAGCCGACGAGCCACGGGGTGCGCGCCGAGGCCGGCCACGCCGCGGCCAGACGTGCCCAGCGCTCGGGGGTGCCGGCCTCGGTCCAGGAGGCCGCCTCGGTCGAGGGGACCCAGGCGGTGCCGGCCTCGTCCAGGCCCAGCAGCCCGGCACCGGCCACCATCTCGATGAGTGTCGCGGTGGCGCCGGGCTCGAGGTCGAGGGCCTCGGCGGTGCGGGCCAGGGAGCGCACGCCCACGCCCCCGGCGCGCAGGACGGGAGCGCCCTCGCGCCCCCACTCGGCGAGCAGGGCGGCGGCGAGCCGGACGAGCTCCTCGGCCGCGCGCGTCGACTCCGAGGCCAGGGAGCCGGGGTCGACCAGCGCGAGGGCCGCCGGGTCGGGCGGGGTGAGGGGCTCGCGGGTCAGGCGACCTCCGCGCAGGGCGAGGGACACCTCGCGCGGCATGACGAGGCGGGTGCGGTCGGCGGCGGGCTGCTGCGCGCGCGGGCCGGCTCCTCGGGCAGCGCCCTGCCCCGGTCCCGCGTTCTGCCCCGGTCCCGCCCCCGTGCCCGCCGGCACGAGCCACCCGCGGGCCAGGAGCTCGTCGACCCCTGCCGACCGGCCGCCCGCTCGCACGGTGCCCACGGGCGGGCCCCATGCCAGGGCGGCGAGCATCGCCTGGGCCTCGGGGGACAGCGATCCTGCCTGTACCGGGGTCGAGCCGGGATCCTGCAGGGTCTCGGGCAGGGGCTCGGGCAGGGTCTGGGGCGGCGGGCAGGCCGAGGGCCCCAGGCCCAGGGGGTAGGGCCCCACGGCGTCGACGAGGCCCTGGACCGGCCCGGCGCCGATGAGCAGGGCGAGGTCCTCCAGCCGGGCCAGGGAGCGGGCGGCGTCGTGCTCCTCGACGCCCAGGGCCGTGGCCAGCTCCGGGGCCTGCCTGCTGCCCAGCGCCAGGACGGCCTCGGCCACGGCCAGCTCGACGGCGTCGAGCCCGGCGAGCGCCGCCTCGACGCTCGGACGCGCCCCCGCCCGGGCCGCGAGCGCGGTGAAGGAGGCTGACGGAGGTGAGGCGAGGTCGGGGCGGGCCGCCAGGAGGGCCACGACCGCCTCATCGGGCAGGGCCGCCAGGTGGGCGGCCAGCTGTGCGACGTCGGCCGCGGGCACGCGGGCATCACCCCTGCCTGGGTCCTTCTGACTCATCCTGACGAATCTACCGTCTCGGGCACCGGGGGCGAAGCCGGCCCCGCACGGGGCTGGTTCGGCGACGCGGGGTGGCGTGCGCGCGCGCTCCTGCGATACTGCACTGCATGCCTGGTCCGAGTACCCCACCGCCCTCGACGCCTCCTGACGGCCCGCTTATCGTGCAGGGTGACAGGACGGTCCTGCTCGAGGTCGCGCACCCGGGGGCCGACGAGGCCCGCCGTGCCATCGCCCCCTTCGCCGAGCTCGAGCGCGCCCCGGAGCACATGCACACCTACCGGATCACGCCGCTGGCCCTGTGGAACGCCCGTGCGGCCGGCCTCGACGCCGAGACGGTCGTCCACACGCTCCTGACCTACTCGCGCTTCCCGGTGCCGCACTCGCTGCTCACCGAGACCGCTGAGACGATGGACCGCTACGGGCGGCTCCAGCTCCTGGCCGACCCCGCCCACGGCCTGGTCCTGCACGCGCTCGACGTGGCCGTCCTCGAGGAGGTCGTGCGCTCGCGACGCACGACCGGTCTGCTCGGGCAGCGGCTGGGGCCGGCCGACGTCGTCGTCCACCCCTCCGAGCGGGGCCACCTCAAGCAGGTGCTCATCAAGCTGGGCTGGCCCGCCGAGGACCTGGCGGGCTACGTCGACGGCGAGGCCCACCCCATCGCCCTGCGCGAGGCCCCGGCCGAGGCCGCGGCCTCCGTCCCCGGGGCCTTCGCCCTGCGCCCCTACCAGCGTCAGGCGGTTGACGCCTTCTGGGCCGGCGGGTCGGGGGTCGTCGTCCTGCCCTGCGGGGCGGGCAAGACCCTCGTCGGCGCGGCGTGCATGGCCCGCAGCGCGACGACGACGCTCATTCTGGTCACCAACGCCGTCTCGGCCCGGCAGTGGAAGGACGAGCTCATGCGCTTCACGACCCTGACCGCTGACGAGATCGGGGAATACTCGGGGGCACGCAAGGAGGTCCGCCCGGTCACGATCGCCACCTACCAGGTGCTGACCACCAAGCGCAAAGGGGTCTTCCCCCACCTCGACCTGCTCGACGCCCACGACTGGGGGCTCATCGTCTACGACGAGGTCCACCTCCTGCCCGCGCCGGTGTTCCGCATGACCGCTGACCTCCAGGCGCGCCGTCGTCTGGGGCTGACGGCCACGCTCGTGCGCGAGGACGGGCGTGAGGACGAGGTGTTCAGCCTCATCGGGCCCAAGCGCTACGACGCCCCGTGGAAGGACCTGGAGTCCCAGGGGTGGATCGCCCCGGCACAGTGCACCGAGGTCCGCCTCACCCTGACCGAGGGCGAGCGCATGGCCTACGCGACCGCCGAGCCCGAGGAGCGCTACCGCCTGGCGTCGACGACCCCCGCCAAGGCGGGCGTGGTCGAGACGGTCCTGGCCCGCCACCCCGGGGAGCCGGCCCTCGTCATCGGCCAGTACGTCGACCAGCTGACCGAGCTCGCCGAGCGTCTGGACGCCCCGCTCATCACGGGCTCGATGACGGTGCGCGAGCGCCAGCGGCTCTACGACGCCTTCCGGGCGGGGCAGGTCGAGGTGCTCGTCGTGTCCAAGGTCGCCAACTTCTCGATCGACCTGCCGGGCGCCTCGGTGGCGGTCCAGGTCTCAGGCGCCTTCGGGTCACGTCAGGAGGAGGCTCAGCGCCTGGGGCGGATCATGCGCCCGAAGTCCGACGGGCGGCAGGCGCACTTCTACACGGTGGTCGCACGCGACACCCTCGACCAGGACTACGCCGCCCACCGTCAGCGCTTCCTGGCCGAGCAGGGCTACGGCTACAGCATCGTCGACGCCCAGGACCTCCCGGGGTACTCGCCCCGGTGAGCGGCCCTGCGGCGCCGTGCACGTGAGAACGGGGCGTAACGAGGAGTAGCGGGGAGTAACGGGGAGTACTGTCCGTCCCGACCCCGGCGGGCCGCTTGCCGCCGTCCCCGGTGGCCGACAGGATGACGCCATGGCCACGCCCTTCCCGCTGCGCCGCGTCATCGTCCTGGTGACCGCCGTCTGCGCGCTCGTCCTTCTCCTCCTTCCCGCCGGCGCCGGGGCCAGCACCCCGGCCGGCTCCGGCACCGTCACCCCGGTCCTGGCCGCGCCCGGCACACCGGGACGGACCTCCCCGGCCGTGGAGGTGACGGCCCCCTTGAGCGACCACGTGACCGACGACGCCGGGATCCTCGACGCGGCCTCGGCTCAGGCGGCCGTCGAGGAGGCTGCCGCGGCGGGCTACGGGCTGTGGGTGGTCACGACCACCGAGGTCCCCTCCCCTGAGATCGAGTGGTGGTCGCACAACCTGTTCGTCGACTCCTACCTCGGTGACACCGACCTGCTTGTCGTCATCCAGCCTGAGACGCGGGACTACACGCTCATGCGGGCCGAGGGCGGTGACGTCCTGGACTCCTACCTCGACGCGGTCGAGGAGGCGATGCTGCCCGAGCTGCGTGCTGACGACTGGGACGGCGCGGTGACCGCCGCTGGTCACGCCCTGGCCACCGCCTCCGAGCGCGCGCTGCGCACCGGGGTCATCATCTTGGGCGGCGGCGCGACGCTGGTCGCCGGGGGCGTCGGTGGCGGCGTGCTGTGGGCGCACCGGCGCAGGCGCCGCGCGGCCCGGCGGGCCGAGGCCGAGCTCGCCGCACGGGAGCGGGCGGCGCTGAGCGCGCTCGTCGATGCCGACAACGCCGTGCTCACCGCCTCCCAGGAGCTCGAGTACGCCGTCGCACAGTTCGGGCTGACCGCCACCGACGAGTACACCGCGGCCATCGCTGCCGCCCGAGAGGCGGTGGGCGTCGGGCTCGAGGCGAGTCGCGCTCTGTCGGGCGCGGCCTTGCTGTCTCCTGAGCAGCGCCAGCGCCACGTCGCCGTCATGCAGTCCTCTGCCGAGCGGGCGCGGGCGGCGGTCCAGGACAGCTCGGACAAGCTCGCCTCGATGAGGAGGCTCGAGGCGGAGGCGGAGCAGGCCTGCGCCGACACGGCGACCCGCGCCCAGGAGGCCCGCGCCGCGATCGGAGTCGCCCGTGACCAGCTGGCGGTGCTGGCCACCGCCCGCTCCGATGCCGCCGTGGCCTCGGGCCGTGCGGGGCTGGACCAGGCCACCGAGCTCCTCGCCGTCGTCGAGGGCGCCGTGGGCAAGGCGCGCGAGGCGGTGGCCGCCGGGTCGCGCGGCACGGCGGTCCAGCACCTTCGCCTGGCGCAGGGGGCGCTCGCCCAGGTCGCTGAGCTCAGGGCGCAGGCCACCTCCCTGCCGCAGCGACTCGATGAGATCGACCGCGAGATGGCGGCTCTCGACGGTCTCATCAACGAGGACCTGGCCGACATCGAGGACCTGCGTGACGACGAGGGCTTCGACCCCAGGGCGGTCGAGGAGGCGGTGTCCCGGGCCCAGCAGGCCGTCAACGACCTCGAGACGCGACGACGCGATCCTGAGACCGCCTTGTCCCACCTGTCGGAGGCGGAGACCCGCCTGGACGAGGTGCTGGCTCCTGCCCGCGAGTCCCGGGAGCGCGTCCGCCAGGAGGCGCTCAACCGCAGGCGGCTCGAGGGGCGCATGGCCGAGCTCGGGCGCACCATCCCGGAGGTCCACTCCTTCATCACGGTCAACCGCGCTGTCGTGGGCGCCCAGCCCCGGGCTCTGCTCGACAAGGCGGCGGCCCTGCAGGTTCAGGCGCATCGGGAGCAGGACACGACGATGGCCCTGGCCATCGCGAGCGACGCGTTGGCCTGCGCGCGTCGGGCCAGGGCGGTGGCTGACGAGGCGATCCGGGACAACTCGCTGGCCTCGATGGGATCAGGGTCGTCCTGGGGCGGGTTGTTCGACGGCCCCTCGAGCGGACACCGCTCCTCGTCGCACCGAAGCACCTACCGTCCGTCGCGCCCCTCCCCCCGCGTGTCGACGCCGAGTCCGCGCCGCACCGCGTCGGGACGCTCCTCCTCGGCACGCGGGGCCTCGGGGCGGCGCGGCCGCTTCTGAGGAGCCCCGTCCTGAGGAGGCCCGCGCCGCGGGGTCGGGAGGCGTCGCAGAGGGTCGTGGAGGGCCCCGGAGTGCCGCGGGGTTTCGCGGTGTTCGCGGGGAGTGGTCGGGAGTGTTCTGTCGGGCTGCGAGGCGCCCGGGCGCGCTCAGCGGCCGCCGGAGACCTGGTATGCGCGGGCGCTGCGCACGAGGACGCGCGCCAGGGTCCGGCCGAAGGCCTGGATGACCGGCTCGACCTGCTCGGCCTGGGCCCGCGCTCGCTCACCGACCGCGACCGCCTCGGCGGGCAGTGCCTCGGCGGGCAGCGCCTCGGCGGCCTCCTCCCCGGCGACGACGCCCATGCGGCGTGCGGCCGAACGGGCCTGCCAGTACTCGATGCGGGTCGGGGTGGACTCGGGGTGGTGCTGGAGCGCGAGGAGCCTGCCCGCACGCCACGCCTGGACGGGGGCGCCCTCGGAGGAGGCGAGCAGGGTGGCCTCCTGGGGGAGGCGGACGACGCCGTCGTCGTGGGAGACGATGACGGGCAGACGGGTACCGTCCTGGGTGGGGATGCCCGCACGCACCGCGGCGCGCACGGCCTCGTCGACGACCTCGCCCAGCAGCGGGTCCTCGGCAGCGGCCGGCGTGAGGTGGAGCTCGACGATGCCTCCCTCGGCTCCGTGGGGTGAGGGGACGGCGGTCGCGCCGCCGAGGGCCTCGGCGGCGATCTGTGCGCCGAGGCAGATGACGACGGCGGGGAGCTCGGCGTCGACGACCTGACGCAGCAGGGCGCGCAGCTCGACGAGCCAGGGGTGGTCGAGGTCGTCGTGGGCGCTCATCGCGCCGCCGAGGACGACAAGGCCGTCTCCGAGCGCGTCGAGGGTCGGGACGGGGTCGCCCTGCCACAGGCGCACGATGCTCAGGACGGCGCCCTCGGCGAAGAGCCACTCGCCGAGCCTGCCCAGGGGAGCGTAGGCCTCGGGCTCGATGACCGTGATGACCGGGGAGGTGCCTGTCGGCAGGGTCCGGGCGCGCGAGGGGGAGGATGTCGTGTCCGTCATGAGGACTATTGAGACCTGCGCAGAGCCTCGGCGCAAGCCCGCACCGCCGTGAGCGCCGAGGCTCACACCCCCGGTGCGAACGGTTCTCACGCCGACCGACGAAATGCCTGAGATGCATTCAGTCTCCCTGAAGGGCTCGCGGCGTCGACATGGTGCAAGTGCCGGTCGATATGGTCTTACTTCATGGGGAAGTACCGGGGGAACTCCTCGTAGGGGTCGTGCTCGCGATGATCCACCCAGCCCGCGTGGATCTCATCGACCGTGATCCCCGGATGGAGCACGACGTGCGCGGTGAAGCCATTATCAATCAACCACAGGACGAGATCGGGATCAGGGTAGAGCTCACGCACCCACATCGCCACTTCCGCCGCCTTGAACGGACTAGCATCCATCGTCAGGGCACGACGATGAGGAAAATGATAGATCATAAAAGGTGGATCGTCACCGGGGTCGACCTCCACGCCGGCATCGGAGATGTACTTGCTCGGATCCTCTACGTAGAAGTGACAGCCGGGCCACCTCACCTGCGCCTCCTTGATAAAGGTATCGGCATCGAAGATCACCTGATCCGGGTCGGGAACAAGAACCATGTAACGTATCCCCACAGCGACACTCCTCCCGTCCTTGATGGGGGCACCCCCCGCCCTTAGGGGACGAATCCCCGACAGGCGCGGCCCAGGGTGCGTCGGGCGGCCGATTCTCCTACCAGTCGCCGAAGTACTGGGGGAACTCCTCGTAGGGGTTGTGTTCACGATGATCCACCCAGCCCGCGTGGATCTCATCTGTCGTGATCCCCGGGTGGAGCACGACATGCGCGGCGAAGCCATTATCAATCAACCACAGGACGAGCCCCGGATCAGGATGGACCTCGCGCACCCACACCGCCACCTCCGCCGCCTGATATGGAAGACCATCGGTCGTCAGTGCACGACAATCAGGAAAATGAATGACCATAAAAGTCGGATCATCAGCGGAGTCGACACGCACGCTGGCGTCCGAGATAGCCTTGCTCGGATCATCCACAAAGACGCGGCAGCCGGGCCACCTCACCTGCGCCTCCTTGACAAAGGTGTCTGCGTCAAAGATCACCTGGTTCGGATCGGGAACAAGAACCATATAACGCACACCCATTGCACTGATCCTTTCATCGCTCAGAGGACAAACCGGACGAGTCTCGGCCACAGGAACGCCGGGCCTGTCGGGCGGCCAGCTCTCCTACCAGTCGCCGAAGTACTGGGGGAACTCCTCGTAGGGGTCGTGCTCACGATGATCCACCCAGCCCGCGTGGATCTCATCTGTCGTGATCCCCGGGTGGAGCACGACATGCGCGGCGAACGCATCGTCAATGAACCACAGGACGAGATCGGGATCAGGGTAGAGCTCACGCACCCACACCGCCACCTTCGCACTATTGAAGGGATTCCCATCGATCGACAGCATGCGACGATCAGGAAAATGAGCGATGGTGAATGGCGGATCCTCGCCAGGATCGACACGCACGCCGGCATCGGAGATGTGCTTGCTCGGATCCTCTACGTAGAAGTGACAGCCGGGCCACTTCACCTGCGCCTCATTGATAAAGGTATTGGCATCGAAGATCATCTGATCCGGATCGGGAACAAGAACCATATAACGCACTCCCACAGCGCTTCTCCTTCCGTCGCTCAGGGGGTGAACCGGACACACCTGACCCGGTGATTCACCACGTCTTCCAGGCGGCGAAGTACTGGGGGAACTCCTCGTAGGGGTCGTGCTCACGATGATCCACCCAGCCCGCGCGGATCTCATCGACCGTGATCCCCGGGTGGAGCACGACATGCGCGGTGAACGCCCCGTCGATCAACCACAGGACAAGCCCCGGATCCGGGTGGACCTCACGCACCCACACCGCCACCTCCGCCACCTGGGAGAGAGTACCGTCTGTCACTAGCGAGCGGCACTCAGGAAAATGATCAATCATAAAAGTTGGATCATCAGCAGAGTCGACACGCACGCTGGCGTCCGAGATAGCCTTGCTCGGATCATCCACAAAGACGCGGCAGCCGGGCCATCTCACCTGCGCCTCCTTGATAAAAGTGTTGGCGTCGAAGATCACCTGATCCGGGTCGGGAACAAGAACCATATGATTGACTCCCACCGCACTACTCCTTCCATCGCTCAGGGCACGAGCATAACATCGAAGGGGGTATCGGGGGCAAGGATCGCCGCGAGCCTGGCCGACAGGTAGGCCTGCGCCTCCGGCGTGTTCGTGACGAGCACGAGCCGGCCGACAGGATTTCCTTGCGAGTGAATCACTTCCTCGTACCGCCACATTTCTCGGTCGAACTCCTGGCGCATGATGAACTCTGGGGCTCTTCCTTCGTACATGGCGTTCGGTCCGCCGGCCGTGTACTTCGCGTCTCGGGCGACGTAGATGGACCCGTCCGGGGAGACGTCGTCGGCGAAGACAGTCTTGCCGTTGTCGGCGATCAGCTCGCGCTCGATGTCGGTTCCCAGGACCCGGTGCTGGTATCGTATTGGCTCGCTGTTAGGTGCTGTCGTTCGCGTCTCGAGCCCGTTGTACCACTGCTGGCGGACTGCGGGGTCGTTCCAGTCCGGTGCCGGGCGGGGCCTGGGAGCGTCAGCGGGTTCTGCCGCGCCGGTGCTTGTGCGGTAGACCGTCCCACCGTCCTGGTGCGGTCCGCTGGGTCGTCGGGGGTCGGGCCCGGCGTACACAGGCCGCCTGCCCAGGGCGGTGGCCGGCTCACCGCGCCACAGGCTGGACTCCAACAGCTCACTGCGCGCGTGCCTGGCCGCCAGCCCCGCGGTGCGCCCAATCACCCCACCAGCGACCTCGGTGGCGACGAACAAGCCCGCGTCCAACGCGATCTGTCCGGGGGTGTGCGTGGCCAGGTAACCACGCACCGTGCCCCGCGGGTCACGCACGAACCCAGCAGCCTCATCGGCCCGCCCCAGCAGCGCCAGCCCCATGCCGACGTTGAAGGCCAGCCCCAGCGTCCCGCCCGAGAGCACCACCAGCGCGCCGGCCACCAGCATGACAAGACCCTGCTCCACCGGAGACAACCCGTCCCACACGCCACCCACGAGCTCCAGGATCCCGGCCAACCACCCCTGCCACACCGGCTCACCGAGCCGTCGGACCAGCTCCCGCGTCCACCCCGGCACCGCCACCAGCACACCCGCCCCAGCCACGACCGAGCACACCACCACCACCGTCGTCGCCCACCGCCCCCCGCCAGCGGGGTCCAGCACCGCCCGCGCCGCCCGACCACGCACCTCACGCAAGCCCACGGTCGTGGCCACCGGCACGCTCACCCGCCTGAACACCCTACCCACCGCCGCGGCCCGCCACACCAGACGCCACTCCAGCACCGGCAGCACAAGGACGTCCACCACGTCAGCCAGCAACCGCCCCCACCCGGTCACGGGCAGCCCCGCCAGGACGCGCCACCGCCACGCCCCCACCACCCCACCACCAGGACGCCCCCGGTAGACCTCCACGTCCTCGTACAACCGGTCACCGTAACCACCGGCCTCCAGCACCCGGGCGTCAAGCACCGCACCGACCACCAACGCCACCACCAGCAGCCAGCCCCGCCCGACACCACCACCGGTCAGCACGCTCGTGACCCCGACCACCGGCCACGGAGCACCACCCCCGGTCGCCGCCCACGCCTCGAACTCCGTCGAGGCATTGCGCCCCATGTGGTCAACCACCACCACCCACAGACCCAGCACCGGCACCACCGGCACCACGAGACGCACCACACCCCGCGCCAGCACCCCGCGCCAGCACCCCGCGCACAAACCCCGCCCTCCACCACCCGTGACGCGCGACCCCGACACCGACCGCCACCAGCCCGGTCACCACCGCGTGCCCCCCGTAAGGCAACGCAGCCACCGCGTCCCCGGACAAGGGCGACAGGCCGAAGGAGGTCATCCCCATGCACTCCAGCCAGTCGGACTGCCGCCCCAGGCACATCATCTCCTGGAACAAGCCCCCCGGACCCAGCGAACCACTGAGAAAGACCGCCCGCCGCGCCACCTCCTCCACAGCCATGAAGGCCGCACCAGCAGCCAGACCCAGGACCAGCCAGTCACACACCAGCAGGCGGCGCACCCGCCCCGGAGCCACAAGCGCCAGCAGCGCCAGAGGCACGAGCTTGCCCAGCTCCTCAACCACCCCCGCCACCACCAAGGAGGCCGCCGTGTCATTGACCTCGACCCCCGCCACCTCCACCACACGAGCACACACCCACCCCACCACCACCGACCACGGCATCCTGGGGTGAGTGGCGTTTCTCGGACAGGGGAGATTTTCGTCTCTCTTCTGATTCGATAGGATGGAGCCATGTCAAGGGCGAAGTACTCGGACGAGTTCAAGGCGCAGGTTGTGCGTGAGGTCGTCGAGAAGGACCGGACGATCGCGTCGGTCGCGGCCTCCTACGACCTGGTTCCCCAGACGGTGGGGAACTGGGTCGCGAGGTACAGGAAGGAGCACTCCAGCCAGGAGGAAAGTGAAGCAGTCGCAGAGTCCGCGCAGATAGCCAGGCTCAGGGCGGAGAACTGCGAGCTGCGCCAGGAGAACGAGTTCCTGAAAAAAGCGGCGGCCTTCTTCGCGCAGGAACAGCGGTGAGCGACAAGTACAAGCTCATCAACCGCGAGGAAGGCAGATACCCTGTTGCCTCCATGTGCCGCTGGGCCGGGGTGTCCAGGTCCGGGTACTACTCCTGGCGCGAGCGGGCTGAGTCGAGTCGTATCAGGAGACGGGAGGAGCTGGCGGTTCTTGTGCGGGCCGAGTTTGAGGCCTCCCACGGCGCCTACGGGTACCGGCGCATCGCGGCAGCCCTGCGACGTCAAGGCGTGTCAACCTGCCAGGACACTGTGCGTGCGGTCATGCGCGCCCAGGGCCTGAGAGCCGCGCAACCGCGCCGGAAGGTCCGTACCACCGTCCCGGCCCGTGACCTGGGCGAGCGTCCCGATCTCGTGCGCCGTGACTTCACGGCCGAGAAACCCGGAATCAAATGGGTAGGTGACATCACCTGTATCCGCACGTGGGCTGGGTTCGTGTATCTCGCAACGGTGCTGGACTGCTGCACGAGGAAGGTAGTCGGTTACGCGATGGCCGACCACATGCGCACCGACCTGGTCTGTGACGCTATCGACATGGCGGTACGCAGGTGCCCCCACAAGAGAGGGGTAACCATATTCCACTCCGACAGAGGCAGCCAGTACACCTCTCAGCAGTTCTCCGACCACCTGAGGAAGTATGGCATACGGCTGTCCGTCGGGCGCACCGGGGTGTGCTGGGACAATGCCTGGGCGGAGTCATTCAACGCGACTCTTAAGAACGAGAGGGTCCACCGCATGGTGTACCCTACACGTAGGAAGGCAGTGAGCGACATTGCCTCATGGATTGAGCTGACATACAATCAGACACGTCTCCACTCGACCCTCGGCTACCGCACCCCCAACGAGGTCGAAGGCGAGCACCTAGGCCGCAGACAAGCGGCCTGACACACCGAAACACACAGTCCGAAAAACACCCAGCACTCCACCGTCTTGAGGCGAGCCATCCAGAACCAGGCGGCGACCACCCACACCGCCCCCACCCACGCCCCCAGGCTCACCCGCAGCTCTGAGCTGACCACCACAGCCACAACCACCACCGGCAACGCCACCCACACCCCCACCACCTGGAGCCTGACCAGCACCCCGAACCCCCGCCAGCCCCGCAACCCCGCCGCCAGCCTCTCCCACCACTCCGAGCTCCCACCAGCCTCACCCCCGGCAGGCACGACACCCGGCCCGGACACCCGGCCCGCAACCACCCGCCGCGCCCCACCACCCCGCGGGCCAGGCCGCACCACCCGGGCACCCCCGTCAGACGGCACACCCGGCCCAGACGACCGAGAACACGGCACCAGACCATAAGAACCAGGGACAAGGCCATAAGAACCAGGGACAAGACCGTAACCACCCGCACGATCACCCGACCGCGACACGGGAACCTCACCACTCATCGCAATTCCTGCCGATGACGACAACCAGGGACCACACCACCCTATACGACATGACCCACATCACACCACCCCCTCCGTCGGCCCCGCTCCGACCCCCACACCACCACCCAGCCACCACACCAGCGCAGCCCACCCCCACGACCCCACCAACGCTGGTGGCGAAGCGGCTTGCAGGGCGAGGACATCGCCAGGGACCATGGGGCCGCCGCCCGTCGGCGGCCCGTCCACGACCCCGAGGAGCCCGCCAGTGTTCTGGAAGCGCAAGAACCAGCCCGCCACCGCGCCCCAGCCCACGGGCATCGAGCAGCTGCGCGCCCAGGCGGGCAACGCGCTCGTGTCGGCGGACGACGCCGTGCGCTCGGCCTCCGAGGAGCTGTCCTACGCCCAGGCCCAGTTCGGGCTGTCCGCCACGGACTCCTTCACCGAGGCGCTGGCCACCGCCCGGAGCCACCTGGCCCGCTCCTTCGAGCTGCGCAAGCTGCTCGACGACGACGTACCCGAGACCGAGCCGGTCCAGCGTCAGATGCTCACCGAGATCCTCCAGCGCTGCTCCGAGGCGGTGGCCGTCATCTCGCGGCAGGAGGAGGCCTTCAACGCCCGCCGCGGCATCGAGGCCAACCTCCCGACCTCCATCGCCGAGACCGCCCAGCGCGCCGACGAGACCGAGCAGGCCATCACGATGGCCAACACCCTGCTCGTCACCCTGAGCGCCACGTACCCCGACAGCTCCCTGACCAGCGTCTCCCAGGCCCCGGAGCGCGCCGGCCGCCTCCTGGCCGCCGGGCGCACCGCGCTCGACCAGGCCCGTGCCAGCGTCGAGGCCGGGCAGCAGGCCACCGCCGTGGAGCAGGTGCGCATCGCTCAGGGCTCGATCGCGCAGGCCGGTGAGCTGGCCGCCCAGGTCACGAGCGCCCGCGAGCGCCTTGACCGGGCATCGGCCGACCTGGCGGCGGCCATCGCCTCGATCTCCTCCGACCTCGTCGACGCCCAGCGCCTGTCCGACCAGGTTCCCGCCGCCTCCCTGGCTCCCCTCGTCGCCGACGCGGAGGCGGCGATCACCGAGGGCCGCGCCGCCTCCGGCCCTGGCGCCTCCGGGGACCCCCTGGCCGCCCTCGACCACCTGGAGCGCGCCGAGGCGGCCATCGACGCCGCCCTGGCCCCGGCTCGCGCCAAGGAGGACAACGACTCCCGGGCCCGCGCCTCCCTGGGCTCGCGCCTGGCGCGCCTCAACTCCCAGATCGACGCGGTCACCTCCTACATCACGACCCACCGTGGCGCGGTGGGTCCCTCGGCGCGCACCGCCCTGTCGGAGGCGACCCGCCACGCGACGGCTGCCACCTCGATGCAGACGACCGACGCGACGGCCGCGCTGGCCGAGGTCGCCGCCGGCGAGCCACTCGTCGCCCAGGCCCAGGCCCTCGCCGAGGCCGACGTGCGCGGCTCGGGGTCGTCGGGCTCGGGCGGCTCAGGCCTGGGGCTGGGCGGGGTGGACGCCTCGACCCTCGTCCTGGGCGGCCTGCTCCTGGGCGGCCTGGCCGGCGGGCGCGGCGGCTACGGCGGCTGGGGGCACGGTGGCCTGGGGGTCATCGGGGACGCCCTCGACGACATCTTCGACTGACCCGGCGCACCTCCTCGCCACGACCTGCACCTGCCTCCCTGCGGGTTCCCGCAGCGCATCCGGTGCCCGGGGCAGGACACCTCAGCAGATTTCTGGGAGCATGACTCCCGGTACCGACCACCCGGGCGCCCCTCGCGGCCGGGGACAACGAAAGGGAGCCCTATGGCCGAGAAGCAGTCGATCCTGGGCCGCATCGCCCAGCTGACCCGCGCCAACGTCAACGCCCTCCTGGACCGCGCCGAGGACCCGGAGAAGATGCTCAACCAGCTCGTGCGCGACTACACCGCCTCGATCGCCGAGGCCCGTGACGCCGTCGCCCAGACGATCGGCAACCTGCGTCTGGCCGAGAAGGACCACGCCGCGGACGTCGCCGAGGCCCGGGACTGGGGGAACAAGGCGCTGGCGGCCTCACGCAAGGCTGACGAGCTGCGCGCCGGTGGTGACGCCGCGGGGGCCGACAAGTGGGACTCGCTGGCCAAGATCGCGCTGACCAAGCAGATCACCGCGGAGAACGAGGCCAAGGCCGCCGAGCCGATGATCGCCTCCCAGCGCCAGGTCGTCGACCAGCTCAAGACCGGTCTGCAGCAGATGGAGGTCAAGCTCGGCGAGCTGCAGTCCAAGCGTGACCAGCTCATCGCCCGTCAGAAGACCGCCGAGGCCCAGGTCAAGGTCCAGGGCGCCATCCGCTCGATCAACGTGCTCGACCCCACCAGCGAGCTCGCCCGCTACGAGGACCAGGTGCGCCGGGTCGAGGCCCAGGCCGCCGGCCAGATGGAGCTGGCGGGAGCCTCCCTGGAGTCCCAGTTCGCCGAGCTGGAGTCCTCCGGCACCCAGCTCGAGGCCGAGGCGCGCCTGGCCGCGCTCAAGTCGGGGGGATCCACCCTGACCGCAGCACCCGCCCCCGCCCAGATCACTGACGGCGACGCCGTCGACGCCGCCTTCGAGGCGCTCAAGGCCCAGGGTGCCGAGCAGCCCGCCGAGTCCGAGGAGTCCTCCTACTGACACCCCCTGACACGACGGGCAGGAGCGAGGTCGGCACAGCCCTGCACGACCCGGCACCGCCCTGCCTCGCGGTCGGCACGATCGCCTCCCCGTCCTGTCCTGCACGCCGGTCCGCCGGGGCCCGCCCCCGGCGGACCGGGCCCATCCGAGCAGCCCGTCCCCGGCGGACCGGGCCCATCCGTGCAGCCCGCCCCGGTCCGGCCCCGACGGTTAGCATGAGCCCATGACACTCCCGACCTACCTCCTCGTCGACGGCGAGAACATCGACGCCACCTTGGGCATGAGCGTCCTGGGGCGCAGGCCCGAGCCCGACGAGCGGCCCCGCTGGGACAGGGTGCTGGCCTACTGCGACGAGCTCGCCGACGCCCAGGCCGGCGGCCGGGGTGACGACACGACGGCCCTGTTCTTCCTCAACGCCACGAGCGGGCACATGCCGATGGGCTTCATCCAGGCGCTCCTGGCCATGGACTACCGCCCCGTGCCCCTGGCCGGCTCGGGGAGCCCCGATGAGAAGGTCGTCGACATCGGTGTCCAGCGCACCCTGGAGGCCCTGGCGCAGCGGGCCGAGTCCGGCCAGGGCGCCCACGTCCTGCTCGGCAGTCACGACGGCGACTACGTCCCCCAGGTCGAGCGGCTCCTCGACGCCGGGGCCAGCGTGGGCGTGCTGTGCTTCCGGGAGTTCCTCAACACCCAGCTCGCCGGCCTCGAGGCGCGCGGCCTGAGGATCCACGACCTGGAGTCCGACGTCGACGCCTTCACCATCGCCCTGCCCCGCGTGCGCATCATCCCGCTGGCCGAGTTCGACCCGCTCAAGTTCATCTGAGGGGCCGGAGGCACCCCGCCCACAGGCTCCCAACAGACTCCCAGAAAACGTTCAGCATCGCGGTGAAGAGTGGCGGAATGGACCGACATCCCGACTCCCAGCACACCCCCCGCGAGGCCCACCTCCTCGTTGTCGACGACGAGCCCAACATCCGTGACCTGCTCGCCTCGTCCCTGCGCTTCGCGGGCTTCGAGGTCTCGACGGCGGCTGACGGAAACGGCGCGCTGCGCGGCATCGAGGACGACGCCCCTGACCTCGTCGTCCTCGACGTCATGCTCCCCGACATGGACGGCTTCACGGTCGCGCGGCGCCTGCGCGAGCGCGACGTGACCACCCCGATCCTCTTCCTGACGGCCCGCGACGACATGGCGGACAAGGTCCAGGGCCTGACCGTCGGCGGAGACGACTACGTGACCAAGCCCTTCGGCCTCGAGGAGGTCGTCGCCCGGATCCGCGCCATCCTGCGCCGCACCCACGCCGTCGAGGGCGAGGACGACGGCGTCGTGCGCGTGGCGGACCTCGTCCTGGACGAGGACGCCCACGAGGTCCACCGCGCGGGGGTCGAGGTCGAGCTGTCCCCCACCGAGTTCAAGCTGCTGCGCTACCTCATGCTCAACGCCGGACGGGTCGTCTCCAAGGCCCAGATCCTCGACCACGTGTGGGAGTACGACTGGAACGGCGACGCCGCCATCGTCGAGTCCTACATCTCCTACCTGCGCCGCAAGGTCGACCAGATCGACGGGCGCGACGGCGAGCCCGTCACCCCCCTCATCCAGACCCGCCGGGGCGTGGGTTACATGCTGCGCGAGCCCAAGGGCGAGTGAGCGTGCGCACCTCCAGACGTGCGCGGCGCGGCGTCCTGCGCGCCGCGCACGCCTCGAGGCCGCCGGGCCGCCAGCACCGGCCCACCAAGCGCGGCCGCTGGCACCCCCTGACCACGGCCCGCCGCACCTGGCACTCCCAGCCCCTGCGCAGCCGCCTGGCGCTTATCACGACCGGACTGCTCACCTTCGGTCTGCTCATCGCCTCCCTGACCTTCACCTCCCTGCTCGAGACCCATCTCATCAGGCAGGTCGACGACCAGCTGCGCGCCACCGGCCAGGAGGTCGGCACCCAGGGCATCCGCCTCATGGACTCCGGGTCGGTGTCCTCCATGCCCTCGACCTACTTCGTCGCGGTGCGCTACGCCGACGGGCGCTCGGGCCTGCTCATCTCCGACGAGACCGCCAGCAAGTACGGCTCGCCGTCCACCGACGACCTCGGACTCGACGACCCCGACACCGACCACTCCGGCTCCTCGATGGTGACCGTGGACTCAGACAAGATCGGCAGCGACTGGCGGGTGGTCACGCTGTCCTTCGTCGACGAGAACACCGGTGAGGAGCTGGGCGTGGTCGCCGTGGGCCTGCCCCTCAAGGACGTCGCCGAGACGGTCGAGGTCACCCGCTTCGTCGTGGCCCTCACCGACGTGACCGTCATCCTCGTGGGCGCGATGGCGGCCACCTACCTCGTGCGCCGTGCGCTGCGCCCCCTGCGCCAGATCGAGGGCGTGGCCGGGCGGATCGCCAGCGGCGACCTGTCGGCCCGCGTCCCCCTGACCGAGCCCGCGACCACCGAGGTCGGCTCCCTGCAGCGCGCGCTCAACACGATGCTCCAGCGCAACGAGCAGGCCTTCGAGGTCCAGGTCGTCGCCCAGGAGCGCATGACTCGCTTCGTCTCCGACGCCTCCCACGAGCTGCGCACCCCGTTGTCAGCCATCCGCGGCTACGGGGAGCTCTACCGCATGGGGGGCGTGCCGGCCGAGCGCACCGACGAGGTCATGGCCCGTATCGAGTCCGAGTCCTCCCGCATGGGCCGGCTCGTCGAGGACCTGCTCCAGCTCGCCCGCATGGACGAGGGCCGCAAGATGGTCATGGCGCCGGTGGACCTGACGGCGGTAGCCGCCGGGGCGCTGACCGACATGATGGTCCTGGCCCCCGAGCGCGACTGCTCACTGCTCGCGCTCGACCCCCAGGCCGCGGCCCAGGGCGCCGAGCCCGGGCCGGTCACCGTGGTCGGGGACAAGGACCGCCTGTCCCAGGTGCTCACCAACCTGCTGGGCAACGTCGTGCGCCACACCCCCGAGGGGTCCCCCGTCGAGGTCGCCGTGGGCACCGTGCCCGCTCGGGAGTCCTCCATCGAGGGCACCACCGCGCTGACCGCCGTCGTCGAGGTGCGCGACCACGGCCCGGGCGTGCCGATCGCCGAGGCGGAGAAGGTCTTCGAGCGCTTCTACCGGGCCGACACCTCACGCAACCGTGAGACAGGCGGCTCCGGGCTGGGCCTGGCGATCGTGGCCGCGATCGTCGGACGCCACGGCGGCGTCGTGCGGATGCTCCCCACCCCCGGCGGCGGGGCGACCGTGCGCATCGAGATCCCCACCGCCGCGGCGGGAGCCCCCTCACCGTCCTGACCGGGAGGCGCCGCCCCGGCGCCGAACACGTCACCTTGGTCCCCAACACGCCGCTTTTTCCAGGGTAGTCGGGCTCAAGGTGACGTGTTCGGCATCGCGGGGACCACCGGCGGACGGGCTTTACCTCTGACGGATCAGGGCTACGATGATGCGCATCCTGAATCCGAACCTGGAAGGCACTCCGATGGGCGTGATCGACGCGCCGCAGTGGCTGCTCCCCGCCTACGTCCGCTCAGTCAAGGCCCTGGGCTCGCACGCGCCGGTGGAGCAGATCCGTGCGGCCGGTGAGGGGCTCATCGAGATGTGGAGCACCCCGGACCGCCGGTTCCACAACCTGCGCCACGTCATCGACATGCTCGCGCGCGTCGACGAGCTCCAGGACGAGTCCCACAACCCCGAGGTCATGAGACTGGCGACGTGGTACCACGGCTGCGTGTTCTCCTCGGCCAGGGAGCACGCCTACCGGCGCAACGGCGGCGAGGACGAGATCGCCTCGGCCGCCTTCGCCGCCCAGGACCTGACCGCCCTGGGACTGCCGGGGCAGACCGTCACGCGCATCTGCGCGCTCATCGTCAACCTCAAGCGACGCGACCTTCCCGCCTCCGACATCGACGCCAGCGCGCTGGGCGACGCCGACCTGGGCACCCTGGCCGCCGACCCTCAGCAGTACAAGAAGTACCGCGAGCTCGTGCGCGAGGAGTACGCCCACATCCCCACCGCCCACTACCTGCGCGGACGGCTGGCCATCGTCACCCGCCTGCTCGAGCGCGAGACCCTCTTCTCCTCCCCCCTCGGGTCCAGGTGGGAGCTTCCCGCCCGCGAGAACCTCGAGGCCGAGAAGCGCAAGCTCGAGGACGAGGTCGCCAGGCTCCCGGTCGACGAGGAGCCCGAGCCCGTGGACCTGCCGGCAGCGACCGTCACGACCCCCGACGCCCCTGAGACCCCCGCCCCCGAGGTCGCTGGCGCCCAGGGCGAGGACCCCGGCGCGGCGCCACCTGCCGTCACTCCCGCACCGAGCCCGGCGCTGGGCGGCCTGGAGTACGCCGACGCCCCCGAGGAGATCGTCCCACCCACCGTGCGTCGCCCCCGCGCCCAGGGCCGCAGCCCCCAGGACCCCGCTCCCTGGCCGAGGACTCCCCCGGCCGGCCAACGGGCCGTCAGCGATTCCCGCCAGCAGCCCGGTCAGCAGTCGGCGGGCCAGCTCCGCTCCACGGAGCCGCCGGTGCGTCAGGACCCTGTGCCCGAGGGGCGCAGGGAGCCCGAGCACCGCCACAGCCATGTTCCCTCGATGGAGTCGTGCATCGAGGACCTCGACCTCCTCCTGGCCCGTCGTCCCTGCACCGATGACGGGGACGCCACCGGCGACCGCGCCCGGCAGGTCGAGGCCGCCCGCCTGAGGCTCGCCCAGCGGCTGCGGGAGAAGACCGAGGAGGCCAAGGTCCTGCGCGAGGC
Organism: Actinomyces howellii; assembly: GCF_900637165.1. GTDB lineage: Bacteria > Actinomycetota > Actinomycetes > Actinomycetales > Actinomycetaceae > Actinomyces > Actinomyces howellii. The sequence goes on along the minus strand of NZ_LR134350.1, from coordinate 2,433,142 downwards.
CCGCACCGGAGACCTGCCACGCATCACCGAGGAGATCGTCGACGACGGCCGGTGAGCCCGAGGTGCTCCACAGGCGCGGTTCGTGCAGGGCTCGTCCACAGCCCTCAACGCCCGGGGCTGCGCCGGCGGCCCACCTGTTCCTACCGTGAGGTGACGCCGCGGCCGCGGCGCCGCACTCCTCACGGAAGGTTCCGGACATGCCCGTCTTCGCCGTCGACACCCAGGCGGTCGCCGACACCGCCTCGCGCGCCCGCACCCGTATCGCCACCATCCAGACCGAGGTCGACGGGATGCAGGGAGACATCTCGATCCTCCAGACCTCGTGGACAGGAGGGGCCTCTGACTCCATGGCGGCCTGCGCCGCCGACTGGCACGTGACCGCCCTCCAGGTCCAGGCGAGCCTCGACTCGATCTCGATGGCACTCGACCACGCCGCCGTGTCCTACGACGACGCCGAGACGGCCAACACCGGCCGCTTCGGCGGCCAGGGACGCGCCCCCTACGCCTGAGCCCCGGCACCCGCCTGAGCCCCGGCACCCGCCTGAGCCCCGGCACCCGTGTGAGCGTCCTCGCCCTCCCACGGGCCCCGGGCCCGCTGCCGGGCCCGCCCGACCCGGCGCGCCCGACCCGGCAAGCCCCTCCTGGACGGCGCCCTGTTCAACATCGTCAACCTGGTGTGGGCGATCGCCCTCCTGGTCCTGACCCGGGGCCGCCCATGGCCTGTGGCACCCGGCCCCGCAGCACGACGGGCGGGCCGTCTCCCCGGGATCCGGGTAGACGGCCCGCCCTCGTGCGGCCATCTGGCGCTGCGACCCGCGCGGGCCACAGCCGCTCAGTGTCGACTCAGTGTCGGCTCAGTACCGGCTCAGTGTCGGCTCAGTACATGCCGCCCATGTCGTCCCCGCCGCCGGCCGGGGCGGCCGGGGGCTCGGGCTTGTCGGCCACGACCGCCTCGGTGGTCAGGAACAGACCGGCGATGGAGGCGGCGTTCTGCAGCGCGGAGCGGGTCACCTTGACCGGGTCGGCGATGCCGGCGGCCAGCAGGTTGACGTACTCCCCGGAGGCGGCGTTGAGGCCCTCGCCCACGGGCAGGCTGCGCACGCGGTCGACGACGACGCCGCCCTCGAAGCCGGCGTTGACGGCGATCTGCTTGAGCGGGGCCTCGACGGCGACCTTGACGATCGCGGCGCCGGTGGCCTCGTCACCGTCGAGGGCCAGGGTGTCGAGGGCCTCGGCGGCCTGGATGAGGGCGACGCCACCACCGGCGACGATGCCCTCCTCGACAGCGGCCTTGGCGTTGCGCACGGCGTCCTCGATGCGGTGCTTGCGCTCCTTGAGCTCAACCTCGGTGGCAGCACCGGACTTGATGACGGCCACGCCGCCGGAGAGCTTGGCGAGGCGCTCGGCGAGCTTCTCGCGGTCGTAGTCCGAGTCGGAGGTCTCGATCTCGCCGCGGATCTGGGAGACGCGGGCCTCGATGGCCTCGCGGTCCCCGGCGCCCTCGACGATGGTCGTCTCGTCCTTGGTGACGACGACCTTGCGAGCCTGACCCAGGTCCTCGAGGGTGGCGTTCTCCAGCTTGAGGCCGACCGTCTCGGAGATGACGGTGCCGCCGGTGAGGATCGCCATGTCCTGAAGCATCGCCTTGCGGCGGTCGCCGAAGCCGGGGGCCTTGACGGCCACGGACTTGAAGGTGCCGCGGATGCGGTTGACGACGAGGGTGGCCAGGGCCTCGGCCTCGACGTCCTCGGCGATGATCGTCAGGGGCTTGCCCGACTGCATGACCTTCTCGAGCAGCGGCAGCAGGTCCTTGACGTTGGAGATCTTGGTGTCGACCAGCAGGACGTAGGTGTCCTCCAGGACGGCCTCCTGACGGTCGGGGTCGGTGACGAAGTACGGCGAGATGAAGCCGCGCTCGAAGCGCATGCCCTCGGTGACCTCGAGCTCCAGGCCGAAGGTGTTGGACTCCTCGACGGTGACGACGCCCTCGTGGCCCACCTTCTCAAGGGCCTCGGCGATGAGCTGGCCGATCTGCTCGTCGGCGGCGGAGATCGAGGCGGTGGCGGCGATCTCCTCGGGGGTCTCGACCTCCTTGGAGTCGGCGAGCAGGCGCTCGACGATGACGGCCACGGCCTTGTCGATGCCGCGGCGCACGGCGATCGGGTTGGCGCCGGCGGCCACGTTGCGCAGGCCCTCGCGCACGAGCGCCTGGGCCAGGACGGTGGCGGTCGTCGTGCCGTCTCCGGCGACGTCGTCGGTCTTCTTGGCGACCTCCTTGACGAGCTCGGCGCCGATCTTCTCGAAGGGCTCCTCGAGCTCGATCTCCTTGGCGATGGTCACGCCGTCGTTGGTGATCGTGGGGGCGCCCCACTTCTTGTCGAGCACGACGTTGCGGCCCTTGGGGCCCAGGGTGACCTTGACGGTGTCGGCCAGGGTGTTGAGACCCCGCTCCATCCCGCGGCGGGCCTCCTCGTCGAAGGCGATGATCTTGGTCATTGATGCTCCTCTGGTGTGAGGTGGCGGCCGGTCGGAGCCCGCGACGGACGGGTCGGCCCCAGACGTTCACGTCACGGCTGGAGCCGGCCCTCACCTCCCGGCCTGGGTCGTTCACACGGCCCCCGCAGCGACGTTGTCACTCGCGGGCTCCGAGTGCTAACCGCAATGCTGGCACTCTCGACCCGCGAGTGCAAGACGCCTGCGCCGTCGACCACGAGTTCTCGTCGCGAATCCTCCGACGGCGAATCCCGGGACCGGCAGCAGACCCGGCCGGCTCACTCCTGGAAGTCGTCGCGCAGGACGATGACGATCGGGTTGGACTGCGCCTCGTCGGCCGACTCGACGACCTCGCTGATGCCCAGCGCCTCGGCGGCGGCGTAGGCGGAGGCGGCCTCCTCGGGGGACGCGTAGTACACCGTCGTGACGGCCGGGGTCGTGGCCTCGTAGCTGCCCGGGGAGACCGTCACCGCGGTGAAGCCCGCGTTCTCCAGCCTCGAGCCGGTCCGGGAGGCCAGTCCGCTGGTCACCGTGCCGTTGTGGACCGTGACCCCGGTCGTGTAGTCGACGTTGCCGGTCGGCGTGGCCGAGGCCTCCTCGGTCGGCTCCTGCGTCGGCGCCTGCGTGGGCTCCTGCTCCGCCGAGGGGGCCGGGTCCGCGGCCTGCGTCGTCTCAGCGGAGCCGGCAGGGGCCTGCGTGCTCGAGGCGGAGCCCGTCGTCCGTCCCAGGAGGGTCACGGCACCCCACGCGAGCGCAGGCACGACGAGCAGCACGACCAGCAGGGGAGCCCAGCTGCGCCAGGCCGGGAGCGGGGCGCGATGGGCCCCGACAGGGACGGGACCGTCGTCGTCGATGGCGTCGAACTCATCGTCAGGGTAGTCGTAGTGCCTCACACCGAGAGGATAGCGGGCGGCGACCACGAGGTCCGCAGGAGGCGGCCGACCCGCCGTCGCCGGTAGGCTCGTTCGGGTGAGCGAGCCCAAGCCCCTGTCCGAGATCGTCCACCCGTCCTGGGCCCTGGCCCTGGCACCGGTCGAGCCGACGGTCCACGAGATCGGCGCGCGCCTGCGCGAGGAGGTCGCCCAGGGACGCGGGTACCTCCCCGCGGGCAGCGACGTGCTGCGGGCCTTCACCTACCCACTCGACGAGGTCAAGGTCCTCATCGTGGGCCAGGACCCGTACCCGACACCCGGGCACCCCATGGGCCTGAGCTTCTCCGTCCAGCCCGGCGTCCGGCCACCGCGCAGCCTGGAGAACATCTACACCGAGCTGGTCAACGACCTGGGCCTGCCCCGCCCGACCACCGGCGACCTCACCTCGTGGAGCAGGCAGGGCGTCATGCTGCTCAACCGTGTGCTGACCGTCACGCCGGGGGCGGCCGGCTCCCATCGTGGCTGGGGCTGGGAGGCGGTGACCCAGAGGGCCATCGAGGCGCTCGTCGAGCGCCAGGCCCCGCTCGTGGCGATCCTGTGGGGCCGGCCCGCCCAGTCGCTCACCCCGATGCTGGGCCCCACCCCGATCATCTCCTCCCCTCACCCCTCGCCGCTGAGCGCCTCCCGGGGGTTCTTCGGGTCCCGGCCGTTCTCGCGCGCCAACGCGGCCCTGGAGCGCATGGGCGCCGAGCCCGTGGACTGGCGCCTGCCCTAGCGGGCCCTGGCGCCTGCCCTGGCGGCGCCAGTCCTGGCACGCCCTGTCGCCGCTCCCGGCGGCGCCGTGGCGCGGCCGCCCCGTCAGCGCGTCCCGCGCCGCCCCGCCCTGGCGCAGCCCCGCACGGACTGCGGGTCGGGGCCCGGCGGGCGCCACGGGGCGTCACGGGGCGTCACAGGGCGTCGTGGACTCGCAGGGAGTGATGGAGCTGCGTGCCGGGCTCGAACCGGCGACCTGCTGTTTACAAGACAGCTGCTCTACCAACTGAGCTAACGCAGCGCGCGCGGGGAGCCTACACCCCCGCCCCGCGGTCGGGAAGGCGGTGCCCGCCCGCGGCGGGTCCTGCCTCGTGGCTCGCACGGATCAGCCGAGCCCCTTGATGTAGTCGGTCAGGCCGGTGCTCGTGCCGATCGTGGACAGCTCGATCTGCGTGCCCTCGTAGAGGACGGTCGGCGTGCCCTGGAAGCCGGCGTTCCTGAAGGTCGTCGTCCCCAGGTCGGTCCAGGCCGCGTAGGTGTTGGCGTCGACAGCCGCCTGGAAGGCGTCGGTGGTCCCCGAGGAGACCCCTGCCTCCTGCGCCGTGGACACGATGTTCTCCACGGTCATCATCGAGGTGTCCTGCGACTCGTAGATCGTCGTGAACAGGCCCATGACCGCGTTGTGGAAGGCGAGCGCCTTGTCGGGCTCGGTGTCCAGGACCACGCCCATGGAGTTCATGACCAGGTCGGTCCAGTCCATCGACAGGACCTTGCAGGGGTGCAGGACCAGGGTGACCGTGCCCGCCTTGACGAGCTCCTCGATCTCCGGGGCATGCAGGGTCTCGAAGCTGGCGCAGAAGTGGCACGAGTAGTCGAAGTACACGTCCAGGACGCCCCCGCCGCTGTTGACCGCGTCGAGCTCCATGTTCGCGCCGTAGGTCCACGAGCCGTCGGACAGGACCGGCGCCGGGACCCCCTCGGTGTTCGCCTTGCCCTGAGCGATCGTGCCGCCCCCGCTCGAGCGGTTACGGTCGGTCAGGATGAGCGCGGCAGCCACTCCGCCGACGCCGAGGACCCCAGCACCCAGCAGGCTGCGGCGGGCGATCTTCGCGCGCCGCTCGCGACGCTCCTGCTCCTCACGCAGGGCCTGGGCCCGGGCACGCGCAGCGGACCGGCGCTCAGCTTTGGTGGGGCGGGGGCTGTTGGGGGCCACGCTGGATCTCCTCCGGTCGACTGACGACGAACCAGGTGGCGACCCGGCAGCTCCACCGTCCCACCAACCTGGATGACGGCATTGTGCCCCCTCCGGGCCGCGATGTAACGGGTCACGGCATGCGGCCTGCCTCACTCGCCCTGGGCCGGGCGGCCCGTGCACCACGAGCGCCCCGTCCCTGGAGGACGGCGGCGGGATCAGCGGTACAAGGGGTGGAAGGTGACCGGCGGCAGCACGGCCAGGATGAACAGGAGGAGGAACGCAGCGACCGCGGCGAGGATCCCGACGAGGCCGACGACGCGCCCGGGCCCGTTGCCCAGCACGGCGAGGACGGTGCGCGCAGCCCCCCTGCGTGTCGTGGCCCCCCACGGGACGAACCACAGGAGGAGAAGGAAGATGACGATGAGCGTGGCGCAGAACAGGCCGGTGCGGTGGTAGACGTCGATGCCCGCCATGGCGCGACCCAGGAACCCTGTCCCGTTGAACATGTCCATGGCCCAGAAGTAGATGATGACCAGCACCGTCATGAGGCCAGGCATGACCGCGAAGAGGGTGCCGACCAGCGAGCGCAGGAAGTACCAGGGCATCGCCGCCCACATCCGCGAGTTGTCCGAGGACTGGACCTGCCCGGCCTGGAGACGGCGCCAGCGCCTCGCGTCCTCCGCACGCCCCACCGTCCCCACGATGACGACGAGGACCGTGGTGACGATCATCATCCACACGGGGACCCAGGTCGAGATCGTCACGAGCAGGAGGGCGACGGCGCCGACGACCGCGGGCGACCTCTGCGGTTCGGCCGCCCAATCCGGCAGAGCCCCCCTGTTCGTCGGCAGCCCGTCCGTGCCCGCCGCGCCCGGGCCGAAGGCCGGCACCCCGTGGGCACCGGTCTGCGGCTGAGGCGCAGGCCGCTGGGCCACCTGAGGCTGCGAGGCCGCAGGGCGCAGGGCCATCGGCTGCTGGGAAGCCGGCGGCTGGACCGCATGAGGCTGCGAGGCTGCTGGGCGCAGGGCCATCGGCTGTTGAGGAGCCTGGTGCGGGGGAACCTGCTGGGGGGGCCGCTGCTGGACCCCCGGGCCCGCGGCGCCCGCCTGCGGCCCGAAGGGCTCGGGGCCGAGGGCGCCGGCGGGGCCGGCAACGGGCTGCGCCGTCGGCGCGGGGCGCGCAGGGGCCGCGCCGGCCGGGGCGAAGGACCGGGGGATCGTTCCTGAGCCGGGGGTCGCGGCCGCTGGCCCTGAGGCGGCTGAGGCGGCGGACCGGGGAGGGACGGAGGCGGGCAGGCCCGCCTGAGGCCCTGTCGAGGCCCCCGCGGACGGCGCGCTCGGTCCCGGGGTCTCGGCGGAGCGGACGGGGCTCGCGGTCGCGATGTAGCCGTAGGCGCCCGACGTCGGCGAGGCTGGTGTTGGGGTCGCGCCCGGGGTGTCGCTCGTGATGCCGTACCCCCGGAAGGTCCCGGTGTCCCGCTGGGCCTCGTCCTCCTCACCCAGGGCCTCGGAGAGCGCCACCTCGCCGCTGCCGCCGTCGGCGACCTCGTCGAGCACGTTGAGCAGGTCCGCCATCGCCAGGCGCGAGTCCTGGGAGGGGGCGAGCGCCCTGGTGAACGCCCGCGCCAGGGCGGGACACTGCTCCTCGAGGTCGCCCAGCTCAGGGGTCCCGGCGTAGACGCGACGGAAGACGGCCTGCCAGGGGCCGGAGCCGAAGGGCGCGCGCCCCGTCACGGCGAACAGGAGCACGCCGGCGCAGGCGTACCAGTCCACCGCCGGGCTCGGCTCGTCGCCGTCGAGCATCTCCGGGGGGATGAAGCCGGGGGTGCCCGTGACCTGTCCCGTCTGGGTCAGTCGGACGTCGTCGGCCACCTGGGCGATACCAAAGTCGATGAGCACCGGGCCCTGCGCCCCGAGCATGACGTTGGAGGGCTTGAGATCACGGTGGATGACGCCGGCGTCGTGGACGGCGCTCAGGGCGTCCGCCAGGCCGTGGGCGAGGTCGGCGAGGTCCCGGACGTCGGTCGACAGGTCGTAGGCGCCCTCGTGGTCGACCTCGAACTGAAGGGTGGGGCCGTCAATGAGTTCGGTGATGACGAAGGTCACCCCGGTTCCGTCCGCCCCGTCGCCGGTCTCAATGTCCAGGATCCGCGCCACCCGGCTGTCCTTGACCCGCGCCAGGACGGAGGCCTCGCGGTCCAGACGCCGTCGGGCCATCGGGTCCGCGGCGATCTGCGGGTGGAGGATCTTCATGGCGACGCGCTGTCCCGAGGCGTCCGCCACCTCCCAGACCACGCCCATCCCCCCGGCGCCCAGGCGCCGCACCAGTCGGTAGCCACCGACATCAGTGCCGGCACGCAGCGCGGCCAGGGCGGTCGGCGTGGTCGCCCGCGCGTCAGGGTTGTGGGTCATGGCGCCACAGTACCGGGCACGCCCGCTCTGGCCCGGAGGCGACCGCGCCCGCCCACGAGAGACTGACCCAGTCGAGGTGACCATCCTCACGGTCAGGGACGAAGATCACCATTCGGTCTCCCTATCGTGACGCAAGGTTGTGTGACAGCATAAGCGTGCGCCAGCCAACCGGCCCGGAGCATGTGTCAATGCGGACACGCATCGGCACCTTTCACCACGGATCGTCCGGCACGTACCTGCCGGTGAAGGGAACCCCCTATGGCAACTGTGACCTTTGATCACGCCACGCGCATCTACCCGGGCAACGACCGCCCCAGTGTCGACGCGCTCAACCTGGAGATCGCCGACGGCGAGTTCCTTGTCCTGGTCGGCCCCTCGGGATGCGGTAAGTCCACCTCCCTGCGGATGCTCGCCGGCCTCGAGGACGTCAACTCCGGCCGCATCCTCATCGGCGACCGCGACGTGACCGACGTCCAGCCCAAGGACCGCGACATCGCGATGGTCTTCCAGAACTACGCCCTCTACCCCCACATGTCGGTCCACGACAACATGGGCTTCGCCCTCAAGATCGCGGGTACGCCCAAGGACGAGATCGACAAGCGGGTCAAGGAGGCAGCCAAGATCCTCGGCCTGACCGAGTACCTGGACCGCAAGCCCAAGGCCCTGTCCGGTGGCCAGCGCCAGCGCGTGGCCATGGGTCGCGCCATCGTGCGCAAGCCCAAGGTCTTCCTCATGGACGAGCCGCTGTCCAACCTGGACGCCAAGCTCCGCGTGCAGACCCGCACGCAGATCGCCTCGCTCCAGCGCTCCCTGGGCGTCACCACCGTCTACGTCACCCACGACCAGACCGAGGCCCTCACCATGGGCGACCGCATCGCGGTCCTCAAGGACGGCCTGCTCCAGCAGGTCGGCACCCCGCGCGAGATGTACGACCACCCGGCCAACGAGTTCGTCGCCGGGTTCATCGGGTCTCCCGCGATGAACCTGGGCCGCTTCACCGTCGACGGCGACGTCGCCACGATCGGCGCTGCCCGGATCCGCCTGTCGCAGGCCACCCTCGACGCGATCAAGCCCGAGGACGGCGGCAAGGTCACCATCGGCTTCCGACCCGAGTCCCTTGAGGTCGTGTCGGCCGAGGCCGAGGACTCGATCCCCGTGCGCCTGTCCTTCGTCGAGGAGCTCGGCTCCGACGCCTACATCTACGGCGAGCTCGTCGGTGCTGAGGGCTCCGACGACAAGCTCGGCAGCGGCGAGGACTCCAGCCAGATCATCGTCCGCGTCCCCCCGCGCACCGCGCCGGAGGCCGGCGAGACGGTCTACGTGCGCATCAAGCCCGGCGAGGAGCACATCTTCTCCGCCTCCACCGGCGAGCGCCTGCCCGCCTGAGGCCCGGGCGCCTGTCAACCAGGCACCCACCGAGCCCCGCCCCGCTCGCCCCGGGGCGGGGCTCGTCGTCTCCCGACCGGCTGCTGCGCGCCGGTGCCTCCGGGCTGCCGCCTGACGTCCACCCGGCTCCTCCGGGCTGCCTCCGGGCTGCCTCCGGGCTGCCGCCTGGCGTCCACCCAGCCCCTCCCGGCCGCCCGTCACGCCGCCTCATGGCCTCCCCGTCCTCGCGACCGCCTCGCCGTCCTCCGACGCGCCCCTCGGCCCGAGGGGCGCGGTAGGGTCGGCTCCCGGCCCGGAGACCCTCCCCCGGGCAGGCACCGGGCCGACTCGCCTGGGCCCCCTGCCTGAGCGAGGAGGGCGCTCACCTGAGAGAATGCAGCCATGCCTCAGCCCATGCAGATCACCGCCGCCACGATCGACCCGGCGCTGCTCGACCTGCCCTGGGAGATCCCGCTCGAGCAGTGGCCCACCGAGGTCCTCGCGGCACTGCCCCGTGGTCTGTCGCGCCACATCGTGCGCTTCGTCAACCTCTCCGACCGTGTCATCGCCGTCAAGGAGATCGGGGAGTCGGTGGCCTACCGGGAGTACGAGCTGCTGCGCGACCTCGTGCGCCTGGGCGCCCCGTGCGTCACGCCGACGGCAGTGGTCACCGGACGGACGGACCTGAGCGGGGAGGCGCTCAACTCGGTGCTCGTCACCGAGCACCTGTCCTACTCCCTGCCCTACCGCGCCCTGTTCAGCCAGTACATGCGCCCCGAGACGGCCACCCGCCTCATCGACGCGCTCGCCGTCCTCCTCGTGCGCCTCCACCTGCTGGGCTTCTACTGGGGGGACGTCTCGCTGTCCAACACGCTCTTCCGTCGCGACGCCGGCGCCTTCGCGGCCTACCTCGTCGACGCCGAGACCGGCGAGCTCTATCCCGAGGGCCTGACCGAGGGCAAGCGCCTCTACGACATCGACGTCGCCCGGACCAACATCATCGGCGAGCTCATGGACCTCCAGGCCGGGGCGCTTCTGGAGCCGAGCGTCGACACCGTCGAGGTCGGCGACCGCATCATCGAGCGCTACACCGAGCTGTGGGAGGTGCTCACGGGCGAGGAGAGCTTCGACGTCGGCGAGCGGTGGCGCGTGCGTCAGCGCATCGAGCGTCTCAACGAGCTGGGCTTCGACGTCGGCGAGCTGACGATGAAGACCATGGCGGACGGCTCGGGCACCCGGATGGTCATCCAGCCCAAGGTCGTCGACGCCGGCCACTACCACCGTCAGCTTCTGCGCCTGACCGGGCTCGACGTGCGCGAGCGCCAGGGCCAGCGCATGCTCAACGACCTTGAGGCGTTCCGCGTCATGACCGGACGCCAGGACCAGCCGCTCGAGCAGGTCTCCCACGTGTGGCTGGCCGAGGTCTTCGAGCCCACGATCGCGGCGGTTCCCCTTGAGCAGCGCCGCAAGCTCGAGCCGGCGGAGATCTTCCACGAGGTGCTCGAGCACCGCTGGTACATGTCCGAGCAGCAGCAGCGGGACGTGACGACCTCCGAGGCCGTGCAGGACTACATCAACACCGTCCTGCCCCAGCACTGGGACGAGCAGGCCTATCTCTCCCTGGGCAGCACCCAGGAGATGGAGGCGATCTTCGTCGACGACGAGGACTCCCCGGTCGAGGACGACGCCGAGTTCGCGGCCCGCGACGAGCAGACAGCCAGCGACTACGCGGCCAACCCCTACGGCTTCACGGCCGGGATGAAGTTCAAGGGCGAGTAGCCTGACGGTCGACGTCCCCGCCCGTCCCTCCGCCCGTGGAAGGTGAGACAATGACCGACCCCGTACCTGAGCTGCCACCCGGTGTCAGCCAGGTCCTCGTCATCCCTGGGGCCGAGGCGGTCCCCCACGGCTTCGTCGACCTCATCGCCGACCAGACGGTCCGCGCCCTGTCCCTGGGAGGCACCCAGATCGCGGTCAACGGCTACCGGTTCACGCGACCGACCGCCGGGGCCGTGCGCGTCGTCGTGCCTGCCGGCCCGGTGCGGGTGGTGGTCAACCTGCTGGTACCCACCTTGAACACCCACCTCGACCTGTTCGTCGCACCGGGCCAGGTCGTTCCCGTCTTCCACCGCTACTCGTGGGTGCGGAGCCACCCCGGGTACCTGTCGACCACCCCTCTGGGGTCCGCCACCCCTGAGGAGCGCAACATGTTCCAGTTCCTCGGCCTGTTCTTCGCAGGGCTCCTTCTCTCCAGCCTCCTGACGGTCGGGGTGTTCGCCCTCATCGTACGAGCCTTGCCCTGATCCCCCGCCGATCGGAGGACAGGCGGCAGGGACACACCGGAGGACAGGCAGTCGGGACACACCGGAGGACAGGCAGCAGGGGCACACCGGAGGACAAGCAGCCGGGACACAGGGGCCGGGCCGCAGATCAGACCTCCCGGCCACTCCCCGCGAGATCGGGACTTATGGGGTGGTTTCAGGTGGTGAGTGCAATGGTGGTGTCGTGTTCTGTTTTCTGCAGGAGCCTGTTGAAGGCTTCTGCGGGTGTGGCCCAGTCTAGGGTCTGGCGGGGGCGGGTGTTGAGGAGGTGCTGGGCCTGTTCGAAGGCGTGGAGGGGGTAGGTCGACAGGTCGGTGCCTTTGGGGAAGAACTCGCGGATCAGGCCGTTGGTGTTCTCGTTGGTTCCTCGTTGCCAGGGGCTGTGGGGGTCGCAGAAGTACACCTCGAGGTTGGTGGCGGTCCTGAAGCGGGCGACCTGGGCCATCTCGCCGCCCTGGTCCCAGGTCAGGGACCGGGCCATGGAGCGGGGCAGGCCCTTGATCATGGTCTCCAGCACCGTGGCCACGGTGGTGGCGGTGTGGTCGGTCAGCAGCGGGGCGATCAGGACCAGGCGGGTGGTGCGTTCGACCAGGGTGATCATCGCGGTGCGGTTGCCCGCGCCCATGACCAGGTCGCCCTCCCAGTGGCCTGGCACGGCCCGGTCGGCGACCTGGGCCGGGCGGGTGCTGATACGCGCGTCGGCCAGCCAGGGCCTGGAGGCCAGGGGCCCGGCCAGGGCCGAGCGTGGCACGCGCCGACTCCGCCCGGTGCGCAGCCTGTAGTGACGGCCCAGCTCGGCGCGCAGCGTCCCTCGGCCCTGGACGTACAGGGACTGGTAGATCGTCTCGTGGCTCACACGAAGATCATCGCGCTCGGGGTGGTCCGCAGCCAGACGGCGGCTGATCTGCTGGGGCGACCACCGCTGTCTCAGGCCCTGGACCACCAGGGCCCGCAGCTGGTCGTTGGAGTCCAGCACACGCGCCTTGGGCCGTGCCCTGGCGGCCCGGGCCTGGGCGTGGCGGGCCTGGGGGTCGTAGGCCTGCCGGCCCCCGCCGGCAGCGACCTCGCGGCTGACCGTGGAGACAGCCACCCCCAGGAACCGGGCGATCGAGGCCAGGGAATCACCCCTGGCCAGGCCCGCAGCGATCGCGCCGCGCCCCTGAGCCCCCAGACGCCTGCCGTGCCCGGTACCCCGGACCATCACCTCGAACCCGTCCCCCGACCCGCCCCGACCACGCCCAGCAGGCCTGGTCGTCCCGACCATCCCGCCCTCCCTGGCCCCGTGCCGCATCCTCATACCCCACAGCCTGCACCAGTCCGACACCGTGGACTGAGGCACCGAGAAACAAGCCCCCGCCTCGCGAGCCAACCAACCCGACTCGATCAGCTCCCGCACACCATCGCGAACCACACCAGGCCACACCCCACGCACCACAACCAGCCCCTCTCCCAAGCACCACCCATTGCACTCACCACCTGAAACCACCTGACACCTCGAGATCGGGACTAATGACACCTCGAGATCGGGGGAAGTGACACCTCAGACCGACCTGAGCACCGAGTCCCCTCCACGTGCCCAACCAACTCCGCCGTCGACCGGTCATGTGACTCTCGACCGTCTATGTGACAGCAAACGCCCGGTCGAGCGTTACATGACCGGTCGAGCGTTACATGACCGGTCGAGGGCGAGCAGGGGCGCAGCGGCTCGGCCTGCGGCACACCGCCAGACGCCCCAGGTGCCGCGGCCTTCGCCACCGCACCGATCCCCTTCGTCCTCCGCACGACGATCCTCCGCTCGCCGGAGACCGAACACGTCACTTTGAGCCCGAGAACGCTGGTAGAACCAGGGTGGTCGGGCTCAAAGTGACGTGTTCGGCGAGGTGGGGGCCACCCGGCGAGGTGGGGCCGCCCGGCGAGGTGGGGCCGCCCGGCGAGGTGGGGGCCGCCCAGCGAGGCGGAGCGTCACAGGGCGCCGGCAAGACGGCCCACGACACCCCCGATGAAGGCGTCTCCGAGGCCGATCGTCGTCGGCCGCTCGGAGCGCACCTCGAACCCCGGGGCGACGAGCACCCCGGCACCGACGACCTCGGGGACCGCCGCCAGGCGCAGCCCCACCTCCTGGCGCCTCGAGCGCGCCACGGCGGCGTACTCGGCGGGCCCGTAGGCGTCGCCGTGGACGAAGCGCGTGGCGGCCACGCGACAGCCGGCCTCGCCCGCCTCACGGAACACCTCCGCCCGGTGCCCGGTGACCGCCGCGTAGCGGCTCGTGTGGACCATGACGGCCGGGGCCCCGAGGACATGGTGGAGGTCGTGCATCATCGCAGCCACCTCCGCGGGGTCGGCCAGGTCGACGGCCCGGCCCAGGTAGCCCTGTGCCTCGTCCTCGTTAAGGGAGTGCAGGGACACGAGGGGCCCCAGCGCGTCCCGGACGACGGCGCGCAGGGAGTCGTCGTGGAACCCCGCGTCCTCGTAGACGACCTCGACGCCCTCGGGCACGGCCTCCAGGGCCCGGGCGAGCTCGTCGAGCCGGGTACCCAGCTCCTCACGGGACTTCATCGTGTTGAGCCCCGAGACGAGGACCGCGCTGGCCCGGGCGAGCAGACCGGGCAGCTCGTCGGCCAGAACGAGGTGCTCGTTGGGGGCGTCGTTGACGGCGATGACCCGGTTCGGCCGGTCGGCCTCGACCTGCCCGTCGAGCAGACGAATGACCGCCCCGGAGGGGAACTGCACGATGAGGTGCGGGTCGAGTGAGTCCTCCCGGGCCGAGCACACCCACTCCACGGCCTCGGGCAGCCGCTCGCGCACCTCCTGGCTCATCGACACCAGGTGCACGGTCGAGGGCACCCCGAGCCGCTCGATGGCCAGCGCCGCCCGGACGCAGGTACCTCCCAGCGTCGTCACGTGCGCCAGCCTCGAGCCCAGGGACCCCAGCGCCCTCCTGTCAGAGACGTAGCACTCCGCGCCGCGCCCGTGACGCATCGCCCGCAGCACGGTGACGACGACGCCCCGCTCGTCGTCGACCACCGGAGACGGGCCGTCCTGGAGCTCGGCCAGAGTGATCCGGTGGCTGTCGACGAGGGCCTGGAAGGCGCGGGCGTCCCACCGGACCTCGTAGTCGACGGTCCCGCCGAGCCCCAGGACGATCCGTGCGGACATCACGCTCTCCTGCGCCGCTCAGACGAGGTCGGCCTTGCCTGCCGACTCGAAGAGGTCGATCTTCTGCGCCGCACAGGCCCGCAGCGCCTCCTCGCAGGGCGGCTCGATGACGTTGGGCTCCCGCAGGTGGACGTCGCGCAGGACCTCGCGCATGGCCAGGTAGTAGGCGGCCTTGATGTCGGAGGAGATGTTGATCTTGTTGATCCCACCGCGAACCGCTCCGGCGATCTCGGTGTCGGAGTTGTTGGATCCGCCGTGCAGGACGAGGGGGATCCCGAGGCGGGACTTGATCTGCTCGAGCAGGTCCAGGCGCAGGGCGGGCTTGACCTCGGAGGGGTAGAGGCCGTGGCGGGTGCCGATGGCGATGGCCAGGGAGTCGGCGCCGGTGGCCTCGATGAAGCGCTCGGCGTCGTCGGGGTCGGTGTAGAGGATCTCCTCGGAACCGGTCTCGCCGTACTTGTCCGAGACCCCGATCGTGCCGAGCTCGGCCTCGACCGACAGGCCGACCGCGTGGGCCGTGCGCACGACCCGGCGGGTCTGCTCGACGTTGTCCTCGAAGGGCTCGAAGGACTTGTCGATCATGACGGAGGTGAAGCCCGCCTGGATCGCCTGGAGGACCTGCTCGTAGGAGGCCCCGTGGTCGAGGTGGATCGCGGTCGGGACGCTCGACTCGTGGGCGATCCGGATGATCGAGGCGAGCATCGCCGGCCGGATGTGGCTCAGCTCGTCGGGGTGGATCGCGATGATGTGGGGGGAGCGCTTGTCCTCGCAGACGTCCACGACCGCGCGCAGCATCGAGTAGCTGGAGATGTTGAACGCAGGGACCGCGAAGTTGCTCCTGTTCGCGGCATCGAGGATGTCACTGCCTGTAACCAGCATCTGGGTTGAACCTTCCTGTGTCGTGCGCCAAGCTCAGTTCTTGACGGATCCAGCTGTCATCCCTCCGATGAAGTACCGCTGGAAGAATATGAAGAGGACCATGACCGGGATCGAGCCGAGGACCGACATCGCCATCATCTCGTTCCACTCGTAGGAGTGCTGCCCCATGAGGAGCTGGATGCCGATCGGCACCGTGCGCATGTCGTTGGTCCGCGTGAGCGTGAGGGCGAACAGGTACTCGTTCCAGGCGATCATGAAGGTGTAGATCCCCACCGAGACGATTCCCGGGACCGAGATCGGGACGAGCACCCTCCACAGGGCGCCCAGGGAGCTCGTGCCGTCGACCTTGGCGGCCTCGTCGAGCTCGCGAGGAAGGGTGTTGAAGTACCCGGTGAGCATGATGATCGCGTACGGCAGGGTGAACACCATGTAGGTGAGGATGAGTCCCTGGTAGGTGTTGTAGAGCTTGAGCGTGACCATGAGGCCGAAGAACGGGATGAGCAGGGTGATCGGCGGCACCGCCTGCACCGAGATGACGATGACGTTGAGGAGGCGCTTGCCGGGGAACTCGAAGCGGCTGAAGGCGTAGGCGGCCATGATCCCGACGACGAGGGTGAGGGCGGACACGCTCAGGGCCACGCAGTAGCTGTTGACGAAGAACCGGATCTTCTCGGGGTCCTGGAAGATCGAGACGTAGGCCGCGAGGGAGGACCCCTCCTCGATGATCCTGGGCGGGGTGGCGAAGATCCTCGAGTTCGGCTTGAGGGAGGAGACGAACATCCACAGCACGGGCAGGCCCGCGAAGCACGCTCCGAGGAGGAGGCCGGCCCATACCCCGACCCGGTTGATCAGACGCCGACGCTGCCTGGGGGTCATGGCCATCATGGTCCTTGCAGTCCTTGCAGTCCTTGCGGTCGTCTCGGTCGTCACTGTCGTCTTGCTCGTCTCGCTCGTCACAGTCGTCTTGCTCGTCACGGTCAGTCCCTCGCCTTCTGGCTGCGGACGTAGAAGCAGGCGAGGACCATCGACAGGAGGAGGATGATGACCGCGCTCGCCGACGCCCCCGAGAAGTCGTACTCGGCGAAGGCCATCTTGTAGGTGAAGGTCGACAGCATCTCGGTCCTGCTCAGCGGCCCGCCGCCGGTGGTCATCCAGATGAGGGCGAACTGCTGGGAGGTCCAGATGAAGTCGAGCAGCGCCATCGAGATGATGATCGGGCGCAGCTGCGGGAGGGTGATCGACCAGAAGCGGCGCACCGGCCCCGCCCCGTCGACCTCGGCGGCCTCGTAGAGGTCGCGGGGGATTCCCTGGAGCCCGGCGAGGATCGAGATCATGAAGAACGGGTAGCCGCTCCAGATGTTGATGAAGGTGACCACCGCCAGGGCCCGGTCCGGGTCCGCGAGCCACTCGTACTGGCCCGAGACGAGCCCGACCGCCGACAGGACGGCGTTGACGACCCCGTTGGGGTTGAGCAGGAGGCGCCACAGGATGGCGATGATCGCCACGGTGAGGAGCCACGGGAGCACGAAGATCGTGCGGAAGACCGCCCTCGTCACGGGCGAGACGGCCTGCGAGTTGAGGAGCATGGCGAAGCCCAGCCCGATGATCATGTGGGCGACGACGCTCACGACGACGAAGACGAGGGTGTTCCTCAGCGCCGTGCGAAAGCTCTCGCTCGTGAGCACCTCGACGTAGTTGTCCAGACCGACGAACTGCGACTGCCTGGAGGTGATGACGGCGTCCATGAGCGAGTAGCCGACGACCATGACGATCGGGACCGCCATGAGCACGAGGAGCAGGACGACGGTCGGTGACAGGTACGCGTAGGGAACCAGGGCTCGCCTCAGCGCGCCGGCGATCGGGGGGCGGGCGCGTCCGGCGTCGCGGGACGCGGCGGCGTCTGGGGCGCTCATCCATCAACCTCCTGTGATCAGGTCGAGTCGGGTCGGTGCGGGACCGGGTCCGGCGGCCCGAGCACGGGCTCGTCGGCCCGGGCCCGGCCCCGCACCGGTGCTGTGGGTTCTCAGAACTTCTCGTCCCAGGCGTCCTGCGCCTTGGACAGCATCGTGTCGACGTCGGCGCCGCCGCTCAGGTAGGTCTGGAACTGCTCGTCGAAGTCACGCATGAGCGTCTCGGAGACGGGCAGCCCGGTGAACTCGTTGGCCGGGGTGCCCGAGCTCCAGATCTCGAAGGCCTTGGCGAAGACCTCGTCCTCGGTGACGTAGTCGGGGGTGGCGGTGCTGTTGCCCGGGAAGGCCTTGGCGTCGTTGGCCAGCGAGGAGTTGATGTCGGCCGACATGAGGAACTCGACGAGCTTCCACGCCTCGGCGGGGTGCTCGGTGGAGGCGGACACCCCGATGCCCCATGAGGCGTAGGGCATGCCGCGCTCGCCGGTGTAGCCCTCGACCGCCGGGATTGCCGCGATGTCGAAGGTGAGCTCGGGGTTGCCCTCGCGGATCGTGTTGACGTGGGCCAGGGAGTCGATCATGAGGCCGACCCGGCCGTTGGTGAAGTCCTCGACCTTGTCCTGCTCCTTCATCGTGAAGGCGCCCGGTGACACGACCCCCTCGTCCCACAGGCCCTTGATGAACTCGCACACGCTCTTGACCTCGGAGTTGCCCTCCAGGTAGGGCTTGCCGTCCTTGAGCATCGACCCCCCGGAGGCCCACACCCAGGACATGACGTCGTTCTGGATGCCGTTGGGCGCCTCGAGGGACAGGGGCAGCGCCCAGCCCGAGACGTCCCCTCCGGTGGCGGCCACCGCCGTGGCCGCGGCCTTGAACTCCTCGCGGGTCGAGGGCATCGCCGTCACGCCCGCCCCCTCGAGCAAGCCCATGTTGGCGAACAGGGGGTAGACGAAGTTGACCACGGGGATCATGTAGGTCGCGCCGTCGACCTGGATCTGGCTGGCCAGCTCGGAGTCGTCGTAGCCCTGCTCGGACATGAGCGCGGTGAGGTCGGCGATCGCGCCCTGCTTGGCGAAGTCGCTCACCCACGCCCCGTCCAGGCCGACGACGTCGGGCATCGTCTGGGCCGCGGCCCCGGCGACGAGCTGCTCCTTGGTCGAGGCGTAGGGCCCCGAGAGGAGCTCGACCTTGATCCCGGGGTTCTGCTCCTCGAAGGTGTCCATGAGCGCCCGGAAGGTCCCGTCGGGCAGCTCGGGCTCCCACCACTGCGTAAACTCCAGCGTCACCTCCCCGTCGCTCTCGCCGCCCCCGCCACTGCAGCCGGCCACGCCCGCTGCGGCCAGGGCGGTCATCAGGGCGGCCATCCGGCCGAACTCACGCCTACGCATCAGCATTGTTCACTCCATCGTCATTGATACGAGTTGCGGCATCGTGCGGCCTTTGGCCAGTTCCTGACGCCTGAGCGGCAGCATAGTGCGAGTTTCTGCGCCTGTCTAACGGTGTTATAGGTAACGAACACGTAACGATCTGCGGGCACCTGCGGGCCCGGCCCTCTAGACTTGCGGCATGAACGACAGCACGCCGCGCCTGCCCGCAGGGCGGAAGGCTCAGGTCGCCAGCTACGTCAACCGGCTGGGGCAGGTGACGGTGACCGCCCTGGCAGCGCACTTCGAGGTCTCCCCCGACACGATCAGGCGCGACCTCGACCAGCTCGACTCAGAGGGCCTGCTCATCCGGATGCACGGCGGGGCGATGTCGACCTCGGCCCTGCCCTGGCACGACACCCCGCTGTCCGACCGCGCCCGCCTCCAGGCCTCCCAGAAGGACAGGATCGGCCAGGTGGCCGCCGACCTGGTCCAGGACGGCAACGTCCTGTTCGTCAACGGCGGGACGACGGCGCTCGCGCTCGTCCACCACCTGTCGGAGCGCAGCGAGCTCATCATCGCCACGAACAACCTCTCCCTGCCCGCCGAGATCAGCGCCGAGGCCTGCCGCGACGTCTACGTCATCGGCGGGCACGTCCGGCTGTCAGGACAGGTGACGATCGGCCCGGTGGCCTTCGCCTCGGCGATCTCGGGGGTGGAGAACGACATCCACGTCGACCTCGCCCTCATCGGGGTCGGGGCGGTCGACGGCGAGGGGTTCTCGACCTCGAACCTCGACGAGGCGGCGATGCTCGCCCAGATGGCTGCCCGCGCCAGGCGCGTGGCCGTCCTGGCCGACAGCACGAAGCTCGACCGCCGGCTCTTCGCCGCCATCGGCCCGCTGTCGATGGCCGACTACCTCGTCACCAACGAGGATCCCGCACCGCGCCTCGCCGCGGCCCTCGCCGAGCACGGCGTCGAGGTCCTCACCCCCGAGACCCCCCTCCGGCACCCCGCCGGATGAACGAGGACACCGAGGAACTGAGTCAAGGAGGACTCGATGACCGCACCCGCCACCCGCGCCGCCTTCGACGCCGAGGCCAGGGCACTGCTCGCCTTCGCCACGGCCTCGCGCACCGACCACGGATTCGGCTGGCTCGACGACACCGGCGCCGTCGACCCCGAGCGCGGGGTCCACCTGTGGATCACGGGGCGCATGACCCACTGCTTCGCCCTCGGGCAGATGCTCGGGCACCCGGACAGCCCGGAGCTGGCCGCCCACGGCGTCGAGGCGCTCCTGAACGGCCCCCTGCGCGATCGGGCCACCGGCGCCTGGGCCAGCGCCGTCGACCTCGACGGCAGCCCCCGACGCACCCCCCTGGTCTCCTACGACCACAGCTTCGTGGTCCTGGCCGCCTCCTCAGCGGCCCTGGCGGGAGTCCCCGGCGCGACCGACCTGCTCGAGGCGGGGCTGGAGACCCTCGAGCGCCTGTGGTGGGACGAGGAGGCGGGGATGGTCGTGGACGCCCGCGACCCCGTGACCCTCGCCGTCGACCCCTACCGCGGGGCCAACGCCACCATGCACACCGTCGAGGCGCTCCTGGCCGCCTACTCCGCCACACGCGAGCCCCGTCACCTCGAGCGGGCCAGCCGGGCCACGACCAGGATCGCGGGCCAGTTCACCGCCCACGGCCTGCGCCTTCCCGAGCACTTCGACGAGTCCTGGACGCCGCTGCTCGACTACAACCGCGACATCCCGGCGGACGCCTTCCGCCCCTACGGCTCGACCATCGGGCACTGGCTGGAGTGGTCGCGCCTCATGATCCAGGTCCGCACCGCCTGCGACGCGGCCGGCGTGGAGCGCAGCGGGCTGCTCGACACGATCCCGGCGGCCATGTACCGCCAGGCCCTGCGCGAGGGCTGGGGGCCCGACGGCGAGCCGGGCTTCGTCTACACCGTGGACTTCGAGGGTCGCCCGGTCGTCCACGAGCGGATGTACTGGGTGCTGTGCGAGGCCATCGGCGCCGCCGAGACCCTCAGCCGGGACACGGGGGACGCGTCCTACGACCTCGACGTCGAGGCCTACTGGGCGTGGGCGCGCACCTACCTCATCGAGCGTCCGGGGCAGTGGCGCGAGGAGCTGGACGCCTCCAACCGGCCGGGACACGGCACGTGGTCGGGCAAGCCGGACGTCTACCACGCCATCCAGGCCATGCTCGTCGGGGGGCTGCCGGTCACGCCGTCCTTCGCCGAGGGCCTGCGAGGCGAGCACCGGCCCTGAGCCCCTCACCACCCCGCCGGCTCTACCCCGCCCTCACCACCCGCCCTCGTCACCCCGCCCCCGGGGTGCATGAGTTCGCGCCAGACGCATGAGTTCTGGCGGTTCGCACGGGCGAGGCACCCCCAAACCGCCAGAACTCATGCGCACGACCCAGACCCATGCGCGTCAGGGGCGCCGTCGTGTGCGCGGGGGCTTCTTGACGCCGATCCCCAGGCCAACGCCACCGATATCGCCTTCCTGTGCGCCGCGGGCTTCTTCCTGGGGACGCTGCCCTTCGGGTCCCGCACGATCCAGGCGGTCACGGCGCTGGTGTTCTTCCTGCTCTTCCTCGGCTCCGGGGCGGCGGGCCCGATCGACACACTGTACGCCTCACTGCGCCGCGTCCTGGAGTGGAACCCCCTCACGATCTGGTTCGACGCCCTGGTCGGCCCGCGCAGCTGGCGCCGTCTCCAGGTGTGCGCCCCGCTGGGCCCCTTCGATCCCCCGGGACCGGGACTACCGGCACGCCTCCTGCGTCCCCATCCCCCGACGCGGGCGCCGGGGCGAGCCGGCTCAGGCGCCGAGCTCCTCGGCCACGAGCGCCATCTCCTCGTCGGCCCTGCGGCGCAGCTCCTTGTGCCGGGTCCACGAGGCCAGGGAGGTCTCGGCGACGGCGTCGACGAGCAGCACGATCCCCAGCCCGAGCAGCCCCCCGGGCAGGTCACCGGTGCGGCTGCGGCGGCGCAGGGCGGCGCCCACGAGGGCGCCCCCGAGCCCGGCCTCGACCAGGGCGCCCGCGCGCACGACCCACGGGGTCTCGGTGACCGTGCGGACGTAGGAGTGCCAGAAGGCCGAGCCGGGGGTCGAGGGGTCCTGGAGCATGAGGCCGACGCTGCGCCCCACGGCGTTGGACAGGCCACGGGGCTCGTGGACCACCGCACCGGGGACCTCGACCGGGGCGAGCTGGCCGGCGAGCACCGAGGTCACCCACGCGGGCAGGCCCAGCGCCTCGACGACGGCGCTCACCCCCTCGATGCCCGGCACGGAGACCGCCGCCGCCACGGCCTCGGGGTCGGCCCCGGGGACCGCGGCGGCGATGACCGAGGCGTCGGTGGAGTCGGTGAGGAGCTGGTCGACCAGGGTGCGCAGGGCCGGCCCGGGCTCCTCGACCCCGCCCCACACGTAGCGCGAGGTCATGCCCCAGGAGAACACGGCGTCCTCCTCGCTGTCGGTCGAGGTGACCGCGCGCACGGCCATGTCCCGCTCGTCGACGGTGAGCACGAGGGCGGGCAGGGACTCGTCGTCCCAGCCGAAGCTGCCCAGCGCGGCGCCCTCGCCGCCGTACATGACGACCCGTCGGTCGACGTCGGGCAGGGAGACCACCGCCAGGGGGCGCTCGAGCAAGGTGGCCTGGAGCGGCACCATGTAGGCGCTCATCGTCGAGATGACCACGGTGCGCGAGGCCCGCGAGGGGCCGGCCGGCACCTCGGGGAGCTCGGTGCCCTCGGGAAGGGCGTTGAAGATCGCCGGGCCGATGGCGACGTTGGCGCCCAGCTCACGGGCCAGCGACTCGACGAGCTCGCTGACCCCGGGCCCGGCGACGACTCCGCCCCGGGTGGGCGGGGTGACGGCCACCCTGCCCTCGACGTCGGTCAAGAGGGTCAGGCCCACGAGGTGGGAGGTGGCGGGGAACCACTCGAGCCGCACGACGACGCCGCGCTCGGCGAAGGCGGCGGCAGTCGTCTCCGGGCTCGTGCCCGGGGCGATGACGACGCCGTCGGTGCGGTTCCACCGCTGAGAAACGTCCTGGGTCATGGTGACCTCCTTGGAGTGGCTACGCCTATTGTGTCAGCAACGGGCGGGGGCCGGGCCACGGGCGCGGGCCCCCGCTCCGCCGAGGATCGGCCCAGCTCCTCCGGTGGACGGGGGTGGACGGGGACCGGACCCGGCGGGGTACGGAACGGGACCAGTGTAGTGAGGGCGCCGCCGCCTCAGATCACGAATCCGATCCGGTCGCGCTGAGCGGGGCGGCCGGGTCAGCCCACGGCGCGGGCGCCGCGCCGGATCCGGTCGACCTCGTAGAGGCTGATGCCGGTGGCCACCGCGGCGTTGAGCGACTCGACCGTGCTCGAGATCGGGATGGAGGCGACGAGGTCGCAGGTCTGGCGCACGAGGCGGGACAGGCCCGTGCCCTCCGCGCCGGTGACGAGGACGAGCGGGGAGCTGGCCACGGGGATGTCCTCGAGGGCGGTCGAGCCCTGGCCGTCGAGCCCGACGACGAAGCAGCCCTCGGTCTTGAGGGCCTCGAGGGCGCGCACGAGGTTGGTCTCCCGGGCCACCGGCACGCGGGCGGCGGCCCCGGCCGACACCTTCCAGACGGTGGCGGTCACACCGACGCTGCGTCGGCCGGGGATGATGACGCCGTCGGCCCCGAAGGCCCCGGCCGAGCGCAGCACCGCCCCGAGGTTGTGGGGGTCGGTGACCTGGTCGAGGGCCACGAGCAGCGGCACCCTGCCGGCGGCCCGGGCCCGGTCGAGCAGGTCCCGGGCCAGGACGTAGTCGTAGGCGGGCACCTCGATGGCCACGCCCTGGTGGGCGGCCTCGTCGGTCAGGGCGTCGAGGTCGAGCCGGGTCGTCTCGAGCACGGGGGCGCCCAGGAGGGCGGCACGCCGGATGACCGCGCCGAGGCGGTCGTCGGAGCTCGCCGGCACCGCCATGAAGACCCGCTCGATCGGCACCCCGGCGCGGGCGGCCTCGGCCACCGCGTTGCGGCCGCACACGACCTCGTGGCCCTCGGGGATGCCGAAGCGCCGCTTGATCTTCTCGAGCTGCCTGGCCCGTGTCGGCGCGGCGGCGCGGGCCTCGGCACGGGCCTTGGCGCGGGCCCTGGGGTGGCCGACGCGGTCCTCCGCCCTGGGGGTGGGACCCTTGCCCTCCAGGCCCCGGCGACGGTTGCCTCCCGAGCCCTTCGTGGGCCCCTTCTTCGACCCGGGCCTGCGCTTGGCGCCGGGGTACTGCTCGTTTCCGGGCATGGGCTGCGGTCCTTACTGTCGTGAGGGTCGTGGGTCGTCGATGGTCGTGCTGCTCGCACCGACCAGGCCGGTCGGGCCGGCGCAGCCGGCCGCGACCGGGGTCAGGCCAGGTGCCAGCGGGCCCCGGCGGTCGAGTCCTCCACGACGATCCCGGCGGCGGCCAGGTTGTCGCGCAGGGCGTCGGCCCGGCCCCAGTCCTTGTCGGCGCGCGCCTGGGCGCGCTGCGAGAGCAGGTCGGTGACGAGGTGGTCGAGGGCCTCCATGGCCGCCGAGTCCTCGCCCGTGCGCCGGCCCCCTCCCACCGAGCCGCGCCACGGGGCGGCCAGGGGGTCGAGACCCAGGACGCTCAGCTGGGCGCGCAGGTCCAGGGCCAGGCCGGTGACGCTGTCTCCCGGGTGCTCGGCGGAGGCCACGTGGACCTCGCTGGGCGGCCTGGCCTCTGCGCGCCGCACCTCCGTGTCAGCGGAGTCGACTCGAGCCAGGGCGGTGTTGAGGCGCTTGAGGGTGGCGTGGACCACCGCCATGGCGCCGGCCAGGTTGAGGTCCTCGTCCATGGCGGCGGTGAACTCGGCGGGCAGGGCCCGGGCACTCACCTGCTCGGCGGGGGCGTCGACGGGGTTGGCCCCTCCGTCCTCAGCGACGTCGTAGGCCCGCTGGATCGCCCCGGTCAGGCGCTCCCACAGGGCGGCGGCCTCCGCGAGGTTCTCCTCGGAGAACTCGACGGTGGACCGGTGGTGGACCGTGCCGAGGGCCAGGCGCAGGACCGCGGGGTCGTGGGTGGCCAGCAGCTCGCTGACGACGAGCGAGTTGCCCAGGGACTTGCTCATCTTCTCGCCCTTGACCGTCACCCACGCGTTGTGGACCCAGTGCCGGGCGAAGCCCCAGCCCGCGCCGTGGGACTGCGCCTGCTCGTTCTCGTGGTGGGGGAAGCGCAGGTCGATCCCGCCTCCGTGGATGTCGAAGGCCTCGCCGAGGTAGCGCCGGCTCATCGCCGAGCACTCCAGGTGCCACCCGGGCCGGCCCCTGCCCCAGGGGGCGTCCCAGGCGGCGTCGACCGGCTCGGAGGGCTTGGCCGCCTTCCACAGGGCGAAGTCACGCGGGTCGCGCTTGTCGGCCTCGACGTCGTCGTCGATCTGCGACTCGTCCTCGGTGGTGGCCAGGTCCTCGAGGCGCTGGTTGGTGAGCGAGCCGTAACCGGGCAGGGAGCGCACGTCGAAGTACACGTTGCCCGCGTCGCCGACGTAGGCGTGCCCCGCCTCGAGCAGCCGGGCGACCAGCTCGATCATCTCCGGGACGTGCCCGGTGGCACGCGGCTCGTAGGTGGGAGGGGCGACTCCCAGGGCGCGGTAGGCGGCGTCGAACTCGCGCTCGTAGCGCTGGGCCCAGGCCCACCACGGCACGGGCGGGTCGGCCTCGGCCGACTTGGTCAGGATCTTGTCGTCGATGTCCGTGACGTTGCGGATGAGGACGACCCGCTGGCCGGAGCGCTCGAGCCACCTGCGCAGGACGTCGAAGGCGATGGCTGAGCGCATGTGCCCGATGTGGGGCTCGCCCTGGACGGTGGCCCCGCACAGGTAGATCGTGACGGTGCCCTCGGAGACGGTGGGAGCCAGGGGGACGACGGCGCGGGCTGCGGAGTCGTACAGGCGCAGGTTCAGCGCTCGGTGGGGTGCGGTGCTCACGGCTCAACCCTATCTGCTGGGGCACGGCCGGGCCCGCGGGCCGGCGCGCCGGCGGGGCGGTCCCGCCGCGGGGACCGGGAGGCGGCCCGCCTCAGCCCCGGCCGACGGGGTAGACCAGGGCGGTGGCCAGGGCGAGCAGGCCCTCCTGGCGGCCGAGGAAGCCCAGGCCGTCGGTGGTCGTGGCCGAGAAGCTGACCTCTGCCCCCGCCGCCGCTGACAGGGCGGCAGCGGCCTCCTGCGCGCGCGCGGAGACCCGAGGACGGGCGCCGACGAGCTGGACGGCGACGTTGCCGATCTCGAAGCCCGCCTCGCGCACGCGCCGCGCCGCCTCCTCGAGCAGGACCGTCCCGGAGGCGCCCCGCCACCGGGGCTCGGCCGTGCCGAAGTTGGAGCCGAGGTCTCCCAGGCCGGCGGCTGAGAAGAGGGCGTCACAGCAGGCGTGGGCGACGACGTCGCCGTCGGAGTGCCCGGACAGCCCCGTCTCCCCTGGCCACTCAAGGCAGGCCAGGTGCAGGGGCGTGCCCGAGCCCGGGTCGGCGAAGGCGTGGACGTCGCTGCCGATCCCGGTTCGCGGCAGGAGCGGGACCGGGGCCGTGCCCGGTCGGTCGCAGGTCGAGGTCATGGGGCCAGTGTGCCCCACCCGCCACCCCGAGGCTCCCGGTGCTCCGGGACCCGCGCCCCCTGAGTCCCCCGCTGCGCCGGGACCCGCGCCCCGGCCGGTCCTGCCTGCGGGTGCTCGGGCCCGCCGCCGGGATCGCCGACAATGGCCCCATGCCCCCCGCGCCCGCACTCGCCACGCCGGCGGCACGGTGCCCTGTGCACGACTCCGGTGCCTGCCGCTCCTGCCCGCACCTGTCGACGCCGCTGCCCCGCCAGCTCGAGGTCAAGCAGGAGCGGGTGGCGGCCCTGCTGTCCGAGGGGCCCAACCCCGTTCCCCGCGGCGTCTGGCAGGAGCCTGCCGCGAGCGCGCCGACGCGCCTGCGCAACAAGGCGAAGATGGTCGTCTCCGGCACGGCCCGCGCACCGGTGCTCGGGATCCTCGACGCCGGGCTGCACGGGGTGGACCTGCGCCGCTGCCCCCTCCACGTCGAGCTCATCGAGCAGTGCCTGCCGGTCGTCGCCGAGCTCATCACCGACCTGGGACTCGAGCCCTACGACGTGCGCGCCCGCCGCGGCGAGCTCAAGCACGTCCTGGTCACCGCCTCCCCCGACGGCGACCTCATGGTCCGGCTCGTGCTGCGCAGCCGCCGCCACCTCGAGGACATCCGCCGGGCCCTGCCCGCGCTGCGCCGGAGGCTGGAGACCCTGGCGGTGCTGTCGGTCAACATCCAGCCCGTCCACCAGGCGGTCATCGAGGGCGAGGAGGAGATCGTCCTGACCGACGGCCCCGAGGGGGACAGCCTCCTCATGCGCCTGCGCCTGCCGGCGCCGGGGCGCGACGGGTCCGGCTCGCCCGCGGGACCGCTCGACGCCCCGGGCACCGAGCTGCTCCTGTCGCTGCCCCCGCGCTCCTTCTTCCAGACCAACACCGCCGTCGCCGCCGAGCTTTACGCCACCGCGCGGCAGTGGGCCGACGACGCCCTCCCACCGTCCGGTCCCTGCGACCCGGCAGGGGCCGACGGACCGCAGGCGGCCCGTCCGTCCTCGGCCCGTCCGTCCTCGGCCCGTCCGTCCCCGGGCGCCCCCGAGGAGGTGTGGGACCTGTTCTGCGGCGTCGGGGGATTCGCCCTGGCCCTGGCCGGTCCGGGACGGCGGGTCCTCGGTGTCGAGGTCTCCGCCCAGGCCGTCGACGGGGCCCGGCGCAGCGCGGCCCGGATGAGGCTGGGGCCCGACGCGGTCCGCTTCGAGACCGGCGACGCCCGGGTGCTCGATCCCGGCGCCCCGGGCTCGGCCCCCGACCTGCTCGTGGTCAACCCGCCCCGCTCCGGGATCGGGGCGGAGCTGGCCACGAGGATCGAGGCCTGCGGCGTCGGACGGGTCCTGTACTCCTCGTGCAACCCGCTCACCCTCAGACGCGACCTCGCGGCGATGCCCTCCCTCGAGGCTCGCAGGGCACGGTTGTTCGACATGTTCCCCCACACCGACCACGCCGAGGTCCTCGTCGAGCTCGTGCGCACCTGAGGCCCTGCTCCGCCGGTGCAACGCCGGTGCAGCGCCGGTGCAGGATCAGCGCGGGACCCGTGCAGGTCGGTGCGACGCCGGTGAGGCCTCAGTGCAGCCCAGTGCAGCGTCAGTGCGGCTCAGTGCAGCTCAGCCAGGACGGCGCGGACAGCAGCCAGGTGGGCGTCGATGTCCGCCGGCTCGTAGGGCAGCTCGAGGTCCCGCACCGACCCGGCGAGGTCGGCCAGGCTGCGGGCCTCGGGGAAGCCGTCCCGCACGAGCGAGCTCGCGGTGCGCACCGAGACCTCCTGGGCGGCCCCGGCGTCGGCTGCTGCGCCGAGCAGGTCGAGAAGCGGCCGGTGCGTGGCGGTCAAGGACCCGGCGACGACGTCGAGCTCCCCGCCGACGAGCTCAGAGCGGGCCTCCAGGAGCGTGAGCGCCTCCGCCAGGGAGACGGCGCCCTCGTGAAGGACCGCGACGAGCTCCTCAAGGCTCCCGACGGCGTCGTTCTCCCCCAGCTCGTCGTCGCCCTCGAGCAGCTGGAGGGCGA
The DNA here is from genome assembly GCF_900637165.1 of Actinomyces howellii. Taxonomy (GTDB): domain Bacteria; phylum Actinomycetota; class Actinomycetes; order Actinomycetales; family Actinomycetaceae; genus Actinomyces; species Actinomyces howellii. Next base: position 2,404,802 of record NZ_LR134350.1, on the reverse strand, counting down.
AGAAGCCCGCAGCCAGGTTGTGCAGACGCAGCAGGGCGATCGCGAAGCGGACCGCGTCGACGTCCCCGCGCAGCTCGTCGACCTGCCCGGCCAGCGGGCGGAGCTGCTCGACGCACTCGAGGACCAGGGCGTCGACCCGGGCGTGGTTCTCGGCCACCTCGTCGGCCTCTGGCCCCTCCCCCAGCGCCCGGACATCGCGCAGGACCTCGCGCAGGCTCCGGCGCAACCCGCCCAGGCGCTGCGACAGCGAACCGATGTCGGCGGCCCGGCGACCCAGGAGGGCCACGAGCCTCGCGCACTGGTCAAGCAGGTCGACCAGGCCGGCGGTCGCCTCCTCGATCCCGTTCATCTCCCGCAGGACGCGGGCCACCGGGTCGTCACCCTGCCTCTCGGGGATGTTGACGCCGGCGGCCACGAGGGCCGCGACCTCGGCGGCCAGCGTCTGGCGGGAGAAGTCGACCGTGCCCTTGTAGCCCAGCTCCCCCAGCTCGTCGAGCAGCGCGGCCTGGCCCGCGGCCGCGGCCTCGCGCCGGGTCGAGCCCGCCGCCAGGGAGGAGGCCTCGACCGTGCGAACCCGGGCGTAGGCCTCCTCGACCCTGTCGCGCAGGTCGGTGAGCATCGGCAGGGTGCGCACCGACAGGTAGCCCTCCCCCGAGGGCACGATCGTGGCGAAGACCCGGTAGGTGCCGCCGTCGGAGGAGCGGTTGGAGATGTAGGCGCTCGCGGCTCCGCCGGCCTCGATGTCCTCCCACATGCTGCGGAACAGCCCGGCCGGCATGTCGGGGTGGCGCACGACGTTGTGGGCCCGGCCCACGAGCGCGCCGCGGGGGTAGCCCGACAGGCGCATGAAGATCGAGTTCGCCCTGCGGATCCTGCCCTGGGAGTCGGTGGTGGAGAAGAAGAGCTCGTCGGGGGCGTAGGTGTGCTCGACCTCGGCGCCCAGGGGCTCTGCGGTTGCGGCGCTCCCGGGCGACAGGGCGGGGTCGGTGGGGTCGGTCATGTGGCTTCCTTGCGACGGCGAGGGCGAACCGTCCGAAGGCCTGCGGGCCGCGACCGGCCGACGGCGTGGGACGGATGAGGCGGTGGTCCCGCCCCGAAGGCTACCGGCTGTCACGCGCCGACGCGCGGGGACCGGGACCGACCCGGCCCGCGCCGCCTGTCCCGCCCGGCTGAGGTCGCACGGACGCCCATGAGGTCGCGCCCGGGCCCGTGAGGTCGCAGGCCCGACATGCGACCTCACCCCCCAAGGCTCGACCCCATCGCTCCAGAGTCGACCCCAGGCCCCGAACCTCGACCCCATCGCCCGAGGCTTGACCTCAGGTCCTGGCCCCCCCCGGCGGAGGCTCCCGTGACACAGGACACGTCGGTCTTCTACCCTCGGTCGTGAGCCGCACACGGAACGCACAGGAGGACACGATGCGCAGCCCCGCGAGCACGAGACCCCCGCGCCGGCCCCGCTCGGCACGCAGCGGACCGCCGGGCGTGCCGACGACGACCCTGGCGCGCCGTCAGCTCCTCGCGCTGGCGGCGGCCCTGCCCGTCGGGGCCGGCGCGCTCGCCGCCTGCTCGGACGCCTCGGGCACCCAGCTGACCTCGCAGGTCGAGCACGAGCAGGTGCCGCTGTCCGAGGTCGAGTCCCTCCTGCCGGGGGCGGTCACGGCGAGCAACGCCCTGGGATCGGCGATCATCGCCGACTACCTCACCGAGGAGCCGGCGGGCAACGCGCTCGTGTCCCCGCTCAGCCTCTCGCTCGTCCTGGCCCTCCTGGCCCCGGGCGCAGCCGACCCCGGGGCGCAGGGCTTCGACGAGCTGCTGGGAGCCAGCGGCGAGGACCGGGACCGGACGTGGTCGGCCATCCAGACCTCGGTCAACCGCAACGACGGCGACCTTGATGGCTTCGACCCTGAGGAGATCCCCGCCGAGCCCCTCGTCCACCTGGCCAACCACGTCGTCATCCGCGAGGGGGCCGAGGTCTCCCAGGACTATCTCGACACGGTGCTGCGCTGGCTCGACGCGCAGGTCGAGCAGGTACCGGGCGACCGGATCAAGGCCAACCTTGATGAGTGGGCCGAGACGAACACCGGGGGGCTCATCCCCGCCAGCGGGATCAAGCCTACGGCGGACACGGCCCTGGTGCTCCAGAACGCCCTGCTCTTCGCCGCGCGGTGGGCCTCTCCCTTCGACACGGCGGACACCTTCCCCCAGGACTTCACCCGAGCCGACGGGTCGACGGTCGAGGCCGAGCTCATGCACGCCACCCTCGCCCTGCCCTATGTCACGGGTGAGGGCTGGGCGGCCGTCCGCCTGGACTACGAGGGCGGGCAGTCCGAGACCGGCCAGGGGCTGGCCCTCGACGTCGTCCTGCCCGAGGCGGGCACCTCGCCCACCGACCTGGGCGGCGAGGCCTGGTCGGCGGCCTGCGACGCCCTCGACGAGCAGGCCCGGGCGACCGAGCGGGTCGAGGTCGAGCTCGCCCTGCCCACGCTCGACCTGACCGGCCCGGCCACGGACCTCCTCGCGCTGCTCACCGGCCAGGGGCTCGACCCCTCCGACCTCGGAGGGATCGCCCCCGGGCTCGCGCTGAGCGCGGTGGTCCAGCAGGTGCGGCTCATCATCGACGAGGAGGGAACGGTCGCCGCCGCCCTGAGCGAGGCGGGGATGGCGACGAGCGCACCGGCGCCGTCGACGCCGGTGCCCTTCGTCGTCGACCACCCCTACGTCCTGCGCCTGAGGGACCTCGACTCCGGGGCCACCCTCCTTGAGGCCGTCATCATGGATCCCACCGCGTCGTGAGCCCGCATGGTCGCCTCCTCACCCCGCCGGCGGGGTCGATCATCTAGGCTCGGCACGTCATCGCACCCACAGCCTCCGGACCGAGGAGCCCCCTATGACCGTTGAGATCGTCACCGCATCGGACCCCGAGCTCGTCGAGGCGATGGAGCGCCTCATCCCCCAGCTGTCCCGCTCGGCACCGGCGCTCACCGCGCAGGAGTGCGAGGCGCTCGTCGCCCAGGAGGGGGTCTACCTCTTCGTCTTCCGCCCCGACGAGCCCGACGCCGAGGGCCGGACGCCGATCCTGGGCATGCTCACGCTGGCGACCTTCACGATCCCGACCGGCCTGCGCGCCTGGGTCGAGGACGTCGTCGTCGACTCCGCCGCCCGCGGTCACGGAGCCGGACGGGCGCTGGTCGAGGCAGCCGTGGCGCACGCCGCGACCCTGGGGGCCCGCACCGTCGACCTCACCTCCCGGCCCAGCAGGGAGGCGGCCAACCGCCTCTACCGGCGCACCGGCTTCGAGCAGCGGGAGACCAACGTCTACCGTTTCACCGGGGAGTGACCGCCCCCCCTCCCGGCACCCCGGTTCCGGGCTCAGGGCGGTCCCGGGCTCAGGGCTCGGCCCACAGGAGGAGGTGGGGGGTGACGGCAGCGAGGCTGTCCACGACCGTGAGACCCGGGTCGGCGGGGAAGTGCTTGTCGCCGCCGACCTGGATGACGCGCAGGTTGTTGGAGCGCGCGGAGGCCGCGCCGGTCGCCGAGTCCTCCACGGCGACGCACTCGTCGGCGCTCAGCTCGAGCATCTCCATGGCGGCCGCGTACGGGGCGGGCGTCGGCTTGCCCGGCAGGCCGTCGTCGCCGGTGACCAGGCCGACGAAGACGTCACCCAGGGCGTGGGCGACCGCCTCGACGATCGGTCTGGGCGACTGGGTGACGATGACCTGCGCGAGGCCCGCCTGAAGGAGCGTCGAGGTGATCTCCCGGGCTCCGGGCAGGATCGGCGGGGACTGGGTGACCGCGGTCCGCACGTCGGCGGCCATCTCAGCGAAGACCTCGGCCGTCGCAGGGTCGTCGGCGTCGCGGGTCGCGCCGGTGGCGGCGATGAGCTCGTAGGTCCTGCGGATCGAGGTGCCCGTCAGCTCCGTGACCTGCTCGGGCGTCACGGTGCCGCCCCTGGCCAGGCACCGGCGCTCGAAGGCCTCGTCCCAGAAGTGCTGGGAGTCGATGAGGGTGCCGTCCATGTCCCACAGGACGGCTCTCACGTATCGGGGGCTTCTGGGGCTCACAGCGCCTCCTCGGCGGTGTCGTGCGCGCCGTCGCCCGGCGCTTGAGCGTCCTGCTCCGTGAGCGCGTCCTGCCCGGCCTGCCCGGACCCGCCCGCGAGGGGTCCTGGCTCCGTCTTACTGCCAGCCCCCGGGCGGGCCGCCTGCGTGGCACCGGCAGCCGCGCGCTCCTCGGTGCGGGCCTTCTCCCGCCGCGCCCACTCGACCTTCTCGCCCAGCCACTGGCGGGTGGGTGCGGTGAGCATCTTGTTGTCCTCGAGCATGCCCGCCGCGCGCAGCTCGGCGAAGTCGAGGTACTCGGGGTTGCGGGTGCGCCCGTACTGCCGCTCGGCCTCGACGAGGTCCGACACGTCTGCGGCGACCTGACGCTCGATCATCTGACGGCCCAAGAGGAGGAAGGCCGCCAGGGCCAGCGCGACCACCGAGCCGTACCCCTTGGTCAGGGGGTAGAGGACGGCCGCGAGGAGCGAGAGGCCGAGGGCCGGCCCCATCATCCCGAAGGTGTAGCCCTCGGGGCGGCGGTCGTCGTAGCCGCGCGCCCACGCGGCCACCTTGCGACGCCCCTGAGGGTCGCCGCCGTTGAACCAGTCACGGACCCTGGCACCCATGTCACGGGCCATGGCGGGTCACCTGCCTTCCAGGAGTGAGTCGATGAGCTCGGCGATGGACCCGACCGTCCGCTCACACGCCTCGGTGACGGCCGGAGGGGACCAGGGCAGCGCGACCGCGTGGTCGGCGACCTCG